>JAWKMK010000004.1:0-180925 GCA_041392275.1 Crocinitomicaceae bacterium | reverse complement strand
TTGTGGTTGGGTTATGCAACGTATGACCGTGTTAACAACGATATACAATACACCGTTGAATACCTTTTTAACGATGAAGATGGTGCTGTTTTGATTGTGCATCAACCCGATCAACTTGAAAGTTTAATTGCTGATTTTAAACTAAATGCCTCTAACAAAGTTGGTGCTGTTCTTCAAACTTTGGCAACTGACAAAATTGCTTCCGTTGCTATTTCTCAAAATAGAAATCAACTGTTGATTCAAACAAAAAAAGAAATAACTCCAACGTCTGTTTCTACCCTATTCAATAACGCATCATCGTTAAAAATCAATCAAAAAAAATTAGAAATTCTCGGATTGAAAGGAAGTTTTCAAAATAATTTTATTTACCTCGCCACTGAAGATTATGAACACAATGCAAGCGATTGGAGTGCGGTGCAATACGATAAAAATGCTGCTGGTTCGTTTATTAATTTGTCAGGAAATCAATATGCAGTTACCGATATTTATTTGAAAAATGGTGGAATTGTTGAATACAAATTTCAGGCAAAGAAAACGATCAATGCAACAAAGGTAAACGACCAAGTGGTGTTTGCAAATGTGGTTCCTACATCCAGTACAATTTATGAATTTTACGAAACCGATTATTTGCGCCATAAATTTCCAGAAATAATGAAAAACCCTATCAACAATTGGTTGAGATATGGGTTGGTAAAAGTTAAAGTCAATGGGAATGAAGCTGTTATTACCGACTATATTGACGGTCAAGATCCTATTCAAGTGCTGTATGATTTCTACAAAAAAGAATCTAAAGTGGCCGATAACGATTATTTTGCAAATGCACAATTGCCCAACGTGTTGAATGCAAAAGGCTTGTATGTATATCGATTTGATGATTACGTTGTTTTAGCAAACAATAGAGCTATTTGCGAAACAATTATTGGCGATTACAAATTGGGAAAAACAATTTCGCAAAACCCACAAAAGTTGAGCGATGTGTATAATCAATTGCCACAAAAAGTCAATTACCGAAAAGTAGATACAACCACAAAATTTGCAACTTCTGTCTATAAAAATGTATTGCTAACAACTGTTGTTAGGGGCGAAGTTACACTCAACGCAACCGAAAAAGAAACCACCGATTCTTCAAACTCTTTTGTAGTAGGCGGTGTTGCTTCGGATATCCAATTCATTCATGAAAATGCGTTTTTTGTAACAACAAAAGAAAACAAGGTGATTTTCTTTGACAATGGGAAGAAAATTTGGGAACAAACGGTTGATGGAGAATTGGTGGGCAATGGAACCCTCATCGACTTGTATGCCAACCAGAAAAATCAATTGTTGGTGGCTACTAATAAAAAGATTTACGTGTTTGATATCAATGGTGCGCAACCCAATGGATTTCCTATCAATTTAGACGATCAAACGTTGATTCAGCAACCTGTTTTGTACCGCTGGAAAGGAAACGGCGTGTTCATTGCACCATTAACAGGTGGAAAAATTGGTCAGTTTGACAATCAAGGGCGCGAGTTGGCAATTATTCGCACAAAACTAAATGAAATCACCGCCCCTCCTATTGTTTGGGTAAGTGCAAACAAACCATTTATTGGTGTAACAGATGGTGTGCAGTTTGAAATGATTCAAGCCGATATTCGCAAATCTTATCGTGTTTTTGCGACAAATGAAGCAAAATTGTTGTTGAAATTGCCGAATGAAATTAAATTGTTTGGTATTCTCAAAAACCAATTGGTGGCCTATAACCAAAAAGGAGGCGTTTCTTATTTTGAACAATTTAGCAATGGAACCTTGTTGCCAACTTTGCAACCTGAGTTGGGGATTGTCGTAAAAGACGGGCAAACCATTAAACTGTTTAACTCAAACGGAGTGCAATGGGGTGCTATTCCATTATCCTTTTCGGATGTAGCCGATGTGCAAATTTTTAACACAACAAATGGCGCAACGTTTATTGCAGTTGTGGACGGATTGGAAAACAAAGTGCATTTATACAAATCAAACGGAGCATTGTTTAAAGAACAACCGTTGGAGGGAAGTAAAATGGTGCGTTATTACAACGGGCATTTATTTACTGTAATTGATAACTTAATTGTCAAGTATCCATTATGATTGAAGAACATTCTGATTATTTTTTGAGTAACAACTGCGACAGTAATGAGCAACACCGTTTGTTTTATTCGCAATTTGTTCCTTCGGATAAAAACAGCATTAAAGCAACGTTGTTAATTGTTCACGGCATGCAAGAACATTGTGGACGTTATACCGATTTTGCACGTTTTTTAGCACACAATGGAATTGCAGTCCTGGCCTACGACCATTTGGGACATGGAAAAACAGCACAAGGTTCAGCTGATTTTGGCTACTTTGGTAAAAATGGTCGCAAGCAAGTGGTGGCAGATGCTCAAAACATAGCTAATTTTTTAGGAAAGCAGTTTCCTACTGTTCCGCACTTTATTTTTGGTCATTCCATGGGTTCCTTCATCACGCGCTGTTTATTGCAAATCGCACATGATCAATTTGAGGGAGCCATTATTTGTGGTACAGGCGGAAAAATTCCGGGCATTCAACTAGCAAAAGCTCTAACTGCTACGCTTAATTTTGTTGCGCCAAAAAGCAAAAGCACCTTTATTGAAAAAGTATTTGGCAACATGAACAACGCTCGTTTTAAAGCAGAAGGTAATCAAAACAACACCAATTGGCTCAGCGTTGACACAGAAAATCGCAAAGCATTTTTAGCAGATGAATTGTGCGGCATTCCTTTTACCAACAATGGATTTGACACGTTGATTGCCTTAAACAGAGATGCCACAAAAAGAAGTTGGGCAAGCGCTATTCGCAAAAATCTTCCCTTGTTGTTTATTAGTGGAGAAGACGATCCAATTGGTAATTTTGGCAAAGGTGTACGTCAAACGGTAGCCAATTTAAAAACCGATGGATTTGATAATGTTACAATGCAATTGTATCCTAAAAAACGCCATGAAATTCTCAACGAAGCTAATAAACAAGAAGTTTACACCACTGTTTTGCAATGGTTGGAAAAAACCAAAGGTTAATCGCCTACATTGAATTGCGTTAATTTTATTATATTCGTTCAACATAATTAGAACGCATGTCAAAATTACCCCACGTTGGAACCAGCATTTTTAGTGTTATGTCTAAAATGGCAACCGAGCACCAAGCCATCAATTTATCGCAAGGATTTCCTAATTTTCCAATAGATTCACAACTGACCGAAATTCATAGTCGCATTGTTAAAGAAGCACAAAGCAATCAATATTGCCCCATGGCTGGTCACCCACAATTGTTAGAAGAAATTCAACGGTTGATATTCAAATCCTATGGCAGAATGGTTGATGCTGCTGCGCAATTATTGGTTACAGCTGGTGCCACGCAAGCTATTTATACCATTTTCCAGGCCTTAGTAGAAAAAGGCGAAGAAGTAATTGTTTTAGATCCTTGCTACGATTCGTATGAACCAGCAATTTTAATGGCAGGCGGAAAACCAATTCATGTGGCGTTGGACAACGACTATTTGCCAGATTGGAATAAAATTGAACAGGCAATAACTCCAGCAACCAAATTTTTAGTCATCAACAATCCGCACAATCCATCTGGGCGTGTTTGGAGCGAAAAAGATTATGAAATTTTAGAAGCATTGATTGAAAAACACCCGCGCTTACTCGTGCTTTCTGACGAAGTGTATGAATACATAACTTTTGAAAAAAAACACCTATCAATCAATGAACGCCCTCAATTGCACCAACGAGCTTTGTCGGTTAGTTCGTTTGGAAAAACCTTTCACATTACTGGTTGGAAAATTGGCTACATCGTGGCACCACAACCGTTGATGGACGAAATCAAAAAAGTACATCAATTTCTAGTATTTTGTGTCAACAGTACCGCACAAGCAACATTAGCGGCCTATTTAAAAGAAGTTGACGTGACGCAATTGGGTGCATTTTACCAACAAAAACGCGATTTCTTTCAATCTTTGATAAAAAATAGCCGATTTGAATTATTGCCTTCCGAAGGAACGTATTTTCAATTGGCAAGCTACGCCAACATTAGTCAAGAAGACGATGTGGCATTTACCAAACGTATTTTGATGGAGCACAAAATTGCCACTATTCCCGTTTCGGTATTCAACAGTGATGGTCGCGATTTAAAACACATCCGTTTGTGTTATGCAAAAACAGAAGAAACGTTGATTCAAGCGGCAGAAATGTTGAATAAAATATAATCTACCATGGAAAAATTGATCATTAGTTTGGTGCAAGCCAATCAAATTTGGGAAGATAAAGCGGCTAATTATCAGAATTACAATCGTTTATTGGGAAGCATTCCCTCCGCCGATTTAGTGGTGTTGCCCGAAATGTTTTCGACTGGTTTTTCAATGAATGCAGCCAATTTGGCCGAAGAAATGGAAAGTTCAACGGCTATAGAATGGTTAAAACAAGTCTCCTTAGCTAAAAACACCGCCATTTACACTTCATTGATTATCAAAGAAAACGGACATTTTTACAACCGTGGTGTTTTTGTTGCCCAAGGCGAAGTGGTGGCACATTACGATAAACGCAAAACCTTTGGATTGGCAGGAGAAGATAAAATTTATACAGCAGGAAATACACCCGTAATTGTCAACTATAAAGGATGGAACATTCGTTTGCAAATTTGCTACGACTTGCGTTTTCCAGAAATAGCATTGAACAAAATCACAGATGGGCAGCCAGAATACGACCTTTTGCTTTATGTTGCCAATTGGCCCAAGCGAAGAAATGTGCATTGGAACACCTTGTTGCCAGCAAGAGCTATTGAAAATCAATGTTTTGTTGCAGGTGTTAACCGTGTTGGTACAGATGCCAACGGTTTAACCTATTCGGGCGATAGTGTTGTGTATGATTTACTGGGTCAACAATTGTGTTACAGTGCACACCAAGAACAAGTGTTGACATGTGAATTATCTAAAAAAGAACTTTTAGATAATCGAGAAAAATTACCTTTTTTAAAAGATAGAGAATAGACAGTTGCGAGTAGAAAACAGGTAGAATATTTTAAAAAATACCTCTCTTTTTTCGCAAAAATTGTACTTTCGTTCAATAAATTGATTAAAAACAAAGAAAAAACACACTATGAGTGACAACCGCAAACATGTAGAAGTTTGTTTTACACCAGGAGAATACGATTATTTTCAACCAGGTTATGAAATTGTTGTTGTAATTGACGTTTTGCGTGCTACATCGGCAATTTGCGCTGCTTTTGACAACGGTGTAAAGTCCATCATTCCCGTTCCAACCATAGAAGAAGCCTTAGCATACAAAGAAAAAGGTTATTTGGTTGGTGCAGAACGCAAGGGGCAAATTGTGGAAGGTTTTGACTTTGGTAACTCGCCTTATTCCTACATGCGTGAAGATTTTAAAGGACAAGAAGTTGTGCTTTCAACCACCAATGGAACTAAAGCCTTAAACATTGCCAAAGATGCCGAGATGGTATTGGTTGGTTCTTTTTTAAATTTAGATGCTTTGTGTCAGTTTTTAGCAACACAGGATAAAAACATTCTTTGTTTGTGCTCGGGTTGGCAAGATAAATTCAATTTAGAAGATACCATTTGTGCCGGGGCAATTTCAGAATATTTGTTGGCAACAGGAAACTTCACTTCGGATGAAGACTCTTCGGTGGCAGCTAAATATTTATACATTTCGGCAAAAAACAATTATTTTGGTTATTTAAAATCTAGTTCTCACAGAAGAAGGCTTAAAAACCTCAACTTGAATGAAGATGTAAAATATTGTTTAACACCCAATCAAACAAACGTGATTCCGATACTCAAAGATGGTAAATTGGTTCAACTATAAAAAGTTTTTAGTAGTTGTATTACCACTACTTCTACTCTCTCTTTCCTTAGTGGAGGAGCCAACTTTGCGTGCAAAAAGGTGGGGTTTTTATGGGCATAAACGCATCAATAGAATGGCAGTTTTTACGTTGCCTCCACCTATGTTTGGGTTTTACAAAGACCACATTGAATACGTAACCGAAAACGCTCCCAATCCTGACCGCCGTAGGTATGCAGTAGAAGGTGAGGCGCAACGTCATTTCATTGATTTAGATCACTACTATCAACCAGGCGACGACCCTTCCAAAGTGATGCCACGACGATGGGATGATGCCGTAGCAAAATTTACGGAAGACACCTTGCAAGCGTATGGCATAGTACCTTGGGTAATTGTCCGATACAAATACAGTTTACAAAAAGCGTTTGAGGAAGGAAACGTGGATAATATTTTGAGAATAAGTGCCGATTTAGGACACTACATGAGTGATGCTCATGTTCCATTGCATACCACAGAAAACTACAACGGACAAATGACCAATCAAAAGGGAATTCACGGATTGTGGGAAAGTCGTTTGGTTGAAATTAACGCCGATGATTACGATTATTTTGTTGGAAAAGTAAAATACATTAAAAGTCCTCTTGATTTTGCATGGGATGTTGTATTGGCATCACATCGTTCAGTAGATTCTGTATTTAGAATTGAAAAAGAGCTGACACTTGAATTTGGTGAAGACAAAAAATACAGCTACGAACAACGTGGCAATGTGACTACAAAAGTGTATTCGTATGAATTTTCACAAGCTTATCATCAGCGTATGAATGGCATGGTGGAGCGTAGAATGAAGGCTGCCATCATTGCAACTGGTTCAATTTGGTACACGGCATGGGTAGATGCAGGACAACCCAACCTTGAACAACTGAGAAACAAACCTGTAAGTGTTGAATTGCAAAAAGAATCTGAAGAATTAGAGCACTTGGATCACGGAAAAGCAAGGGAAGAATTTGCGATTAACCGTTTTAGTTGTTTGATTTTCATTTTGTTACATCATTTCTGTTGATTTTTTAAAAAAATACATTTTTTTAAATGTACTTTTCCTATTTTTGAACTATTATTACTAACACACAAAATCAACACACTATGAAAAAATACTACTTTAGCGCTATTTTTGCTCTATTCTCTTCACTTTTTCTCATCAGTTATATGGCCAAGTTGTTAATTGTCCTCTCAACACGCCAGAATTTCCTTTGAAACTCAAGATGATTGGTGGGGTGATAGTTATAGCTGGTCAGCAGGGTTGTATATGCCCAGTCAAATAGGAGGTGCACAAACAATTAATTCCATCTCTTATAGATTGGATAATACTTCTGGAGCAGCTGGGACTTATAATGATATTCGTGTTTATGTTAGGCATACAGCTGTAACCAATTATGCATCAAGCCCAGGCTATCCTGGTACGGTAGGTTTCACTCAGGTATATAGCGGTAGTGTTTATTACCTCTGGCACTAATGGTTCAACTATAACCATTCCATTTTCTACATCTTTATTTACAATGGTACTTCTAATTTAGAAGTGTTGTTTGAAAATAGAGGTGGTCGTTGGGATAGTGCTGAGCCATGGTTTGATAGAACAAATGCTGCGGGAAGTGGTGTTTATCCAGGAAAAGTAGGTGCAGGTTCCTCATGGAGTAATGCTACTAGTTCCTCTTCTAACAGACAATTTAACCTTGCTATTTTTACAGGAGTTTCCAATACATTTTGTGGAGCATATCCGTTGGCTGTAACTCTAAAAGATTTTTCTGCCACATGCGAGGGTAACCAATTTGTACTTGATTGGGAAACAGCATCAGAAAAAACAACGATTATTTTTTAGTTGATTATTCAGAGGATGGGACAACTTGGAAAGAAGTGGGTAGGATAGATGGAAATGGTTCAACAACCATCGAACAAAAATACAGCTTTAACCACCGTCAACAGTCTAATACTACAACCTATTACCGTTTAACACAGGTAGATTTTGATGGAACACGTGAAATTTTGCGTACTATTTCTGCCAATTGTATCAACAAAGATGAAATAGTGGTTTCGCCCAATCCAACCAACGGACAATTTTCTGTTTACAATGTTCAAAAAGGGGCAATCGTTTCTGTTTTTTCAGCTCTTGGAACACAACTTTCATCAACAGTAGTAGAAACAAACTTTGCAAATTTTGATTTATCCAATCATCCTGCTGGGGTGTATTTTATTAATGTTCAATCAGAAAACAACCTAAAAACGCTAAAAGTTACACTAAAATAGCACACTATCAACAAATAAATATAAATGCAACTATTTTTCATCTTGAGTAGTTGCATTTTTTTTTACACCATAAATGTTTCTTTCTAAAACGCCATTCGCTGAATACGAACAGCATTTAAAATGGCAAGCAAGGCAACACCAACATCAGCAAAAACAGCTTCCCACATGGTTGCAATGCCGCCAGCACCTAACAGCAACACAAGGAGTTTTACCCCAAATGCAAAAGCAATGTTTTGCCAAACAATACGCTTTGTTGCTTTTCCAATTTGAATGGCAACGGGTATTTTGGAGGGTTGATCGTCTTGGATTATAACATCGGCTGCTTCTATAGAAACGTCGCTTCCCAATCCACCCATAGCAATGCCAACATCGCTCAATGCAATTACAGGCGCATCGTTGAGTCCGTCACCAACAAATGCTACTTTTTTCCCTTGTTGAATGAGATTTTTAACCTTTTCCACCTTATCGGCAGGGAGTAAATCGCCAAAAGCATGAGAAATTTGAAGCGTTGACGCTACTTTTTGTACAACAGCAGTTTTATCACCGCTCAACATAACCGCACTGACCTTCATTGATTGTAAAGCTTGAACGGTTGCCAATGCATCTTTCTTAATGTTATCGGCAATGGTAATGTAACCCACGTATTTTCTATCGTAAGCAACAGCAATGGTTGTAAAAACCAAGTTGCTAGCATCAAAATCAACGTCAACTTGCATTTTGTGGAGCAATTTAAAATTACCAACCAACAATTCTTTCCCATTCACCATTGTTTTAATGCCGTGACCAGCAATTTCTTCGGTGTTTTCCAACACAATGGAATTATCAACAGCCCCCACATATTCGTGAATGGCGGTTGCAATGGGGTGACTGCTCAACTGTTCCAACGCATTCACCAATTTTAAAATTTCTTCTTTATCAAAATTATCTTTAAAAACTACCTCTTGCACCGAGAATACACCTTCGGTAAGTGTTCCTGTTTTGTCCATCACAACGGTATCCACAGTGGCTAATAAATCTAAGAAATTACTACCTTTTACCAAAATTCCAGATCTACTTGCCGCCCCAATTCCACCAAAATAACCCAATGGAATGGAAATTACCAAGGCACACGGGCAAGAAATAACTAGAAAAATAAGTGAACGATACAACCATTCAGAAAAACGATAATGGTCAACAAAGAAAAATGGCAACAAGCAAATTAAAACAGCCGACAACACCACCAATGGCGTGTATATTTTTGCAAATTTTCGGATAAACAATTCAGTTGGTGCTTTTTGTGCACTTGCGTTTTGCACCAATTCCAATATTTTACTCAGTTTACTATCGTTGTATGCTTTGGTAACTTGAATTTGACAAGCCGATTGAAGGTTCAACATACCCGCCAAAACTTCCTCGCCTTGCTGTTTGGTATCTGGAACACTTTCTCCTGTCAATGCTGCGGTGTTAAACGCTGCCGTTTCTGACAATAAAATACCGTCCAATGCTACCTTTTCACCAGGTTTTAATTGAACAACTGCACCAATTTCAACTTCTTGAGCATGCACCGTTTGCGTTTGTCCGTTGCGGATAATTGTCACCTCATCTGGTCGTTGGTCCAACAAAGCCTTAATATTTCCTTTTGCTTTTGAAACAGCCATTGTTTGAAATGCTTCGCCAATGGAATAAAACAACATCACAGCAACTGCTTCTGGATACTGACCAATGGCAAAAGCACCAATAGTGGCAATGGTCATCAAGAAAAATTCTGAGAAAAATCATTATTTCGTATGCTTTCTATCGCTTCTTTCAAAACGGGCATTCCCACTGGAACGTAGGCCGAAAAATACCACGCCACACGCACCCAATCTGTAAACCAAGCGGGTTGAAAATAATCCATTCCAATACCCAAAAGCAACAAACAAAACGAAATAAGAGGTTGTTGAAATAAGGAAAAAACACTTCCTCCGTGTTCATGGTTATGCTCGTGTTCGTGGTGTTGATGCGCTGTTGCAGAACAACACTTTTCTTGCACGGGATGGGAATGTTGGTGGCTCATAACTAGTTACATTCGCCAGTGGGCTTGCAAGTTTTTCCCTCAATCACTTCAAATGGGGTAGCAGGGTTTTCTTTTTGCCATTCTTCAAATGCTTTTTCTATTGTTTGCAAAAAAACGGTTGGTGCTTGTGCACCAGAAACAGCATATTTTCTATTCATCACAAAAAACGGAACACCTTGTATGCCCAATTGTGCAGCTTCTTGTATATCTGCATGAACAGCATCAGCAAATGCTTGATTGTTCAACGCTTCATCCACTTCTTGCTCAGAAAGTCCGATGAAAGAAGCAATGGTTATCAACTCGTTTTTATCGTTTAAATCGCGACCATCGGTAAAGTGAGCTTTAAAAAATTGTTCTTCCGCCGCATCGCCCAAACCTTTAGTTTTTGCCAACTGAATGATGCGGTGTGCATTGAACGAATTGGCAACTTTTACATTGTCAAAATCATAAATCAACCCTGCTTTTTTAGCTGTTTTAGTCACCGATTGATGGATGTCTAAACATTCTTTCATCGACCAACCTTTGCGTGCTGCCAAGTATTCATAGGTGCTTTGTTCAACTTTTGTGGTGGGCGTTGTTGGATCTAACTGAAAACTTTTCCAAACCAATTCAATGCGATCGGCGTGTTTAAATTTTGCCAATGCTTCTTCATAATTTCGTTTGCCGATGTAGCAAAACGGACACATGATGTCGCTCCAAACTTCAATTTTCATTTTATTCTCTTTTTTAGTGGTTGCATTTTCTTGTTGCGAAAACCCATTCCATCCTATAAAAATACTAACTATCAACAGTAAAGTTGTTTGTTTTAACATTGTTGTAACTTTAATCTCTTTCAAATTTACGAACTTTTCTATCAAAAAAAGCTTGTGTTGCTAAAATGTAACGATGAGTTTGATGCTTAAATTGCGTCCCATGTTGTAAATTCCAGAACGATTGTTGGGCGTTTGACTGTAATATTCAAAATATTTTAAGCGACTTAAATGCGATTGATAGGCTCTGTTCAATACATTATTGGCTTGCACGATTAATTGAATGGAATGTTCTGGGTTGTAAAAAAACTCAACATTTACGCCCGTATGCAACAACGTGTAATCGGGTGTGTAGGTTTCTGTTCCATTTAAACTTAGATAACGGTGTTGCTTGGCACTAAATTCTACTTCTATACTTGGTGTAATTTTTATTGGTTTTTTTGCCTTAATCGTCCATTCATACGCCAAGTTGGAGCGAATGGTTAACGGTGGAATCAAGGGTAAATATTCTCCATCAACACCTTTACCTTTGAATTGTGAATTTTTGTTGAATCCATAAACCAATGTTAGACTAGAATTCCATTGCATCCCTTTAAGCGGAACAGGATGAATGTTCAACCCAACATCGGCACCCAACAAATGTGCTTTGGATTGTTGGTATTGATAGGTTTTGTTTCCTTGCGCGTCCACAACAATCTTCCCATTCTCATCGGCAACCGACGACATGTAAATATAGTTTTGAATGTTGTTGTTAAACAAACCTGCACTTGCCGAAAAATGAGGAAAATCCAACTGAATTCCTAGGTCTTCTTGCAACGAAAATTCGGGTTTAAAATTTCTATTCCCTAAATATACAATGTGAGCACCCGGGTCTAAGCCATTGCTACCAATTTCAGTAACATTGGGCGATCGGTAAGCCCTGCCAATATTTGCTTTTAGACTAACATGTTCTGTTGGTTGATAGGTTGCTCCAACACTACCGCTCATTCCTTGAAACAATTTTTCATAGGCTTGAAATTGCAAATAGGCAGAAGAATTGGCTGCTACTTGCTGGTCAAAACCGGTTGTTGGGTTGGTTCCGACATAAAAATCATTCCAACGGATGTAACGCCAATCGTAACGCAAACCTCCGCTTATGCTCCATTTATTTTTTTTCCATTTGGCAAACAAATAAGCACCTCCATCCAATAAGTGGTAGTCGGGAATGGGAAAATCTGTAGCGTCTTTATTTTTATTTTGTTGCACCATTCCATTAATACCAACAGAAATGGAAATATTGGAAAAATCGGGTGCATTGTAACGAAAACCATAATTCATGGTGTTGAGTTGCATGTACATTCCAGCTTGTTTCGGTAAACTTGGATGCGTGTATTCTCTTCGTCGGTTTTGTTGCACTCCCAACAATACGTCTATGCTCCCCTTACCTACTCGATAGAAACTATGCGCATACACGCGATAATGTTGGATATGTTGTGCCAAATCGGGAGTTTTATATGAATTTAATTCCTTCTGTGTCAAAATTGGACGGTTGGTAATGTCATCTTGATCGCCTTCAAAAACTTGTTTGGTAAATTGACGTGTAAGCGAATCGCGGCTACCATCTGGAATTCCTTGATGATTATCGTACAACGTGAAATTCAAATGGGTGTAACCGTATTTAGACTGATGACCTGCTAATGCAGAAAAATTTCCAACGTTAAAATTGGTGAGATACACCCTGCCATCCACTGGGTTTTGATAGTTTTTTGCCATTTTATAAGAACCCCGCAAGGCAAACAGCCAACCATTTTTTGCATAATTTAAGCGCAAGCCATTGCCTATTAATCCGTTGTTGGTTTGGTACTCTGACGTAAATTTCCCATGCAAATCGCCCATCGTTTTGTTGTGGAATTGCAGGAAACAAACTCACCACACCAGCAATTGCATCGGAACCATACAATAAACTTGCTGGGCCTTTAATGACTTCGGCCTTATTCATGTTGTAATCGTCCACTTCCAACCCATGCTCATCTCCGTATTGTTGCCCTTCCTGGCGGATACCATCATACAAGGTCAACACCCGATTATAGCCCAAGCCGTGAATAAACGGTTTTGAAATATTGGGACCTGTTTTCACAACATTGAGTCCCGGTACATTTTCACCAATGCATCCACAATGTTGCTTTCTACTGCTCTATCCAATTGCTTGGTTGAAACCGCCAAAATTGCAATGGGGTTTTCTTTGATGGAGGTTGCCCTCGTGGAACCTGTTACAACCACTCCTTCCAAAGTTGCATTGATGGGTCGCAATAAAATGGTTGTAGTGATAGTTGAATCAGAAATTTTTAGTGAATCTGCAACATATCCTGCGGCATGAATTTGAAGATGCGTTGGAAAAACATCAACGGTAATGGTAAACACTCCTTTATCATTGGTGAGTGCTCCGTTGGCTGTATTTTGTTGAATAATGGAACAAAACTCAATCGGTAAATGTGTTTGTGCATCTTTTACAATGCCTTTAATTATTGTTTGACTAAATGCAACCGATTGATACAGAATGAATACTATTAATAATCGTAAGTTTGACATGTGTATTTTATTTGCAAAACTAATATAGTTAGGCTTATCTAACAAATAAATTTATAGAAATCTTTCATATATTTGTAGAATGGTATCACAAACAGAAGAAAATTATTTAAAGGCATTGTTTCATTTAACCACGGAAACAGTGGGAAAACAAGATGCTGGCACCAATGAATTGGCGGTTTTTTTGGAGGTAAAACCAGCAACGGTAAACGATATGTTGAAAAAACTCAAAGAAAAAGAGTTGGTTGCCTATGAAAAATATGGAAAAATAGCTCTTACCGAAAAAGGAAGGGATTATGCGGTGATGGTCATTCGCAAGCACCGACTTTGGGAAACTTTTTTATATGAAAAATTAAATTTTAGTTGGGACGAAGTGCACGAGGTTGCCGAGCAATTGGAGCACATACAATCCAAAAAATTGGTGGAAGAATTGGAGCGTTTTTTAGGTTTTCCAGAGATAGATCCTCATGGCGACCCAATCCCCAATGCCAAGGGTCAAATCAAAATGGTTCAACGCCAAACACTTGCCCAAATTGCAACTGGTAAAACATGTAAATTAGTTGCTATTAAAGACAGTAGTGCTTCGTTTTTGCAATATGCGTTGCAACTAGGTTTGGGCTTGAGCACCCAAATAAAAATAAAAAACCGCCATGATTTTGACGGTTCTTTAGAAATTGAAATAAACGGCAAACCATCAACTGTAAGTCAAAAATTTGCCGAAAATGTATTTGTGGTGTAGTCAAAAACTACTCTCCTTTTGCTTTTTCTTTTGTGAGGGCGATGTCTAATACTTCTTTCATGCGCGTCACGTAGTGAAATGTCAAACCGGTTAAATATTCAGGTTCAATTTCTTCAATATCTTGTCGGTTTTTTTCGCACAAAATAATTTCTTTGATTTTGGCACGTTTTGCCGCTAAGATTTTTTCTTTAATGCCGCCAACTGGCAATACTTCGCCACGTAACGTTATCTCACCTGTCATTGCCAAGTTCTTCTTCACTTTTCGTTGTGTGAACGATGATGCCAAAGACGTTAACATCGTAATACCAGCACTTGGACCATCTTTTGGTGTTGCTCCCTCAGGCACGTGTATGTGTACGTTTGAGTTTTCAAACACTTCTTGGTTTAAATTCAACCAATGGCTGTGCGATTTCAAAAATTCAAGAGCAATAACTGCCGATTCTTTCATCACATCTCCCAAGTTTCCTGTCAACGTTAATTTTTCTTTTCCTTTGGTGATAGAAGATTCTATGAATAAAATATCGCCTCCAACACTTGTCCACGCCAAACCTGTAACCACACCAGCAATGTTGTTGTTATCATATTTAGTTTTTTGGCGTCCAGGACCAAGAATAGTTTTCAAATCTACTTCGGTAATTTTAACCTCAAAGCTTTCTTCCATAGCAATTTGACGTGCTCTGTTGCGCACCAATTTGGCTACCATTTTTTCCAAACCACGCACTCCCGACTCGTTGGTATATTCTTCAACTAATTTCTCAAGCACTTTTTTGTCTAACGAAATGTCTTTTTTGGTCAAGCCGTGTGCTTCAATTTGTTTGGGCAACAAATGTTGTTTTGCAATTTCAATTTTTTCTTCAATTGTATAGCCGTTTACTTCAATCAACTCCATGCGATCGCGCAAAGGAGCTTGAATATCTGCCAAATTATTTGCTGTTGCAATGAACATTACTTTTGACAAATCCATTTCGGTTTCAACATAATTGTCGTAAAAAGCACTGTTTTGCTCAGGATCAAGTACTTCCAATAATGCCGATGATGGATCACCGTGATTGCTTCTTCCCAATTTGTCAATTTCATCGAGAATAAACACCGGATTGGCTGCTTCGGCTTTTTTCAAGTTTTGCACCACTCTGCCGGGCATTGCTCCAATGTATGTTTTTCTATGGCCACGAATTTCAGATTCATCGTGTACACCCCCCAAGGACATGCGCACGTATTTTCTACCCATTGCCTCGGCAATTGATTTTCCTAACGAAGTTTTTCCTACACCTGGAGGTCCATAAAAACACAAAATTGGTGCTTTCATGTTGCCTTTTAACTTTAAAACTGCCAAATGTTCCAAAATACGTTCTTTCACTTTTTTGAGTCCGTAGTGGTCGCGTTCCAACACTTTACTAGCACGTTTTAAATCGTGAATGTCTTTTGTATAAACGCCCCAAGGCAAATCCAACAATAAATCCAAATAATTGAGCAACACCGTGTATTCGGCTCCTTGTGGGTTGGTACGTTTAAGTTTTTCTAATTCTTTATAAAATACTTTTTCTGTTTTTTCGTCCCACTTTTTACGCAAAGCACGCTCTTGCAATTCTTGGACATCCATTTCATGCGGACTTCCACCCAATTCATCTTGAATAGTACGAATTTGCTGGTGTAAAAAGTACTCACGTTGCTGACGATCTATATCTTTTTTTACTTTGGATTGAATTTCATTGCGCATTTGTAACATTTGCACTTCTAAATTCAACTGCTCTAGCACCAACATTAAACGTTTTTTAGCGTCCAATTCATCCAAAATGGATTGTTTTTTTGCCACATCGGCATTCATATTGGAACTAACAAAATTGATTAAAAACGAAGGAGAATCGATGTTTTTTAATGCAAAAGATGCTTCGGAAGGAATGTTGGGGCTCTCCTTAATGATTTGCAAAGCCGATTCTTTCACCGAATCAATCAAAAAGGTCATTTCTTTGGAAGTGTAATCAACTTTTGGTTCTTCCAAATACTGTACACGTGCTTTGATAAACGGCTCACTTTGAATAGGTTCAACCAACTCAAAGCGACGTTTCCCTTGAATGATGGCTGTTGAACTTCCATCAGGCATTTTTAGCAAACGAATGATTTGAGCAACCGTTCCAATTTTATGTAAATCATCAAATTCTGGCGATTCATCTTCTTGGTCTTTTTGAGATACAACTCCCACTATTTTATCACCCTTGTTGGCCGCTTGAATCAACTTAATGCTTTTATCTCTCCCCACAGTGATTGGAATTACCACTCCTGGAAAAAGCACATTGTTGCGCAATGGTAAAATGGGTAAAATATCTGGATAAGATGTATTGTTCATTGTTTCCTCCTCATCGGAAGTGATAAGCGGAATGAATTCTGTTTCTGAATCAATAATATCTGTTAATTGCTTTAAAGCGTCTTTTAATTGGTCGTTCATATTATTTATAAATCTTTAGACAAATTGGCAGATATTTTCAAAAAACCTGCTGTCTTTGCACTATTTTTAAAGTACTGTTATAAATTTCAATCATTGTGCCACAGCTTAAAAACTGAAATTTTGTCGCAATTAGTACTTTTCACCCATCGAAGCACAAACTAATTTTATATAAACCTTATCTTTGTGAAATAAAATTACAAAAATATGACGCAACAAGAATTTTTCAACGATATTCTACAAGGTGTTCCAGCACAAATTCCTGCAAAAAAAGCTTACGAACCGAACATAAATCATGCTCCTAAACGTAAAGCTATTTTAAGTGAAGATGAGAAAAAATTAGCTGTTCGCAATGCCTTGCGTTATTTTCCAAAAGAACAACACGCTGAGTTGGCAAAAGATTTTGCCGATGAATTGAATCAATATGGGCGCATTTACATGTATCGTTATCGTCCTGATTACAAACTATTTGCCCGTTCTATTGACGAATATCCGGGCAAGAGTTTACAGGCAAAAGCCATTATGTTGATGATTCAAAACAATTTGGATTATGCTGTGGCACAGCACCCTCATGAATTGATTACCTATGGTGGAAATGGGGCTGTTTTTCAAAACTGGATTCAGTACCGCTTAACTATGAAATATTTGGCAGAAATGACCGATGAACAAACATTGGTGATGTATTCTGGCCATCCGATGGGTTTATTTCCATCCCATAAAGATGCTCCACGTGTGGTAGTAACCAATGGAATGATGATTCCCAACTATTCACAACCCGATGATTGGGAGCGTTTCAATGCGTTGGGAGTAACACAATACGGACAAATGACTGCTGGTTCTTATATGTACATTGGTCCACAAGGAATTGTGCACGGAACAACCATCACCGTTTTGAATGGTTTTAGAAAAATTGGAAAAACAATTAAAGGAGGCTTGTTTGTTACGGCAGGACTTGGAGGAATGTCGGGTGCACAACCCAAAGCTGGAAATATTGCAGGTTGTATTTCTGTTACAGCAGAGGTTAACCGTAATGCAGCAGAAAAACGCCATAGTCAAGGATGGGTAGATGAATTGTTTGACGATGTGCACTTGTTGGCAGAACGTGTTCGAAAAGCACAATCAAACAAAGAAGTGGTTTCATTGGCGTATGTTGGAAATGTGGTGGATGTGTGGGAGTATTTCTTAGCACAAAACATTCAAATTGATTTAGGGTCAGACCAAACATCGTTGCACAATCCGTGGGCGGGTGGTTACTATCCTGTTGGAGCCTAACGTATGAAGAAGCCAACGAAATGATGGTTACGAATCCCGAATTGTTTAAAGAAAAAGTGCAGCATCGTTGCGCCGTCAGGTGGAAGCCATCAACGGGCACACCAAAAGGTACTTATTTCTTCGATTACGGAAATGCCTTTTGTTAGAAGCATCACGTGCTGGAGCAGATATCATGCCAAATGGCATCGATTTTAAATACCCATCGTATGTGCAAGACATCATGGGTCCTATGTGTTTTGACTACGGTTTTGGTCCGTTTAGATGTGGTGTGTGCATCGGAAAACCAGAAGATTTGCACATCACCGATGAATTAGCAAAAGAAGCATTGTTGCGCTTGATTCAAGATTCACAGAGATTCAGCCAAATGAAAGATAACATCCAATGGATAGAAGGTGCGCAAGCCAATAAATTGGTAGTTGGTTCGCAAGCACGCACTTTATAGTGCCGATGCTTTGGGTCGTATGGAAATTGCAAAAGCTTTCAACGATGCGATTGCCGCTGGAAAAATTGGTCCGGTTGTCTGTGGTAGCGACCACCACGATGTTTCGGAACAGATCCATTTAGAGAAACCTCCAATATTTATGATGAAGTTCTCGCTTTACTGCTGATACACTCACAAATTATTGGTGATTCATTTAGAGGTGCTACATGGGTTTCCTATCCACAACGGTGGTGGCGTTGGTCAGCGAAGTAATCAACGGTGGATTTGGAATGCTGTTAGATGGTTCTAGCGACCCTGAACGTCGTTTGAAATCAATGTTGCATTGGGATGTAAACAACGGAATTTCTAGAAGAAGTTGGGCGCGAAATGAAGGTGCTGTTTTTGCAATCAAACGTGCAATGGAAATGGAGCCGAATTTAAAAGTTACTTTACCAGAAATGGTGGACGATACGATCATTAATAAGGTTGTTTAAATAACTTCTTTTAGTTAGAGAAGAATAGCGGTGGTATTGTTAACGATGCCACCGTTTTTTGTTAGAATCTGTAGATTTCTTCTAATTCATAGTTGTTCAATTGTTCTTTGGTTTGTCTCTACCTTTTGCGTAAAACCGAGTACAAAAACCACCACCACCTGCTCCGCACAATTTTAGAAAATAATCGCCATTGTCGAGGCCTTTTGAACATCTTTTGTGCAAGCTTCTGAAAAAAAAAGTCCCTTCATGTAGTTAATTTGAACGCACTTAATTCATTAATAACTTCATAAAAGCGTTTGTTATCGTTGTCCAAAAACTTTGAATTGCACCGTTGTTATTTTCATAACGTATTTATCAAACTTGTTTTTAAATTCTTCTTTTCCCAACAATTCGTTGAACAAAGTCATCATTTTGGTCGTTGTACGTTCTTGTTTGGTATCCAATAAGAAAATAACATTTTGTTTATCAGGGGCTGTTAAAGGCAATGTTGTGGTAACAATTTCGTTGGCATTCTTGCATAAAATTGGTTCATTGAGAATACTGCTAAGCGGATCTATTCCAGAGCTAGTTCCATGAAAAAACGATTCCAAATTACCCAAATTCTTTTTCAAGTCTTTTAGTTTGAGGTAAGTTTGCAATTTTACCTCATCTTTGATGTTTTTTGCTTTTACCAAGTAACGTAATACCATCGCAGCAACTAAGGCGCCTGAGCTTCCCAAACCATATCCTTGTGGAATATTGCTTCGAAAGAAAAGTCCTTGCTCCAATTCGGCTTCAAATTTTTTCACTTCCAACACAAATTTTTCATCCATGCGGCTAGAAACAAAAGCACAAAATTTACGAAGGTATTCATTGGATTGTAGAGCAACAGCTTGTTCCTCATTGCTTCCACCTTGGTAAAACTCAAAGTGACCATGAAATTTTTCACACGGAATGACAAGCGCCATACCATTGTGCAAAACGGCATATTCACCGAACAGCAAAATTTTGGAATTGAATTGTTCTACTTGTTGTTGCATTTATCCTATAATTTCTCCACCAAAACCAGCTTCATCAAAAATAACTGACTTTGTATGATGTTGCACAGAAGCTATAAATTCTTTTGCTTGCTCTTCAATTGAAGGTGGGTAAAGCAAATGAACATTAGGCCCTGCATCGAGTGTAAAACAAATTGGCAAGCCGGTTGCGTTTCTAAAATCAAAGAATTGTTCAATTATTTGAATCGTTCCTGGCTTCATCAACAAGTAATAATCACCTGAGGTCATCATCATTGCATGCAAAGATAATGCTTCTCGTTCGGTGATGGAAATAAATTGATTAAAATCTCCACCTTTCAAAGTTGATAACATTTCGGTAGCATGTTTTTTAGCATCTATAAAACGTGCTTCGGCATAAGGATGGTTTTTCATCAAACCATGTCCCACGCTGCTAGAAACCTTTTTAGGCGTATCCTCAACAATCAAAATAGCATCCTTCAATGTTTGAAAGTTGGAATGAACGGTATTTAGTGGCACTGCATATTCATTACTTGAATTTTCCACTTCTTGCAACTCGCCCCACAAAGCAAAGGGTCCAAAATAAGAACGACAAGCGCTGCCACTTCCTTTGCGTGCCAAATTGCTTGCTACTTGTTTAAAATCGCTTGCAGTATAATTACTAGCAGTTAACAAAGCCCCAGCAATAGCTGCATAAGCCGAAGCCGATGAAGCAATACCTGTAGAATGTGGAAAGGTATTTTTTGAATGTATTTGAACGGCAAAATTCTCAAAAAGAGAAGTAAATTCAGGTTGTTTTTCAATGTAGCTCACCATGCGAGCCAGAAAAGCTTCGTTGGTTTTTCCTTCAAACAAATAATCGAGTTCAATTCCAGCTTTTGTTTTTTCCTTTTTTTCAAGCACAACTTCTGTTGTAGCGTGTTTCAACGTTAAACTAATTGAAGGATTGCAAGGCAATTGATACCCGTATTTTCCCCAGTATTTTACCAAGGCAATGTTGGAAGGAAAACGAGCTGTAATTTTTGACATACCACGAATTTTGATTGCAAAGATAGCTGATTTTAGAAATCAAATCCGTTTTGCAGTTGTTGAAAATAAAAAAGCCGATTCAAAAAAGAACCGGCTTTCCAATTTTATGGGGTGAAGAGTTTATTTCTCTTTATCCATTTTTTCTTTTAATTCAGCCAATGCGTCCAAATCACCTAAAGTTGATTTTTCATTGCTTTGGTTGATAGCATTTACAGTTGAAGAAGTGCTGTCACCTTTTTTACCTCCTTTTGTTGCTGGAGTAGCGTCATCACCTTCTTTGTAAGTACGCAAGTGAGAAAGAACGATTTTCTTAGCTTCTTTGTTGAATTCAATCACTTTGAAATCTAATACTTCGTCCACTTTTGCGTTAGAACCATCTTCTTTTTTCAAGTGTTTAACCGGACAAATTCCTTCAACACCGTATGGAAGAGCAACGATTCCAGCTTTATCTTTTGTGTCGATAATTGTTCCTTGGTGTACAGAACCTTCTCCGAAAATAGTTTCAAATACATCCCATGGATTTTCTTCCAATTGTTTGTGACCCAAAGAGATTCTTCTGTTTTCGCGGTCAATTTCCAATACAACCACTTCCATTTCGTCTCCTACTTTGCAGAATTCAGATGGGTGTTTGATTTTCTTTTGCCATGACAAGTCAGAAATGTGAATCAATCCGTCAACTCCTTCTTCTAATTCTACGAATACACCGAAGTTTGTGAAGTTGCGAACTTTAGCTGAATGCTTAGATCCCACTGTGTATTTGTCTTCAATTCCATTCCATGGATCTGGGAACAATTGTTTGATACCCAATGACATTTTACGCTCTTCGCGGTCTAATGTTAAAACAACAGCTTCAACAGTATCACCAACTGCCAAGAAATCTTGAGCAGAACGTAAATGTTGAGACCAGCTCATTTCAGAAACGTGGATTAATCCTTCAACTCCTGGAGCGATTTCGATGAATGCACCGTAGTCAGCAATTACAACAACTTTTCCAGAAACTTTATCGCCAACAGCGATGTTAGCATCTAAAGCATCCCAAGGATGTGGTTGCAATTGTTTCAATCCTAATGCAATACGTCTCTTATCGTCATCGAAGTCTAAGATTACAACGTTTAATTTTTGATCCAACTCAACGATTTCTTCTGGGTGGTTAACACGTCCCCAAGAAAGATCTGTAATGTGGATAAGACCGTCAACACCACCCAAGTCGATGAATACACCGTAAGATGTAACGTTTTTAACGATACCTTCCAATACTTGACCTTTTTCAAGACCAGAAATAATTTGTTTCTTTTGTTCTTCCAACTCAGCCTCAATAAGTGCTTTGTGAGAAACAACAACGTTACGGAATTCTTGGTTGATTTTAACCACTTTGAACTCCATGTTTTTACCTACGTAAACATCGTAATCACGGATAGGTTTAACATCGATTTGAGAACCTGGTAAGAAAGCTTCGATACCAAATACGTCAACAATTAAACCACCTTTTGTACGGCATTTAACATAACCTGTAATAATTTCTCCTGAACGTAATACATCATTAACACGAATCCATGCTTTGTGCATACGAGCAGTTCTGTGAGAAACTACTAATTGTCCTGATTTGTCTTCTTGAACTTCAACGTAAATGTCTACTTTGTCACCAACTTTTAATTCAGGATTGTAACGGAATTCAGATGATGGGATAACACCTTCAGATTTGTAACCGATGTTAACAATTACTTCTCTTTTAGTAATTGCAACAACTGTACCTTCAACTACTTCTCTTTCGTTGATAGAAGTTAAAGTTTGTCCGTACTTGTCTGATAATTCTGAACGTTGGATCTTGTTGTATCCATCCAATTCTAAAGCTTCCCAATCGAAACCTGCAATTCCTTGCGTTTGTGTAAGATTTGCCATTTGGCTATTAAAATTTGTATTTCGGAAACCCTCCATTCCGAAAGTGTTTAACATATCATTTGAGGGAAATGATTTATTTTGAGGGCGCAAATATACGACATTTCTTTTTAAATACAAAAAAATCAAAGTTTTATGTGCTTAATTTGCTATTTTATGGTGGATTTACATTGTCAATTCACTTAATTTTATCACTTTTACCGCTTAAATCTGTATCAATGGACAAAAAAAGTTGGTTTACTTCCTTAGGCTTGTATTTTGTACTCTATTTTGTTATTCTAACATTAATCTTTACTACATCAACACCCAATCAATTTGATGGTTTGTCGGCTTTACGATTTGTTGGAATACTATTTTTATTTTTTGTTTCTTATAAACGCAAAAAATTGTCGTTGTGGATTTTTACATCCATGTTGCTTGGAATAGAGGTCGGCATTACTTTCCCTGCAATTGGTTTGGAAATGGAACGCTTGGGCACCATTTTCTTACGCCTTGTTAAAACATTGGTTGCACCACTTATAATTGCCACTCTAATTGTTGGAATTGCTGGACATAGTAATTTAAAACAATTGGGACGCATTGGGTTAAAAAGTATTCTGTATTTTGAGGTTGTAACCACTTTTGCATTGGTCATAGGATTGTTGGCCATTAATCTTACTAAGGCTGGAGAAGGTGTTTCGGTGGAAGCACGACAAGCAGACTTGGCAAAATCAGAAGTATTGATGCAACAAACAACATCGGATCATCAGCGCGATCATTTAGTGGAAATTTTTCCAGAAAACATTGCAAAATCAATTGCTGGAAATGAAATTCTGCAAGTTGTTGTGTTTTCCATCATTTTTGCCATTGCAATTGGGATGATTGAAAAAGCAAAACCTAAAGAAACCATGTTGAACTTTTTTGAGGGTTTGAGCGAGGTGATGTTTAAATTTACAGACATAGTGATGTATTTTGCACCTTTTGCAGTTTTTGGTGCACTTGCCGCTACGGTTGCCAAATCTGGACTCGATATATTAATGAATTTATTGCAATTAGTGTTAACACTTTACGGTGCTTTAATAGCGTTTGTTGTATTGATTCTTTTACCTATTGCACTTATCAGTAAAATAAAAATCAAAGACTTTTTAGTAGCTGTCCAAGAACCAATTAGCTTGGCTTTTGCAACTGCAAGTAGTGAAGCTGCTTTGCCAAAAGCAATGGAAAATTTAGAGAAATTTGGCGTTTCCAAAAAAGTTGTTGGATTTGTATTACCAACGGGTTATAGCTTCAATTTGGATGGAACAACCCTATATTTATCCTTGGCAACCGTGTTTTTAGCACAAATGTGTGGTGTTAATATGAGCATTGGAGAACAAATTGGAATATGTTTGGTGTTAATGCTAACTTCTAAAGGAGTTGCAGGTGTTCGTGGTGCTTCTTTTGTGATATTAGCCGGAGCAGCCACAACAATTGAGGGAGTTACGATTGATAAAGTCAGTGTAATTCTTGCTGTTGATGCATTAATGGATATGGCACGCACCAGTGTTAATGTATTGGGCAACTGTTTGGCAACTGTTGTGATTGCAAAATCAGAAGGAGAGTTTCATCCAAACGCTTTAAAAGAAGAGGTTTAAAACTTGAAATAACAAAAATTTACAAACCGAAATTTTTATTTATCAAATCTACTGTTTATATTCGCACCCTTGTAATTACAATATCTTATGGCAATAATTGGAAAAATTCGTGAGAAATCATGGTTATTAGTTGGTCTTGTTGGACTAGCAATGTTTGCTTTTATTCTTACTGACTACAACAAAGGAATGTTTGGTGGAAAAGAGCAAATTGGTTATGGAACAATTGATGGAGAAGTTATCGATCCAAAATTGTATGAAGAAGCAAGTAGAAACTACCAACAAGCAGACCAGCAAGAGTTTGCGCAACAAGGAAGAGAATATACTGTAAGAGATCAAGTACAGTCAGACAACAAAGCGTGGAATGCAATTGTTGACTCAATTATTTTGCAAAAAGAATTCAATGCACTTGGTTTATCTGTAAGTGAGAGAGAATTCGATGCATTCTTGTATGGTCACGACGGTTTTACTGTTTTATCCAGCATTGCAGAAAGTTTTAAAGATCCTGCAACTGGTTTATACAGCGAAAAATTGTTACGCAAACGTGTTGATGAATTGAAAAACTCTTCAAAAGCAGAAGAGCAACAAGCTTGGAATCAAACAAAAGTATCGTTGACTTTACAACGTTTGCAAGGAAAATATTTTCAACTGTTGAGTCAAGGTGCTTATGCTACAAACCTTGAGGCAAAAGAACAATATGTTGCTCAAAAAAGAATTAAAGACATTTCTTTTGTTTTAAAACGTTTTTCTGAAATTCCAGATGCTGATATTAAAATCACCGATGAAGAATTAAGAAAATACTACGAAAAAAATAAAGACGATGTTAAGTATAGAGTGAAATCAAATTCACGCGATATTAAATATTTCACAGTAGATATTGCACCTTCTAAAGCTGACTCAGCTGCATTTAACAATGAATTGACAAAATTAAAAGAAGGTTTTGCAAAACAAACATCAGCAAAAAACGACTCTATTTTTGTTGTTAAAAACAGTGAGTGGCCATATTACGTACCTAAAGCAGGTTTCCGTTCAGAAAACACACCAAAAGCAAATCCAAACTTTACATACCCAGCACAAATGGATTCTGTTTTTGCAGCAGCAGGAGTTGGAACAGTTGTTGGACCTTATTTAGACAAAGGTAAATACCGTTTGGCAAAAGTATTAGGTGTTGAAACAACTATCTACAGTGTTCGTCACATTTTATTAAGTGCACAGAAAACAGATACACTAGGAAGTAAAGCAAAAATCAAACAAGCAGACTCTTTGTTGCAAGTAATCAACAAAGATAATTTTGAATCATTTGTTACACAATACAGCCAAGACCCAGGTTCTGCAAAAGAAGGAGGGAAAATTGAAAACTTCATTTATAGCGAAATGGTTCCAGAATTCAGTGATTTTGCTAAAAACAATCCTGTTGGAAAAATTGGTCGTGTACAATCAGACTTTGGTGTTCACATCATCGAGGTTTTAGAGAAAAAAGCTGGTAGAGTTCCAAACTTGGCAATTATTGAAAAAACATTGAAACCAAGTGCTAACACTATGGACGATATCAACTTATTGGCAAATGATTTAGTTGCTGAAGTGGTAGATGTTGTGGATGCAAAAACTACTTTGAAAGCAAAATCAGATGCCTTTGATACGATTGCTATCAGAAAAGGATATACACCTTTGAGCATGACAATTGATGAAAAAAACACACAAGTGTATGGTATGAAAACTCCTTATGCAGAAGATCGTTTAATCACATTGGCATATAGTGATAAGAGTGAAGCTGGAATGGTGAATTTATCTCCAATTAAAGATGAGGATCGTTACATCATTGCAATGCTTTCTGTTGTAAGAGAAAAAGGTGTTCCTTCATTTGAAGCAGCTGAAATGGCTATGCGTAGAGAGTTGATGAACGATAAAAAAGCAAACATTTTCAAAAGCAAATTGACTGGAAAATCATTAGAAGGAATTGCTTCTAAAAATGGTTTAGAAATTCAAAAAGCCGAAATTACATTTGCCAACCCATCCATTATGGGTGGTGGTTATGACCCTGAAATTGTTGGTGCTTTGTATTCTAAAGGATTAAAAGACGGGATGACTACTTTACCTTTAAAAGGTAGAAATGCTGTTTATGTGGTTCGTGTTAACAAAACAATTGCAGAGCCAGCAACAAAAACATACGAAACAGAAAAACAACAATTGGTTGGTCAAGCACGTTCTTCAATGCAAAACGATGCAATTACAGGATTGCGTGAAAAAGTAAATGTAGTGGATAACAGAAGATTCTTAAAAATCGGAATTCGCCATTAATTTTTTCTAAGAAATCATTTTTTAAACGACCTTGGGTTTCCAAGGTCGTTTTTTATTTAACACATTTCATTGATAATCTTTAGCAATTGACATTGTATAATAAAAAATTATTTCTATTTTAATGCATTAATACTAAATTTAAGTTATGAAAAAATTAATACTTTCTTTATTTATTGCAGGAGGGGTAGGCTTTGGTTTCAGTCAAATGACTGTAACAGGAGTATCACCTGCAAGCATCGTCGGCAACTATACATTTAGCTATGGTGAGACTACTAGCGGTTGGGGCTCTACGATGAACTTTTCTACACCAGGTGTTCATGTACAAGGTTATTTAGCACTTGTTGAAGATGGTACTACAGGTACAAATGCCCAAGGACATCCAATTTCACAAGAAGGATGTTCACCTTTAACAAACGGCTCGTCTGTTACAGGTAAAATTGCGGTTGTTTACAGAAACACATGTGAGTTTGGTGACAAAGCTAAAAACGCACAAGATGCTGGTGCAATTGCAGTCATTGTTGTTAACCGCGATAACGAAGTAATTGCTATGGGGGGTGGTACACAAGGACCGAACGTTACAATTCCAGTTGTAATGTTGACAAGTCTTGATGGTGCTCTTTTGGTGAATGAAATGGCTAATGGCCCAGTTGAAGTTTTTATTGGAAACAAAGCTGGTATTGGCGTAAATGACTTAGCATTTACTGAAGATTTAATTTTGACACCATTATACAACGGTGTGCACTCTTTATTGGCACAAAACGGGACAGATTTCAACATGGAATTGGGTATGCGTGTGTACAACTATGGTTCTGGTGCACAAACAGGTGCAAAAGCATGTGCTAAAATTACAGGTCCTGGAAACGTAGTAGTTTATGGTGATACTGTAGCGTTTGACTTAGATGGTGTAACTGGTTCAACTATTGACAGCGTAGATATTTTTCCTGGTGAGGCACTTTCTTTTAATCAATTTAGTTTAGCTTCTTACCCTGCTGGTGATTATAAATTGGAATACCAATTATTAACAGGTGATGGTAGTGATGATGATTTTCCAAATGATAACTATTATACTATTACTTTCACAGTAAATGATAGTTATATTTCAAAATCTAGATTTGACGCAGCTAATAGCAAACCTGTTGTAAACTCATATACACGCCCAGCAGATCAAGCTCAACCATATAGTGAAGTTAGATACTGTACAAATTTTATAAATGCTAATGCAAGTAGATTAGCAGCACTTGGAATGAAAGCTAGTATTTCTATTGACACATCTAAAGCACCAAGTTTAAGTGGCAAAACTATCTATGCAGAAGTTTTTAAATGGAACGATGCAATAAGTATTACTGCCCCAACTTTTGACAACTTAGAGTCTGTTGCAAGTGCAGAATACAACTTTGTAAACGAGGTGGATACAGAAGATGTTCATTTTATTTTTGATGATCCATTGTATTTAGAAGACGCTCAAAGCTATTTATTCTGTTTAATTAATTACGGAGAATATTTTTACATTGGATACGATAGAAACGTTGATTTTAACGCTACAATGCAACAATACAACGAGCCTATGAATCCATTATATATTATGCCTGGACAAAACAATCAAAACTGGTTTTTAACTGGTTTTGGTTCTGATATGACTCCATCAATTGCTATTCATGCAATTAATCAAGCAGAGGCTAAATTAAATGCGTTATCTAGTTTAAGTGGTTCTGCTTATCCAAACCCTGCAAATGATGTAATTAACTTTAACATTGCTTTGGACGGTAAAGCAACTATCGTGGTAACAGACGTTACAGGTAAACAAGTTGCTTCAAACAACGTTAGCTTTGTGAGCAACACTGCATCAATGAACATTTCTAACTTAGTGAATGGAATGTATATTGTAAATGTAAATTATGAAAACGGAGCGAATGCTAAATTCAACTTCGTTAAGAAATAATTAGGTATTTACCAATAAATGAAAAGAGCGACCAAAAGTCGCTCTTTTTGTTTTAAATATTTAACGTTTTTTAATCTGTTAACTTCCCTTTATGTTTTTGAACTTGTCTACTCAATGCTTCACAAGCTAAATCAGTTGCTTCTTCAAAAGTTTTGCATTGTTTTTTAGCTAATAATTCTTTACCTGGTAATAATATTTTAATGACCGCTTGTTTATTTTCTTTTTCTTGGTCTTTATCCAATTTTAAGAATACTTCACTTGCTGTAATGTTATCAAAAAACAGTTGTAGCTTCTTAACCTTTTCATTTACAAACGACACTAATTTTTTGTCTGGTGTAAAATTTACCGAATTCACTTTAATATCCATGGCTAATCTGTTTTGTGCCCACGTGGGTGAGCTTGTGAGTAAATATTAGTTAATTGTGCAAATGAATTGTGAGTGTAAACCTGCGTTGCCGATAAATTTGCGTGGCCAAGTAGCTCTTTTATTGTTTCTATTCCAGCACCGTTATTGAGCATGTGGGTAGCAAATGTATGTCGAAGAACGTGTGGGCTACATTTGCAATTCCGTTGCACTAGCAAGATAAGCATTTATTTTACGATAAACAAATTTTGGATACAATTTGTTACCCTTATCTGTTAAAATAAGTGAAGAATTTTGAAAGCCATTTTGATTGCAATCTTGTCGATAAGCTTTTATTTGCTCAACTAGTTCTTTAGAAATTGGTATTATTCGTTCTTTATTGCGTTTACCAAGCACTTTAAGTTTACAATCGTCTAAACTACTTGTCTTAAGTTCAATTAATTCATTGAGACGCATACCTGTTTGATACAGCAACTCAACAATTAATGCATCACGAATAGATAATGAATTATTGAGAATTTGATTATCCAGCTCTTGTTCTTTTGCAAACTGGGGCAATCTTTTTTCAATTTTTGGTCCAGTTAGCCCTGACGTTGGATTTACTGCCACTACTCCATTTCTTTTTAAAAAACGAAAATAAGCACGCACAGCCGATAATTTTCTATTAACACTTTTATTGGTATAGCCTTCATTAATTAATTGCACCATCCAGCCTCTAATAAGCTTTGAATTAATTTCTACTAAATCTTGTGGGGTTGTTATTGCAGTAAAATCAAAAAACTGCATTAAATCGTGCTGATAGGCAATAACAGTATGAGTAGAGAAACGTTTCTCAGCTTGTAGGTATTGTTCAAACTCTATAGAAAATAAAAGAGTCATATAGAACTCCTTATACGTATTTTTGAAAATATGTTATATCTTAGCACTTCTTGAACTTGCATTTTTTGCTTGTAAACAGCTTTAATTAATGCTTGTCTTTTAATTACAGAAGGTTTTGTAAATTCTTTACGATTACGCAATTGTTTAACAACACCTGTTTTGTCGTATTTTTTCTTGTATTTTTTCAAAGCTCTTTCGATGCTTTCACCTTCTTTTACTTGTACTATTAACATATTTTTCTATTTTTTATAATCTTATCAAAATCCTTAATGGACCGCAAAGTTATAACATTTTTTTCAACAAACAACTTTTTATTTAAAATTTCTCTTAGAAATAACTAATTTTTGTATTTCAGAGGTACCTTCACCAATAGTTAACAACTTCGCATCACGCAAGAATTTCTCTGCTGGATACTCTTTTGTATAACCATAACCACCCATAATTTGAACAGCTTCATTACCACATCTAACAGCTACTTCGATGCATAATATTTTGCATAAGCACCTTGGCGTGTTAATGGTTGTTTGGTGTTTTTCAAATATGCTTGCTTGGAAAGTTAATAACTGCCTTCAACTTCTGTTGCCATATCTGCTAATTTGAATGCAATAGCTTGAAACGTTGCAATTGGTTTTCCAAATTGCTCTCTCTCTTTTGCATATTTAACCGATGCTTCATATGCTCCACGTGCAACACCACAACTTAATGCCGCAATTGAAATACGACCACCATCCAAAATCTGCATCGCTTGAATAAAGCCCATACCAACTTCACCAATTACATTTTCTTGTGGAACACGCACATTATCAAAAATCAATTCAGCAGTTTCAGATGCTCTTACCCCCAATTTTCCTTTAATTTTTACTGCAGAAAAACCTGGTGTACCTTTTTCTACGATAAAGGCAGTAATTCCACGGCTATCCAATAATTCTCCTGTTCTAACCAAAACAACAGCCACATCACCAGATAAACCATGTGTAATCCAGTTTTTTGCACCATTGATGATCCAATCATTACCGTCTTTAACAGCAGTTGTTTTCATACGCATAGCGTCAGATCCTGTATTTGGTTCTGTTAATCCCCATGCACCGATAAATTCACCAGAAGCTAATTTTGGTAAGTATTTACGTTTTTGTTCTTCACTTCCGTGGTAGTAGATGTGACCTGTACACAAAGAGTTATGTGCAGCTACGCTCAAACCTAATCCACCACAAACTTTTCCTAATTCAATAAGTGCAGTAACATATTCATTGTATGAAAATCCACTTCCTCCATATTCTTCAGGAATGTAGATACCTAACAAACCAAGTTCACCTAATTTTTTCATTGTTTCAACAGGAAAATATTCTTCATCATCCCATTTGTTCAAATAAGGTTTTACTTCTTTTTCTGTAAAATCACGCACCATCTGCGCAATCATTTTTTGATTTTCATTTAAACCAAAGTCCATTTCTGTCTAAATTTTAATTTTTTTAACTAATTTTTATAAATCTCACACGCTAATACGTAACTAAACTATAAATATTGTGTGATATGTTATTTAATTTTGATTTTCCTTCTAAAAAGTCGAGTCCAACCAAAAAATTAAATCCAACTACTTCACCTCCACATTTTTGAATTAAATGTGCGGCTGCTTCAGCAGAGCCCCCAGTAGCAAGTAAGTCGTCGTGTATTAATACTTTTTGTCCTTTTTTAATGGCATCCGTATGCATTTCTATAGTTGAAGTTCCATATTCTAACTGATAATCATGACTAATCTTTTCATAAGGTAATTTTCCTTTTTTGCGAATTAATACAAAAGGAACTCCTAATTTCATAGCCAAAGGAAAGCCGAATAAAAAACCTCTACTCTCTATACCAGCAACTACATCAATAGATTTATTTTTATATGTTTCAACCAAATGGTTTAAAACTTGTTCAGAAAGTTCTGGATTCAGCATAATTGGTGTTATATCTTTAAAGATAACACCTGGTTGCGGAAAATCTGGAACATCGCGGATAGCCGCTTTTAAAACGTTTTCTATTGTCATAAATTATTATTCTAGTCTTCGAGTGTTAGATACGGTGTGATTTTTTCAAGTAACTCTATAGAAATCAGTCGAGATTCTAAAAGTTGGTCGAAATTAGTATATTTTTTTAAATAACCACGCATTTTAATAATTGAATTAGCAACATTCCAACTAATGTAAGGGTGTTTTTGTAAATCTTCCACTGTGCAGGTATTGATATTTATAAGTTTTACTTCATTAAAATCTATCGTTAAAAAAGGTTTTATTACATCCAACTTGCTAACATCTAAAAACTTAATTTCTAATAATTGTTCTAATGAATGATATCCTCCTAAAAGCTGTCTTCTTTCAATAATTTTCTTGGCTAAAAAATCTCCTATCATTGGCAAGGCAATTAATTGCTCTTCTGTTGCTTTGTTTAACTCGATAGTTTGTTTTTTTTGTGAAAATATTTTCTTTTTGTCAAATCCTTGTTTTAATGTATAAATAGTAGAATCTTTTATCAATTGAAAAAGATGATCATCTATAACAAAAATTTTTTTTAATTCATCGTTGTTTTTAATTCCTATTTTTGCAAAACTAAGAACTACTTTAGCTTGTTTAGGTGATAGCCCAAGAGCTATCCACTCGTGCTCTTGGTATTTATTTGGGTCAAACTTTGTTGGTGGCGATTTATATTTTATTGATTTTTTCTTATAATAAGGAACTGATAAATACTTTTTTTTCTCAATTTCTGAGATACCACTATCAATTTCTTTAAACGTAACTAATAAAGGTTCATTGCTTGATAAGTCTTGTAACAATCGTGGCATTAACACCACCATGATAATGATGATTAACAACACAAAAACACCTCGTGCTTTTCGATTAGATATTTTTTTTGGCCAATTCAATGAAAAAAATTAGTTTAAAACAAATCTAATGTTTCTTCTATAGTTTTTGGTTGATATCCTAAATTTTTTCTTGCTTTTGTTAAATCAAATCCTGTTTTTGGTGGACGAGCAGCTGGTTGGTTCAAAGTTGAACTTGAAATTTTGTTTAATAATTGCACATCGTAGTTGTAATAATTAGCAATGCGTTCAACAATTTCATAAATGGAATAGGTGGTTGGTCCACTTAAATGATAAATTCCACGTTCATTAAGATCACAAATGCGTATGCATCCCCAAGCCAAGTCATCGGCCCAAGTAGGTGCACGAAATTGGTCGTCAACCACATTCATTTTTTCCCCTTTTGGCAAGGCAGATTTAGCCCACAAAAACAGATTGGAGCGCGATAAATGATGTGCGTTTCCATAAACAATGATGGTTCTAACAATGGAATAATTCGAATAATTTCCTTTTAACAATAAATTTTCTGCATCAACTTTTGATTGTGCATACACACTTAGCGGATTCACAACATCTTCTTCGGTGTAATTCCCCTTTTTGACCGTCAAACTAGCAAAATCTTTTGCAATAAAACAGCTATCGGCTTTGTAATAAAAACGCTCAACTTTCTTATCATGTTCTTGGTATGCAGCAAGCTCCGCTATCTTATGTTTGGGATAAACCTCTTCGGGTTTATACTGTAAAGCTGTTTCATAGTTTTTCTTTGCTTTTTCGTAATCCTTTATTGCAAAACAACTATCGGCAAGTTGAATGAATTTGCTATATTTTTCTTCGTTTGTTTGAGAAAAAGTAGCCGTGATTGAAAGCACAAAGATTATAAATACATAATTTTTCATTGGAAATATTCTTAAAAAATTTAACTTATAAATCCCAAATGGATGTTTTTGGTTTTTCACGTTGCAATTTAAAATAGTGTTTGTGCTCCAGTATCCAAGCCATAATTAGGTAGATGATAAGTGGAGAGCCAAACGTAAAAAAAGAGGCGTAGATAAAACCCAATCGAACCCTATCGGTTTGAATGCCCAATTTTCTTGCCCACCATTGACTAACACCAAAGGAGCGCATTTCAAAAAAGAACACTATTTTTTTAATTAACCTCATCCAACGAGTTTGTAGCAAAATTAATCATTTTTACTCTCCTTTTAAGATTTTTACACCAATCTGGCAATTTAAACATTTTTTGTAGGTGCAATATTCATTATACAACTCTATAAGTGCCTGACTTTGATAGGCGTTACTAACAATCACACCTGTTTTTTTCCATTTTTTAATGATGTGATTATCATCAGGTTGCAATTCTTCTAAAAAGGCAAGTATTTGTTCTTGCATTTTTTCATTTTCTTCTCGAAGTGATTTATACCAAAAATAGGGAACAAATGCGTTGACAAACAATTGATTAATTAAATTTTCGGATAAATTTTGATTTTTTGCTTGTTGCACAACATACGTGTAAATTTCTTGAGGAGAAAGATAACTAACGAGCAATTCAAAATCAATAGCAGCGATAAAATCGGCAAATTGTTCTATTCTTTTTTCTGGAAAAGCGGGCGGGCGCAATCCTTTTCGTTTCCATATCGAAGGTGGTAGTGAAAAATGGTCGGTTGGTTGCAAATCAAACAATCCGCTTGTGTGCAGAACAAGTTGTTTTTGCTGTTTTTTGTCCATACGTTTAAGCAACGATAAAGGCAATTGATTGGTGAGTAACTCAAAAGGCAGTGCATTGACTTTTGTTCCAAAAGCTTTTCCAATTAAATGATACAACACCGCTTGATGGTTCATTTCTTGAGATTGAGTATACAACAGATAGTTGATTTTTCGGGTTTGACGTTCAACAATGGCTTTTTGCATCATAGATTGAAGGTAAATTGAATCAATGTTGGAAAGCGCATCATCGCACGGAATTTCTTTAACCGAACTCGCAAAGCGTTCCCAATTTTCAAAATGCTCCCAATCGATGTAGTTTTTTAATTCTACGGTTGGCAATAAACTGTTGTTTACAAAAACGGCTCTATCGTGTTCATACACCACGTGTAAAATCACATTGGAGTAGGCAACATCGTTTTGGTGACCGTGTTTGTACCAATCAGAACTTTTTACATGCATTTCAATTTGTCCGGCCCATTCCATTTCTTCGTAAAAAATACGTGCATTATAAAAATCAGGGCCCGATTCGGACACATTGTGAATTCCATTTTTCAGAATTTTCAATAATTTTCCGTCGGTTGTTGTTAGTTGGTGAAACGGTAAACGCTTCAACTTCCAAATAAAGTGTAAATAGGTCTCATTCATAATTTAAAAGATAGGTTGAATGAAATTACAAAAAAGTTGGGAGAATAAAAAATGTATTTGAGTTTTTTATCCTTAAATTAGCCTATTCGTTCAAAAAACAAACAAAATGGAGCAGCCAGACTTTTCATCAATTCTTAACAAAAGACCGCATTTATCGATACGTTCAATTGAAAATTACGAAAAACGCTTGCGTAACGATGAAAAAAAACGCGACATTGAAAAAAGCGAAGCCCTTTTATCGGTGCAACAATTAGGATTTGATTCGGCTATTGCCTACAAAGAAAGTGGTCAGCCTTTTTTAGTCAATTATCCGCATTTGCACCTTTCTATTTCACATTCCAAAGGTTGGATAGCTGTTTATGTAGCTGAAAAACCAGTTGGTATTGACATTGAAGTAGAAAACGATCGCATTTTGTATGGTGCCACCTATTACATCAACCAACACGAAGCGCATTTTATGGACGATGTAAAATTGTTGCACTTAGTTTGGGGTGCTAAAGAAGCGTTTTACAAATTAAAAGAAGGCAAGATTGCAAATTCAAAAGAAGATATTACTATCAAATCCATCAATTTTTCTACCCAACAAATAGAAGTGGTTTTTGATGCAACCTCTTACTTTTTTGACTTTTTGCAAGAAGGAAAAATTACAGTGGTGCTGAATTAAATTGATTCAATTACAACTCGCACTTTTCGCACACGTTTTTTATCTGATGCTTCCACAATCAATTTGATGTTTTCTATGGTAATGGTTTCGTTGACTTTAGGGATTTTACCAAAAACTTCGATTAAAAATCCACCAATGGATTCGGCATCTTCTTTTCGTTCTTCAAAAGCATTTCCATCAATGTTGATTGCTTTGTAGAAATCGGCAAGCGATGTTTGTCCCTCAAAAATATAGGTGTTTTCATTAATTTGAGTAAATGTTTCCTCGTCACCATCGTATTCATCGGTAATATCGCCCACAATTTCTTCCAACACGTCTTCTAGGGTTACAATTCCTGTTGGACCTCCATATTCATCAATAACAATGGCAATGTGAATTTTCTTTAATTGAAACTCACGTAGCAAATCGTCAATTTTTTTATTCTCTGGAACATACATCGGTTCACGCACCAATGTTCGCCAATCAAAATCGTTTTTCTTAACAGATGAATGAAATAAATCTTTGACAAAGATGACACCTATTATTTCGTCAAAATTTTCTTTGTAAACCGGCAAACGCGAATAGCCAGCATCCACCACAACGTTCAAGACTTCTTCCAACGTTAGTTTTTCGTCAATTCCAATAACATCCATGCGCGGACACATGATTTGACGCACATCGGTATCACCAAATTTGAGAACTCCTTGCAAAATATTGAGTTCGTTTTTATTTTCTTCAGGGTCTTGTGACAACGAAAGCACGGTTTCCAAAGCAACAGGTGAAATTTCTATTCCTTTGCGTTTCGCTCGTTTTTCCAATGTTTTGGTTCCACTCGACAATGGTTTAATCAACCATGAAAAAGGCGGAAGGTATTGCAAAACAAGAATGGGATAGGCCATTAAACACACATAGGTTGCTTTGTTTTTATAGGCAATTGTTTTTGGATACGATTCACCCACAAACACTAAAAACAGTGATATTAGAAAAACATTGATAGCAGTCAACACCACCCAATTAGTATGAAAATAAACACCAATTTTTGTGAGAACAATAAAAGAAACCACCACAAATGCAACGTTCAACACATTTTTTCCAACTAAGATGGTGGCCAATAAACGTTTAGGCTTATCCAATAATTTTTCAGCAATTTTTGCCCTTGCTTTTTCACTTTTTTTGATTTGATCTTTTTCCAATTCACTGAGTGAAAAGAAAGCAACTTCTGCACCAGCAAAAAGCGCAGAGGCAATGAGTAGTAATAGAATGATTCCTACTAAAAGCACATCAGCAGCATTAAACGCTGTGAGTGCAACACTGGCCAGGGGGTCAGGATCTAATTGATTCATTATTCTTTATTTAAAATGGTAAATCGTCTGTTTCTTCTTCTTGTTGTGGTGGCATATAGCCTGTTGGCGCTGAAAAACCTTCCAAAGGTGTTAGCGGTGATGGCGTACCTTCGTTGGTGAAAATTGGCTCATTAATCACTGGTGCTTGTTCTGCACGGTTGAGCATGATAATGTTGTCGGCATATACTTCTGTTGTATAACGGTTGTTGCCATCTTTATCGGTCCACGAACGTGTTTTTAACTTACCTTCCACATACAATTTAGAGCCTTTTCGTACGTATTTCTCAATCACTTCTGCCAAACCTCTCCATGCCACAATGTTGTGCCAATCGGTTATGTCTTTACGTTCGTTGGTATTTCTATCAAAATAGGTTTCTGTGGTTGCCATTGAAAAATTTGCAACTATTCCACCGTTTTCCAATCTTCTTACTTCGGGGTCTTTTCCTAAATTCCCAACAAGGATGACTTTATTTACTCCAGATGCCAAATTAATGTATTGTTTTAATGTCTTTTACAACAAGGTTATACACAAATATATAAAATTTTTGAATTTTTTGTTGAATTGAAGATAATTTTAAACGTGCGTGAAATTTTGAAAGCACAAAACAACTAATTATTTCGATTGATTTTCAAGGTATTTTTCAATTAATCGTGGCAAGGGATAATGCACCAATTCGTCTTTTGAAACAACAAATGCTTGTAATTTTTGAGGGATTTCTGAAAAATGTAAAAAACGGGTGATGATGCGTTGATGTGATAAAACATGTTTAATTGCTGTGGATATATACGCTGGTTTTAATTGATAATTGCGATAATAATATTCTAACAGCTCTTCATCGGTCAACGAAGTAGTGGTTTCAAAGAGAGGAAACTCATACAAATGTTGCCAAATATCGTTTTGTTCCCGCTTTTGAATGCAGGTATTGTTTTCTGACTCAAAAATGGCGTAGTAAAAATAACGGTTTCTAACTTTTACTTTTTTGGTTTTTACTGGTCGCTGATTGACCGTTTTATTCAAATAAGCTTGGCAATTGTTGTTCAGCACACATGTATCGCACGATGGGTTAACCGGTACACATTGCAAGGCACCAAATTCCATAATTGCTTGGTTATAGACGGCATTTTTTGGGTGGGGCAATAATTCATCGGCCAACTGCTGAAACTCTTTTTTTCCTTGCGTTGAATCGATGGGAGTAGAAGTATCAAAATAGCGCGCCAACACCCGATAAACATTACCATCCACAACTGCTTTGGGTTCGTTGAATGCAAAACTTGCAATTGCCGCAGCAGTGTATGCTCCAACACCTTTAAGTTGTATGATTTCAGCATACGTTGTTGGAAATTTACCTTCATATTGAGTTGCCACTGCAATAGCGGTTGCGTGCAAGTTACGTGCTCTACTGTAATAGCCCAAACCTTGCCAATCGTTGAGCACCTGTTGTTCCGTAGCATTTGCCAAATCAACAATGGTGGGATAATGGTCCACAAATTTTAGAAAATAACTCAACCCTTGGTCAACCCGTGTTTGTTGCAACATGATTTCCGACAGCCATATTTTATAGGGGTCGGATGTATTGCGCCACGGCAAATCCCGTTTATGGAGTTGATACCAATCAATTAAAATAGTAGCAAACATGTGCTTGTCTGCTTACTATTTTATCAATTTTCTGTACTTAACACGTTTTGGACCTGTATCACCAAGGCGTTTTTTGCGGTTTTCTTCGTATTCGGAGTAAGAACCTTCGAACCAATAAACGTGTGAATCGCCTTCAAATGCTAAGATGTGCGTACAAATTCTATCCAAGAACCAACGGTCGTGCGAAATAACTACGGCGCATCCTGCAAAGTTTTCAATACCTTCTTCCAAGGCGCGCAATGTGTTTACATCGATATCGTTGGTTGGCTCGTCAAGTAACAACACGTTGGCTTCTGTTTTGAGTGTCATTGCTAAGTGCAAACGGTTTCTCTCACCACCGGAAAGTGTTCCTACTTTTTTGTTTTGGTCAGATCCGTTGAAATTAAATTTAGAAAGATATGCACGAGCATTTACTTTTTGGTTACCAATTTCAATTAATTCTGTTCCGTTAGACACCACTTCATACACCGTTTTATCGGGGTGAATATCTTTGTGTGTTTGGTCAACATAACCAATTTTTACAGTGTCGCCTACTTCAAACGATCCAGCATCTGGGGCTAACTCACCCATGATCATTTTAAAAATGGTAGTTTTACCTGCACCATTTGGTCCAATGATACCTACAATTCCTGCTGGGGGTAGTTTAAAGTTTAAATCATCGTACAATAATTTATCTCCAAATGCTTTAGAAACATTGACAGCATCGATAACATTGTTACCCAAACGCGGACCATTTGGAATTGGAATTTCCAATTTAGCTTCTTTGTCTTTTGCATCTTCTGCCAACATTTTATCATAATTGGCTAAACGAGCTTTGTTTTTGGCGTGGCGACCTTTTGGGTTCATACGCACCCACTCCAACTCGCGCGCTAACACTTTTTGACGTTTTGATTCTGATTTTTCTTCTTCGGCCAAGCGTTTTCCTTTTTGCTCCAACCAAGAAGTGTAGTTTCCTTTCCACGGAATACCTTCTCCACGGTCTAACTCAAGAATCCAACCAGCTGCATTGTCAAGGAAATAACGGTCGTGCGTTACAGCGATTACCGTTCCTTTGTATTGTTGCAAGTGTTGTTCCAACCATTCAATAGATTCTGCATCCAAGTGGTTGGTAGGCTCATCCAGCAATAAAATATCGGGTGTTTGAAGCAACAAACGGCAAAGTGCAACTCGGCGACGTTCACCTCCAGATAGCGTTTCAATTAATTGATCATCAGGTGGACAACGTAAGGCATCCATGGCGATTTCCAATTTAGAATCCAATTCCCACGCATCCAACGCATCAATTTTATCTTGTACAGCGGCCTGACGCGCAATTAACTTATCCATTTTATCCGGGTCGTTTAACACTTCCTCGTCCATAAATGAATTGTTGATCTCCTCGTATTCTTTCAATACATCAACAGTTTCTTGCACCCCTTCCATCACGATTTCTTTTACCGTTTTTTTAGGGTCTAACTCTGGTTCTTGCGGTAAATATCCAACGGTATATCCTGGTGAAAACACAACATCCCCTTGGTAGGATTTTTCAATACCAGCAATAATTTTCATGATGGTTGATTTACCCGAACCATTCAAACCGATGATACCAATTTTGGCACCGTAGTAGAATGAAAGGTAAATATCCTTTATAATTTGTTTTCCTTGAGGCGTTGATTTGGACACCCCAACCATTGAAAAAATAATCTTTTTATCGTCTGACATGTTTGTTTGATTTGAAGTGTAAAAGTAATGAAAATATTTGGTTTTCGCCCGAACCGATTGAACACAAAAAATGAGACAGTTTTAATTAATTATCTCATTTTCTACTAATCACATTTAGTAAAAAAAATTTTTTTGAGAAAAATCGAATTTAATTGATTGTTCTTATTCTACAACATCAATTTTGATATTACACATTAAATTATTAAATGCCGATAAACGAAAAATCGAATTATATAATTATTGCTCTAAACGCATCTTTTTAATAAAATGATATAATTTAAAAACATCATAACAAACCATTGATGGCCTTGAAGAAATTAAATTATTAGCTATTATTTTTGATGTAAAAGAATATAAAAAATTGAATAGCTTAAGTAAATAAAGCCTTTTGAGCAGAATGTAGGTTTTATATAGTTTACTATCATGAGCGTATCCTTGTTGAACTAATAGTGCAAAATTTTCAACTCCTTTAATTGTTTTACCTAAAAACACTTTGTTTTCTTCTAAACCAATGTGCTCTACAGAATTATCTATATGCAATATAGAGATGTTTTTTTCTTTTAATTCAAGGCCAAATTTTGTATCTTCATGACCATAGTTTTTTATACTTTCATCAAGCTTATGTTCTAAAAATGTTTGTCGCTCAATGAAAACATTATTTAACGCCAATGAATCATACGGTTTTATATTTCGTTTTGATGCCAACACCTCCTCTCTGGCTTTTCCATAATAAAAGCGTAGACTAACTGAAGGGTTTGGACATGTCGTATAGTGTGTGCCTCCTACAATTACTTTGGCTTTATTTTTATTGCTCCAATAAGAAGTTAAAAAATTAGAGTTGTTTATTTTTGAGTCTACATCAATAAAAAGCAAATAACTGTATTGAGCTTTTTCTGCCAATCTATTACGAATTGTTGCTCGTCCAACATTATAATCTGTTTGTTCAAAAACAACGTTACTTTCATTTTTAACTAAAGCTTTATTCGCTTTATAAATTGCATCATCGGTTGAACAATCATCTAAAAATAGTATTTCATACGGATTATTAAAAGACTGCAAAACAGCAACTAAACTATTCCACAATACGTTTATGGGATAATTATATACTGGGATCAATATTGATAAACCAATTTTGTTTTTTTCAATCACAATAGCTCAATGTTTTAGTTTTTATTCCTTTTGCTGTCAATTTCTTCAACATAAATTTGTTTTAAAACAGCTGTTTCGTTTTGCCAATTGAGTTGTTCTTTGGCTGCCAAACAATTGTCTTGGTAATGTTTTAATAGCACTGGGTTTTCCAATAATGAATTGATTTTTTGAGCAAGGATTTGTGGTGTTAATTGCTCCAACACTTCACCAACTTGATAGTGTTCAACAATGCGTTTTATTTCTACTAAAGGCGTGCACACTACAGCTGTATGGGTGTGAATGTAATCAAACAATTTATTATTGGGCAACGAATAACGATAATTGATGTTGGTATCTTTATCCAATGTTAGCAAAAGCCAATACTTGCATAATAAGTATAATTCATCATGCGCAAATAGGGTTGTTTTCCATAAAAGAAAACCTTGTGGCTCAACTGGTATTTTTGAACATATTCTTTTAATTGAGGCACACATCGCCGTCTCCAACAATTAATCAAATGCCCATTTCAATGTATTGCATAGCAGCAACAGAGCTTCCTCTCCCCCTCTATCCACATTAATTCCAGTACCTTGCAAAATGATTAACGGCTTATCTTCTGGCAAGTTCAATTCTTTTGCTCAACAAATTGTTGCTTGCCAAAGGGGCGATGCATTGCGAACAACATACAATTTTTTACCATATTTTTTCTGGTACAAATCAGCAATGGAAGTGTTAACAGTATAAATCGTAGTTAACTTCGGGAAAATAAACGCCTCTATTTTTTCCCATACTTTTTTGGCAAATCGACCTTGTAATTCGGGGACTTCTGTAAAATATTCATGCGAATCATACACTAACCGCGTTTTGGGTTTGAATAATTTTGCCGAATAATTAGCTAATAGTGTATCCAAATCGTTGGAGACTAAAACATCTGCTTTTCTGACCAATAAAAAGAAAAATAAGCGCAAATTAAACGCTGCATAAAACAACGCTCCTTTGTCAAACAACAACCGCATGCGGTATGTTTTATAAGGTTTTTCCGTTAATTTCAAACTATTTTTGCGAATTCTACCCACTAAAAGCACATCGTAATTTTGATCTACCAAAAACCGACACACCTTATCCACCCGTTGGTCGGTGTATAAATCATTGGTGACAGAAACGATGACTTTTGGTTTTTTCATGTTGTATGAAACGCTTTTGATTGCATAAAAGTATAAAGATTATCGAATTTTAACGCCATCCTTTGAAATCTATCAAAAAAGGTTGTACTGGTGAATATTTATCAACCACCGTAGAAAAACGCTCTCAAAAACTTAAAAAAATAATATCTTTGGGAAAAATTAGAAAAACAGATGAATCACGTTAAATGGAACTTTGATGGTCAAGAAACAATTGCAAGCGAAGGCGCAGTTGTTAAGTGGGATAATGATACGTTTTTTACAATCACTTACAATGGAAATACGTTTTTTGGAGAAGTATTGGAAGAAAATACAGAAAACAATTTATTGCGTTTAAAAATCAACCACCGCGAGTTTACTGTCAGCAAAAAAGGACCATTAGACGAATTGATTTCATCGTTAGGAATGGATGTTCCGAAAATCAAAAAATTAAAAGAATTGCAAGCTCCAATGCCTGGGCGTATTGTTAGCATTGCTGTTGCCGTTGGTCAAGAAGTTAACGTTGGCGATGAAATTTTATCGTTAGAAGCCATGAAAATGGAAAACGTTTTGAAAGCTGAAGGAACGGGTGTTGTTAAAGCAATTTTTGCAAAACCAGAACAAGTTGTAGAAAAAGGTCAAGTAATTATTGAGTTTGAATAATTACTAAATCTCCTAATTAACTATGAAACTTTGTATTGCTGAAAAACCTTCTGTTGCTAAAGACATCGCTGAAATAATTGGCGCTAAGACAAGAAGAGACGGCTATTACGAAGGGAATGGTTATCAAGTTACCTGGACCTTTGGTCATTTATGTACGCTCAAAGAGCCCCACGATTACAATGAGGCGTGGAAATATTGGCGTTTGGAAGATTTACCTATCATTCCAGCAAATTTTGGCATTAAAGTCATCAACGACTCAGGGGTTCAAAAGCAATTTTCTACTATTGAAAACTTAGTTGCCAACTGCCAAGAGGTTATCAACTGTGGGGATGCCGGGCAAGAGGGAGAATTAATTCAACGTTGGGTATTGCTCAAAGCAAAATGCAAGGTTCCAATTAAACGTTTATGGATTTCTTCGTTAACAGAAGAAGCCATTCGTGAAGGATTCGAAAAACTCAAAGATTCTCAACAATACGACAACCTTTATGCAGCAGGAAGTGCCAGAGCAATAGGCGATTGGATGTTAGGCATCAATGCAACACGTTTGTTTACAGTAAAGTTTGGCAAACGTCAATCTACTCTTTCCATTGGTCGCGTTCAAACACCTACATTGGCATTAATTGTTCAGCGACAAAAAGAAATTGATGCTTTTAAAGGTGAAGACTATTGGGAACTAAAAACCATTTACCGTGAAACCGAGTTTTTATGCCAAATTGACCGAATGAAATCGGCTGAAAAGGCTGAAAAAGGGTTGGAATACATCAAGGATAAAGATTTTGAAATTACTTCATTTGAACAAAAAGAGGGGAAGGAAGGGAATCCTCGTTTGTATGATTTAACGTCGTTGCAAGTTGAAGCCAATAAAAAATATGGTTATTCTGCTGATGAAACGCTGCGTCACATTCAAAATTTGTATGAAAAAAAGATAGTTACCTATCCACGTGTTGACACCACTTATCTATCTGAAGATTTACACCCAAAAGTGGCGGGTATCTTGCGACAAATGACCTATTATTCGCGTTTTACGGAACGTTTGCTTGCCGAACCGATTCCAAAACTTAAAACTGTTTTTGACGATAAAAAAGTTACCGATCACCATGCGATTATTCCAACAGGTGTTAACCCAAGCGGCATAACACCCGACGAGCAACGAGTGTATGATTTAGTTGCACGTCGATTTATTGCAGTTTTTTATCCAGAATGTAAGGTTTCCAACACGGTTGTAATGGGAAAAGTGGATCAATTAGCATTCAAAGCAACTGGAAAACAAATCATAGAGCAAGGTTGGCGCGAGGTTTATGCCGATATGTCATCGAAAAAAGAACAGGACGAAGATAAAATCATGCCGGCATTTGTTGAAGGAGAAAAAGGGCCACACGAACCATTTGTACACCAAGGAAAAACCACTCCACCCAAGCATTACACCGAAGCAACGTTATTGCGTGCTATGGAAACAGCAGGCAAGCAAGTGGAAGATGAGGAAATGCGTGAATTGATGAAAGACAACGGAATTGGTCGCCCCTCCACACGTGCCAACATTATTGAAACACTTTTTAGAAGAAAATACATCGAAAAAAAACGTAAAAACATTGTTGCAACTCCCACAGGTATTGCGTTGATTGACACTATTCAAAATGAATTATTAAAAAGTGCCGAGTTGACCGGTTTATGGGAGAAAAAATTGCGCTTGATTGAAAAAGGCGAATACCAACTTGATGTTTTTAAACAAGAATTGTATCAAATGGTGCGTGAATTAACCGATGAAGTGATTTTCAACACCTATGCACATAATTTTGTGATTCCAACAGCAACCACAGAAGACAAACCTGAAAAAAAAGAGCGCAAACCAGCTGAAAAAATCAACTTAGAAGAGCTGGATTGTCCAAAATGCAAGGCTGCTAAAATTAGGAAGGGTAAAACAGCAGTTGGATGTGCCAATTTTGCACAATGTGGCTTTAAAATTCCGTTTGAATTATTGGGTAAAAAGCTAACAGAAGCGCAGTTGGTTCAACTTATAACCAAAGGAAAAACAGGTCAAATTAAAGGGTTTATTATTCCAGGTTCCAACGAGCAAAAAGCAGGCAAATTGGTGTTGGACAACACTTGGAATGTGGGGTTGGAATAAGTCCTGCCTACAAAGTAAACAGGACTTAAAAATTCATTTATTTATTTTCAATACGTGCCGTTCCAATTTGATTATTAGAATTCACTTCGTTGGTTGTATTGGTATTGACAACCTCTTTGGGTGGTATTGCCTGTTTTTTAGCAGACATTAATTGTTGCTCATTGCTTACCACTTCCGTTTGAGGAGTTTTATGTTCTACTGTTGAATTGCTAATTCTGGCTGCTGATTGTGTTTGTCCAAATGCCAATGATGAAAAAACAAAACAAAAACTAAAAATTGATAATCCTTTCATAAGCAATTAATTTAAAACCATAATCGTCATTTCACCCGGATTGGTATCTAATGAGGCATCACCACCAATATCAACACTTGATGTTCCGTTTGTTCTAGCTGTTCTTAACTCAATTGTGTGAGTACCTGCTGGCAATGTAATCATTGTGTTTAATGCACAAGTATTAAACGAGTTAATAGATGTTGGATTCACAATATTAAAACGGTTCCATCCACCAGTTGGTAAAAACGCACCATTTACATAAAGCACCATATCAACTGTTGCATAAGCCCCTGTTGTAGAGGAGGTTGTGCGACCACCAATTGTTGCCCAAATTACCACTGTTTTAGATGCAGAAAGAGTAAATGTTTGTGTCATACCCGGTTGAAGTACGTGGGTAGTAGAGGTAACAGCTAAACGCCCAGAAGTACCTTGAACATGGTATTTTTGAACAACACCATCAATTCCTTGTGGACCTTGTGGACCTGTCGCACCAGCACTACCGGCTGGACCTGCCGGACCTTGAGGGCCTTGTGGTCCTGTTGCGCCGACACTACCCGCTGGGCCGGCTGGACCTTGTGGACCTTGTGGGCCTGTTGCACCGACACTACCTGCTGGGCCGGCTGGACCTTGTGGACCTTGTGGGCCTGTTGCACCGACACTACCTGCTGGACCCGCGGGGCCTTGTGGACCTGCTGGACCTTGTGGACCCGCATTACAAAGATTTTGCCAAGCAGCTACAGCTCCATCAAAAAAGAAAAAACAATTTACATCTGTATCATAAACCATTAAACCATTTGAAGGAGAAGCAATTGCAGTGCGTTGTGCAGTTGTAAGTCGAGGAACCAAAACTCCTTGTGTAGTAGATTGTATGTCTAATGCTGCATCAGGGCTTGGTGTTGTTGTCCCGATTCCTACATTGTTTTGAGAAAATCCATAAAAGTTAGAAGCTCCAACCAATAGAACGCCAATGAATAGTTTTTTAATCTTCATAGTATATATAAATAAAAAGTTAATTACTAGTTAATGTGATGTGACCTTGTTTTTTTAATTCTGTCTCACCTTGTTTTGCTTTTAATGTGTAAAAATAAACGCCATCAGAACATTTTTTCCCACCTACTGTTCCATCCCATCCTTCACTAGGATCGTTTGATTTAAAAACAACCTCACCCCAGCGGTTAACGATGAAAAACTCATACTCTTTAAGGTTCACAGATGTGATAAAATACACATCGTTGACACCATCTTGATTCGGTGTAAATACATTTGGAATATTAAAAGGACTAGCTGGTTTAATCAACACATAAGCATCGTTTGTTGTTGGAAAACTCCAATTAGCTTTTGATAATACAGAAAAGTTAACATTTGTAGTAGCTGTTGCTTCTGTCATATCTTTCCATTGCGTGCTGTACCAATGACCAATGCTCTCCCAATTTCCGTCATCCGTTGGTAAATAATAAAATCCTACATTAGCATCTACATTTCCACCAACACGTTTTAAGGAATGGTAAAACAAATTATTTGCAACTTCTACCGATCCATCATTTTGTGTTAAAGTAAAACCATCGTTGTCAGCACTGTAATTATTGAAACGAACAGAATATGAACTTGCTGTTGAACTAATAGGGGTAATCTCAACTGGACGAAAACGTCGAACACCATCACTTGAACCAACAGGAAATACATACAACGAAGATTGATTTGTATTTCTAATCAAAGAACCATTTGTAAGGCTACTAACAAATCCTTCGGCATTAAATACATTTGAATAGGAAATTGCTGTTGGTGTTTCGTTTTGCACTGTAAAAGTATTGGTGGCTGTATGCAATTCTCGGTCGTTTAAAACTAAAAAACCATTAGCGCTTGTTGATGCATTAACGTTTACCAATGTTTTTCTACTATTTATTCCAATCCCACTTCCAGTTAAGGATAAATTATTGAAATGTGTTGCCGTTCCATTGTTAGACGTTATGAATTGTTCTAAATTTCCATATAAAACAACTTCACCATTGTCGCCATTAAAAGTTGCATCGTTTACCCAATCTTGTTCTACGTTGTATCCGCCATTTCCTGACACAATCGCATTGGATAAAATTTCAAAATTTCCTTTCTTAGGCAATGTTGAGTTGTTTGTTGTAACCACCAATCCATTGTTTGTAAACGTTGATGAATTATTTACTTCAACCCCACCATTGCAATAAACAGTGCCTCCATTTACGTATAAAGTGGCTCCATTTGAAGTTAATATTTGTGCAAAACTTATGTAATGATAACCTACAGCAAAAGCCGTAAGAGAAAATAAAGTAAGTAGTTTTTTCATAGCAAAGTATGTTTGTTATAAAGTATGACGAATATATTTAAAAAATAGTTGCAAAAAACTATATTTGTAAAAAAGATTTAAAAATGTCAAAAATTGTTACCCTTCAAGAATTTATTACGCTAAAACAAGCTGATTTTCCTTTTGCCACTGGTGAATTATCGCGTTTGTTAAACGATATTGCTTTTGCTTCTAAAGTTGTAAGTAGAGATGTGCGAAAAGCAGGTTTGGTTGATCACATTTTGGGCGCGCAGGGCAATACCAATGTACAAGGTGAGGAACAACAAAAATTAGACGTAGTTGCTGACAAACAATTTATCCACGTTTTTAAATACGGTGGCGAAGTTTGCGGTATAGCTTCTGAAGAAAACGATGATTACATAGCTTTTGACGATGAAGCAGGTAAAAAAGGAAAATACGTTGTTTTGTTCGACCCCTTGGATGGCTCTTCCAACATCGATGTAAACGTTTCTATTGGTACTATTTTTTCAATTTATAGAAGAAAATCGGAAGTGGGAACCTTGGCAACAAAAGAAGACTTTTTGCAAGCTGGAACGGAACAAATTGCAGCAGGATATGTGCTCTATGGTTCGTCAACAATGTTGGTGTACACCACAGGAAGAGGTGTGAATGGCTTTACTTTAGACCCATCAATTGGTGAATTTTGTTTGTCGCATCCTGATATGAAAATGCCCGAAATTGGTCGCATTTACGCCATGAACGAAGGAAATATTCACATTTGTAATCCTGGCATTAAAAAATATGTTGAATATTGTCAAAGCAATGAAAATCAAATAGGTAAACCCTATTCTGGACGCTACATAGGTTCGTTGGTTGCCGATTTTCACCGTAGCTTAATCAAGGGTGGAATTTATATTTATCCAGCAACAACCAATGATCCAAAAGGAAAATTGCGTTTAATGTATGAATGCAATCCTTTGGCGTTTATTGCTGAACAAGCAGGTGGATTGGCATCAACTGGTTTTGAGCGCATTATGGAAATTCAGCCAACCGAATTGCACCAACGTGTACCTTATTTTGTTGGTTCCAAATTGATGATGGAAAAAGCAATGAGCTTGTTGGAAAAAGAAAATTAATTATTGCATAACACCCTTGTATTGTGTCAACTAACCATTATCTGAAAGTCGTAAACGCTTCTGCGGGAAGTGGGAAAACGTTTTCGTTGGTAAAAACGTACATCCGTTTATTGCTTTTAGACGAAGGTGAAAATGCGTTGATAAAATACACCGAAATATTGGCTATGACCTTTACCAACAAGGCAGCCATTGAAATGAAAACGCGAATTATAAAGGCGTTGGACGAATTGGCATTTCCCGATTTTCATCAATCCGATTATATCCAAACCATTGTTAATGAAACCGGTTTAAAATCCGAAGTAATACAAGCAAAAGCACAACATTATTTGAGCAGTATTTTGCACCGTTACGAGGATTTTAGTGTGATGACCATTGATAAGTTTAACCTTCGGTTGATTCGTTCGTTTAGTCGCGATTTAGATCTGCCACCCGATTTTGAAGTGGTGCTCAACGAACAACAAGTGATTGAGGAAGTAGTGGACGATATCATTGGCGAAATTGGTAAAAATGAAGGACTTACAAAACTGTTGCTGTATTATTCTGAAGCAAATTTTGAAGACGATAAAGGGTGGAATCTAAAGCAATCATTGGTAAATTTTGGCAACATTCTGACCAAAGAAAAAGAATTGCCTTACGTGGAACGGTTGATGAACATGGAATTTTCTATTGCAGACTACAACCAACATCGCCAAGAACTAAATTCGATTAGAAAAATATACAAAACATTGTGTAATGACGTGTTTTTGTTTCACTGCGACCATCAGTTGCATACACTAAAAATTAATCACAAAAAATGGTTCGATTCGTCCATCAACAAATGCAAAGATGCAGAATTGACCGATTTTAAAAACGATGGAAAATTCATTTTCAACGAAAAAACACTTGTTTATTTAGAAGAAATAGCCACCACCAATTCAACCGTTGCAGAATTTCTTCACCTCATCAATAAATGCCGTGCGTTTTTTATAGAAAATGGAGGTTACTCGGTGTTGCTTAAAACATACCTCGCCAATTACTTTAACATGGCGTTGCTAAAACACTTTAATTTAGCACTTACCACCAAAAACAGACAAGAGCGTTTGATACGTATTTCCGAATTCAACACTAAAATTGCCAATTTATTGCAAGAAGACACCTTGTACATTTACGAAAAATTGGGGACCCGTTTTCGTCATTTTATGTTGGATGAATTTCAAGACACCTCGCGTTTGCAGTGGTTAAATTTAATTCCATTGGTACGTGAATCGCTTGGTGGCGGTAATCAAAACTTTATTGTTGGCGATTCTAAACAAGCCATTTACCGTTTTAAAAATGGTGTAGCCGAGCAATTTGTTGAGTTGCCCCGTATTTACAATCCAGAAAAAGATCCTCGAATTGAAGAAATATCAGCCTATTTTGATTCAATGGGTGAAAAAGAAACCTTGGAAGACAATTGGCGTTCGGCTCCAGAAATAGTCAATTTTAACAATGATTTATTTTTAAAACTGCGCGAGAATTTGGATGTGTATCAAGCACGCTTTTACGCTTCCATTACACAGAATCCAAAATCAAGCAAAAAAGGCTACGTTTACGTTGAATGTGTTAATAAAAAAAGCAAAGACGAAGAAGAAGATGGTGAAAAATACAGTAATCATTTGCCGTTTATCTTAAATTCCATTCAAGAAGCATTGGATGATGGTTTTAACCCAGGCGACATTTGTATTTTGGGTAGAAAAAATCAGTTTTGCACCTACATTGCTACACAATTGTCAGAACGTGATTATTCGGTGGTTTCTGCCGATTCGTTGAACATTGATAGTGAGTTGACCGTTAAATTTGTGTTGAGTTACTTTAAATTACGCCTCAATCCTGTCAACCAAAACACCATCAAACAGTTTTTTCACCGTTTTTGTGAGTTGTTTGAACACCCACTTTCGCACTACGAATCCTTTTTTGAATTAGTTGGTGAAAACGAGCAAAAACAGTTTAAAATCGCAAGTTTAAATTTATTTTTTCTAAAACACCCTGGTTTTGAGGCTGGTTTTTTTGCTCCTTACGAATCGATTTACGACCTCATCCAGAAGACCAATCAATTGTTTGGGTTGGCAGAATTAAAAAATCCTTACCTGCACCATTTAGCGGATTTGGTGTTTGCTTATGAAAGTAAAAATGGTCCAGATTTGAATCAGTTTTTAAGTGATTACGACAACTTGGCAAAAGAAGCTAAGGCATTGCAAATAGCAGAAAGTGATGAGGCGATAAAAATCATGACCATTCATAAATCCAAGGGACTTGAATTTCCGGTGGTGATTACCGTTTCGGAATTTGACGAGAGGTTAAAAATCAACAAAGCGTTTGCAGAAACCAACAATTATTTGATTTATGCGCAACCAAGTGTTAGTTCGCCCATTGAAGAATTAAACGAGTTGTATGCAGCAGAAAGTGACAGTGTTTTGATGGACGATTTGAATTTGACTTATGTGGCCTACACACGTCCAACTACACGTTTGTATGTAAAATCCATTTTCAACAAAAACAGGTTGAGCACTTACTTAAAATCGGCTTTATCATCTTTTGAAAACACGCAAATAACTGATGAAAAACTCATTTTTACAGCAGGTGAACGTAGTCAAAAAGTAGACACCAAAAAACAAGCGACAGACGATCATTTTTTTGTTCCTGTTTCATCGAGTGATAATTTGTGGTTTCCCGACATTGCTTTGCAAGATAACGATGAATTGGTGGCTTCCGATTTTTTATCCGACGAACAGCGTTATGGCAATCAATTTCATGCGGCCATTTCTAGCATCAATGGAAAAGAAGAAATAGAATTGGTGGTGCACCAAATGATACAAGAGGGTAATGCCGAGGCTCAATTTAAACAGCAATTGTTGACCGATTTAGAAAAACTATTCTCCAGTGAAACCTACAACCAGTTGTTTTCACACGCACAAGAAATTTTGAGTGAGCAAAGCTTTATTATTGCTGCTAATGAGCAAATTCGTCCCGATAAAATCATTGTAAAAAAAGACAAAACCATTGTTGTTGATTACAAAACAGGGGCTGCACAAAAAAAATATGCTAAACAAGTGCAACAATACTGTTCGGTGCTTCAAGAAATGGGATATCCAAATGTTGAAGGGCATTTATTTTACACCAAAGATTTTATTTTAGAAAAAGTAGTTTAAATCCTTATTTTGGATATTAATTTGCTTTAATTTTCGCTAAATTTGATAAAAAACAACGCAATATGAATACTTCATTTACACACGCAGAAGAAAAAACCTTGGGAAGAATTTACATTTTTGTAGATGGAAAAGAAGGTGGTTTTATTGAATACCTCATCAGAGCCGACAACAGCATCAATGCACACGAAACAATGGTGCACGAACGGTTTAGAGGAAAAGGATTAGCAGGCTTACTTTTTGATGAATTGATTGCCTATTCCAAAACAAAAAATTACAAAATTTATCCTACATGTTCATTTATTGTTAAATCTTTTGAACGCCACCAAGAATTAAGCGATTTATTGGCTGCAGATTATAAAAATGATTAGAACATGAAAATTATTACTTGCTTACTACTGTTATTACTATTAAAAAACTTTCATTGTCGTGCACAAATAACAGGTTGCACCGATCCTCTTGCCACTAATTATGATGCATTGGCAACACAAAACGATGGTTCATGCACCTACGCCACAACAACTATTTTACCGATTACAAGTGCGCCACTACCCGATGAAATGGTGGAAACTTCGGCATTGTTGTATTATGAAAATCAGTTGGTAACACTCAACGACGACACCCATTCATCACTCTATCAATTTAGTTTTCAAACGCCACAAACGTTTTCAACCGTTCAACTTCCATTTAGCAACGTGGATTGGGAGGCTTTGACGCAAGATGAAAACTACATTTATGTTGGTGATTTTGGCAATAATTCATCGGGCAACAGAACAGATTTAAAAATATACAGAGTTCCAAAAAATTCACTTTATACCTCACCTGAGGTTGACACCATTGCCTTTTCCTACGCCACACAAACCGATTTTTCTGCGCAAGCCACCAACACCACCAATTTTGATTGCGAAGCATTCATTGCCACCAGTGACAAACTTTATTTGTTTACCAAAGAATGGGGCAGCAAACAAACCTCAATTTTTGAGATAGAAAAAACACCTGGCACGCACCTAGCGCAGTACAAAACCACATGGAATTGTCAAGGGTTAATTACAGATGCTACTTATTACTCCAACAAAAACACCGTGGTTTTATGTGGCTACACAACCCTCATGCAGCCCTTTATTGTTTTGCTATACGATTATACGGATAATGATTTTTTTAGTGGTAACAAACGAAAAATCAACCTCAACCTTCCCTATCATCAAGTGGAGGGAATAACAACAGAAAATGGGTTGAATTTCTTTGTGACCAACGAAAAATTGGTGCAAGGTCCTATTAACAACCCTGCCAAAATACACCAGTTGGATTTAAGTTCCTATTTGAATCCTTTCTATAACACAATTGAACAACAAAAAATCCGATTGCATCTTCACTAGTAGTTTACCCCAATCCTGTTGCAAGCATGTTGCATTTTCAACTGGCAAATATCGGCATGAAATATACCGTTCGATTTTATGATGTTTCAGGTCGATTAATTGACCAAACAACTGTAGATGAACAACATACAACTTATGAACTAAATCATCAATTATTTTCAAAAGGGAGTTACAAAGCTGTTTTTTCAACAGAAAATTCAAGCGAGAAGTTTTCTACTTCCTTTTAGTGGAATAGGAACCTTAAAATCCACTACCTTTTTCACGGTATTTCGATAGTAAAATCAAAAATTTATACTTAAATTCGCACATCGAATTTTTTATAGTTTAAATCATTCGAAAAAAGTGTTAGTTAAAATATCCGTTAATAGAGAAAACAAATTTTTTCCTTTTATGAGCAATTATCAAGCATACCTTCAAGAAATTGAAGAAAGAAAGGCACAAGGGCTTCATCCAAAGCCAATTGACACTGCCGAATTAACCAATGAAATCATTGCGCAAATCAAAGATGCCAACAACGCATACCGTGCAGATTCATTGCAGTATTTTATTTACAACACCTTGCCTGGAACTACGCCAGCAGCAGGTGTTAAAGCACAATTTTTGAAAGACATTATTTTGGGCAAAGACGTGGTGGCTGAAATTACGCCTGCGTTTGCTTTCGAACTATTGTCGCACATGAAAGGAGGTCCTTCAATTGAAGTTTTATTGGATTTGGCACTTGGCGCAGATGCAGCTATTGCAAAAAATGCAGCTGATGTGTTAAAAACACAAGTTTTCTTGTACGATGCCGACATGGATCGTTTAAAAGTTGCGTTTGAAGGTGGAAATGCCGTTGCTAAAGAAATTTTGGAAAGCTATGCCAATGCGGAGTTTTTCACAAAATTGCCAGACGTTCCAGAAGAAATTAAAATCGTTACCTACATTGCAGGTGAAGGAGATATTTCTACCGACTTGTTATCACCAGGAAACCAAGCACACTCTCGCTCTGACCGTGAATTGCATGGAAAATGTATGATTTCTACTAAAGCACAAGAAGAAATTATGCAATTGCGCGCTCAACATCCTGACAAAAGCGTGATGTTGGTAGCAGAAAAAGGTACAATGGGAGTTGGTTCTTCACGTATGTCGGGTGTAAACAACGTGGCATTGTGGACAGGAAAACCAACCAGCAAATACGTTCCATTTGTTAACGTTTCGCCAATAGTTGGGGGAACAAACGGAATTTCTCCAATTTTCTTAACTACGGTTGACGTAACTGGTGGTATTGGTTTGGACTTGAAAAACTGGGTAAAGAAAACCGATGCAGAAGGCAACGTAGTGAAAGATGCTAGCGGTGAACCGGTGTTGGAGCAAGTATATTCTGTTGCAACGGGCACTGTTTTGACCATCAACACAAAAACAAAAAAATTATACAACGGCGACCAAGAATTGATTGACATTTCAAAAGCGTTGACCCCACAAAAAATGGAGTTCATCAAAGCGGGAGGTTCTTACGCCATTGTTTTTGGTAAAAAAATACAAACATTTGCTGCTAAAACATTGGGTATTACAGCACCAGTAGTTTTTGCTCCATCAAAAGAAATTACAAAAGAGGGTCAAGGTTTAACCGCTGTAGAAAAGATTTTCAACAAAAATGCAGTTGGTACAACACCAGGAAAAACATTGTATGCAGGTTCTGATGTGCGTGTAACGGTTAACATCGTTGGTTCTCAAGACACAACAGGTTTGATGACAGCTCAAGAGTTGGAATCAATGGCTGCAAAAGTGATTTCTCCAATTGTTGATGGTGCCTACCAATCGGGATGTCACACAGCATCGGTTTGGGATAAAAAATCGCAAACAAACATTCCAAAATTGATGAAATTCATGAACGATTTTGGTTTGATTACAGCACGCGATCCTAAAGGTGTTTACCACTCAATGACCGACGTAATTCACAAAGTATTGAACGATATCACGGTGGACGATTGGGCAATTATCATAGGTGGTGACTCGCACACTCGTATGTCGAAAGGCGTTGCTTTTGGTGCCGATTCTGGTACGGTAGCATTGGCGTTGGCAACAGGCGAAGCATCTATGCCTATTCCAGAGTCTGTTAAAGTAACGTTTAAAGGGGCTATGAAGCCGTATATGGATTTCCGTGACGTTGTACACGCAACACAAGCACAAATGTTGAAACAATTCAACGGAGAGAATGTTTTCCAAGGACGTGTAATTGAAGTACACATTGGTACTTTGACATCAGACCAAGCGTTTACATTTACCGATTGGACGGCAGAAATGAAAGCAAAAGCATCTATTTGTATTTCAGAAGATGCAACGTTGATTAAATCGTTGGAAATTGCTAAAAACCGTATCCAAATCATGATTGATAAAGGTATGGACAACGAAAAACAAGTTTTAAAAGGCTTAATTGCTATTGCAAACAGACGTATTGCTGAAATTCAATCGGGAGAAAAACCAGCGTTGACTCCAGACGATAATGCAAAATATTATGCTGAAGTGGTTGTTGATTTGGATCAAATTATTGAGCCAATGATTGCCGACCCAGATGTTTACAACAAAGATGTTTCTAAGCGTTATACCCACGATACTATTCGTCCGTTATCGTATTACGGTGGAACGAAAAAAGTAGATTTAGGGTTTGTTGGATCGTGTATGGTTCACAAAGGCGACATGAAAATCTTAGCACAAATGTTGAAAAACGTGGAGGCACACTATGGAAAAGTAGAATTCAAAGCTCCATTGGTTGTTGCTCCGCCAACCTACAACATTGTTGACGAGTTAAAAGCTGAAGGTGATTGGGAAGTGTTGCAAAAATATTCTGGATTTGAATTTGATGACAACGCACCTAAAAACGAAGCGCGTACGAAATACGAAAACATGTTGTATTTAGAGCGTCCAGGATGTAACTTGTGTATGGGTAACCAAGAAAAAGCGGAAAAAGGAGATACAGTAATGGCAACATCTACACGTTTGTTCCAAGGTCGCGTGGTAGAAGATTCTGACGAGAAAAAAGGAGAGTCGTTGTTAACTTCTACGCCGGTTGTGGTACTTTCTTGTATTTTAGGAAGAACACCAACCATGGAAGAATACACCAAAGCAGTTGAAGGCATTACGTTAACGAAGTTTGCTCCATCTGAAAAGATGATGGCACACTAGTTAAATTGCTAAGAAATAATGAAAAGGCGGTACTTGTTACCGCTTTTTTTGTTTTTGGGGTTTTACACAACTAAAAAGGTAAAGTTAACGCTACCAAAAGCAGAAAAAACTTAACCGCAAGGGGCGCAATGGTTTACGCAATGGTCGCTATGAGATAATGCTCAAACAATTAAATTCAACGTTGTGTTCTTTGCGCCTTCTTTGTGTTCTTTGTGGTAAATTACTAACCGCTATGTTCTCAATGGTTTACACAGATTAAAAGCACAAAAAAACCGCATTGTTAAAGTGCGGTTTCCGTTTATATTTTTCTCAATTAACGAGGGGTTTGATCTTTTGTTTTTACCATGGTAAGGATGGTGGCAATTCCAACCAATGGTTCGTTGGTGTCATCGAGCATTTCTACCAACCATTTCACAATACCACGCTGAATTTGTGATTTTGGATCATCGGCTTTTGGTGATGTTTCAGTTGGTAATTTTTCTTTGCACGTGAAACGAATGTGAATGTTGGAACCTGCATAAACTGGTTTGGTAAAACGCAATTCATCTATTCCGTAGTTAAGCAACACCGGGTTGATTTCATAACTATCAACAAACAAACCTGCTGCCACACTCATAATAAAATAACCGTGTGCCACTTGCTCATCAAACATTGTACCCTCAAAATTGGTTTCGCGTTTGTGTGCGTAGAAATTATCGCCACTCAACGCTGCAAATTGATCTATGTCTTCTGGAGTGATGGTTCTGCTTTCTGTAATCAACTGATCGCCAACGCTTAATTCTTCGTAATATTTTTTGAATGGATGGGTATCAGAAATAGTTCCTTTTGCTCCTTGTTGGTACACTTGGGTAATTTCTGTAATGGTTGTTGGATGTCCTTGAATGGCAGTGCGGTGCAAGTAATGCAAAACTCCTCGTTTTCCACCCATTTCTTCTCCGCCACCTGCTCTACCCGGACCACCATGAACCAACAATGGCATAGGCGAACCGTGACCAGTGCTTTCTTTTGCACATTGCTCGTTCAATACTAAAATACGTCCGTGCATGCTTGCTGCTCCAACAACGTATTCACGCGCTTCTTTGTCGTTTGGTGTTACAATGGATGAAACCAAAGATCCTTTACCCATTTTTGCAAGCTCTATGGCTTCGTCTAACGAACGATATGGCATCAAGGTAGATACTGGTCCAAAAGCTTCAATATCGTGCACGTCGGTTGCTTCAAATGGCTTGTCGTTTCTAAATAATATTGGAGAGAAGAATGCTCCTGTGTTTTTATCAGCACCAACCACTGCAAAGTTATCCAAATCACCAAAAACAATTTCTTGCGATTTATTCAATGCTTCAACGCTTTCGCGCACTGCTTTTACTTGTCCGTGCGATGCCAAAGCCCCCATTCTTACACCTTCTACAGCTGGGTCGCCAATTACAACCGAGCTCAAACGTGCAGAAACCGCTTTTTGCACCTCATCCATCAATGGTTCTGGTACTATCATACGACGAACGGCCGTACATTTTTGACCACATTTAGTCGTCATTTCGCGCACCACTTCTTTAACAAATAAATCAAACTCTGCTGTACCCGGAACGGCTTTTTCGCCCAATACACATGCGTTTAACGAATCGGCTTCTAGGTTGAATGACACGTTATTGTTAACGATGGTTGGACTTGTTTTTAATTTCATTCCCGTAGCATGGCTTCCCGTAAAAGTTACCATGTCGTTTTCGGTAACGCTATCAATTAGTTCGCGAGCGGAGCCCAACACCAATTGCAACGATCCTTCTGGTAAAATTTTAGAAGCAATAATATCTTCTACCATCACTTGTGTCAAGAAACACGTAACGCTTGATGGTTTTACCAAGGTTGGAACTCCTGCCAATAAGTTAACGGCAATTTTTTCCAACATTCCCCAAATCGGGAAGTTAAATGCATTGATGTGCACCACTACACCTTCTTTTGGAACCATGATGTGGTGACCGATAAATGTTCCGTTTTTAGACAACGGTGCCATGTCGCCATCCACTTAATACGGCAAATCTGGGAATTGTTTACGCAACGATGCATTAGCAAATAAATTTCCAATTCCACCTTCAATATCCACCCAAGAATCGGCACGTGTGGCACCTGTCCATGCACTAATTTGGTAATATTTTTCTTTGCGCGCCAAAAGGTATAAGGCCAATGCTTTTAGCATACGACCACGCTCTTGGAACGTCATTTTACTCAACACTTTGCGGCCTGTTGTGCGACCGTAGTTTAAAATATCGGTGTAATTAAATCCTTTGCTGGAAACTTCTCCAATGTGTTCACCCGTAATGGCGTTGTATAAATTGCTTTCTACACCTTCTCCGTCTATCCATTGACCGAGTGCATAACTTTTGTATCGTTGCATGGTTTTACTTTTTATTTTAACAAAGCGTTAAAGTTAATTATAAAATGTATAAATTCTTTGAGCACTGCAAAGAATTAACGGTTTATTTTCCTTTGGTTAATTCTTTAAAGACTTCTTCCAATGAGCGTTCTTCAATTTTTAGCGTTAGTGTTAACCACCCTTGATCGGCGGCGTATTTCGACACTACTCGTCTTAAATCTACCTCGGCAGTTGATTCCAATAACCAACCATCTTTTACTTGTTCAACTTTTTGTACGGAAGTAATTTTTAAGATTTGTGCTTTGCTTAATTTGTCTTCAAACTCCACATAAACCGTTTGTACTGTTTGTTGTTTTTGCAATTCGGATGCTTTATTATCGGCTACAACTTGCCCTTTGTTGATGATAACTACACGATCGCAAATGGCTTCCACCTCTTGCATGATGTGTGTGGAAAGCATAACCGTTTTACTTTTTCCGATGTTTTTAATCAAATCGCGGATTTCAACCAATTGGTTAGGGTCGAGACCAGATGTAGGTTCATCCAAAATCAACACTTCTGGGTCGTGAATAATTGCTGCGGCCAACCCAACACGCTGACGATAACCTTTTGAAAGCATGCCTATTTTTTTGTTTTGCTCTACTTCCAAACCTACGGCTTTAATCATTTCTTCCACACGAGCACGTACGTTTTTTACTTTGTAAATGTTGCCAACAAATTCCAAGTATTCTTTAACGTACATATCCAAGTAGAGCGGGTTATTTTCGGGTAAATAGCCGATTTTTTTACGAGTTTCAAGGGTATCCACATCAACAGGAATACCGCAAACTTTTACCTCACCACCACTTGCGGGAATATAGCCTGTAATGATTTTCATTGTTGTTGATTTTCCGGCACCATTTGGACCTAAGAAACCAACAATTTCACCAGAATTAACGGTGAACGAAACGTCTTTTACTGCCGCTTGTTCACCGTAATATTTGAATAAGTTTTTTACTTCAATAGACATTTTCAATTCTTTGATAGCACGAAGATACGCAAAGAAAAAAACCTACGCCGATTATTGCTCTATCATTTTAGCATATTTTGCTTGAACTGCTTTCAATTGGTTGATTGCAGCTTGCGTTTTTTCGGCATTTGCTGTGTCTTTAGCTTTTTTGTATTCTTCCAACTTTGTTGTTTCGCTACTAATGCGTGATTGTAATATATTGGACATGTAGTGCAAGTTTTGAGGCAAGAACATTTTGGTGTACATACCGCCATTTGCTTCCAAATAGGTGTAAATTTCCAATGCGTTATCGGCCATTTCTACACTTTGACCCGATAAATAACCAGTAAATGTGCTCAAAAAGCCCAAAGCATCAAAACCATTTAATTTTCCGTTCATTAAGTTAGTTTTGAAAAACTCGTACTTATCAGGATTTCCTGTTTTAGCATACATGGTGGCAATTGCAATCAACATAGAAGAAGAAACGCTTTCATCTTTTTCCAATTGTTCAGCTTTTTTCATTGCTTGTTCAGGATAGCTTTCACTCATTCCGTTCAAAGCAGCTGCATTAACTGTAAACGAAGAATCTGCGAGTGCTTTTTCGTAAATAGCCAACATATCTGCCACACCTTCATCGCTAAGGAATTTAACGGCTTGTGCACGAACAGAGGATGAAGCGTCATTTTGAGCTAAGTTTTTAATAAGTTGAATAGCCGTTGCTTTATCGTTGTCTTTTAAGCGACTTGCTTTACCGATGGCTGTTGATTTTATTGCCCAAAAAGGATCTTTCAACGCATCTAACACCAATTTAGCAGATAAACTGTCAATTTTTCTAACACCCAAAGTAAGTGCTCTGTTTTTGGTTCTCCATTTGGTAGAATGATAATATTGTTGAATAAATTGCGCAGCAGGTTTGGTTTCTTTCACTTCTGCCAACAACATTTCTTGGTAATCTGGAATGAGGGTTACTAAATTTCCTGCAACTGGGAAACGGAATTCTTCCTCCACTTTTGTTACCGTAATGTTGTGTATGTGTTTTCCTTGATTGTCAACCACAGCAACTTGCATTGGCAACTTAAATACAGGGAACTGTTTTATATCTTGTTTTTGTTTCACGGTTAACACCACTTCGTTGCCCTCTGTGCGTTGGGTGTATTCTAATGTTGGGTGACCTGAAGCTAAAAACCATTGATTGAAAAACCAGTTTAAGTCTTCACCTGTAACTTGCTCAAAAGCAATTCTTAATTGGTGAAATTCTGCCTATGATTTGTATTGATTGTCGGTCAAATATTTGTTCAAAGCTGTAAAAAACGCATCGTCTCCTACATAATTGCGCAACATGTGTAAAATACGCCCTCCTTTGTTGTACGAATGGCCATCAAACATTTCTTCTTTATCATCATAATCAAACCAAATTAAATCGTGGTGACCTTGTGCTTGAGCAGATTGCATATAACCTTTCATTTCGGATTCGGCATTTAAGTCTGCTTCTTCTATACCATATTTGTACTCGTCCCACAAGTATTGCGAATAATTAGCAAACGATTCGTTGAGTGGTAAATTGGCCCACGATTCACAGGTAACCAAGTCGCCAAACCAGTGGTGAAACAACTCGTGAGCAATGGTTGATTCATCTGTACCATCCAATAATTCACGGTCTGTTTTGTAGGCAAAATCACCAAAAACAACTGCTCCCGTGTTTTCCATTGCTCCAGAAACATAGTCGCGAACAACAATTTGGTGGTATTTATCCCATGGATATTCATAGTTCAACAATTTTGAGAAATAGCTAATCATTTCTGGTGTTTTTCCAAAAATATTGCGTGCATATTTTTCCCATTGAGGTTCTACATAATAGAAAACATCCATTTTACTACCGTCTTTGCGAGTGTAGTAATCTTTAACCACTTTAAACTCACCAATTCCCATCATAAACAAGTAGGGAGCATGTGGTAAATCTTGCTTCCAATAGTCGGTGCGGGTTCCATCGGCATTCATTTTACTGCTTAGCAACTTACCATTTGACAGGGTAACATATTTATTATCAACAGTAATGTAAATTTCTTGCGATGTTTTTTGATTGGTTGCATCGATTGTTGGAAACCACACAGAACTAGCTTCTGTTTCTCCTTGCGTCCAAATTTGAGGCATTTTGTTTTTATCTTGCCCATCGTTGTTGATGAAATACAAACCTTTATCCGAAGTGATGGCTGCACTTCCGCCTGTTGTACGCTCATTTGGTTTAGCAACATAATCAATCACAACGGTGTATTTATCTTTGCGGGTATAGGTTTTATCCAACTTGATTTTCAACTTATCGTTGGTATAGGTGTATGTGAGTGTTTGACCGTTCAATTTCACCGAATTGATTGCCATACCTTTAGCATCTAAAATCAAACTATCCGAAGGATAAAAGTGTGGTTTTGCGGTAATGGTTGCTACTCCATTCAAATAGGCTTTTTGCCAATCGGGTTTTACTTCCAACTTGGTGTGTATCAAATCCGACAGCATTGTAAGTGAGCCGTGATAAACTTTTTCTTCTGAGGCAGAATCAACGATTGTTGCTGGTTGTTCAACAGTAGCATCGGTTGATGTAGTTGCTTCTACTGATGCTGAGTTTGTTTTTTGTTCCACAGCAACCGCAAGAAGTAGTGCTACTAAAAATAAGACTTTTTCATTTTACGTATTTTGTACAAAAATGCAAAATATCTTCCAACAACGCTTTAAAAAGTGATAAATGGTTACTTGGTTGCTACCAACGTCAAAAATTCGTGATAAATTGTTAATTGCTTTCTGGATTGCGGTATTTTTTGAGGGCTTGAAAATTAAACCCTAATCCAACTGAAAACACCAATTCATCGGCCATTCCGTTAACTCTATCCAAGTTGTGCATTTGTGCGTGGGTGTACAAGAAATTTGCTGTGAAATGGAAGTATTTCCACACATAATAGCGCACACCCGCATTGAGTTGCACCGAAGGATTAAACTCTTTATTGGCGGTGTTTACATTGGACTGCATGTAGGTAAAACCAGGTGCCAATCCCGTATAAAGTTCCAAATTACCAAAGGGATAACCGTATTGAAAACCAATGAATGCACTTATTTTGTTTTTCAAAAACTTGGTTGGGGCATTTCCCAATAGGTAATAACCATCGCCACGAATGCTAAAATGTTTAGTGATTTTACCTTCAAAAAATCCGCTAATGTAGTAATTCACCTCTTTGCGGTTAAGCATTATTGCAGGTGAAAGCGTGGCAGATGCACTTAACAAACCAGGGTTGATATAGGTTTCTTTTTGTCCAAAAGAGGCAAAACTCAGCATGCAAAACAGCACACAACCAATTATTTTCTTTCTTTTTTCTTTCCACCGTACCATAAGTCAGCGATTTTATAGTTAATACCTACATTCAACAGTAAATGTCCTTCTATTCCAGTTCCTTTGTGCATTGACAAATCGAGTTCTCCATCGTCGTGTATATGCGCATGTACATCTTTTCCGAGGTGAAACATGTATTGGGCAATGAGGGTGATATCCAACCGTTCAGTTAAGTTAAAATGCACACCCGCACCCGCTTGAATAGCCGAGCTGTTTTTTACAATTTGGTGCGATTTGTTGGAATTATCCACAATAACAGTTCTATCAAAACAATGACCTGCAAGAATGTAGGGTTTTACAGCTGGTGCTAATTTTTTTGTTAAATAATACATCACACTCCAACCTATGTGGTAATCTGTACGATTAGCACGATGTTGTATGTTTCCACGTGTAAAATCGGCAAACCATTCGGTGTTGAGGCGATCGGCAAATTGCAAACGCATTTGACCACCAAAACCAAAGGAATTGACATCGCCAAAAAAACTAGAAGTTGAACGAACACCCAATGAAAACAAACCACCTTGATTTTTTTTGATGTTCAACGGTTGCGCATGGCTCCCAAAAGCTGTAAGCCAACAAAACGCAATAACAGCAAAGTACCTCATAGTCAATAGATTTTAAAGTTGATGGTTTTCATAAGTACGACAAAAGAAGTGAATATATTGCAATAAATGGTTAAAAAATTAAATTTTTGATTGAAAATTAACCTCTTAGCCGTTCTTTTAAACAAAAAATGCACTAGAAAATTCTAATGCATTTTTATGATAATCTATTTATTCAAATCTTACAATTCGTAGCTTTCTCCAATGTTCAACAGCAACAAGTTTTTATTGATGGCTTTAAATTTATCGTGTGCTTCTTGGTGATTGATTTCAATGTAGGGCGCTGTGTCGTAGTGCATTCCCATAATGGTGTCGCATTCAACAAATTGAGCAGCAACTATTGCTTCTTCAATATCCATGGTGAAATTTCCGCCAATAGGCAAAATAGCTAATTCCAATTTAAAAAATAGTGGAATTAGTTTCATATCCATTGTTAGTGCAGTATCACCCGCAATGTAGATGTTTTTTCCTTCGGCACTAATAACAAATCCAACAGGATTGCCGCCATAGGTTCCATCTGGAAATGAAGAAGAATGGATGGCATTAACCACTTTTACACGACCAAAATCAAAATTCCACGAACCTCCTTGGTTCATTGCATGGCCTTCAAATTGCTTGTTATTGGCATAATACGTTACAATTTCGTGGTTGGAAATGATTTTAGCTTTGGTACGTTCAACAATGGCTTCAACGTCCATAATATGGTCGTAATGTGCATGTGTTAGCAATACGTAATCTGCTTTTAATGAATCAATTGCAATATTAGCTGCTTTGGGGTTTTGGCTGATAAAAGGATCAACCAATATGTGTTTTCCATTAATTTCTAATCCTAATGACGAATGTCCGTAATACGATATTTTCATTGTGAATTGAATTTTTTTTAAAAATAGTAAAAATATTTACGTTCCACATAAAACTAGTAAAATTACCCTATTCTTTCCCAACGAATGATATTGACAGGACAATGCACTTTGGCTGCTTCTAATGCACTTTCTTCGTCGTCGTCCACAACAACACTAAACCAACCCTTTTTTTCAGTTGCTCCAATAAGCGTGCTTTTTCCATCTTTTTTGGAAATGCGCCATCGGTATTTGTCGGCTTCTACACAAGCATTACAACCAATGCATTTATGGCGGTGTTGCATTACACGAATCATTGTACAGGCACTAATTTATAGAGTTTATCACTTGGGCGTACCTTCTCTCCTACTGGGAAAGTAATGGTTGTTCCACGTTTAACCGCAAAAGTTTCTTGGTTATCCACACGCATTTCTTTCAAAACGGTTTCTACCACACCGGTAGTTGGACCAATAATAAGCAATTCATCGCCTACTTCGCAGCCTTGCGCTTCAATTAAGAACTCGCCTATACCCGCATTTTCGTAGTATTTCATTCCTTTTCCGATATACACCTTGCGTTTTGTGGCTTTTGAACCAGCTTCATCGCTCCATTCGCCCATTTTTCTACCCAAGTAGTAACCATCCCAGAATCCACGGTTAAACACTGTACTGAGGCGTTCTTTCCAGTTTTCAATTTTTTCTTTGGTATAGGTTCCATCGTAAATAGCATCGATAGCTTCACGGTAACATTGTGTTGTAACATGCACGTAATCAGCACTTCTTCCACGACCTTCTATTTTCAACACCGCTACTCCAGCATCAATAACTTTGTCTAAAAAGTCAATCGTACACAAATCTTTTGCCGACATGATGTATTCATTATCCACTTCAAATTCTTGTCCATCGTCTTTGTCCATAACGATGTAGCTTTTTCGGCAATTTTGGATGCATGCTCCACGATTAGCCGATGAAAAATTAGTGTGTAAGCTCAAATAACATTTGCCCGAAACAGCCATGCACAAGGCTCCGTGACCAAAAACTTCGATGCGCACTAATTCACCAGAAGGTCCAGTAATTTCTCTTCGGGCAATTTCACGATTAATGTCGTGCACTTGCAACAAGCTCAATTCGCGCGACATCACCATAACGTCTGCATAAGCCGAATAAAACTCTACCGTATCAATATTGGTAACGTTTGTTTGAGTAGAAATATGCACCGGAATACCCACTTTTCTACAATAGTTCATCACGGCGTGGTCGGAAGCAATAATGGCAGAAATATTACTTTCCTTAGCTGCTTCGATGATGCGTTTCATCAATTGCACATCGTGATCGTAGATGATGGTATTGAGCGTTAAGTAACTTTTCAATCCATTTTCACTACAAATTTGAGCGATTTTACCTAAATCATCAATTGTAAAGTTGTGTGTTGATTTGGTGCGCATGTTGAGTTGTTCCACACCAAAATAAATAGAGTTTGCTCCTGCGTTTACGGCTGCAGCAATAGCCTCATAGGAACCCGCAGGCGCCATTAGTTCAATCTTTTGTTTCTCCATATTGCAAGTATGACGATAACTGTTTATAAAATTCGGCTGCAAAGTTCAACCATAAATTTTAGAAAATATATGATTTTGGTCATATTGTTTAATTTTGATAGGAATTTTTTGTTTTTATGTTATCTAATTAGCTAACTTTGTGTTTATAAACTATAATTATAAATGAGAGATAAGATTGTTCGACAACTATTTTATTATGACAATCATTATCTTGATTTTTTTAATACGTTAAAACCTGATGTACAAAAGAAATTTAACTGGACATTGCAATTAATTGCGACTTTAGAACGTGTTCCAAAAAAATATTTTGAGCACATGACAAATACTTCTGGGCTATATGAAATTAGAGTAGAAGTTGGTTCTGATATTTACAGAGTTTTTAGTTTTTTTGACAAAGGAAATCTTATAATTCTGATAAATGGATTTCAAAAGAAAACGCAAAAGACACCTAAAAAGGAAATAGAATTAGCAGAAAAAATTAAAAAACAATACTTCGATGAACAAAAAAGCAACAACTAATAGATTAACCTCGTTTTCAGATCATTTAGATGCTCAATATGGTAAGCGTGGAACTGAAAAAAGAGAACAATACGAAGAAGAGTTTGAAGCATTTAAACTTGGTGCATTGATTCAAGAACTTCGTAAAGAACAAGGTTTAACTCAAGAACAGTTAGCCGAAAAATGTGGAACAACAAAAACATACATCTCCCGCATTGAAAATAATGCTAGTGATATTAGACTTTCAACATTGATGAGAATTTTTAGACAAGGACTCGGAAGAAATTTAAAATTAAACGTATCTCATTAATTTTTGAGATTAATAGTCCAACCATTTACAACTACTCTTTTTTGGATATATATTTTTTAATTCATCAGATAAATCTTAATCAAACGTAGAAATTCATTTAAACAACCAAAAATTATACGTCTTTACACGTGAAACATTGTTTTTTTGCGTTTTAAGCAACTTTTATCTCGTCTGAAAGGAAAACACCTTCACCACTACGAGATAATCGATTAGAGAGGACGTGTTTTTTAAGTTATAAAAATTATATATTTTATTGATTATCAATATTTTGTGTAAATTATCTTCCTAAAGCGATTAAAAGAACCGAAATATCACTTGGACTTACCCCAGAAATGCGAGAAGCTTGACCAATGGTTGCCGGGCGAATTTTATTTAATTTTTCTTTCGATTCGATGGAAATACTTTTGAGGGCATTGTAATCCATTGCTTCTGGAATTTTAACATTTTCCAAGCGATTCATTTTGATAGCCACATCTTCTTCACGTTGAATATAGCCTTCGTATTTCATTTGAATTTCTGTTTGAGGCAGAATATCTGGATTTTTCTCATTCAGTTCATTTGCCAATTCTTTAGCTTCTTTACTAAACGGCAATAATTCTGAAAGCGAAATATTTGGTCGAGCCAACAAAGTGCTGAATTTTACTTGTTGATCAATTTCACTGCTTCCTTTTTCCTGTAAAAACGAATTGATGGTTGCTGGTGCAACACCTTCTTTGCGCAACACGCGCTTAAGCGATTCTGTTCCGGCCACCTTCTCTTCCACTCTTTTCAAAGCCGCATCGTCTTGCATTCCAATTTCGTGTGCCAAAGCTGTTAAACGAATATCGGCATTGTCTTGACGCAACAATATACGGTATTCGGCACGGCTGGTAAACATGCGGTAAGGTTCTTTAGTTCCTTTGGTTATTAAATCATCAATCAACACACCAATGTAAGCTTGGTTACGACTTAAAATCAAAGGTGATTGTTCGTTGATTTTTCTTGCAGCGTTGATTCCTGCCATTAATCCTTGGCAAGCTGCTTCTTCGTATCCTGTGGTTCCGTTTATTTGTCCAGCAAAATACAAGTTTTCAATCAGCTTTGTTTCCAATGTATGTTTTAACTGAGTTGGCGGAAAGTAATCGTATTCGATTGCATATCCTGGTCGAAACATTTTAGCATTTTCAAAACCTGGAATAGAATGCATTGCTTTTAACTGCACTTCTTCTGGTAGCGAGGTGCTAAAACCATTGACATAAATTTCTATCGTATTCCATCCTTCTGGTTCAACAAAAATTTGGTGACGATCTCTATCTGCAAATCGATTAATTTTATCTTCGATACTTGGACAATAGCGCGGACCTGTACTTTTAATTGCACCATTAAACATTGGTGAGCGGTCGAAACCTGTTCTCAACAATTCGTGTGTTTGTTCGTTGGTATAAGTTATATGACACGGACGTTGAGTTGTAAGCGCTTTGGTGTTCCCAAAACTAAATTTCCCTGGATTCTCATCACCGTGTTGGATTTCCATTTTGGAATAATCGAGCGAGCGACCATCTACGCGCGGGGGTGTTCCTGTTTTCATTCTTCCGGCTTCAAAACCCAATTGAATCAATTCTTCTGTAATTCCAGTTGCAGCTTTTTCTGCTGCGCGCCCACCGCCAAATTGTTTTTCACCAATATGAATCAACCCATTTAAAAACGTTCCGTTGGTTAGCACCACCGCTTTTGCTTTGATTGGAATTCCCATTTGTGTTTTAATACCCACAACTTTTGTTCCTTCTATCAACAAACCGTTACACATGTCTTGCCAAAAATCCACATTCGGATTACGTTCCAACAACAAACGCCATTGTTCTGAAAAAAGCATACGATCATTTTGAGTGCGTGGCGACCACATAGCCGGACCTTTTGAAAGGTTCAACATACGAAACTGGATTGCACTTACATCCGATACAAATCCAGACCCCCCACCCAACGCATCCACTTCACGCAAAATTTGACCTTTTGCAACTCCTCCCATTGCCGGGTTACAACTCATTTGTGCAATGGTATTCATGTTCATTGTCACCAACAACACACTATTCCCCATTTTTGCCGCAGCATTTGCAGCTTCACAACCAGCATGACCGGCACCAACAACAATTATATCGTAATCTTTTAACATTTTTCAAAAAAGATGTTTCACGTGAAACAATTTAACAGGGTGCAAAATTACTGAAATCTACCCAAAGAATAAAAAAGGTTTTATAAAAAAAGAATGTTTCACGTGGAACATTAAATTAAAGCTAACATTTGATTTTCTTTTTGACGCATTAATTGCTCGTCAACTTCTGATTTATCTTTATATCCACATAAATGCAAAACACCATGAACTATAACGCGATTGAGTTCGTTTTGAAATGTGGTGTTATTAGTTTGAGCATTATCTTTTACTCTATCTATTGATATAAATAAATCCCCAATAACATAATCGTCTTCGCAATAATCGAAGGTGATAATATCGGTATAATAATCGTGCTCTAAATATTGTTGATTTACTTTTAATAAATAATCATCGGAAGTAAAGATGAATGTTAATTCACCTAATTTTTTATTTTCTAATTGTGTTACTTTATCCAACCACTGTGTAAGAAACTCTTCATTTACTTCATTGATTGGTTCAATATCTTCGAAATTTATATCTATCATAATTGTTTAGAAAAATAGATAGTAACGCGACTTCCGTTATTTTCAAATTCAACTTCATCAGAGAGATTACGCATTAAAAAAATACCGCGTCCATTTTCTTTTTCAATGTTTTCTGGTGCAGTTGGATCTGGCAATGAATTAAAGTCAAAACCATTTCCTTCGTCTTCAATAATAAAACAAAAAGAATCTTGATTGTCGGCAGATTTTAATTTAACTTGTTTCGTTGACTGACTTTTATTACCATGTAAAATAGCATTGTTCACAGCTTCTGTTACAGCAATTAAAATATTTCCAAAACTTTCGTTGACTTCCATTTTAGAACAAACCGTATCAATCATTAATTCAACATCGTGCATTGCATCAAAAGAAGATGGAATAGTTATTTCATTAATTAGTGTAAATCCTTCTCTCATATTTACGAACATAGAAATTACTTAATTAAATTGAAATATTGATTGGCTTTATCTTTATAGTATTTATTATAAACTGGATCAACCGTTCTCAATAATTCAATTTGTTTTAATTTTTCTTTGTTATACTCATCAAATCGAATTTGGTTACTATAATTTTCATTTTTTCCAGAATTTGATTCTCTTTTTTCTTCAAACCCTCTTTCACGAATAGCTTTTTCAGATTCTAAAAGTCGTGTTAAAATATCTTGTTGACGTTTTAATAAATTATCTGAATACTTTTTATTCACTAATTCTTCTTCTTGTTTTTCTAATTCTTTAATCAAAGGATTGAGTTGATTACCTGCACCCTTTCCATCTTTATTTAACTCATTGCGCAATTCTTCTAACTTACGGCGTATTGCACTTTGTTCAGCAGCCATTTTTGCAAGTTCTTTGTTGGATAAACCAAAAGGATTTGAATCTCCATTCTTACCGTTATTACCAGGTTTATTACCTCCTTCCGAACCACCTGGATTAGAACCATTTTTCATTTGTTCTAATTGCTTTTTCAACTGTTCTTTCATATTTCCAAGCTGTCCTTCACCAGAACTAGGTTTTCCTTTACCACCAGGATTACTACAACTTCCAGAACCTTTCATAATGGCTTGCATATTTTGTTGCATTTGTTGCAATGATTCATTGAGCATTAATGCTAAATTGTTATAAGAAGTCATTGCAAACTGTTGGTTAGCATTTAACTGTCGTAAATTACGTTCTTGAATATTGTTTAATGCTTGTTTATGATTATATTGAATTGTTTTTAATTCTTTGTCAACAAAATCAGATAACATGGGTTGACGCTTAGCAAGTTCATACAAACTATCTTTTACTGGAATTGTTTTATCGATAATGGAACGCTGCAATCTTCCGTATTTTCTATAATTTGGATCTTGTGATTTTATAGATGAAAAATTAGAAATTAATTGTTCTTGCTCAAAACTAAGTGTAACTAAAGATTTTAAAATTTGACGCAACATTTCCATGTCTTCGCCTTGTTGTTCTTTGTTAGCTTCATTTTGCGCTGCGTCCATTTGATCAGCCATTTTTTGCATTTGTTCGGCAGCATTTTGTTGGTTTTCTCCTGCGCTTTTATTCTTGCCTTTACTTAAATTTTGTTGTGCATTATTTAATTCTTGTTCTGTCGAATTTTGTTCTTTTTCTAATGAAGGTAATTCCATTGGACGATTGGGTTCTTTGTTTAACTCTTCCAATTTTTTTAAATCTTCTTTTTAGTTGATTGAATTGCTCATTTATTTTAGATTGTTCTTCTTGTGCTTTGTTTTTATCTAAATTTTTAGTTTCAATTTCTTTTTTAATGCTAATTGATCTTCAGCTAATTTTATTAATTCATTTTCAATGGCATCAATTTTTTCATCTACTTGCATTTTTTTAGCATTTCAATGCTTCTATCCAATTGTTTATTCATTTGTTCGTTGAAAGTTTTAGTTCATCTAATTTTTGTTGTTGTTCAGATTTTTGATTTTGTTCTAATAATTTTTGTAATTCATCCAACAATTTCATCATGTCAGAATCCATTAACTTGTTCATTAACTCATCCAAAAGTTGTTGTTTTTCAAGTAATTCTTCATTTTCTTTAGATAATTTAGACTTTTCTTCTGTACTTTGTTGTAATTGTTTATTAGTTTCTTGCAATGATTTTAATAACTCTTCGTGTTGTTTTTTAAGCTCTTCAATTTTATTTTTTTGTTTCCAATTATTTGATTTTGAATTCAATAACTCATTTTGGAGCTTTTTTAAATCATCCATGAATTTCTCTGATTGAGAAAATAAATTTTGTAAATTTTGTTTACTGTTTTCTTGAATTGTTTCACGTTGTTGATTTAGCTGTTCTAACGATGGAAGCTGATAAACGAATAATTTACTTTTTGTTGATTTTGAACCATTTACACCATCATTATCAGAAACAACAAAATAATATTCTATTTTATCATCCAATTGAATATTTTCTCTTAAAAAGTCAACAGCAAAAGAAAATTCATCCGATAAACCGGCTACAGGCTTAACATTCATGCTTTCTTTTCTAGTAACTCCATCTTTAGTAGTGATGCTGTAAATAAATTTTAAGTGTTAAACCGTAATCATCTGTAATTTTTCCAGAAAAATAACGAACAGAAGTGGCAATAGAATCTTGTAACTCTTCAACATGAATGGATGGAAATTCATCTTTAATTACATTCACATTAAAAGCAATGGTATCGTTAAATTGTGGTTTATTTCCTTGTAAAAATAATTGAACGGGCGTTGTAGTAAAAAACTGATGGCTGACTTTAAAACCAGTACTAATGAATGTTGATTGTTTATTTCCAATATTGATTTGCAATTGATCGGTGTTTTTAGATACGCCCGACCATTTCACTATTGTACCTTCTGGTAATAACATATCACCAACATTATCAATTGTTTGATTTTGTTTTCCAAGATATTTTGGAAAAACTAATTTTATTGAAAACTTACCGAGTGAGGGTGTTCCAATAATAGAAAAATGGTATTCTTTACTAGAAAAATCATTAGCTACAAAATAAAAACTTCCTGCTTCGTGTATTTTTGGAATAACCGCTGAAAAAGAATTTCTACCAGTAACAGACATTAATTGTTTACCTTGTGGTGTAACTATATAAACAGATGATGGAAGTTCGTTTCCTTTTAATTTTAATTGGATGGTTAAATCACTACCTTCTGCTATTTCTGATGGAAAATTAGAGACAATAAAATCAAAAGGTGCTTCTGGAATAAATTCTTTGTTGTATTGCACAACACGTTTTGTACCATCCGTAAATAATTTTGGACTAACAATAGCAATAAAAAGAAGCAATAAAAAAATGGGTGCAATCCATTTTACGTATTTAAGGTTTTCTTTAACATCAATTGCATCCGAAAAATGAAAAATTGAGAGGTTTTCAGAACGTTGTTGCACACTGGCACGTAATAATTCAATATTTCCAGTTTGATTGCTTAAATCTGCGTTTAATTGCAATGTATTGACTAATCTATCCGAAATAGTAGGAAAGAATTTTCCAATAATTTCGGATGCTTGGAAGCGGTTAATACGTTTTCCAAAAGAAAATAATTGTAATAAAGGATGAACGATGTATTTTAAGAGAATAAAAACATTAACACCAATAAATGAAAAGAATAAAAAAGCACGAACAGGCGTGTTAAAACGGCCAAAATATTCGAGTGTTGTAATGAGAATAAAAGTAAAAAGAAATATGCCAATAAACCAGATTACACCTTTAATCAATTGATTGCGATAGAATTTACGTATGAATAAATCTATTTGTAGAAGTAATCGATCAAAACTAGAAATTGACATGTTTAAAACTTATTTCATATCTAAAATAATGTAAATAAGGCTATGAATCAAAAAATTAACAATTATAAAGTTTTTATACGGTTATTTAATTCATCACGATAAGAACCTCCAATTGGTACCATTTTTTTATCGTCTTCTAAATATAGATTAGGAAAATCAATAGAAGTTATTTTATCTAAACGTACAATAAAAGAACGGTGTACACGAATAAAGTTTTCTGTATCCATTTTTTGTTCAATATCTTTCATGGTAGAATGAATAGTATAACGTGTGTCTTTTGTGTTAATTACGACATAATCTTTCAATGCTTCTATAAAATAGATATCCGATTTATTAATTTTAATCAATTTATTGTTGGCTTTAATAAAAATTGAATCGGATGTTGGACCTTCTTTACTTTCAACCAATTGTGCCAACATATCACGTTCTTTCACAATTTCTTGTTCTTTACCGTGTTTATAAATAGCAACTTCAATATTGGTATGTAAATCAATTTCTTTAAATGGTTTTAAAATATAACCATGTGGTTCAGTAATTTTTGCTTTTGATAAAGTGGCACTATCTGCATAAGCAGTTAAAAATATAATTGGAATATTAGCATTCTTTTTAATTGTTTCTGCAGCAGTAATTCCATCCATGTCGCCTTTAAGCATGATATCCATTAAAATAACATCGGGTAAAGTTTCTGCAGCTAATTGTATTGCTTTTTCACCCGTTGAAGCAGCTCCAACAACAATATAGCCTAATTTTTTAAGGCTATTTTGTATATCTTTTGATACAATAGATTCATCTTCAACTACAAGTACTTTAATATTATTCATGATGGTTTGTTATAATTTTTTAAAAGTAATTAAAAATTCGGTTCCATTATCTACTTTATAACTTAATGTTGCATCTAATTGGTCGCACAAAGTTACAACCAATTGTAAACCTAACGAATCTAATTCATCAATATTCATATCTATTGGCAAACCAATACCATTATCTTTAACAGTGAATTGAATAATGTCATTCGTATTTTTCAAAGATATAAATAATTGATTATCATTATTGTTAATAAATGCATATTTAAAAACGTTGGTAATAAGTTCATTTAAAATAAGTCCAGAAGGTACAGCTTGGTCCAAGCTTAAATTTGTGCTATCCAAATCAAAAATTATATCAATTTTTTTATCGTTTGAATGGAATAAACTTTCAATGTTTATTACTAGATTTTTAATGTATCCAGCAAAATCAATAGAAGAGAAATTTTTAGTTTGATAGAGATTTTCGTGGATAATTGCCATTGAACGAATTCTATTTCTACTTTCCAACAATACATTTAAAGTGTTTGGATCAGTAACAAACGAACTTTGTAAATTTAATATACTTGAAATTACTTGTAAATTATTTTTAACACGGTGGTGAATCTCTTTTAATAGAATTTCTTTTTCTTTTAACGATTCCATAGTATCGTGTTCAATATTTTTCTTCAAGGTAATATCGTGGCCCATTAATGAAATTTCAATAACGTTTCCATCCGTATCAAAAATTGGATTCATAAAAACTTCAATCCATTTACTTCCTGAAGGTAATTTAATTTCAAACTCGTAGGTTCTAAATTTACCTTGTTTCACTTTTTCAAAATAATGGTTAAAATAGTTAAGTTCTTCTGCGTCAGTATTATCTCGAGAATAGTAGAGTTTAAAGAAATAATCCATAGAAGTACCCACTTTTAACTTCATATTCAATAAACTTTTGAAGAAAAATACGCTGTGTTTATTGAAATAAGTGATTCTTTTTTCTAAGTCAATTGTAACTAAAATGATATTAGAGGAGGAATCGAAAATTGCTTGTGTTTTAAGTAGTAAGTTTTGAATTTCTTTTTCTGCTTTTATACGTTCTTTAATTTCATTTTCTAATTTTTTATTGGTTTCTTCTGCAAATTCAGCTCTTAAAATTTCTTTTGATAGCTTCATTTCCAAAGAAACGTCTTTCATCATAATTAATAAAGCATCTGAAGAAGCAAAAGTAGTGTTTACAATAGTTATATTAACAGGTGTTATAACATTATTAATAAGAATGTGTAATTGATCTTGATATCTAGTTGGAAACGATTTTTTTAGTAATTTATTAAATATTTTCTGATCATTCTCTATAAATAAATGTTTGATATCAAGTAACGTAGTATTGGTTAAATTATACATTTCCTTGTTAGCATATAAAATAGCACCATCTTTAGCAATCAAAATTCCCTCTGGTGTACTTTCCAAAACCGATTGAAAGTTTTTGGTTGATTTTTCGATTGCTCGATAAGCTTTATTTTTCTCCGTAATATCGTGAATAATACATTGATATTTTTTCTTTTTACCTATTAGCAACTCGACAATCGCAACTTCTACCTCTATTGGTTCATACCTTCCTTCAAAAGTCCAATTAAACTTTATAGACCGTGAAAAACGTAATTTACTTAATTGAATTTTAAGTTTTTTTATTAATTCTTCTGAAGAATTTTTTGTTAAATCCCATAAATCAGAGCCAATAAATTCTGTTTTAGGAATACCAAACAATTGTATAGCCCTTCTATTTACATCAATAACAAGACTGTCATCTAAAATGATAATTGCATCATTTGAGTCTTCAAAAATAAGTTTAAATTTTTCTTCACTTTGACGCAGTTCATTATTAACTTTCTGAATTTCAGATATATCAATAATTGACCCCTCAATCAAATTTTTATTAAAATCATAAAAGAAACTTATTACTACCCATTTTATTTCTTTTGACTTTAAAGTTATATGGGTTTGGTAGTTAATTAGTTTTCCTTCTTCTTTTAAGATGTCTAAAATTTCATTCTTATCTTCAATATTGTTTAAAAATGTAGAACCAATTGAAAGTTCTCTATTAAACATGTTGTAAAAAGTATGGTTTAAATTGATAATTGTAAAATAATCGTTTAAAGTAAAAACGCCAGCCTGGCTTTCATTGTACAGATGACGGTATTTTTCCTCGTTTATTCTTAAATCTTCTTGTTTTTTAAAAATATCAGATACATCGTTAATTTTTAAAAGTATAAATGAACTTTTATTAAAGTTTAGTAAAGAAAAATTAAATTCTAGATCTTTTTTATGGTAATTGTAAACTTTAGTCAAATATTCATTTTCTTTAATTTGTTTAATTTCAAATAAGTGTTCATTTGGAATAATAGCATTAATTAAATTAGTAATTTCTTCAACTGAATTAATATCTTTTACATCTTCAAGCATGGATAAAGTAAAATCATTATCATAATCTATAAGTTTTAAGTAACCACCTTCAATTTTCATAATAAAAAACCCAAATTTGTTACCTCTTGAAATAGTGCGCAAATATTTATTGATGTTGTTAATAGATTTTAAGGTTTTATTTCTAAGGAATATAGAAAAAACTCCCATAAATGAGATACTTAAAATATAGAATAAAAATAAATTTTTAGAAATTGGCTGATTGTTATCAATAAATATAAAGGAATATAAAGTCAATAAAACAACATAAATAATGTATATATAGCCATGAGAAAACTGCTGAATTAAAAAAATACAAACAGTATATAAAACAAAGAAACTAAGTACATCTACAAATTGAAAATTATGTTCTACCAAATCTAAAAATATGTACAATGTCAATGTGTACATAAATATAAGTACAAACAAATAGAGCTTATTTCTAAGGGCCGGGAATAACCAACTTAAAATTAGAATAAATGGAAATAAGAACAAGTAAATTATACTGGTATTATAATAAACTTTTGATATTTCAGAATTATTTAAATAAAAAAGTAAAAGTGGAAAAACAACAACATATACGATACTGTTTAGAATTGCTAATCGTTTAAAATCAATTTCACGTTTTTATAGAGCCTGAAATCAATATCATCCGTTTGATAGAATTTGAATATTTTAAAAAACGATGCATTATTTAATTGATAAACAGTGATTGTTATATTATAAAAATCGAAAATACAGAAAAAAATAGATTTTAGATAAATAAAAAGAAAATAAAGAAAAATTAATTTTTAAAATTTTTATTATTCATTATTATTGTTGTTAATATGTGAATAGAATTTTTAAAAATTTATTCTTTTATTAAGATATTAATACTTATTAACTTTTTATTTACAATAATAATAGTTTAACCTTTTAAAAATAAACTATTTATAAAGTAATTAACAAATTACACCATTCAATGTTAAACAACCAAATGTTTATTATTTTATCGTTATTTTCTTCTTAAAAACAGTTAATGAATTGCTGAAAAAAAGTGTTTAAAAAATGGCTAACTTGCTTTGATTTTTCATTTTCAATCTTGTATATACAGGAATTTAATATTTCAAAGAAAATTTTATTGAATTTTATAAACAGTAATTAACAATTTAGCCGTAAAAATCGTTTAAAACTACCTATTTTAAAAATATAAAAATCAACTAGTTATAAAATAACTAATTTTTTAAAAGTGAATAAAAGAATGCAAAAGTTAATAAAACAAAAGCGGTTGTTTTATTAACAAAACAACCGCTTTTAAATTTTAAATAAAGTGATTAATCAATCCATTTATCGTTTTTCATTTCACCTAAAACAACAACTTCTTTTGTTCTAGCATATTCTTTTGCAGCTAATAACATTTGCTGTTCAGTGTCTCTGCGTAATATAATTGTTCCACTACCTGGGTTTTTAACTTCAATATAAAAACCGTCTTTTAAACGAGCAGGTTTTGAAGGAGGTCTTCCCATAACTATTTGATTTTAAATTTAAACTAACAATATAAAACTAGTTAAATTTATTTAGATTGAAAAAAAATTAACAAAAATTAAACTAATCGTCATTTCTTCCCAACAACATAGACAAATAGTAAAGAACAGTTGTAATAGCACCCAGAGCAGCAACTACATAGGTTGTAGCCGCCCATTTTAATGCATCTTTTGATTGCTCATATTCTTGGTGTGTTGCTACCCCACTGTCTTTTATCCATGCCAACGCTCGTTTGGATGCATCAAACTCTACTGGAAGTGTAACCACACTAAATAAAGCAATCGCACCATAGGCAATAACTACAACTAACAACATAGTTTTTACTGGAAAAATGGAATGTAAAAAAGCACCACCAAAAATTGTTGCCATCATTATTACGTTGAGTATCATGCCACTAGCATGTTGCAACGGAACCAATTTTGAACGCCAATTTAACGGTGCATAAGCTTTTGCATGCTGAACGGCATGACCGCACTCATGAGCTGCAACTGCAACCGCTGCTGCGTTTCTTCCGTTATACACATCGTGCGATAAATTTACGGTTTTGTTCATCGGGTTGTAATGGTCGGTAAGTTGACCTTCAACAGAAATCACACGAACATCATAAATTCCACTGTCTTTCAACATCATTTCGGCCACTTCCCTACCCGATAATCCACGTTGAGAAGGAATTTGGCTGTATTTTGCAAATTTTCTTTTCAATATAAAACTCACCAATAAACCAAGTGCCATAAAAACGAGTCCGATAACCATTGCCGGACCAAATGTAAATCCTGTCATATTTAATTATTTTCTGTATTTATATCAAATAAAATACAAATTCTTGAAATGCAGTGTTTTTTCACATTTTTTAGTAAAAACAGTGACAAAAAGCGTAAAATCAATAAAAATAGTATGACAATCTGTCAATAAAACAAATGTGTAATTGTAATAATTGATAGTTATTCAAGGAATTAATGCAAGTTTGCTTGCACCAAATTGATGAATTCTTTACGTGTAGAATCGTTGTTTAAAAAAATACCCGTAAAAGCAGAAGTGGTAGTTGTAGAATTTTGTTTTTCAACCCCACGCATTTGCATACACATGTGCGAGCATTCTAAAACAACAGCTACACCAACCGGGTCGAGTGTGCGTTTGATGCAATCGCGAATTTCTAATGTAAGGCGTTCTTGCACTTGTAATCTGCGTGCATAGGCATCCACAATGCGTGGAATTTTACTCAAACCAACAATTTTTCCTTTTGGAATGTAGGCTACGTGTGCTTTTCCAAAAAATGGTAACATGTGGTGTTCACACATTGAGTAAACTTCAATATCCTTTACAATAACCATTTCCGAATAACTTTCATGAAAAATTGCTTCTTGCATGATCTCATCGGGATTAAGGTCATAACCATGTGTCAAAAACTGCAAGGCTTTAGCCACACGTTCGGGAGTTTTTAACAACCCTTCGCGCTGTGGATCTTCGCCAATTTGTTTTAGAATATCTACGTAATGCTCCGAAATGTTTTCCGTTACTTTGTCGTTGTATTGAATAGATTCCTTCATGATTATTAGAGGATAAATTAAAAGTTTACTTTTTATTTTAAAAAAACAAAGTTAGCAAAATTTTTAATGTTTACTTTATGGAGGAATTGCACTATCTTTGAATAAAAAATGGAAATAGAAAACTACATTCACCAGTTACCCGAAGAAAAACAAGCCGTATTTTTAAAATTACGCAAACTTGTTTTAGAAAACATTCCCATAGGTTTTGAGGAAGGTTTTGAATACGGAATGGTTGCTTATGTTGTACCACTTTCTACTTATCCAAAAGGCTATCATTGCAAAGCAAACACACCTTTACCTTTTATTAGTTTGGCTGCTCAGAAAAATCATTTTTCTTTTTCTCACATGGGATTATATGCAGATGAGCAATTAATGCATTGGTTTAAAAATGAGTTTACTAAACGATACACAACAAAATTGGATATTGGTAAAAGTTGTATGCGATTTAAAAAAGAAAACGATATTCCATTTGAACTTTTAGCTGAACTTTTGCAAAAAGTTACACCAACACAATGGATAGAACAATACGAGCGCGTTTTTAGGAAGTAGTTTTACTATCTTTAAAAATCTTCAACCGTATTGGTGCTTTTTCGCTATCAAAAATGACAGAAACATGATAAATGCCATTTGGGTGTTGGCTTAAATCTATTGTTTGTTGATTTTGAGGATTAAGAATGTTTTTAATCTGATTACCAAAAGTATCAAAAATCAATATTTTATTAATTGCAAAATCAAATTGCGATAATTCCAATTTATAAACTCCTTCCATAGCTGTGTCGTTTAGTTTCATAGCGTGAAATTTAATGTAAAATTACAGCTATCAACACAGCAACACAATACGCAATCCAGCGTATTTAATACCACCTAAAAAAGCCATCGAGCATACCTTTTACCATGGGATTGTTGCCCATTTGCTTGATTGCTTCAGCTATGAATTGATTTTTAGAATACACTTTTATTTTTCCTGGGTCAAAGCTTAAATCTTCTTTGGTAACGGGAGTAATTTCCACTTTTTTAGCAAAATAGACAACTCCTCCATCCTCGGTAGCCAAGCCTAAAATGGTGCCCGGCAAGCCACTAAAAGTTTCGGGACCAACAGCTGGAACTAATTCTTCAGAATACCAAGCATACAAACGTGTTGAATCGTCTTTTTTATAAATTGCCATTTTACATTCATAACCCGCCAAATTTCTGGTATTATCAGTCATGGTCCACTTTATTTTGTTAATCGTATCGTGGATGTAAACCTTATTTCCCATGATGTCTAGCAAGGTCATTCTGTCGCCAGTTAATCGATTGCAATGAACGATGTTTTTAATAGACAACATATCCGCCGGACTTGCAGGAGCATTACTTGCAACGGGCACAAACGATGAACCATCACTGTTAAAAGTCAACACAAAATTATCAATGTTATATTTCTTTTCTTCAGCAATACTTTTCAAAAATGGTGGCAAATTGTCAATTTTCAACAAATTGGTTTTGCGCTCGTAGGTAATTTTCCCCGAAGCAACGTATTGCCCAAATGAATTGCAAACAGCAAATCCAACAAAAAATGCTATTAAACTATATTTAAAAAGGGAATTTCTCTTCATGTTCTGTAGTTTTAAAATTATTGAAACGGTAAGTTAAACGCAATAAGAAATAACGGGTAATAATCTTGGTGCGATTATCTGTTATCATATTGCCCGAAACCGTACGACCGGCATTAACACTTTGATTTAAAATATCATTAGCCTCTATAGCAAGGTTTAAGTTTTGTGTTTTTAAGAAGTTTTTACTCACCGATGCATTCCAAATAAAATAATTCAAACTGTATCCTTGAGAAAGGCGATCGTTTCTAGTATAACGTGCATCGGTTTTGATTTGAAAGCCCAACGGCAAACGCCAATCTATACTGAAAGTGTAGTTTTGTACACCATAAGGAGTGCTAGATGCACTATTAAGTGAACTTTTTGGACCGTTCCAGTCGTATCTTCCACCAAAATTAAACTCCAATGAATCCCATCTAAATTTGAATTCACCACCACCACCAAGCAACCAGTTATCGGTTACGTTTTTCTGGTTATTAATAAAATTAGTAAAATGACTATAACCTGCTAACAAATTAGGTGCAACTGAATGGTGCGTCCTTTTAACGGAATACCTCCACCACCATAAATATTGCTGTTGAAGTTGCCATCTACGTTAACAGTTTGAATGTTCATTCTACCAAAAGCATCATAGGTTGTGGATGTTGCAAAAGCATTGTTGGTGTATGAAGCATTCATTCCCGCCCATATAAAACCGCTGTTTATTGGATTCCAAGAATTGAAAAACGCATTCAACTCATGGGAATAATTTGGACGCAAATTGGGGTTACCAACTTTAATTCTGTTTGGATTTGAATTGTCGGGAACAGGTTGTAAATCAGTAATAGAAGCTTGCTCAGAATTGGTGCTATAGGTTATGCGTAATTGTTTACTCATGCTTGCACGGTATTGATAACGTACGCTTGGCAAAATATTGGAAATGTTTTGATGAATGGAATTGTTTGTAAACAGATTCACGTTGTTTATGTCCACATTTCTCACATCCACACGCACAAATGCCATGTGTTTGTCTTTGTCAAATTGTAATTTTAAACCTGCCTTGTGCTCGTTGCGTTTTGTTTCAAATTGGTTGGATAACGTAGAGTCTAAATCTGAATAGGAACCGTTTACAAAATTGTTGGTTTCGCGGTTTTGTTTCAACAATTCATTTCTGTAATTATACATGATGGTTCCTTTCAAATACTTGCCAAATGGTTCGGTATAAGAAGCAAATGCATTGTTAACCATCGTGCTGTTGTAGTTGATTTTTGATTGATCAGTAGTATCGTTAACCGCTGGAAACAAAGGAAACTCGGTTCGGGTTAAAATAGAACCTTTTGTTTTATTGTCAATGTAATTAAAATAATAGTCTAGCTCTAATTCACGTTTTGGTTTTTTAAATCGTCTGTTCAATTTTGCAGTTAAATCGCCATCCAAACCTAACGATTTGTTTTTGTTATTGGCAAATGTTTGCAATGTTGAAGTGTTGTCTTCTGCCAAATACTGGGTTAATGTGTTGTTATCTGTTAATTGTTGATCCACTCTAAACGATGGCTTAATCGTTAATTTGGTCAAAGAATCCAATTGTGATTCCACATTAAAATTGATGATATGACTCTGACTACGTGTTAAATTATTGGTAGAATCATCCGTAAAATAAGTGGTATCTGTTAAGAAATATTGTGTTCTACTTCCAGAATAGGCTTGCAACTCTTTGTTGTAATATGTGTAGTTGAACCCAATTTTTGTGTTTTTCTTTTTACCAACCTTATCGGTGAAGTAAATAACTGCTTTCCAAGTTTTTGGAATTCCATTAGGCGAGGTATTTTCAAAAGGATTTCCAAATGGACTTCCGCTTACATCCTCATTTTCTAATCCAAATTTATTGGCATCGCCCCAACCAAAATTAGAGCGAGGAGTGTTGGTTCCTAAACCAAAAACAGATATTTTTTGCGTGCTTTTATAATGGTTAAATAAAAATTCACCTTCATAAAATGGTTTTTTCTTATCGGCAATACCAAAATCGGATGCACCAGACACCTTGCCAAAATAGCCTTTTTTAGCATCGTCTTTGAGTTTTAAATCCAACACTTTGATTTTATTGTCGCTGCCAAATTCGCCATCATCCTCCTTTTCATAGACTTCTACAGTTTCTATGGCTTTTGCACCCAAGTTTTTTGTTGCAATGGTAGGATCAGAACCAAAAAACTCATCACCATCAACCAAAACTTTTTTAATTTCTTGCCCTTGCGATTTTATTTTTCCATCACTATCTACCTCAATACCAGGAAGTTTTTTTAATAAATCTTCCACTACTGCGTTGGGACCAGTTTTAAACGAATCGGCAATATACACCAAGGTATCACCTTTAAAGTGGATAGGGTCTTTGTAGGCATAAATCACCAAATCATCAAATTGTTTTGATTTTGTAGCCATTTTAATACTTGGAATATCAATTTCCAGATTGCTTGGACTTCCCACTATATAAAAAGAACGATCATCAAATCTTGGATGTGAAACGGTAAGCATGAAAGTATCCATTTCAATATTATCCAACACAAATTTTCCGTCTTTATCGGCGCGTGCAAATTCTAACAACAACGAGTCTTTAACACGAACAGCGGTTGCCAATGCATTGGGCAAAGCCATACCACTACTATCTTGCACAACACCTGCAATGTGCATTTTTTGTCCAAATGCAAGAGGAGTCAAAATTGCTAGTATAAAAGCAAATAAAAGTTTTTTTAACATAAATGGGGATGATTAACACAACAAATGTAAATAATTGACACTAAACCAAAAAAAAGAAATTACTAGTGGCTGTATTTCTGGTTGAATGGAAAAATAAAAGGATAAAGTGAAGAAATTATTGGGGAATGAATGGTTTTTGGATATGAAATAGAACAGCATCAAAACAAATTTAAACTACTGTTACTTCATGTTGTTAAAAGAAAATACTTTGTTATTTTGTGTTTAATCTTTGTTGCCCAACTATTTTAATTTTTTAATGGATTTACCTTCAAGCAAAGATTTCATTTGAGTAATTGCAACTTTATTAAGTTGAATAAGTCGTTCTCCTTGAGTTAATCCTTGATCAATTAACAAAGCGTTAATGCTTTCCATATTACTCAAAACAACTAATTGTTCTAATGTTGCATAATCTCTAATGTTTCCTTTTTTATCAGAATTTTTTTCTCTCCATTCCTTAGCCGTTATTCCAAAAAGCGCAACATTTAATAAGTCTGCTTCGTTTGCATAAACAAAACTTGTGTGCATTTTTGATATTTCTTGTGGAATTAAATTGTCTTTTATTGCATCAGTATGAATTTGGTAATTGATTTTTGAGATAGTTCTTTGTAAATTCCATTCTAATTGCAATCTATTATTTTCATCATCTTTTAAGCGCTGAAATTCTTTGATTACATATAATTTAAATTCAATTGAAATCCAAGACGCAAATTCTAATGCAATATCTTTGTGTGCAAAAGTACCTCCATATCTACCAGCTTTTGAAATAATTCCAATCGCATTTGTATTTTCAATCCAGCGTTTTGGCGTCATTACAAAGCTGTTTAGCCCAGCTTGTTTTCTAAACCCCTCGAATTCGAGGGGTTTAAAATTTGGATTATAAATAGTTTCCCAAAAACCTAAAAGTTCAATTGTATTCCGGTTTCTCATCCAGTTTTGAATGATACTATCCGTATGTTCTGCATCTTTATGACGAGCAATGTCTGTTAGAGAAATAAAGTCGTTATTATTTTCTTCGTACAATACAATATCAACTCCTTGAACATTTATCTTTTTGTTTTTTGCCATTCTATAATTTCTGTAATTATCAAATTTACAAAAAATGATTAGGAATTTAATTTATCTGTTGAATTTATATTTTAGGGAAAAATAAAAATGGAATTGATATTATGCTTTATTATGAAAGAGAAAAGTCAAGATATATCTACCGTTTTCCTTGTGCTTTCACCATTGCTTATAATTCAAAAAACGGACTAAAAACCCGTTCATATGTGCCCGAAACAGTAGTAAATGTTACTTCATACTTTAACAACGTTTCACCATCCCAAACACCATTAATACTGTTGAAATAATCGGTTTGTGGGTTAAAATCGCGTTTTTCGATTGAAAATACTGCTAATTGTTGTAGCAATTGTTTGGTGTCAATGGAACGAATGCGACGCGCCATGAAAAACACCGTTAACATGTTGCTCATAAATTTGTTTTTGTCCATGGTTGGACGTTTGTTCAACTCTTCTTCAAAAAAAGCATAAAATTGTTGTTCCTCATTGGTGGGTGCATAGTTGGGATATAAAATCGACTCTTTGGTAATGTAGGATTTAAAGGTTGGTAAAAAAATGGTTGGAAATTGATAGGTTTGTGTAATAGTAAAATCCTTGATGGAATCGGATGTTCCAAAATTGATATCAGCAAAATAAACAAACGACGTAATACCAGCATTGATGCTATAAATGTGATGTTCTAAATAGGCAACTTTACTGGTGCTGTTGAGCAATACATTTTTTGGTTGTTGATTTTTGTTTCCAACGTTTTTGTCCAAAAACACCTGCTTGTTCATTCTTGTATTTTAATTTCATACCGAAAGAATCCAATTGTTTGTATTGATAAGGCTTAATAACGGTTGGTTGTGAGAAGCCCAACGATTCATAGGTGACAGCAGAATCTTTGTAGGAATCTGTAATATAACGTGTTATAGCGTTTTTTCGATTTTGTTCTGCATTTTCTCGTGTTTCTGTAGGAATGTATTTTAACCCACACGAAAATAAAAGCACCAATATCCCCAAAAAAGAAAAAAGACTATATTTCATATCGCATTTTTACCAAAAATAAGGATATTCTTGAATTGAAAAGTGAATCATTGCTATAACTTTTATAGTTTTTAGATTTTTTAGGAGATAACTCAGTGAAACAAGTAACTTTGTAATATGGGACGAAAAAAAGATAAACCACAAAAAGGCAAAAAGAAAACCAATCTTAAAGGAAGTGTTACCGTTGCTATTCGTAAGATTTTTGAAAAAAATGAAGACAGCGAATTTACACATCACCAAATATGCACACTTTTAGACCTTAGAGATGGAGCTTTGCGCCAATTGGCTTTTTCTGTTCTGCAAGATTTGAAAGAACAAAACGTTATAAAAGCAATTAGCCACAACACTTTTAAACTCAATCAACTTTCTACTTATGTGGAAGGTTATTTGGATTTGAATGCTAGAGGAGCAGGCTTTGTTAGTGCCGAAGGTTTTGATAAAGATATTTACATCGATCCGCTTTCTGTGGGGAAATCGTTGGGAGGCGACAAAGTGAAAGTGCGCATCACCCGCATGGGAAAAAACAGGGTAGAAGGTGAAATTGTGGATATCATTGAACGCGAACGCACCCATTTTGTAGGAACCATTCAAATGCACGATAATTTTGCGTTTTTAGTTCCAGACAATTTACGTGCGGGTACCGATATTTTTATCCCCAAAGAAAAACTAAATGGTGCCAAAAATGGCGAAAAAGTATTGGTAAAAATTACCGTTTGGCCCAAAACAGCCGCTAGTCCGTATGGTGAAGTAGTTGAACGATTAGGGCAACGCACAGCTAATGACACCGAAATGATTTCTATTTTGGTTAACCAGTGCATCGACTATATTTTTCCGCAAGAAGTGTTAGCACAAGCCGAACAAGTGAGTATGGAGTTGGAAGAGGAGGAAATTCAACGTCGTAGAGACATGCGCGATGTATTGACTTTTACCATCGACCCTTTTGATGCCAAAGATTTTGACGACGCACTATCGTTCAAACGCCTTGAAAATGGGCATTTGGAAATTGGTGTCCACATTGCAGATGTTAGTCACTACGTGCAACCTGGTTCACCAATGGATAAAGAAGCATTGCACCGCTCCAATTCGGTTTATTTAGTGGATAGGGTAGTGCCTATGTTGCCCGAGCAGTTGTCTAACTTTGCTTGTTCGTTGCGCCCCAACGAAGATAAATACAGCTTTTCGGTAGTGTTTCAAATGACTGAAGAAGGAACTATTAAAAATGTATGGTTTGGAAAAACAGTCATTCACTCCGACAGACGCTTTACCTATGAGGAAGTACAAGAAATGTTTGAAGGCAAGGATGGCGACTACAAAGAGGAATTGGTGTTGCTGGATAAAATCGCAAAAATTTATAGAAAAAAACGATTAAAATCGGGCGCGCTCAACATTGAATCTGAAGAAATGCGCTTTAAGTTGGACGAAGACAAAAATCCTATTGAAGTAGTTATCAAAACTTCAAAAGACGCGCATAAATTAATTGAAGAATTCATGTTGTTGGCCAACCGACACGTGGCAGAATTTATAGGTAAACCAAAACCTAATCGCGATTTTATTCCGTTTGTGTACCGTATTCACGATGAACCTGACGCCGGAAAAATAGAATTGTTTAAGGTGTTTATTGATAAGTTTGGCTATCAATTGGAAAATGCAGATTTAAGCAAAATATCAAAAAGCATCAACGCCTTGTTGGAAGATATCCGCTATAAAAACGAATATTCCATTATTCAATCCATGGCAATTCGTTCCATGGCAAAAGCAGAATATGCAACCGACAATATAGGCCACTACGGGTTGGCTTTTGAGTACTACACCCACTTCACGTCGCCAATTCGCCGTTATGCCGATTTATTGGTGCACCGCATTTTGTTGGAAGAATTAACGCACCAAAAACACAAATACGGAAGTGGTTTAAACGAAGTGTGTAAACAAATTTCTAGAAACGAACGCAAGGCAGCAGATGCAGAACGAGAATCAACCAAGTATTTTCAAACCATTTTTGTGTTAGACAAAATAGGAGAGGAGTTTGATGGCACTGTTTCTGGAATTACTGAGAATGGAATGTATGTTAAAATGACCGAAAACCAGTGTGAGGGGATGATAGCAATGAATCAATTACCTGGCGATAGGTATTATTTTGACGAAGAAAAGTATCGAATTGTTGGTGCAAAAACCAAGCATGAATTCAATTTAGGCGACAAAGTTCGTGTACGCATCTACGAAGTTTCGCCACGTAAACGTCAAATTGATTTGGAATTGGTGGTTTAACCAACTATTTATCCAACATACATGCTTTAATAAAAGTATAAACCAACGGATGAGGTAACTCGCGTGTGGAAGTAATTTGTGGACAATAACTACTTGCCACAAAAAATGAATGGTTTTTTAAACTGATAATTTCTGGATCTTCAAATTGGTTATACGCTTCAATATCAATGTTCGATTCAACCAATTGTGAGATGGCTTGCGGATAAATACTATAACGCGAAGACGACAGCTCATAGGTTGAATGGTGTTCAAACAATTGAATAAACGCATCGGAATGAGGCAAAATAGTAATTTTTTCAAATTTATTGCCTGTAACTAAGTTCTCCGAAATCAATTTGGTGTTATCGAGGTTAACAGAACCATTATTGAGCAATACCTCCACAAAAGTTTTAAATCCTTCGCCAGTAATGAGAGTTGGAATTTTCAAAGCAACCAAAGTTTTGATAATTCCAGCAACATAAAACAAGTTGGTAAATGGCCCAGGAGCAATCCAAACACCATCATATTGTTCAAATTGATTAGGTTTAAATGTTACAGCCTCACTTAATCGCACCCAATAATAATTAATATCCACGTCCAAAAACACCGCTGCATGATCAAGCGATAAATTGGTGGCTTGGTGAGAATAATAGGTGAAATTATAATCGCCAACAATTGCTATTTTGAGGGAGCGACTCATTCGAATCAGCCGAGAAATGCACTATTATCTTTTGTACCAACCTGTATAAACCGCATCAACCACTTCCATAGAGTCAGTAATTGTTGTTTGTGTTGGTACATCTAAGTAAGAATAATAAACGCGAGTGTCAAATTCTACACGAAATTTAGCATAGTCACCATTTTCATCCGATTCAACACCCATTTTAGTGTATTGTGCTGTTCCAATTGTTTTTGATTTCCATTCTTTTCCTGAACCATCTGTAAAAGAAAAAGAAATTCCGCCTAAACCGTTAACTGAAAAACTTGGAACTAAGTTCGGTCCCGACAAATAAAAACTTTCAAACGTAGAAACTGATGGACGCTCTGACGCATTGGCATCAAATACTATGCTTCCATGAGCTATGTTGACTTGTTGTAAAGAATTTGATGAAGAAAATTTAGAATGATAAATTGCACTATCCAACGTGTTAGCATTTACAATTAAATCCACACCTGATGTGCCGGCATATCCATTTACATTTTGAGTTAACTCAATATTTGTACCGTTGATTTTACCATAAAAATGGCTTTTTAAATCAACTTTTGGAGTTGGAGCAGGGATAATTTCTCGTTTGTTACAAGAAAAGAAAGCTATTCCAAGAGATAAAACAGCTACCGATTTTAAAATATAATTCATCGTACTAAGTTTTAATTTTCACAATAATCTAGCCTGCAAAAAGGGTAGAGATTCAGTAAAAATACGAATTATTTTAAAAAAAGTTGCGTTTAGTTAAAAATTCTTAAGCGCGAATCATTTTTTTGGTGCCGTCCATTGCAAATAAACTCAACTCAACAGTGTTGTTTTCCAACGCCGATGCATGCAATAACATTTGGATATAATCCGATGAAAATTGCTCTTCAACAAACATAGAGGCAACTTCTACATCAGGATTTTTTTGCTGTAATTCATTGATTAACAAATTCAACTCCGAAAACGAAATATACATGGAAGAAGAATACGACAAATGATGCTTGGTGGTTTTGCCTTTTATTAATACTTTCGTATCGCTATTGTCATAAAGAACAGTATCAATGCTAAATGTTGTTGTATGTGCTTTCATGGTATTTGATTTTTCAATTAACACTGCAAAGTTCCGATGCAACTACGTAAGTTTTTTACGTTCTAAATAATTTTTAAAAAATGCCCGAATTTCCCCTGTTTCATAAATTGTTGCCGTTTAATGGAAAAATAGACAATCCTTTGGTATTGATTCACGGTTTTTTGGAAAGCCATACAATGTGGTACCAGTTACCTTTAGAGCAATTTCAACGACCCATCCTTTTGCTTGATGTGCCTGGTTTTGGAAAAAGTGAGTTGTTGGACGATGAATTGCCTTCCATCCGCCATTATGCGCAAGCTATAGCACAACTGTTGGAGCACTACAATTTTAATTCGTTCCAATTGGTGGGACACTCAATGGGTGGCTACATAGGATTGGAATTACTAAAAATGACCGAGAAAGCAGAAAAATTAATTTTGTTAAACTCTAATTTTTGGTGCGATTCGGATGCAAAGAAAAAAGACCGTGTGCGTGCGGCGTCTATTTTACTTCAACACAAGGATGCGTTTATTGCAGAGGCAATTCCCAACTTGTTTTTAAACCCAACAACATCCTCAAAACAAATTCACCAATTGGTGGAGGAAGCTAAAAAAGGAGTGGCAGAATGGTATGCCTATGCATCGTTGGCAATGAAAGAAAGAAATGATTTTTCTGAATTTTTAAAAAATAATCCAGCTCGCTTTGAAATTATTCATGGCAAACAAGATGGGTTGATTCCCTTTCAATTATTGCAAGAAAAATGCGGAGCGTGGAAAACACCAGCAATTATTGAAAATTCAGGCCACATGTCGGTTTTTGAACAACCACAAGAAGTAATGGATTTATTAAAGAAATTGTTGAATTAAAAAAAGCGACAAGCAAAAATCGCCGTATCGTCCACATATTCCAACTCGCCTTTCCATTCTTCGAGTTTTGAAAAAATGAGGTTGTTCATATCGTCCATGCTCAACGCATAAAACGAATGAATGGTTTTTATCAAACGGTCGATTCCAAATTGCTCTCCTTCTTTATTTTCCAATTCCACCACACCATCGGTATAAGAAACAATGGTTGTATTGGGTTTTAGCACCACTTCACCCACATTGATAAAGGGCAATTCTTCAAGCATTCCCAAACCTATGGTTCCTTCGGTTAGCATGGTTACGTCTTTTTTTGAAGTCGTCATCACCGGGTGATTATGCCCTGCATTGATGTATTTCAACACACGCGTTTTGGCGTTGTAGTGGGCAATAAAAAAGGTAATGAATTTTTCGCCTTTTGCATTTTTCATCACTTTGGCGTTCAGTTCCTTCACTAAAAACGGCAAATCGTATTTTTGATAAATGAACAGCGTTCGAAGCGTAGCTTGAAAATTTGCCATGAGCATTGCAGCTCCTATTCCTTTTCCAGAAACATCGCCAATGCACAAAATAAATTCATCGTTTCCGAGTGGAATAAAATCGTAGTAATCGCCACCCACCTCGTGTCGTGGAATGTATTTGGCCGAAATGTCCATTTGCTTGTTGGAAGGTAAATCCGTAGGAAACAACAATTTTTGCATCTCGCTGGCTACCTCCAATTCTTTTTTCAACCGCTCTTGAATCACCCGTTGTTTGGCCATGATTTTATTTTCAATTGCTACCACAATAATATTGGTGAGCGTTTCAATAAAACCAAAGTTGTTTTGCACATCTTCTTGGTAAAAATCAATAGGTGAGTTGACTTTCATCAGCAAATAAGCCAATGCCTCTTCTTTGTGATATACCGGAATTACAATGTCAAATTCATTCAACACATCAGAAGTAGAGGAATGAATAAAGGTAATGTCCTTAAATCGCGCCAATTCTTCACCCACATTCAGGGTCAATAATTTTCCGCGAATACCGTTTTTTACCAGCAATTTCCAACTTTCATCTTCTTGCTTGGTAAACAATAAAAAGCGAGTAAAACCCAATTGTTCTTTCAAAATAAACGAATAGATTTCTGTGAGCTTCTCCACACTCGCATTGGCATTAATTGCCGTTGTGATTTCTAAGAGAGAATTCAGCTTAAAATCTTTTTGAAACAGTTGTGTTTCAAGCTCATTTATTTGTTTTTCATACATTATAAACGGTTCAATAAATCGGGTAATTTTTTCAATGCCGCTACCTCTCTAAATTTTGTTTTTACTTCTCCACACGGACTACCAAAATAGGTTTTTCCAGCTTCCAAATCTTTTCCAATGCCCGATTGTGCCAACACCGACACACCTTCGCCGATAACCACATTGGCAGCACAACCAACTTGTCCCCACATAGAAACTTTGTCTTTAATCACCACACAACCTGCTATACCAACATTGGCAGCAAACAAACAATCTTTGCCAACAACCGTATCGTGACCAATGTGCACCATGTTGTCAATTTTTGTGCCTTCACCAATTTCTGTATTGCCCGATACACCAGCGTCTATCGTACAATTGGCACCAATTTCCACATTGTTGTGTATGTGCACCCACCCACAGGTATGCATGCGATCATATCCCGTTGGTTTTTTCTTGTAATAAAATGCGTTGAATCCAATAGTGGTATTAGGTCCAATCATTACATTATCACCAATAATGGTACGGTCTAAAATAACAGCACCTGGATAAATGCGTGAGTTTTTTCCAATCGTTACGTTGTTGCCAATAAATGCGTTAGGATAAATAACAGCTGTAGGATCGATGTGTGTATTGATTCCCACTAATTGTTGTTGCTCAATAATAGGCGTAAAATGGCGGGTTAATTTATTGTAATCGTCAAACGGAGCGGCAGAAACTATCAATGCTTTACCTTGCGGACATTCTACTTCTTTGTCAATCAAGATTGTTGTGGCAGCACTGTTAAGCGCTTTGTCGTAATATTTAGGGTGATCCACAAAGACTAAATCACCGGTTACAACTTTATGTATCTCATTAATTCCAGATACAACGTGGTTTTCATCTCCAACAAACGAACAACCAATCAACGCAGCGATTTCTTTCACCGTATAATTTCTGTCTAGCTTCATACAAAATGTGTTATAAAACAAAATTACTGCTAATTCTACACACTAAAAAAACGCAAGCAGAATGTTTTCCGCTAACAATTGTTAAAAGCGAAATGAATTAAATTAGAACATAAAATTTCAGGCAAATAGTTTGGTTTTTTGAGTCACTTCTATTCACCTCTCAACAATATGTTTCCTAAAATTCAAAAAATACAGTTGATATTTATAATTTTGCAACAAAATAAAAAAACATGTACAGAACACATACTTGCGGAGAATTAAGAATTGAAAATTGTGGTCAAACAGTTACACTTTCAGGATGGGTGCAAAAATCGCGCGACTTGGGAGGAATGACATTTATCGATTTGCGCGATAGATACGGCATTACACAGTTAGCTTTTAACGAGGTGGACAATGCAGAATTGACTGCACAAGCACGTAAATTGGGACGTGAGTTTGTGGTTCAAGCTACAGGTGAAGTAATTGAAAGAGCAAGTAAAAACAAAAATATTCCAACCGGTGAAATTGAAATTAAAGTAACAGCAATCACCTTATTGAATGCTTCAAAAATACCACCGTTTACCATTGAAGACGATACAGATGGGGGCGATGAGTTGAGAATGCAATACCGTTATTTGGATTTGAGAAGAAATCCGGTGTTGCAAAAATTGCAATTGCGCAATAAAGTTGCCTTGGAAACCAGAAAATACTTGGATACACAAGGATTTATGGATGTTGAAACACCATTTTTAATTAAATCAACTCCAGAAGGAGCACGCGATTTTGTGGTGCCTAGCCGCATGCAAGAAGGTCAGTTTTATGCCTTGCCTCAATCACCTCAAACGTTTAAACAATTGTTGATGGTATCTGGAATAGACCGTTACTATCAAATTACAAAATGTTTTCGCGATGAAGACTTACGTGCTGATCGTCAGCCAGAGTTTACACAAATTGACTGTGAAATGGCGTTTGTAGAACAAGAAGATGTGTTGCAAACATTTGAAGGAATGATAAAGCATTTGTTCAAAGCCGTTCGTGGTGTTGAATTTGAAGGCGATTTTCCACGCATGACTTATGCCGAAGCAATGGAAAAATATGGTTCCGACAAACCAGATATTCGTTTTGGAATGGAATTCATCGACCTAAAAGCGGTAACAAGCAATAAAGGTTTTGCCATTTTTGACGATGCTGAAGCGGTGATTGGAATCAATGCACAAGATTGTTCAGAATATACACGCAAACAATTGGATGCGTTGACTGATTGGGTTAAACGTCCGCAAATTGGTGCAAAAGGATTGGTATATGTGAAATACAACACCGACGGAACATTGAAATCTTCGGTTGATAAATTCTATTCGCAAGAAGATTTGGCAGAATGGGCTAAATTGGCAAATGCACAACCAGGCGACTTGCTTTTGGTATTAAGCGGCGACTTGGATAAAGTGCGCAAACAAATGAACGAATTGCGCCTACACATGGGTAACGAATTAGGATTACGCAATCCAAACGTGTTTAAACCATTGTGGGTATTGGATTTCCCATTGTTGGAATGGGATGAAGAGGCACAACGTTTCTTTGCAATGCACCACCCGTTCACTTCGCCAAAACCAGAAGATATGCACTTAGTGGCAACCGACCCAGGTAAAATTAGAGCAAACGCTTATGACTTGGCAATGAATGGAGTAGAGTTGGGAGGAGGTTCTATTCGTATTCACGACCGCACTCTGCAAGCACAAATGTTTGATTTGTTAGGATTTACACCAGAAGAAGCCCAAAACCAATTTGGATTCTTGATGAATGCATTTGAATACGGTGCTCCACCACACGGAGGTTAGGCTTTTGGTTTGGATCGTTTGGTAGCAACAATGGGCGGATCGGATTCTATTCGCGATTACATTGCTTTCCCTAAAAACAACGCAGGAAGAGACGTTATGATTGACGCTCCATCGCCACTTAATGCAGAACAATTAAAAGAATTAAACATCAAAGTAGGCGTATAATTTTTTATTATTGGTCGGTTTTTATCATCACCCCACAAGGTAGATGAACAACTTTTTTGTGCTGTAATGAAGGAGTCATTTTCAATGAATTTGTAAATTTTTGTTATTTCATAAGCTGAGTTTGAACTATTTATTTATTTTCGTAGTATTATGGTAGCAATTGACTTAATTACAGAAGATATTCCGCCACTTACCCACTTGGATACAGGTGAAAAAGCGTTGAGATGGATGGACGAATTTCGGGTTTCACATTTACCAGTGTTGAAAAACGGAAATTTCGTAGGCTTGCTTTCTGAAAGTGATGTGTTGGATAAAATGGACGAAAAACAAACGTTGGATGTGTTGTTTGAACATTTGCCACGTCCGTTTGTTTGGGCAGGCGACCATCTTTTTGAAGTCATAGATAAAATGGGAGAATACAACATTACCGTTGTACCTATTCTCGATAAAGAAGAAAAATATTTGGGATGCACTTGTATTCATCAACTTATTCGTGCCGTTAGTAGAATTGGAGGCATCACCGAACCAGGGGGCATCATTGTGTTGGATGTGGCAAAAGCCAATTATTCACTAGCGCAAATTGCACAAATTGTGGAAAGTAATAACGCAAAAATCCTAAGTTCTTACATTTATTCACCCTCAGATTCCAGCCAAATGGATGTAACAATTAAAGTCAACGAAACAGATTTAGAACGCATACTTCGCACTTTTTATCGATACGATTACACCATCAAAGCATCCTATCAACGCACCGATTCTGAAGATGAACTTAAAAATAGGTTTGATGCGCTGATGAAATACATGAATTTATAGCCTATGAATGTTGCTGTCTTTAGCCGAAAAATAACCAAAGCAAATCTTCCATACGTAGTGGAGTTGCTTGCGCATTGCCAGCAATTGGAATGGAAAGTGGTTCTGGAGTTTGAATTAAAAAAACAACTCGAAAAGTTAATCAAACTTCCGCACGCAACAGCAACGTTTTCGTCACACAAGGATTTAAAAAAGAAGATTTAACCATTAGTTTGGGTGGCGACGGTACGTTTATTCAAACAGTAGGTTATGTGCGCAATTCCAACGTTCCAATTATTGGAATCAACACAGGACGATTAGGGTTTTGGCCAATGTAGCAAAAAGAATCCATGCGCGAAGCTCTGAATTTATTGAACAACAAACACTATGAACTTCAACAACGTTCTTTGCTTAGCGTAGAAACCGAAAAACACCATTTTGGCGATGCTAATTTTGCTATTAACGAGGTGGCTGTTTCTCGAAAAGACAGTTCAACCATGTTGACGGTGCATGCACAACTCGACCAACAATATATGAATTCATATTGGGGAGATGGTTTAATTATTAGCACCCCAACAGGTTCTTACAGCCTATAACTGCTGTGGCGGACCAATTATTGACTCAGTGTCAGCTCAATGTTATTACACCCATTGCACCGCATAATTTAAACATGCGACCAATTGTTGTTCCCAATGAAAAAGAAATTCGTTTATCGGTAGAAGGAGGGGAAGAAATTTTTTATTGAGTTTGGATGGCCACCAGTAAACATTAAAAAAACACGAAGAAGTAGTGGTGCGCAAAGCCGATTTTGGTATAAATGTTGTGAAACTCCACGAAAATGAATTTTTAGACACCATTCGCAACAAGTTGTTGTGGGGAATTGATAGAAGAAATAAATAAACAAAATAAACAATGAGAAAACTTAAAACAATAGGAATAGTTGCTTTTGCATTGATGTTGGGACTTCCAGCTTTTGCACAAAAAACGAAAAGCAAGAAGAATTAGAGGCTGGAATTTATGCCGAATTTAACACCAGCAAGGGTCGAATTTTGGTAAAATTGGAAGACCAAAAAACACCAATGACTGTAGCCAATTTTGTAGGTTTGGCCGAAGGAAATTTTACGGTTCAAGATACCATTAAATTCTCAAAACCATTTTACTGGCCGAAATTTCATCGTGTAATTGCCGATTTTATGATTCAAGGTGGCGACCCACAAGGAAACGGAATGGGTGGTCCGGGTTATAAATTCTACGATGAAACACGTGCCGATTTAAAACATGATGGTCCGGGCGTATTGTCAATGGCAAATTCAGGACCAGCAACCAACGGAAGTCAGTTTTTTATTACCCACAAAGCAACGCCTTGGTTGGACGGAAAGCACACAGTTTTTGGTCATGTTGTTGAGGGACAAGATGTTGTAAACGCAATTAATCAAGATGATTTGATGAACACCGTAAAAATTATTCGTGTAGGGAAAGCAGCCAAAGAATTTGATGCAACAGCAACATTTAATTCAATCAATAAAAAAATTGGCGAAGAATATGCACAAGAAGCGGCTGAATTAGAGAAAATTGCAAAAATGTCGCAAGATGAATACAAAGCATACATGTATCAAGAGGTGTTGAAAAAATTCCCGACAGCAAAACAAAGTGAATCTGGTTTGGTTTACATCGTTGAAAAAACAGGAGAGGGATTGGCTATCGAAAAAGGTGCTCCTGTATCATTACATTATTTAGGAACTTTCCGTCGCGATGGTAAAAAATTCGATTCTTCGTATGATCGCAACATGCCAATGGACTTTCAGTTTCAAGTAAACCGAATGATTCCTGGATTTGAAGAGGGAATTGCCATGTTGAAAAAAGGAGGTAAGGCAAAATTAATCATTCCTTACTACCAAGCTTATGGACCAAACGGCCGTCCAGGAGCTATCCCACCATATTCAGACTTGGTTTTTGATATTGAAATTGTTGATGTTCAAGCACCAGCAGCAGTGGAAGAACCACATGATCACAGCGATCCCAACCACAGACATTAATAAATTTTAAATGGAATTAACCTCAGTAATAATCTATTGCTGAGGTTTTTTTATATTCAGTTGTTTATAGAAAGTCCTTGGCAAAAAAGATAGATAATGTGTGCATTTTTTGTTCATTTTCTTAGGTCTTCGCTTCGCTACGGCACGAACCCGAGAATTCTCATCCCTCACTTTTGTAACACTTTGAAAATAAAAAAAGGAACCTAAACAGATTCCTTCACTTGCGGAGAGAGAGGGATTAGCTTCGCTGGTCTTCGCTTCGCTACGGCACGAACCCGAGGGTTCTCATCCCTCACTTTTATACCACTTTAAAATAAAAAAAAGGAACCTAAACAGATTCCTTCACTAGCGGAGAGAGAGGGATTCGAACCCTCGATACAGTTACCCATATACTACCTTTCCAGGGTAGCTCCTTCAACCACTCGGACACCTCTCCAGAGATTTTGGTTGGGGTGCAAAGATAGCTATTTTTTGAGAACTGCAAACAATGCGATTGTTTTATCTTTTATTCTTTATATTTGTAACTTTCAAAATTGTAACAATTAAAAGTATGGCAAAGATCATTAGTGGTATTCAGCAAATGGGGATTGGAGTTCCTAACGTGCAAGAAATTTGGTTTTGGTACAGAAAAATGTTTGGAATGAACATTAAAATTTTTGAAGATGCTGCCGAAGCACCTTTAATGATTCGCTATACAGGTGGTGTTGTTCAAAACCGTACTGCTAGTTTGGCACTAAGCATGGATGGCGGTGGCGGGTTTGAAATCTGGCAATACAAATCACGCAATACAGAAAAAGCAACTTTTGATATTCAATTAGGCGATTATGGTTTGTATTCGTGCTATATCAAATCGCGCGATGTGGAAGCAAGTTACAAACACCATCAAGCAAATGGAGCTACTTTGCTTGGACCGATAACCACACGTCCAAACGGAAAAAAATCCTATTTTGTACAAGATCCTAATGGTAATATTTTTACTGTTATTGATGGTAGAGGTTGGTTTAAAAACACTGGTCACGCAAGTAAATGTGGCGGTGTTGGCGGAACCATTATCGGAGTAAGCGCGATATTGAAAAAGCCTTGCCTTTGTATCGCGATGTGTGGAATACAGCACCGTAGAATACGATGTTACTGGAGAATTTGACGATTTTGCACAACTACCTGGTGGAAAGGAAAATTTCGTCGCGTTTTGTTAACACATAAAAATGCACGTAAAGGCGCCTTTGCTCCATTGTTGGGGCCAACAGAAATTGAACTTGTTCAATCACTTGACCGCACCGATTGCCGTGCAATTTTTGAAAATCGTTTTTGGGGAGATTGGGGCTTTATTCATTTGTGTTTTGACATCAACGGCATGGAAGCCTTGCGTCAAGATTGTGAAAAAGCTGGTTTTCCTTTTACCGTGGATAGCGGCGACACTTTTGATATGGGCGAAGCAGGTGGACGTTTTCCTACATTGAAGACCCAGACGGTACTTGGATTGAGTTTGTGGAAACACACAAGGTTCCTGTAATGAAAAAATGGGGATGGTACATCAATTTGAAAAAACGCAATCCTGAAAAATCATTACCAAAATGGATGCTTAGCGCCATGGGAATGAATAAAATAAAGGATTAGTGATTTAGGTGATAAAATCATAGCCGATTTGTATATTCACCTCCCTCTTTCTCTTTCCGTTGCTCGGAACAGGCTCTCAGGAGGGAGGCTTTTAATCCTTTTGATTGGTTATAGATTATTCGTTGTTTTAAGAACGATCGTGTTTCCCTCCTTGAGGAGGGATTAAGGGAGGTGACAAGTGTAATAGAAATAGCCGCCAAACAAAAAATCAAACTATTTTTCAAAAAAGCCACATTTTCCTTTTTCTAGTTTACTAATTTTGATTATTTTAAGTGGTATGAAAAAATACCATAACAACTTTTACAACAAAGACCTGCTTTTATTTGCAAGGGAATTACGCTCTGAAAAATCAACAAAAGGAGAACGAAGATTGTGGAAATCGGTCTTGTGTAACAAACAAGCTCCCATTCGGTTTTTACGGCAACGACCAATAGATCAATTTATAGTCGATTTTTTTGCTCCAACAATAGGACTCATCATTGAAATTGATGGAAATTCACATTACCATAATGACAAATACGACTTCTATCGTCAACAAAAATTACAACAACTGGGGTATACTTTTCTTCGATTTAGCGAAGGAGCAGTCTTAAATCAATTGGATGATGTTACTAAACAAATTTTATATGCTATTCATTGCCTAAAATTAAAAAAGCAATAAAAATATTCTTGGTCACCTCCCTCTTTCCCTCCTCAAGGAGGGAGGCTTTTAATCCTTTTGATTGGTTATAGATTATTCGTTGTTTTAAGAACGATCGTGTTTCCCTCCTTGAGGAGGGATTAAGGGAGGTGATAAGTGTAATAGAAGTAGCCACTAAACAATAAATCAAACTATTTTTGTGCAAATACCGTTCCCCCGCTTTATATTCGTGAGAGTTTTTGAAGTACAAAGCTGTCAACCCATCACAAAAGCACAAATGGAAAACTGAACTTGAATGTAAGTACGTCACCACTTATGACGCAAAACGTGTGCTATGGCTTTGTTGTTTTTTCATTCGTTTCAAAGTCCTTTAATGTCTTGCCGTCTTTAGTTTTCCATTCAGTCAACCCGTTAGCATTTCGTCCCATTACCATTACCGCTGCTGTCGATGGACTGCTAAAAATATAATCGTCTGTGAATTCAAAAAATTCTCCCTTGTCAACAAGTATGCTTTCGTCTATGAGTTTTTGCCTGTAAGTGATAAAGTTTGAAGTCATTGAATTTACAATAGTCGCAGCAGCCTTGGAACCTTTAAAAACTACAAATCCGTCCGATGTCGGTTCTCCTTGTCCATCTGCTCCACGTGTTGCTTTGATAAAGAATGTTGCCTGTTTCTGTTTAGGTTTAAATTCTCTTTTCTCTTCAAATACCTTGTGTCCTAATGTGTTTACTAGAAGTTTTATATACTCAATGAATTCTTCCATTTCTGCTCTGTCTGATTCAGAAATTGAAGACTGTGTCGGCACGATAGAATTGTCAACTTTATATCTGTTTGCTGATTTTGCTATTTCATGAAGTCTGTTTTCCAAGTACTTTACATGTGCTTTATTCAGATTGTCGTCCTTGCTTATGAATACAATAGTTTCGTTCCAAAAGTCTTTGGATGTCAATTGTTGATTTAGTCTTTTTAGAATGGTCTCGGCTTCTCCAATATAAACTTGATCCTTTCCGTCATTGTCTTTGCCGAATAGCAAATAAACACCTGTACTTATTATTAAGTCTTCTCGGTCAGAGCAATCTTTAACTTTAATTCTTGGAATTTTATAAGCTTTTCCAGACCAATTGGAAAGTTCACAACTCATTCGTCCGTTTGGGTCACCGTCAATTAGGAATATTTTTATTGTTTTGCCGAATTTCATGTTTAGTTATCTGTTTTTTACAATGAGACATACCTTCCTACTCCACCAACTTCAAAACTTTTTCAACGTCTTCTGGAACGTCGATATTAGGAGTTTCTATTGTTGTTTGTACCACACGAATTTTGTAGCCATAATACAGCCAGCGCAATTGCTCCAACGATTCTACTTGCTCCAACTTAGAGGGTTGTAATGCAATTACTTCCAACAATGTTTTACGACGAAATGCATACATCCCAATGTGTTTTAAAAAAGGATAAAATGTTTTAGAATCGCCTTTAAAATGGTAGTCGTTGGGAATGGCACTGCGTGAAAAATAAAGCGCATCGTTGTTGTGGTCGGTTACAATTTTTATGCGATTGGGGTTGCTAATGTCCTCCACACTAATTTTAGGATAACCAAGTGTTGCTATTTGCACCGTGTCATCATGAAAAGCAGCAATAATCTCATCCAATTGTTGCGGATTAATCAACGGTTCATCGCCTTGTATGTTAATAACAACATCGGCATCAATATTTTGTACAACCTCACCACAACGATCGGTCCCACTGGTATGATGTGCTTGTGTCATTACCACTTTTCCTCCAAATGCTTGCACGTGGTCAAAAATGCGTTGGTCATCTGTTGCCACAATCACCTCGTTCAGCAATGTAGCTTTGGACGCATTTTCATACACCCGTTGAATCATCGATTTGCCTTTTAAATCAATTAATGGTTTGCCTGGAAAACGAGACGACGCATAACGTGCTGGTATAATGCCTACTACTTTCATGTTAAAATGTTGCTTGTACTTGTAAAATAAACGTTCTCGGTGGTTGTATATCTCCAGGTCGTGTAGAATATTCGGTATTCAAAATATTGTTTACAATAAATGAAACTTTGTAATGCTTCAAAAATTTGTATGCCACACGTGCATCAAACACCAATGCTCCTTTTTTTCCGTATTCTTCGCGGTATTTTTTTAACCCTGGTAAAATATACTGCCCCAAGATAGATTCCTCAAAGATACGGTCAATATTTTCAACTCGGCTATTGTAGCGCGAAGAAAATCCAACACTCACACCTTTCCAAGTTACTTCCACATCGCCTTTAAACATGTGGTTGAATCTGTATTTCAGCATTTTATTGTAAGTTGGATTGCCGTTTTCATCAATTTTAAACGACGATAAACTTGCCAAATACATAGAATCGGTGTTCAATGACACGGGATTCATGTAGGTATAACCAATCATAGATGCAAATTCGACTTGACCAATAGTTCCAATGGATGAAAATGAGGCTTCAAGCCCAGTAATGCGCGCTGATTCGTTGTTGGATGCTCTAAACCCTATCCATTTGCCCAAATAACCCGGATTGTTTTTATCAATGGAAAGTGGAATACTATCGGGATTAAAAATACCAAACTCAAACTCCATCATGTTTTGGTATTGATTGATAAAACCAGCCACATCAACAATTCCTTTCCAATTTTTTCCAATAGGGATGATTTGCTTAATTCCAAATTCGGCTGCCCATCCTTTTTCTGGTACCAATTGCGGATTTGGAAAAATATTCAACGCCCCAACATTGGTTACTGTATAGCGTTCTGCAACAGATGGATAGCGAATTCCCTGACCATAAGAAGCTCTCAAGTGCGTTCCTTTTACAGGTTCGTAATGCAAACCTGCTCTAAAAATCGGGTAAACCGGCATTTTTGAGGTAGAATCTTTTTTCAAATAAAAATAAGAATCGCCTTGACGCCCATCTTGCTCGTAATATTCTGCACGAACTCCCGCTGTGATGTCAAGCTTATTCCAAAGTTTTTGTTCCAATTGCAAATAAAGCGCGGCATTCATCGAGTTGTGTTTGCCGTATAAATTGGATTTAATATCGGTGTGAATGCCTGTTAAACCTGTTGTAAGTGTTAATCCAAACCCAAATTTGCGTTGAAATTGGTAGTCGGCATACGACACAACAGATGTTGAAGTTTGTCCGGCGTTGTATATGTTTTTGTTTTGCACATAATACATACGTGTTTTCAAGCTGTGCGAGTTGTTGTATTTGTCAATGTATTTGATGTAGGGGTCAACATTGGCACGAATTCCTCTAAAAAATCCCAAGGTTGAAGCAGAATCACCTGCAATTGCCCCGCCCATTGGTTGATAACCCAAAGAATCGTTTTCCCACAGCATAAAATTGTTGTTGCGTTGCAATTGAGCGTTGAATCCTAATCCAACTTTCAAACCGCGCACTTGTTTAGGAAGATAGAAAAACGTTCCAGAAATACGCCCTCTATTTTCGTCCTCTCCTTGGCGATATCCTTTTGCTGTAACTTTATTGGCAGAGATAGTAAAACCTACTTGATTGAATTTTTTTCCATAGTAGAAATCCAACAAATCAAACATTGGATTGGTTTTCCACCATTTTAATGAAGCCCGTTTTGGATTATCGTAAACACCTACTTGATATTTGAGATGCAATTCTCCTTGTTCTGATGGTGTGCGTTCGGTGAGTGAAACAATTCCGTTCAAAGCACCACTACCATATAAAACCGAAGAAGCACCTTTGATAACTTCAATTTGCGAAGCACTTTCCATCGGGATAGAATTAAATTTAATATCGCCTGCATCTCCAGAAACCAAAGGCATTCCATCCCAAAGTACCATTACCCTGCTACCTGCACCATAAGCATAACCTGCTCCTCCACGTATACTTACTTGTCCGTCCATTGTTTGCACGCCTGGCACTTGCTCAATGGCATCCTCTAAATCTTTAAATCCTTTGTTATCAATTAACTGTGGTCGTAAAACCTCAATAGAAACGGGTACTTCTTCAATGTTTTGACCGCGTCTTCCAGCAGTTACCACCACTGTTTCAATCATTTTTGCAGGCACATTCAATAAAATTTGAACGGCTCCTGGCTGCGAAACAATTGTTGTATCGTTTTGATAACCAGCAAATGACGTTATCAATGTAACAGGAAAATCATTGGGTTGTGTGGAAACGATGAACGATCCATCATTTTCTGTTATTGCATGCTTTGAATTGGACGAATATATTTTTGCTCCAACGATGGCTTCATTGCTTGATTTGTCTTTAACCGAACCTGTAATTTGGCTAAACAATAAAGTAGGAAGCATGAAAAAAAATGTGGAGATGTGTTTCATTTTACAAAAAAAGTTAGTAATTTCAAGTGACTAAATTAACAAAATTTTGAAATACACTAAACCTATCTTTCAAATTGCACTAACACAATTGTGCGGTTTCGGAACCATTAAGTCCAAGCAACTTTTGGCAGCAGTTGAAAACGAGGAAGCTATTTTTGCACTTCCCCTCAAAAAACTGGCGCAAATTTCTGGATTTAATATTGAGTTTCTTAAAAAAATGGAACGTGATAAAGCATTGGAAAAAGCAAATGCTATTTATGCTTCCATTCAACGCTTTGGCATACAAAGTATTTTTTATACCGATGCAGAATATCCGCGCCGGTTGAAACAATGTGCTGATGCGCCGTTGGTTTTGTATAAACGGGGCAACATAGATTTAAACAACACCCGTTTTGTTGCAGTGGTTGGCACACGTGAAGCAAGCGATTATGGTAAGAAAATCTGCACAGAGTTAATTCAACAACTGGAAGGCTCAAACATTGTGGTGGTGAGCGGTATGGCCTATGGAATTGACATCACCATTCATCAATTGTGTTTGCAGCATCACGTTCAAACTATAGGTGTGATGGCGCACGGTTTGGAGCGTGTATATCCGCATTTGCATCGTAATGTGGCTAAAAAAATGATGGACAACGGCTGTTTGCTTTCAGAATATCCACCTGGCACTGTGCCCGACAAAGAAAATTTTCCGATGCGCAACCGAATTGTGGCCGGCATGTGCGATGCTACAATAGTTGTGGAGAGTAAAAATAAAGGTGGTTCGCTCATAACTGCAGAATTGGCCAACGATTATGCCCGTGATGTATTTGCTTATCCAGGTGATGTATTTCACGAAAACTCAAGTGGTTGCAACCAATTAATTGCCGCCAACAAAGCACATTTAATTCAAAATGGTAGCGATTTTTTGAAAAAAATGGGATGGAACAACGGAACAACAAAGCCGGTTCAACGGAGCATTTTCCCTAGTTTATCCGAAGATGAGCAATCCATTGTGCAGTTGCTAGAGCAAAAAGGTACCCTAAATTTAGATGTCATTTCCATGCAGTTGAATTTTCCAAGTTCTAAGTTAAATGTGTTGTTGTTTCAGTTAGAAATGAGTGGAATTGTAGCGTTAGTTCCCGGAAATCGTTGTAAATTGGTGTGATATTAAAAACGTAGCATTTAAAAAAATAAATACCGTTTAACTGTAGCAATTCACTTTGCACTATCTTTACTTTATGAATCAACACATCGCATATTTCAAACAATTGTTGGGCGATTATTGTTTGGCAGACGAAGATGCTTGCCAACGTTATAGCCACGACGAAACAGAAGATATTCGGCAAATTCCTGCATGCGTGCTCAAACCCTCTTCGGTTGACGAGGTGAGTGCTATCTTGGCGTATTGCTCTAAAAATTTGTTGCCCGTTACACCTATGGGAGCAAGAACGGGGTTGAGTGGTGGTGCTATTCCGCCAAAAAATGGTATTGCTCTTTCGATGGAACGGTTCAATAAAATTTTAACCATTGATGAAAAAAACCATCAAGTAATTACCGAGCCGGGTGTAATTACGCAGGTATTGCAAGACACACTCAAAGAAAAAGGATTGTTTTATCCACCCGACCCTGCAAGTAAAGGTTCGTGTTTTATTGGTGGAAATGTTTCTGAAAACTCAGGTGGACCCAAAGCTGTGAAATACGGTGTTACCAAAGATTATGTATTGAATTTAGAGGTAGTACTGGCAGATGGTTCTGTTATTTGGACGGGTGCCAATGTGCTTAAAAATGCTACGGGCTACAACCTCACACAGTTAATTGTTGGCTCTGAAGGTACGTTAGGTGTGGTTACCAAAATAGTGTTAAAACTTCTTCCACATCCTACCGAAAGTTTGTTGTTGTTGGTGCCGTTCTTTTCTGCAAAACAAGCCTGCGAGGCAGTGGCAGCAATTTACCAACGTGGTATCATTCCAAGTGGATTGGAGTTTATGGAACGTGATGCTTTGGTGTGGTCGCAAGAATATACACAAGATTATTCCATTGCAATAAAAGACAATCACCAAGCGCACTTACTTATTGAATTAGACGGTTTTAACACCGATGTATTGATGAGTGATTGTGAAATTATCATGTCGGTGTTGGAACAATTTGAAACCGATGAAATTCTTTTTGCAGATACGCAAGCGCAGAAAGATAAATTGTGGAATTTACGTCGAAAAGTGGCAGAAGCAGTTCGTTCTCGCTCCATCTACAAAGAAGAAGACACGGTGGTGCCTCGTTTTGCACTACCAGAATTATTGGTGGCCATCAAAGAATTGGGCAATGAATTTGGTTTTAAATCGGTGTGTTATGGTCATGCAGGCGATGGAAATTTGCATGTAAACATTATAAAAGGCGATTTATCGGATGAAAAATGGAACAAGGAGTTGACACAAGTAATTCGAAAATTGTTTGAAAAAGTGGTGGCATTGGGTGGTACTCTGTCGGGTGAGCATGGTATTGGTTTGGTGCAAAAACAGTACATGGACATTGCTTTTAACGCAACACAATTGCAGTTGATGAAATCCATCAAGCAGGTGTTTGACCCAAATGGAATTTTAAATCCAGGAAAAATTTTTATGGATTAATTGCAAAAGAGTCAATATTTTTACAAAAATCACGTTAATCGTGTTAATTATGAAATTCTACAATACGATACTTTTTATTGGCTTAGCGTTTTCAGCTTTTTCTCAAATAGGAACAGGCGAGTGGCGTATCCATTCAGAAAATAAGAATGCCAAAGACGTTGTGGCAATGGGAACCTCCGTTTTTGCAGCTTTTGATGCTGCTCTTTTGGAATACAATTATGACCACAGTGAAACTTCAACATGGGATGTCACCAATGGTTTGTCGGACATCAAATTATCAAAATTAGGCTACCATCCTTCTACCAATAGTCTTTTTATTGGTTATGAAAATGGGAACATTGACCAAGTAAAAAACGGACAAGTCATCAACATTCCAGGATTGAAATTAGCCGAAAAACTTGGGTCTAAAGTTATTTATGCCATTAAACCCAAAGGTGGATATATCTATTTTGCAACAGGATTGGGAATTTTAAAGGTTAACCCCAACAAAAGCGAGATTACAGAAACGTTTTATCCAGGTGGTGGACATGAAGAAATTATTGACATAACGTTTAAGGGTGATAGCATTTTTGCATTGACAAGCAAGCATTTGTATTCCAGCAGTTTATTGAATCCTGCCATAGCAGATTCTGGTCAGTGGGCTATAGATGCAAAATTACCCGAAATTACAGCAGCTAATTTAGAATACAAAAACATTGAATATTGGCAAGATAGCCTGTATTTTGTTCAAAAAGCACAAGGTTGGGGAGGTGATTCTCTTTTTGTTGTTCGAACAACGGGACCTGCAACAGTTATCAACTTGAGTACGTGGGGAGAAATTAACTCTTTGCAAATAATTGATAATTCACTTGTAATGAACGGTAATGGGTTGATGATTCAATTTAATTCCAATTACACTACAAAATTTAGTATTCAAAAATACAACGGAACCGAAAATGTTAATATCAACGCAACTGTTCGCTACAAAGATTTGTTGTGGTTTGCCGATGCCGCAACGGGGTTGGTAAAACGTAACATTGACGGTAGTTGTGAAAAAATCAGCATGAAAGGAACGGCAAGAACATCCTATTATTCAATGGATTGGAGCAATGGTGTTATGGCTGTAACTCCTGGGGCTTTGATTGATAACAATTATGCTTCTTACACGCAACCGGGTTTGATGTTGTTTGAAGATGAAAATTGGTCGTATGTGGATCAAAATACCAACGCAAAAATAGAGCTCAACAAAACGTTTGACTTAGTTGGTGTTTCTTTCAATCCTAAAAATGAAAACCAAATTGCTGTTGGGGGAGCTTCGGGTACGCCGTTACTTTTAGTTGACAAAAGTTCATTAACCGTTACAGATACTTTTGGTGTTTACAACTCGACTTTGACACAAGAAGGAGACGGAAGAGCTGTCATCTCATCACTATCCTACGATGATGATGGCAATTTATGGATGATTAACAAAGGTAATAGCAAGCCTTTAAAATTGTTAACTCCTGATGGGCAATGGTACGAGTTTAGTTTAGGAGCAACTGCTACTAATAAAACCACCCGTAAGCTTTTTTGTGATTACAACGGCATTGTGTGGACTTCCATTTTCAACGGTGGATTGGTGGGTTATCATCCCGGTTCTTCTGTAAGTTCAGCTTCTGATGATCAATTGATTGTACTCAATTCAGGAGAATATACGGGTAAACTACCATCCAATGTTGTAACAGCCATTGCCATGGATTTTGATAATCGATTGTGGATTGGAACCGACAGTGGTTTTGGAATTTTATACTCGCCAGAAAATGCTTTTACAGCGGGCGCAGGAAATTACAACGTGCAACGACCAAAAATTGATGTTAACGGCGAAGTAGATTACATCCTCGGAAGTTTATACATCACAGATATTGAAGTGGATGGTGGCAACAGAAAGTGGATTGCAACCGTCAATTCGGGAATGATATTGCTTTCTGCTGATGGACTAACAGTTATTAAACATTTTACGACCGAAAATTCGCCCTTGATTTCCAATTCTATCATGGATTTAGAAATTGATCAAAACACAGGTGAAATTTTTATTGTTACCGACCGCGGATTGATGTCGTATAGAGGTGATGCATCGTATGAAAATGAAAAATACGATGACGTAAAAATCTTCCCAAATCCTGCTCGCCCCGATTTTGATGGACTGATAACCATTCAAGGCATTCGTTACGATTCGGATATAAAAGTGACCGATGTAGCTGGGAATGTAGTGTATAAAACGACATCCAATGGTGGAACGGCAACATGGAACGGCAAGAATTTTAATGGAGAAAAAGTGGCTTCGGGGGTTTACATGTTTTGGACCGCATCCAACATTCACAAAGGACGCTACGTGGGCAAAGTTGTTGTAGTAAACTAACAATGAAACAAACAGATCTGGGTTTATTCTTGCACCGCATTGCCTACTCTGAATCGAGTTTAATTACCACTTTTTATACCCAAAATAACGGTATACAAAAATTGGTGTTTCAAGGGGCAAAGAAGAAAAAAACCAATTTGTTTCCATTGGCAATTTGTGAATTAACCTATTACCATCGTCCCGATTCTGAATTAGGAAAATTAACACAAGTGGATGCAGTAGTTCCGTTGTACGACATTCTGCTAAATCCCGTAAAAAGTTTGATAGCATTTTTTATTGCTGACATAGTAAAACAAACATTAAAAACAAACGAAAAAGAGCAAGAAATCTTTGATTTTTTAGTAAAAACAACTAAAAATCTTGAAAATTCATCCGATTTAACCCTTTTTCCACTCATTTTTCTTGCAGAATACACCACATACATCGGCATACAACCCCATTTTGACACAACAGAACAACCCAACTATTTCAATTTAAAAGAAGGTGAATTTCACTCCGATTTTCGTCCTGGCGAATGGTGCGAAGAAGGTGAAAATGCACAACAGTTATATCAACTTTTTAGCCAACAAACGTGTTTGCCCACTTTTAAGAAAAAAGGATTGGAATTGTTGCTCAACTATTATCAATTGCATATTCCCCGTTTTGATGTTGACAATTCGTTGGCCATCATTCGAGAGGTGTTGCTGTAGATTTAAAAAAACAAGCCAATTGTTTTAGTATATTTGACAATTTATAGAAAAAAACAACAATTTAAAAGATGAAAATCAACTTTTTAATTACATTTTTAGTTGTATGGACAGCCACTATTTCCGTTGCACAAAAGCAACTGACCGTAATGGATGAATCGGGAATGGAGCCTATGCCGTTTGTAAAAGTTTTCCCCAATGTTGGTCAGCCATTTTATACCAATGTTGAAGGAACTGCAATAGTTGGAGACAGTGTTGAATCTATTTTATTATCCTTTGCGGGCTACCAAGACACAACTGTTTTTGTTAAAGATGTGAACGCCATCACTGTCAAAATGCAAACGGAGGCAAAATCGTTTAATGAAGTGGTTATTTTACCGGGAGTTAACCCTGCTTTGCGCATCATCAACAACACCATTGAAAATAGAAAGCTCAACCATCCACTCAAAAACGATGCTTTTACCTATGACAGCTATTCAAAATTTGTGTTTGATGTTGACACGGCCTTGCAAAATAAAATTGCTAAAATGCCCATCGATCCAAAGGATACGGTTACCAACATGTTGCGCAAACAACATGTGTTTTTATTGGAAAGTGCCACCGAACGTAAATTCATTCCACCAGCACGTGATAAAGAAACCATTACCGCCTATAAAATTTCTGGTTTAAACAATCCCTTGTTTTCTTCGTTTGCACAAACCACGCAATCTTTTCATTTTTACGACAATCAGTTTGAATTGTTGCAAAGCAAATATTTGAGTCCCATTGCATTTGGTGCTCCAAGCAAATATTATTACTTGATACAAGACACCACCATTGTTGGAAACGACACCACATTTATTATTTCCTTTCGCCCACGTCCTGAAACATCGGTTGAATCCATGAAAGGATTTTTATTCATCAACACCAACGGGTTTGCATTGGAAAAAGTAATAGCAGAACCAGCCAACGATACAACTGGGTTTAAGATTAAAATTATTCAAGAATATCAATTTATTGATGGTAAAAAATGGTTTCCAATCAATTTAAAAACTATTGGTGAATTAAAGAGTTTTCAGATTTCTGCTGGAAAAGAAAAAGGCTATTTGGTTGGAAAGGGTACCACCTATATCTCAAATGTAAAAATCAATCCCGAAGACATGAAAAAATCGGGGTTCAACAACATCAACCTAACAACAGAATTGAATGCAGGCAAAAAATCGGAAAGCGAATGGAATGCCTTGCGAAAAGATTCTTTAACAACGCGTGATGCGAATACCTATCACGTGTTAGATAGCGTTAGCAAGGCAAATAATTTTGATAGAAAAATCAACACATTGATTGCATTGATGACTGGTAAAATTAATGTTGGTCCGGTAGCATTTCCTATCAATCGTGTGATTAACTATAACATGCACGAAGGTTACCGATTGGGCTTAGGTTTGGAAACGTCTGAACGATTGATGAAAAACATTACTGTTGGCGGTTATTTTGCTTGGGGAACACGTGATAAAGATTGGAAATATGGTGGTTATTCTGTTTTTCATATCTACAAACGAATGGGCATGAGCATCGGGTTGAAGTTTCAGCAAGATGTTCTCAACAGAGGTTCCAATGAATTGTCAAACAGTGGGTGGGATTTAACCTCACCGATGTTGTTTACCGATTTCTATCAGCGCTACATGGACCGTCAACGCTTGGCTGAAATTAACTACACCATTGCGCCACTTGGCAATTTATCGTTGAATTTAATTGGAAATTACCAACGTATTGATTTTACCCATAAATACCAATTTACAAAGGTTGACGGAACGCTTTACAACAAACGATTGGATCTTGCAGAAGTGGCTATGGAAATGAAATGGAACATTCGCCAGCGCACCTTTATGCTGGGAGATATTAAAGTGCCACAACCTACAAAATACCCTAAAATTCAATTAAAAGTTGCGAAAGGATTTTCTGGTATGTTTAATTCACAGTTGGATTATTGGCGTTTGTTTATCGGAATGGACGAAGATATATCTGGACTCCGTTGGGGGAAATTGCACTTGCATTTAGAAGCTTCGCAAACTTTTGGCGATGTGCCTTTATTGCTCAAACAATATGCAGTAGGTACACGCAGAAATATTGGATTGGTTACTGCCAACGCCATGGAAACAGTTTATCCGGGTGAGTTTTATCATGATAGACAAGCCTCTTTTATTGTACGCTACGGAACACCAGCCATAAAAACAAAAAAGAGTTGGTTTGCTCCTGAGTTTATATTTCACCACGGTATTGCAGTGGGTGATTTTGCCAACAAAGTGCAGCACAACACAACGTTTTGGACCATGGACAAAGGAGTGTTTGAAGGTGGTCTTATCCTAACTGGATTGGTTAACTATAACATCCTGAAACTGGGTGTTGGTGTGTTTTACCGCTATGGTGCTTATTCGCACACAAAAGTGGTGGACAATTTAGTGCCCAAAATAAGCATTACCATCAACAGTTTTCAGCAGGGAAATAACAACTAAAACTGAGTTGCTCCTTGTTTAACCAAACGTTTTAAAAGTGGGTTTGGTCGGTAACGATCTTCACCGTATTCTTCGAATAAGTTTTCCAATTGTGCCAATACCCACGGCAATGTTTTTTCTTCTGCCCATGCCAACAATCCTTTTGGATAGTTAACACCTTTGGTCATTGCCAAATCTATGTCTTGTTTGGATGCAATGTTTAAAAATAAAGCGTCAATTGCTTCGTTAATGAGCATCACCAATACACGGTCAACAATTTGTTGTCCTAATTGCACGTCTTTTGTAGGTTCTGGCTGAACAGCTCCTTCGGCATAATTGTAATAACCTCTACCTGATTTTCTACCCAAAAATCCAGCTTCAAAATGGCGTTTTTGAGTAAACGAAGGTTTGAAACGCGGGTCGTAATAAAATGCTGCAAAAACTGATTCCGTTACCGTATAATTAATATCGTTTCCAATGTAATCCATTAATGTAAATGGTCCCATTCTAAATCCACCAATTTCTGTTAGCGCCCAATCGATGGTTGCAAAATCGGCAATTCCTTCTTCATAAATACGCAATGCTTCTCCATAAAAAGGACGAGCAACACGGTTGACAATAAATCCGGGCGTGTCTTTGCATAAAACAGTTACTTTTTTCCAGCTGTCAATTAGTTGTTTAGCTTGTTCAACCACCGCTGGAGCAGTTTGAACGGCTGGAATAATTTCTACCAACGGCATCAAGGGCGCTGGGTTGAAAAAGTGTATTCCTATGATGCGAGAAGGGTTTTGAAGTGCCGATCCTATGGATGCAATTGGCAACGATGACGTGTTGGAAGCCAAAATACATGAATCAGAAACAATGGCTTCTAACTCTTTGAATACCGTATGCTTAACTGCAATGTTTTCTACAATTGCTTCAATGATAATTCCACATTCCTTAAAATCAGCAGTAGCAGAAGAATACACTAAACGATTTTGAATTTGAGTAGCTTCAGCAGCAGAAATTTTTTCTTTTTCTACCAATTTGCTCAATACTTTTTCAAGGTTAGATTTTGCTTTGTCTAACACCGCTTGATTCAAATCTACTAAAACAACCTCGTGTCCGGCTTGAGCTGCCACTTGTGTAATTCCACTACCCATTGTTCCGGCTCCTAATACTCCTACTTTCATTGCGACTTTTAATTTTATGCTGCACAAATGTATAAAAAAACCCCCTGAAAAAAATATTCCAGAGGGCTAGTGGCAGGTTTATTTTCTTGTTAAATTTTTATTGCTTTTCTGTATATTCCAACAAACTGTTGTAACTAGAAGAATAATCAAAAGCATTTTTTAGTAAAAAATAATTGTTTTTATCGTAACATGTGACATAGGCGCTTTTTGCAAAATCTAATCGATTGCTATCAAAAGTAAATTCTTTGCAGACTTTTAAAATTTGTTGCGCACTCAATGCACTTTTTGATGCATAATTTTTAGCCATTTTCAATTTATTGCTGTCAAATGACTCATCTTTAAGTGTTTGTAAAAACAAATTAAAGGTATTGTCGTCTACATAATTGTTAGGAAATGAATTGTTGGGCGCACCTGGGTATGGATTGTGAGGATGCGGTGGATGATTGGGATATGGATTATTAGGATAAGGATTGCTTGGATAATTGTTGTTTTCAAGCACGGTGTACCAATTCACTTCTTGAATTTGAACTTTTTGACGAATAGAAAACTGACCAAAAGTATTGATTTCTGCAACAATTCGTTCGTTGGGCAAAAGTGTTATCGTGCCGTTATACAAAACCATGTTGGTGTATTTATTGACAACCAAAATAGAATTGATGCCATTTGGTAAACCAGAAAATTTATAGATGTTGCTTTTATTTTGATGCACTTGATCAAAAACGGTTACAACATAATCGCCAGATGATGCAATTCTCAAATACAATTCTGACGCTTCACTTTTTACAATAAAAGCTACTAAAAATACGAATGTAATGATTGTTCTCATAGCTCCAAATTTTAAATTTAATTTTTCATGGACTAAAATGGTGCCAAAAAATAGTGGTTTACTAAAAATCATTCTATAAAATGTATTCTATTTGATTTTGTGACAGTTGTGTATTCAATTGTTTGTTTAATATTTTCTTGTTTTGTTAAATATATGAATAAACATGCAACTTTTGTGTTTATATTTAAGTCCTTAAACTTGAACTAGAATAATTAATATTTATGAAAAAAGTAGCAATATCTTTCGTTGCTACTCTACTGCTTAGTTTAACTTCCAATGCACAGTTAACTGTTTCACCCTACAACAACGGTTCGGGAAACAATGGAGCTGGCGGAAATCTTCAACAATTCGTACAAAACAATTTAATTGGATCTGGAATTACCATTTCCAACGTAACTTTTGTTGGTGCTAACAGGCAAATGGGTAGTTTTAATGCAACCAATACTGTTTTAGGAACTGTTCAAAACATGAACACCGGTATTATTTTATCAACTGGAATGGCAGAGACAGCTATTGGTCCAAACGATGTTCCCTATGCTTGTCACGCACCCTATACAGCACCTTATCCAAGTGAGCCAGGAGGTTATATCGGTAACACAACCAATGATCCAGATTTAAGTGATTTAGTGGGTTCAAACATTAAAGACAAAGCTATTTTAGAGTTTGATTTTGTGCCAACTGGACCAACTATAGAATTCAAATATATTTTTGGATCGGAAGAATATCCAGAATTTGTAAACGATTTTAACGACGCTTTTGGATTTTTCTTGAGTGGACCGGGAATAACTGGCCCCTACAGCAACAATTCCATCAATTTAGCAATAGTGCCAGGCACCTCTGATCCAGTTACTATCAATACGGTAAACAGCACAGTCAACTCAAGTTATTACGTTTATAATGGCGACAATGGCAGTGGCAATACGGTTGCACCCTACAAAAACCAAAATCAATACATTCAATACGATGGTTATACCACCACATTAACAGCAACAGCCAATGTGCAATGCGGGCAAACCTATCACATCAAAATTGCCATTGCAGATGCGCGTGACCAAGCGTATGATTCTGGATTGTTTATCAAAGGAGGTTCGTTATCTTCTTCTACCGTTACGGCCAATGATGCAACCATTTCTTGCTCGCAAAGTTCGGTGCAATTATCGGTTTCTACAACTGTTTCCAATCCACAATACAGTTGGTCGGGACCTGGAATTGTGTCTGGTGCTAATACAGCCACGCCAACAGTTAACCAACCGGGAACATACACCGTAACCATTACCTCTAATGGCTGTGTGATTGAAGAAGATGTTGAGGTTACCTCTGATGGTAGTCAAACAACACCTACGTTTACCAACCCAGGACCAATTTGCTCTGGAACTAGTTTTGCATTACCAACTACATCCGATAATGGAATTACAGGAACGTGGGACGTTGCACCCAACACGTCTCAAACCACCACATACACCTTTACACCAAGCAGCGGACAATGTGCAAACACGGTTACAATGGAAGTTGTAGTTAATTCTTCTGTAACTCCAACGTTTACCAATCCAGGACCAGTTTGTGCAGGAACATCATTTACACTTCCAACATCATCCAACGAAGGAATTTCGGGAACATGGTCGCCTGCAATTGATAACACGCAAACTACCACTTATACGTTTACTCCTGCAAGTGGTCAATGTGCAACCACTACCACCATGCAAGTAGTTGTGAGCAATGAAGTAACTCCAACATTTACCAACCCTGGACCAGTTTGTGAAGGAACTAGCTTTACTTTACCAACCACCTCCAACAATGGAATTACAGGAACGTGGGACATGGTGCCCAACACTGCACAAACCACCACTTATACGTTCACGCCAACATCAAGTGGATGTGCAACCACCACAACAATGGAAGTGGTCGTCACAACGCCCACAACACCAACGTTTACCAATCCGGGACCAGTTTGTGCAGGAACAGCTTTTACACTTCCAACATCATCAAACGAAGGAATTTCTGGAACATGGTCGCCAGCAATTGATAATTCGCAAACCACCACCTATACATTTACCCCAGCAAGTGGTCAATGTGCAGCAGCCACTACCATAGAAGTTGTTGTGAGCAATGAAGTAATCCCAACATTTACCAACCCTGGACCAGTTTGTGAAGGAACTAGTTTTACATTGCCAACCACCTCCAACAATGGAATTATAGGAACGTGGGACCTTGCACCCAACACAACTCAAACAACCACTTATACGTTCACGCCAACAACAAGTGGATGTGCAACCACCACAACATTGACGGTTGCAATAAATCCTACAACAACTCCCGATTTTTCTCCTGTTGGACCAATTTGTGTGGGTGAAATATTTGTTTTACCCGATACGTCAACAAATGGAATAGTAGGTACTTGGTCGCCTGCAATTGATAACACGCAAACTACCAATTACACGTTTGTGCCTCAATCTTCTGGTTGTGTGCAAAACGCAGCTATAACGGTGGTTGTTGACCCACTTTTGTGTGCACAAGATCCAATTATTCACATTCCAAATGTATTTACACCAAACGGTGATAACACCAACGAAACATTGGATTTATTGCCACAAAACATCCAAGAATTAGAATATTGGATTATCAACCGTTGGGGAGAAGTAATGTACCATTCCACCAGTCTAACAGATTTTTGGAACGGAAAAGTGAAAGGAAAAGAAGCGCCAGAAGCAGTTTATTTTATCAAATATAAAGCAAAAGGCAGTAATGATAAACTATTGGAAGGTCATTCATACTTCCATCTACAACGTTAAATTGTTAAACTATAAATAAACAGAAAATGAATAATCCAGTTCACCACAAAACACACAAACCCCTACTCCTCCTTACTTTTATTGTGTTTATTGTGCAGCTTTCCATTGCGCAGGCTCCTCCGGGAATGCCTCCTTGTGGAACAAATGATGCACCGGGTGAAACCGTTTGTACAGCAACACCTATTTGTAACTTGAATGGTTATTGTGGACAAACATCTACTTCATATGCTGCTGACTCATGGCCAGAATTAGCAACAACTTTTCAAAATTGTACTAGTAATGGGTGGGATTATGGAACCATAGAAAATAATTCCTTTTTATCCTTTGTAGCAAGTTCTTCCAACATTAGTTTTGATACCTATGTTTACAATTGTGCTGGTTTAGGAACAGGTGGAATACAATTGATGTTGTTTTCTGCAGACAACTGTTCTAGTGGACCTGTTACAGCCTACACTTGTGCCTTAGAATTTCAAGAACAAAGCACACCTCATAACCTAGCTGCAACTGGATTAACTCCAGGAAACACTTATTACATCATGATTGATGGCTATGCCGGAAAGCAGTGTGATTATACCTTTGTTGCAACTGAAGGTGTAGCAATGCCGTCTGTTGAAATTACTCCTGGTCCTTCTGTTAACCTATGTCAAGGTGAGTCAGTAGAAGTAACAGCTTCTGGAGGTAGTGGAACTTATACGTGGAATGCAGACCCAGCTTTGAGTGCAACAACGGGAGCAACCGTAACCATCACACCGCCAACAACGGTAGGAGCATACACCTACGTCGTTCAATCTTCGGGTGGAACAACTTTTTGTCCAGAAAATAGTTCGGATACACTTACAGTGAATGTAACTGATTGTGGTACTTGTAACGTTGGTTTATCATTAACTTCTACCGATTGCAATGCTGCAAACAATACGTATGACGCAACTGTTTCTATTGCATTTGCCAATCAACCAACAACAGGTGATTTGATTTTAACTGCATGCGATGGCTCCACTCAAACCATTCCAGTTGCATCGTTGGGAACAAGTTCCTACACGGCTACCATTCCTAATTTAAGTTTGGCAACTGCCAACTGTCAGGTTGTTGCATCGTTTTCTGCTACGCCTGATTGTGCTGATACCTTAGTTATTACACCAAGTGCAGCACAAACACCAACGTTTACCAATCCAGGACCGTTGTGTGTGGGACAAGCCTACACGTTGCCAACTACATCCGATAATGGAATTACAGGTACATGGGCACCTGCATACAATGCTAATCAAACAACAACTTATACGTTTACACCAACTGGTAACGATTGTGCAACAACGGCAACTATGACGATTACCATTACCAATGAAATCACACCAACGTTTACCAATCCAGGGCCAATGTGTGTGGGACAAACTTATACATTGCCAACTACATCCGACAATGGAATTACAGGTACGTGGACACCTGCATACAATGCCAATCAAACAACAACATATACGTTTACACCAACATCAAGCACATGTGCAACAACAGCAACTATGACGATTGATGTAGTTAATGAAATCGTACCAACGTTTGATCCAATCACTCCAATTTGCCTTGGCACGGACTATGCGTTACCAACAACATCAACCAATGGGGTAGTAGGAACTTGGTCGCCGGCAATCAACAACACACAAACAACAACCTATACATTTACACCAACCTCTAGTTCGTGTGCTGTTTCTACTACGTTGGTTGTTGAAACCGATGAAACGCTTTGTCCTGAGCAACCATTTATTGAATTGCCCAATGTTTTTACTCCAAATGGAGATAATGTAAACGAAACATACATTCTAACATTAAAAGGAATTGAAAGCATTGAGTATTGGATAGTAAATCGTTGGGGCGAGATGGTTTATCATTCTACTAGTTTAACAGATTTCTGGAATGGAAAAACCAAAGGTGGTTCATCTGCAGAAGGTGTTTATTTTATTAAATACAAAGCTAAAGGTGTGAACCAGCAAGAGTTAAGTGGACAAACATTTTTTCATTTAGAGCGTTAAAATTTTAATAAAAAGATACAACAGTTTAAAGGGTGGTTTTGATAATCACCCTTTTTTTGTGGCAATTAGCTTAATAGCAATTAACTAAACCAGTTCTTATTGTGAGGTATTATTTTAATCCGCTGGCAATTAATTGAAAACATTTTTCTTTCAATTCCTCTACTGTTTTTTGTTGCACTTCTTCAACCGTAATGACTGGATGAAACACTTGTTTGGCAAAACCAGGACGACAGGATTGCAACCAATGTAACGGATCAGAAAATAATTGATAGTGATTCACATAAGTAACAGGTAAAATAGGGGTGTTGGTTTCTTTTGCCAATCGAAAAGCTCCATCTTTAAACGGCAACATCTGCGGTCGCTCGTGGTCGGGAATTCCTCCTTCTGGGAAAATAACAATCGACCAACCGTGAGCTAATTTTTCTTTTGCCAAAGCCATTGTTTTAGCTGTTTTGGATTTATCGCCCCGAAAAACAGGAATATTGTAATTTTTAAAATAATACTTGATGATGGGATACGATAAAATTTCGCTTTTACCTAAAAAAACATGTGGAAAACGAATCAATACCGAAGGAGTGAGAAAAATATCGCCATACGATGCATGATTGGCAACAATGATGTAGGCTCCACGTTTTATTTTTTCATGATAGCGAACTTTTGGTGGCCAAAGCACACAAATTCTAAAAAAAATGCTCCAAAAACCAAATAAATAAAATGCCACTTTGTGCAAGGGCTTGATGGCAGTTGAGAGGGTTAAAAATGGGAATAAAATCACTGCTGTTACCACAAACAACACCATGACGTATAGTTTGTATACAAAGTAAAACAGCCCTACTATCAATTTCATGCGTTTTGAGTGATTTTTAAAACTATAAATCGCGTTTTTGAATCAATTTATACGACAACCAACCAAACAAAATCGCATACAAACACGTTACCAGCATATAACTCCAATCAACAGGTTGATATTCAAAAATGGATTGCCCGGTAATAAAACCTTCAATTTTAACTTTTGGAAAACCAATTAAGTTAGACGAAGCTCCAAGAGGCAAGTAGTTGGTCAATAAAAACGGATGTTGATCGTCAATTTTACCACTGTTAAGCAACGAAACAGATTCAATGGTGCGCAAAACAGCTTCAATTACCCACCAAACAACCAATCCCAAGAGCGAAAGTGCACTTTTACGGAGTAAAAACGCCAAAAACATACAAAAAGAGAAGAAAAACACCAGTTTTACAAAGTATGCAAGAATAAAATCCATTCCTTGAACCGTGATGGCACTAAAACCAGAAAAAGACGCACCCAACACAAGAGCAATTCCTAAAACAAAAATGGTTGAAACAATTACCAAAAGCAGTGTGCTGTATAGTTTGGAAAGTATAAATTCTTTTTTGCTCAAGCCGTCAATTAAATTTTGTTTTAACGTGCCGTTGGCGTATTCATTGGTAATGTTTAGTATCAAGATGATGGCCAAAAACATTTTTCCAATTGCAACCAAATAGGTAATGTTTTGCCAAAACGCTGGAAATTTAAAAAATCCAAGCTGAACAATATCCAATTTTACACCGCCAATGGTTGGTTCTATGAATGCCAACACAACACCCATTACCACCAACAATGCAAAATACAACAAGGTAAATATGCGGGTAGATTTGTAGTAAAACAGTTTGTACCACTCAATTGCTAATAGTCGTTTCATGCGTTATAGTTTTTTTGAGTTAATGTTAAGAATTGCTGCTCCAAATTGTCTTTTTTCTTCACTAAATGGTTGAGCACAATTCCTTTTTCAAACGCCAATTGGTTGATGGTTGCTGCATCCACATCTTCCTTGAAAAAAACTTTGAGGTGATTTTTCTCCTCGCTCATTTTATCAAATGCGGCGTGATTGCTAATCCAGTTTTTTAAAGCAACACCATCTTTGGCATTGATTTCAAAATAGCCATAGTTGGCGGTCATTTCGTCCACTTTACCACTGTACAACGTTTTTCCTTTTTCAAGAATGATAACGTGTGAACAAACTTTTTCCACTTCATCCAATAAGTGACTGGCCAAAATAATGGTAGTACCCAACGATGCAATTTTAACAATCAACTCCCGAATTTGAATAATCCCTTGTGGATCGAGGCCATTGGTTGGTTCGTCTAAAATCAACACTTCTGGGTCGTTGAGCAAAGCAGCTGCAATTGCCAATCGTTGTTTCATCCCTAATGAATAGGCACTGAATTTATCGTGTTTACGAGCAAGCAATCCCACTAATTCCAATTTTTCATCAATTTTTGCAGGCGACACGTTTTTAATTTTTGCAACAATTTGCAAATTTTGCTCGGCCGAAAGATAAGGGTAAAAATTGGGGCGCTCAATAATGGCGCCTATGCGTTGCAACGATTGTGTGGTGGGTGTTTCATTGAACCAAGTCCAACTGCCCGAAGTAGCATTAACAACGTTGAGAATAACCCCCAAAGTAGTCGATTTTCCAGAGCCATTGGGTCCTAACAAACCATAAATATTTCCTTTTTCAACAGACAGGTTGAGGTTGTCAACCGCTGTTAAGTTTTTGTATTTTTTGGTAAGATTTACAATTTCAAGTACTTTTTCCATGTGTAGTTGTGTTTCAAACAAAAAAACCACCTAAAATAAGGTGGTTTTCTTCAATTCTTATGAAAAGTTATTATTTCTTTTCAGCTGAACAGCAAGATTTTTTAGATGCTTCACCTGAACAAGACTTTTTAGAAGTGTCTGATGAAGTTGAGTGACATGATTTTTTGCTGTTGCTTTTTTTCTTGTTACCATCTTGGAAAACTGTGTAGTTTGTAGATGTTGCAGCGTAAACTGCGTTAGAAATATAACCTGTTGCAAATACTAATGTTAAAGCTAATGCTAATTTTTTCATGATTATTCGTTTTAAATGTGGTACTAATTTAATACTTTTTAAGCACAATAACAAGATTTAACAAATTTTTGTAATTGAAGTCACAAAAGATTTACTCCACAATTATTATGTAGTTGTTCTTTTTTCCTTTTCCAATCAAAATGTATTTTCCATTGATGAGGTGTTCGTCTGAAAAAGTAAAGTTTTCGTCCACTTTTTCTTTGTTAACTGCTACTGCATTTGCTTTCAATTCACGTTTTGCCTCTCCGTTGGATGCAAGAAAGCCTGTTTTTCCGGCCAATGCATCTACAATAGTTAAACTTTTAAACTCTTCTTTTGAAATGGCAGCTTGTGGTACACCAGCAAACACCGAGAAGAAATCTTTTTCAGACAATTGTTTTAAATCGTCTGAGGTTGATTTTCCAAACAAAATATTAGAAGCAGCAATGGCTGTTTTTAACGCTTGCTCACTGTGAACGGTGATGGTTAAATCTTCTGCCAAGGCTTTTTGCAACACACGTAAATGTGGCGCTTCTTGATGTTCTTGAATCAATGCTTCAATTTCTTCTTTGCTTCTGAAAGTAAAAATTTTGATGTATTTGGCAGCATCTTCATCCGAAGTGTTCAACCAAAATTGGTAAAATTCATACGGTGTTGTTTTTTCTTCGTCCAACCAAATGTTTCCTTTTTCGGATTTCCCAAATTTAGTTCCATCTGCCTTGGTAATCAAGGGGCAAGTTAACGCAAAAGCTTTGCCGCCACCAATTCTACGAATCAATTCTGTTCCTGTTGTGATGTTTCCCCATTGGTCAGAACCACCCATTTGCAACGTGCAATTTTTAGTTTTATACAAGTGTAAAAAGTCGTAGCCTTGCACCAATTGGTAGGTAAATTCTGTGAAACTCATGCCATCGTTGGCTTCGCCGTTCAATCGTTTTTTAACAGAATCTTTTGCCATCATGTAGTTCACCGTAATGTGTTTTCCAACATCGCGAATGAAGTCTAAAAATGAAAAATTCTTCATCCAATCGTAGTTGTTTACCATTTCGGCAGCATTTTCGGCATTTGATTCAAAATCTAAAAATTTAGCCAATTGTTTTTGAATGCACGCTTGGTTGTGTTTCAAAGTTGCTTCGTCCAACAAATTGCGCTCGTTTGATTTCCCGGATGGGTCGCCAATCATACCTGTTGCACCACCAATCAACGCCAATGGTTTGTGCCCCGCGTTTTGAAAATGTTTGAGCAACATCACACCTACCAAGTGACCAACGTGCAATGAATCAGCTGTTGGGTCTATTCCGACATAAGCCGTGCGCATCTGTTCCAACAAATGTTCTTCTGTTTCGGGCATTACATCGTGGAGCATTCCTCTCCAACTTACTTCTTGAATGAAATTTTTCACGTTAATTTTGTTTTAAATGCTATTAAAAAAGAATCCGTTTTTCGCATAATAAATCGAAAAACGGATACTTGTTATTTTCAAAAATTATTATGCTTTAACGGCAAATTTTTCTTTGTAGTCAACAACGCTTTTTTCAAAAATGCGAATTGCTTCTTCACGGTTCAAAAATCCTTTTACTTCTGTTGATTTCTTTTCCAATTTTTTATAATCTTCAAAGAAAACGCGGATTTCATCCAAAATGTGCGGATTCAATTCAGAAATATCGTTGATGTGGTTCCAGTTTTTATCGCCTTTTGCAACAGCAATAATTTTGTCGTCCATTTCACCACCATCAATCATTTGCATTACACCAATGATTTTAGCCTCTACCAAGCACAATGGAACCATTTCTACGTCTGTCAACACCAAAATATCCAATGGATCGTTGTCGTCGCAATATGTTTGTGGAATAAATCCGTAGTTTGCAGGATAAGACATTGGCGATGCAATAACTCTATCCAAGCAAATCAAACCAGAATCTTTGTCCAATTCGTATTTTGCTCTACTGTTTTTTGGTATTTCAATAATTCCTTTTACAACTTGTGGTGCTTCGTCTCCAAAAGACACATCATGCCATGCGTTAAAACTCATTTTATCTTAATTTTAAATGTTATCACAAAAATTTAGATTGCAAATGTACAAAAATCATTTTTGTTTATAAGCCATTTTGCGAACTGCTTGACGGATATTTTTTTGTGCATCAGCTAATTTGGCAACCGAAATGTAATCTCCATGCCCCAATTGTGCAATTTCTTTCATGGATTTGCGGGCCAACGCATCGTTTAAAACACCTACAACCGAAAGCTGAATGCCTTGTTTGGTAAATTTCTTCAACAATTTTTTGTAGTTGTATTGTTTTTGGTTAAACGCACCATCGGTAATTACAAATACATGGTTGATGCCCCCTTTGATGTAGGCTTTTTTAGCTTGTTCCAACCCCAATTTGATACCTTCGCCACCAGCAGTCATTCCGCCAGCACGCAACAATTTTACTTGCTCTTGCACCGCCGCTTTGTCAACACCAGAGGTTGGCGGCAACAACACTTTTGCTTGAGAAGCATAAGTAACCAACGCAATTTTATCTTCTTGACGTATCATTTCCGACAATTGATTGATGGAATATTTCATCAATTCCATTTTGTTGGCTTGGTTCATTGACGAAGAAACATCCATCACAAAAACCACGTTTACTGGAGCAAATAAGTTGCTATCAAAATTATCGTCGCTAATGGAATCCAACGCAGGAATGCGCTCGCTTGATGCAATTGGAGGCTGCGTTTCTTCAATTTCTATCACCACTTGTTCGGGAGGATTTTGCCCTGTTGGCGGTTCCTGTTTGGGTGGCTCTGGTGTTTGTTGTGCAATTTCTGGCACGGGTTCAACAACAGGTTCTGGCTGCGCAATTGGCTCCAGTTCAATAATTACTTTGTTGCGTTCGTTGCTCACAAAAGCTCCTTTTTCTGCTGGTAAATAATTGGTGTGTGTGGCATAAAAATAAGCCAATCCAATGCTGCCCGATTTTTTTATGCGCCCCGATTTATCTGTTTTTTCTGTCCACAACGCCAATCCATCTTGCAACATGCTCACTTTGGATTGTTCCAATTCCTGACGCGTGTTTTTATCAATTGTTACAACAATTAAATCAAATTGATTGGGGTTTTTTCCTGCGGGATGCGTATTGAAGTCGGGACAAGCCGTTAAATAAGAATTAGAGTTTTGTTCTAGTTCTACCAAGTTTCCGCTCAATACCAATTGATGTGCTTCGGCTTTATCGCTGGTAAAAATTTGTACGGTATAGCTAAATTTTCCTTTTTGTTGCGGGTTGACCTGAAATCGCAAGGTGAGAGAGCTATCTTTTTGCACAAACGCACGGTTTTGAATGTACACTACTTCACTAGGCTTACGCACGCTGAGAATGTAACCGTCTTTGGGTCCTTTGTTGGTAATGGTGATGTCCACAAACCGATTGTCATAACTCTGCAAATCACCAAACTGATGCTTGAGGGTGGAAAAAGTCATTTGTGCCGAAGCACCAATCAGTTGAAAAACAAGAACAATAAAAACAAAATACCGCATAATTCTAGAACGTTGAATGTGTAAATCTATTATCGAATTCTTAAAAAAGCTAAAATTATACCAAATAAAATATAGTATGCATGCATAATATTAAAAAACTTTTATTAACTTTAGCGAATTGAAAACGAATAAAACTAAGATATATGTCAGAAAAAAACACAATTAAAGGAGGCGAATTTTTAATTAAAGACACCTTGCCACACGAAATCTTTACACCAGAGGAATGGACAGAAGAGCAAAGAATGATTGCTCAAATGTGCGACGATTTTATTGCTCAAGAAGTTACCCCAAATTTGGATAGAATTGATGCAATGGAAGATGGTTTGATGGTTTCCTTGTTAGAAAAAGCGGGCGAATTAGGTTTATTGGGCTTAACTGTTCCAGAAGATTTGGGTGGAATGGGTCAAGATTTCAAAACTTCATTATTAGCAACAGAATATTTAGGAAAAGGTTATTCTTTTTCGGTTGCTTATGGAGCGCACACTGGAATTGGAACCTTGCCATTGTTGTATTACGGAAACGAAGCGCAAAAAGCAAAATACATTCCTAAATTGGCTTCTGGAGAATGGAAAGCATCGTATTGTTTGACAGAACCAAGTGCTGGATCGGATGCTAACTCTGGAAAAACAAAAGCTGTTTTGAGCGAAGATGGAAAACACTACATCTTAAACGGACAAAAAATGTGGATTACCAACGGAGGTTTTGCACAATTGTACACCGTTTTTGCAAAAATTGACAACGATGAAAAATTGACGGCGTTTTTAGTGGAGGCTGATTCTGAAGGAATTTCATTGAATGCCGAAGAAAAGAAAATGGGTATTAAAGGTTCTTCTACACGTCAAATTTTCTTTAACAATGTAAAAGTTCCAGTAGAAAACATGCTTTCTGAGCGTGAAAACGGATTTAAAATCGCATTAAACATTTTAAATATCGGGCGTATTAAATTAGGCGCTGGAGTTTTGGGTGGAGCTAAAGAAGCTATTACAGAATCTATCAAATATGCCAACGAACGCGAGCAATTTGGTAGACCAATTTCTAAATACGGAGCCATTCGTCATAAAATTGCAGAGCAAACCATTCGCACCTTTGTGGCAGAATCGGCGTTGTATCGTGCAGGACAAAACATTGACGATGCCATTCAAGCCTATATGGAATCTGGAATGGAAAAAGGTGCTGCAACTTTAAAAGGAATTGAGTTGTTTGCTCCAGAATGTGCAATTATCAAAGTGGCTGGTTCTGAAACGTTGGATTATGTTGTGGACGAAGCGGTGCAAATTTTTGGAGGTATGGGCTATTCGGCAGAATCTTCTGTAGAACGTGCTTACCGCGACTCACGCATCAACCGTATTTTTGAAGGAACCAACGAAATCAACCGTATGTTGACAGTAGAAATGGTGCTACGCAGAGCAATGAAAGGTGAATTGGATTTAATGGGACCAGCAATGGCTGTTGCCAATGAATTGATGAGCATTCCAAGCTTTGAAGATGCGCCAGAAGGCGTGTTGGGCAAAGAACAAGCAGCGTTAAAAGGTTTCAAAAAAGCCATTTTGATGGCGGCAGGTTCGGCTGTTCAAAAATTAATGACAACATTGTCGAAAGAGCAAGAAGTATTGATGGGTATTGCCGATATGGCTATCACCACCTATTTGGCAGAATCGGTATTGTTGCGTGTTCAGAAAATGGTTGCTGCAAAAGGTGAAGAAGCATGTGCTGTTCAAATTGCCATTGCAAAAACATATTTCTACGATGCGGCAGATAAAATCAATAAATTGTGTAAAGACACCTTGAACTCATTTGCAGAGGGCGATGAATTGCGCATGATGTTGATGGGCTTAAAACGCTTTACAAAATTAGAAAGCATCAACCCGAAAGAAACTCGCCAATTGATTGCACAAGCACAAATCAACAATGGTGGCTATGCGTTGTAAAAACGGTTAATCAAATAAATTTACAGGGCGTTTGAATGTATCGAACGCCCTGTTTTTAACTAACTAAAATCCCAGCGGGATCACTAGAAAAGAGTAGGATTAGCTTCTTACTCTTTTTTTTGTAGTTAAGCCAAGGGCGAAAAGTTTGAAGCATAAAAAAAGGAACTATCTAATTCAGATAGCTCCTTCGTTTATTAAATCAAAAACTGATATTTGGTATATTCAGATTAACCTAAAAATGGGTATGTGTAATCTTTTGGTGTTACAAATGTTTCTTTAATTGTACGCAAAGAAACCCAACGCATTAAATTCATTGCAGAACCAGCTTTATCATTTGTACCAGAACCTCTAGCACCACCAAATGGTTGTTGACCTACAACAGCTCCTGTTGGTTTGTCATTGATGTAGAAGTTTCCTGCAGCATTGCGCAACATGTTCACAGCCAGATCAATTGCATAACGATCGGTTGCCATAATTGAACCTGTTAATGCATATTCTGAGGTTTCGTCCACCAATTTCAATGTTTCTTCGTATTTGTTTTCGTCATAAACATAAATTGTCAAGACAGGCCCAAAAATTTCTTCTTCCATTGTTTTAAACTTCGGATTGGTTGTAACACAAACCGTAGGTTCAATGAAATATCCTTTACTTCCGTCGTAATTTCCTCCAACTACAATTTCAGCATCAGAAGCATTTTTGATGTATTCAATGTATTCTGTGATTTTACCAAAAGCTTTTTTATCAATCACCGCATTAATGAAGTTGGAAGTGTCTTCTGGTGATCCCATTTTCATTGAAGAAACTTGGCTCACCAAAATTTCTTTCACTTCGTTCCACAAGTTAGACGGGATGTAAGCACGCGATGCAGCCGAACATTTTTGTCCTTGGTATTCAAATGCACCTCTTGACAAAGCAGTTGCAACCTCGGCAGCGTTAGCAGATTTATGAGCAACTACGAAATCTTTACCTCCAGTCTCTCCAACGATACGAGGGTATGATTTGTATTTATCCAAATTTTCACCAATGGTTTTCCACAAGTTTCTAAACACACCTGTAGAACCTGTAAAGTGAATTCCTGCAAAGTCTTTGTGTTTAAAAATCACTTCACCAGCTGTTGCGCCATCCACTGCCACCATATTGATAACACCATCTGGTAAACCAGCAGCTTTGAACAATTCCATAATCACGGCAGCCGAATAAACTTGCGATGCAGCAGGCTTCCAAACAACTACGTTCCCCATCATTGCAGGAGATGCACTTAAATTAGCACAAATAGATGTAAAGTTGAACGGAGACAAAGCAAATACAAATCCTTCCAACGGGCGGTATTCCATTCTGTTCCAAACTCCTGGCGAAGAAATTGGTTGATCTCTGTAAATATCTGTCATGTATTGCACATTGAAACGGAAGAAATCAATCATTTCGCAGGCAGCATCAATTTCTGCTTGAAATACATTTTTTGATTGTGCCAACATAGTAGCTGCATTCATTTTATCGCGGAATGGTCCAGCCAATAATTCTGCGGCTCTTAAAAACACAGCTGCACGTTGTTCCCAAGGTGTATTTGCCCAAGCTTCACGAGCATTCATAGCCGCTTCAATTGCCTGCTCTACATTTTTGGCGTTTCCTTGGTAATAATAACCCAATACTTTTTGGTGATCATGAGGAGGAGTCATTGGACGTTTATCATCCGATTTTACTTCTTTTCCTCCGATATACATAGGAACTTCAATTTCAGCTTGAGTATAAAGTTCTTTGTATTTGTTAATTAAGTCGGTATGTTCTTTTGAACCAGGTATATATGCTCTCACCGGCTCGTTGACAGGTGTAGGAACATTGAAAAATGCATTTGCCATAATTTTTTCTTGCAAAAATAGTGAATGTTCCATATAATTGCAATTATAAAATGAATGAGCTAACAAATTTGAAGTATAAATTTTATCTAATACAATTCTTAGTTGTACTATTTGTTAACACTAACACATTAGCACAAGATTTTCAATCGTATTTAAAAGCAAATACAATTGAAAAGAAATGTGAGATTGCAGATTTCATTGCCGTTGATTTTGAATTTAATAATTTAGATTCTCTTCGCATGTTAGCGCAAGACCTATTAAGGTGTTCCTATCAAGAAAAAAGTGAAAAAGGAAAAAATTTAGCTTTTTTTATTTTGGGTAAATATTTTATACGCGTAGCCAAAGAAAGAGAGGGGATTGAGTTCATCAATAAATCGAAAAATTATTATTTTAAAAACGATGATTACAATAAAATAACAGAAATCTATAACGAAATTGGAAATGCATACCAATATTTAGGTCAACACGAAGAGGCGTGTAAATGGTATGATTTTTCACTTAAATATGGCAAAAAAGCAAGTGACGATTACATTAGCAACATTGCAAGTGTCAACTTAGCTCAAGCATATAGTAAACTCGGTAATTACGAATTAGCAAAGCAACATGCAGAGCAATACAAAGACTGGGTGCTCAAATTGGGGAAATTTAAAAGTATTGCCAATGCATTTTCTGTTTTGGGAATTATTGAATTAAACCAAGAGAATTTTAAGCAAGCTTCTTATTATTTTGAGCAAAGTTATGAATTTGCAAAACGAACAAATAGCTATGCCGGTATGGGGGATGCTTACACTAATTTAGCAATAATACAATATTACCTCAACGACCTAGATTCTAGTAAAACACTTTTTAAGATGGCTTTGGATTTTAGGAAGAAGGTTAAAAATATTTCAAAAATATGCGATGCTTACTTAAACTATGGCGGAATTTTGTTTGAACTAGAAGACTATACACAGGCAGAATCCATGTATAATGAAGGACTTCGTTTGGCTCAAAAACAAAAATCAATTTTAAGTGAATTAGAATTGAATCAGGCATTGTTGGAACTCTATAAAACGTATGATCTTGAAAAATTTGAAAAAGTCAATATTAGAATAGATTCCCTTACAAAAAAAGAAAAAGTAGCCAAAAAAGAAAACGATAGCATTAACCAAAAACTAATACGCGAAGTTTATAAATATGACCGTGAAAATCAAGATGGGTTTCGCTCCAACAATAGTAAAATATTGTTTTATATTGGTACTTTCATTCTGTTGCTTCTTGCTTTTTACTTTATTATTCGACAAAAAGAACATTAAATTAATTTGAATTACAAAAAATTGTTTATTTTGTAATGAATTGGATGCTGTACTATGAAAGCTCAAAAAATAAATATCTTTGGATTTATTCGTGCTTTTTTTCCTATTCAATTAGTTTTTTCTAATTTGAAACACAATTATATTGGTGTTTTTTCATGGTTGCTCTTTTTTTTGGTAATCACCAATAAATTAGGCGCTCAATTTGGGTTGCCTATTTTGTTTTTCTCGCCCGAATACATGGGCAAGGTTTCATATTGGTCGTTTGGATTGCTAGGTTTTGGCTTTGGAGGACTAACCATGGCATTTAACTCCTATGCTTATAGCAAATTAGGAAAACGATTCCCATTTTTGGTATTTATCAAAAGCCCATTTTTCAGATTTTGTAAAAACAATGCCCTCATCCCTATTGCATTTGTAATCACCTATTTAATCGGAATGGCGCGCTACCAATGGTATGAAGAATACGCAGAAACATGGACGGTCTTGCTCTATTCATTTTCTTTTTTAGTGGGAATGGCATTTTTTATTGCGCTTTCATTGGTTTATTTTTTCCCCATATCTCAAAAACTAAGACATAGTGATTTAGTACCCGATGATGATGGTCAGTATTCATTTTTTGTGAGCTTGAACAAAAAAAAAGAAAGTCACCACTATCATCATGCCTTATCAAAAGCTGATCAACGTTTTATTTATTTTGGAAAATGGTTTCAAATAAACATCAGCAGACCAGTTAGCCATATTGATAGTACGATTGTAAAAAAAGTACTGATTAGAAACCGCATCAACACCACTTTGTTTGAAATACTAACATTCTTATTCTTTATAAGTTTTAGCTTATTTCCAGAAGTTTCATTATTTGAAATTCCTGCAGCAATGAGTATTGTTTTGTTGATAACGCTCATTTTTATGGTTTATTCCATGTTGCAGACTTGGCTTAAAAGTTGGATAATTCCATTTATAATTGTTGCAATAGTGACTATGAATTTTTTGAGCAAGAAAACCAGCTATTTTTCGTTTAAAAATTATATGTATGGCCTAAATTATCAATCTTCCAAACAGCCAGAATATTCAATAAAAGCAATAGAATTAAACGCTCAAAAAGAAACAAGCAACAACAAATCCAGTTCCTACAACAATTATATTGAAATATTAGAAAATTGGAAACAAAAAACAGGCTTAGATAAACCCAAATTAATCATCATCAATTCATCTGGAGGAGGGTTAAGAAGTGCATTATGGACTTTTGATGTACTTCAGAAACTAGATAGAAACTTCAATGGGGAGTTTAAAAAAATGATTCACCTATACACCGGTGCTTCTGGTGGAATGATAGGAGCTAGTTATTTTAGAGAGTTGTGTTTACGTGCAGAGCAAGGTGAGATTAAAAACATTTATGCACAAAAATATTCCAATCAAATAGGTCAAGATATGCTCAATCGGTTAGCTTTTTCAGCTTCAACACGCGACATGTTTTTTCGACTACAAAAGTTTAAATACAATGGAATGAGTTATCCTAAAGATAGAGGATTAGCATTTGAAGAACAATTGCACGCCAATACCAATCATTTTTTAGATCATTCTTTGGGCTATTACACCAAATTTGAAAAACAAGCCTCTATTCCTTTACTTATTTTAACGCCAACCATCATCAACGACGGAAGAAGGCTCTTAATAAGTTCACAACCGCTTCGATTTTTAACCTCACCTTCCATTTTTGGAGGGGTTTATTCTAAAACAAGTGAAAATATTGACTTTTTGTCGTTTTTTAAAAATAACCATCCAGAAGATTTACGTTTTTCATCAGCATTAAGAGCCAGCGCAACATTTCCATTTGTAACACCAATGGTGTCCCTTCCATCTAAACCAAGTGTTCAATTAATGGATGCCGGTATTCGTGATAACTATGGTGTGAAAATTACAATGGAGTTATTGTATCACCTTCAAGATTGGATTAAAAAAAATACGTCGGGTGTTATAATTTTACGTTTACGCGATACGAAAGCAGTGTTAGGAAACACCACCTATCATCAGGTTTCGCTAATCAATAAATTAACCATGCCTTTTGGAAATGTTTATTCAAACTTCCCAAAAACACAAGATTTTGATCAAGACCAACTATTAAAAATTGGAGCAAAATCGTTCTCTTTTCCTTTTGATGTCATCAGTTTCAATTTACGCGAAAATGTAAACGATAAAATTTCATTATCTTGGCATTTAAGTAGTCAAGAAAAAAATAAAATCAAGAAAGCCTTTTATAGCACATCCAATCAAGAGGCATTTCATACTTTAAAAAAACTTTTGAATGAATAATATGAAAATTAGTTTCACCGCAATTTTGATGTGTTTTTCTGTTTTCTGCTTTGGACAAACCAAAGTAGATGGCTTAAAAAACAAATATTTTAAAACCTATAAAGGCACAATTCCCTCTTACTCCATATTAAGTGATACAACAATTGTTAGAGTTGACGAAACGCCAATTGAAATTCAAATTACGAAATCCGAAATTAAGATGGCTATTGGTAAATTAAGCAAAAATGGAAGCTACAAGGTTTTGTTTAAAGGCAAAAGTTTTTACGTGCTAGATGCTTATTTTGAGGGAGATATAACACCAGAACGAATTATAGTAAACGAGCGAAATAAAACCATCATTAGAGAAGGAACATACCCTCAGCCAAAAACTACACTTAAAGCAAATTAAAAAGGCCATTTCTAAAGAAATAGCCTTTGTTTAAGTGAAAAATAGTGGCGTGTAATTATTTCAATTGTTTAGAGAACAAAGCTCCTAATTTTTTACCAGCTAACGCATAACATTCTGCAATACGCACACCTGTATCCAAATCGCCATATCCATAAGTTCTTCCCTTACTTCCAGTAATAACAACTTTAGCAACAACTTTGCTTGGATTTGCTTTTTCAACAATGGTTACATCCATGTTGGCACTTGCTGGAGCTTTAGAGACAAAAATATTCCATCCTGGCTCTAAAAAAGTTGTTTTAACAATCGCTAAATATTTTGAGTCTGATTGATTTCCTATATTGATTCCAATTTTTGAAGTTGCTTTGTTGAACAATTCTTCAAATTTTGGTTGGTATCTTCCTGCTTTGTCAGCATCCCAAGAAGCTCTCCATGTTGTACCTTTTCCTGCCTCTTTTTCGTTGTATTCTGCTTCTTTTTTGTTCAAATACTCTGTTTCTTTAGCAAATTTACCCACTCTAAAGTCAGACCAGTCATATTCTACGTTCAATGAAGTAGAACCTTTTAATGTAGCTAAACTTCCTTCAACTACTTTTACACTTTGCGCTAAACTTACTGTTAATAAGCCAGTAAATAATGCAGCTAATGTTAATTTGATTGTTTTCATATATTTTTTAAAATTTAATGGTAAAACAAATATAAAGTAAAAAACAGTGAGAATTAATCAATTATTTAAAAAAATATGAAAATATGAAATTTATCGTATATTCTGTTAATTCAAAAAAAATAAATACTTTTAATTGCTGATAAAACAACAAACAATTTTAAATACTATGAACAGAGTAAAAAAAGATTGGAACGATATTAAAATAAACGATAGCTGGGCAATTTTTAAAATCATGTCTGAATTTGTAGAAGGCTACGAAAAAATGGCAAAAATTGGCCCGAGTATCTCGGTTTTTGGTTCGGCAAGAACAAAAGAAGATGATAAATATTATCAATTGGCTGTCGAAATTTCACAAAAATTAGGCGAAGCAGGTTATGGCGTTATAACTGGTGGCGGTCCTGGAATCATGGAAGCAGGTAATAAAGGAGCACAACAAGGCGGTGGAAAATCTATTGGATTAAACATTGTATTGCCTTTTGAACAATTTCATAACAAGTACATTGATGCCGATTCCAACTTACAGTTTGACTACTTTTTTGTGCGTAAAGTGGTGTTTGTAAAATATTCGCAAGGATTTGTGGTATTGCCTGGTGGATTTGGAACGATGGACGAATTGTTTGAATCACTCACACTAATTCAGACTAAAAAAATTAACAAGCGACCTGTGGTTCTCGTTGGAACCGAATATTGGTCGGGTTTAATTGATTGGATTAAAAACACAATGCTGCAATCGGGTAATATTTCTGAAAAAGATTTGGATTTCTTCAAAGTTGTGGATACGGCTGATGAAGCCGTAAATTACATCGACGATTTCTTTAAAACACACGAATTAAAACCAAATTTCTAATGCTAACAGTTGGAGAGATTACCGATTATCTAGAATCCTTGGCACCTTTATCAAGTCAAGAAGATTACGACAATTCTGGGCTAATAGTTGGTTCCAAAAATACACTTGTTACACAAGCATTAATTTGCCTTGACAGTACCGAAGAAGTAATTGATGAAGCCATTGCCATCGGTTGCAATTTGGTGATTGCCCATCATCCTATTGTTTTCAAAGGGTTGAAATCGCTCACAGGTAAAAACTATGTGGAACGTGTGGTCATCAAATGCATTCAACACAACATTGCACTGTATGCCATTCATACCAATTTGGATAATTACCGTTTTGGCGTTAATGCAGAAATTGGCAAACGATTAAAATTAACCAATTTGCAAGTGTTGGCACCTAAAACCAATGTGTTAAATAAATTAGTAGTTTTTGTCCCAATTGAATACCATCAAACTGTTGCCAACGCTTTGTTTAAAGTGGGAGCTGGCGAAATTGGAAATTACAGCAATTGCAGTTTTTACAGTCAAGGAACAGGTACTTTTACACATTCTGATGAAGAAAATCCTTTTATTTGAACATCAAAAGAAGCAACCTTGGTAAACGAACAAAAACTAGAAGTATTGGTGAGCACGCATCAATTAGGGCATGTGGTGCAAGCCTTGAAAAAAACCCACCCGTATGAAGAAGTTGCCTATGATGTTTTTCCACTCATCAATGCCAATGCTTATGAAGGAGGTGGAATGATTGGTGAATTGGAAACACCTATGGAGAGTGTCGAATTTTTAAAAATGGTCAAGTCAACATTCAATTGTGGCGTAGTTCGTCATACAAAATTAGTGCAACCAACTATCCAAAAAGTAGCTTTTTGCGGTGGATCGGGCGCTTTTTTATTGAAAAATGCATTGGCAGCCAAAGCCGATGTTTACATAACAGGAGATTTTAAATACCACGAATTTTTTGATGCCGAAGACCGAATAATCATTGCCGATATCGGACATTTTGAAAGCGAACAATTTACGATTAATTTATTAAGTGATATTATAATAAAAAAATTTCCTAACTTTGCACTTCGTTTAACGCGAATTAATACGAATCCGATTAAATATTTATAAAATATATGGCAACTGCAGCAAAAAAAGATACAACAGTAGCAGAAAAATTAGATGCTCTTTACGAATTGCAAAAAATTGATTCTGAAATTGATAGAATTAGAACTGTGCGTGGTGAATTACCTTTAGAAGTGGAAGACTTAGAGGATGAAGTGGAAGGGTTAGAAACACGTATCTTGAAAATTCAAGAAGAAATTAAGGAAATTGAAGAAGAGATTTCTGATCGTAAAAATGCAACAAAAGATGCAGAGGCAGCAATTGCTAAGTTCAAAGAGCAACAAAACAACGTGCGTAACAACCGTGAGTTTGAATCAATTGCAAAAGAGGTTGAATTTCAAGAGTTAGAAATTAAATTGCACGATAAAAAATCGAAAGAAGCAAAAGCTAAAATTGCTCAAAAGAAAATAACTTTGGATGAAACCAGAGAACGTTTGGATTTCAGAAAAGAAGATTTGAAAAATAAAAAATCGGAGTTGGATGAAATCGTTGCTGAAACACAAAAAGAAGAAGACGAATTGATTGCAGCTTCTGATAAAGCAAAAGCAAAAATTGAAGACCGTTTGATTAATGCTTATGTGCGTTTGCGTCAAAATGCAAAAAACGGTTTGGCTGTTGTTCCAGTTGATCGTGAATCTTGTGGAGGGTGTTTTAACCACATTCCACCACAACGTCAATTAGACATTGAAATGAAGAAAAAAGTAATCGTTTGTGAACACTGCGGACGTATTTTAGTTCCTTCTATCAAAGAAGAAATCTAAGAGAAATTATACCAACATTTTTGAAAAGCATCTATTGAAAAATAGGTGCTTTTTTATTTAACAGACTTTTTTATCCACCATTTTTTAAAAATTCACAAAATATTGCCACTTTTTCTCGCACAATAAATTAATATACCTAACTTTGCCTTTCTGTTAAATGATCATTAAACATGGATAATATTTCGTATGTTGGAAATGCAGATGTAAACGCAATCGATCATCTGTATAAAATGTATCGACAAGACCCTGAGAGTGTTGATATTGGGTGGAAACGATTTTTTGAAGGATTTGAATTTTCTAAGGCAAATTACGATGAAGATGTGCCCGAAAATTTCCAAAAAGAATTAAAAGTTTTAAACCTAATTAATGGTTACCGTACACGTGGGCATTTGTTTACCAAAACGAATCCTGTTCGTGAACGTCGCCAATATGAACCAACGTTGGAATTATCAAACTTTGGTTTGGAGGACAGTGATTTAGACACTGTTTTCAAAGCCGGTGAAGAAGTTGGCTTGGGTGCAACAACCCTACGTGCAATTGTAGATCATTTACAAAAAACTTATTGCCAATCAATTGGGATTGAATTCATGTACATGAACAATCCTCAAAAAGTAAAATGGATGTTGAATGCCATCGAATTGGCTAATCGACCTACGTTTACCAACGAACAAAAAGTAGAGTTTTACTCGCAATTGATGCAAGCCTCTGAATTTGAAGGCTTTTTGGCTAAAAAATTCGTAGGTCAAAAACGTTTTTCAATTGAAGGGGTAGAAGCATTGATTCCTGCTCTTAAAACCATTATCAACAAAGGTGCTGAGAAAGGAGTGGAAAGCTTCATTATGGGAATGGCTCACCGTGGTCGTTTAAATACATTGACCAATATTTTTGAAAAACGTCCGAAAGATATTTTCAACGAATTCAAAGGAAAAGAATTTGATGCTGAAGATTTTGACGGCGATGTGAAATACCACTTGGGATATACAAAAGTAATAAATCTGGAAAAGTAAGCCCCAACACTTGCCCAAATCCATCTCACTTGAAAATTTTTGTGGATACATAATTGCAAGGTTTATCGCGTGCTACGTTGGATGCTAAATTTAGCAACGACTAAACAAGTTGTCCAGTAATCATTCATGGTGATGCCATTGTGGCTGGTCAAGGTGTTGTTTACAGAAGTAATTCAAATGGCAGCATTGAAAGGTTACAAAACAGGTGGAACCATTCACATTATAACCAACAATCAGTTGGGTTTACAGCAATTTCACCGACTCGCGTTCGTCTATTTACTGTACAGACATTGCTAAAACTGGTAGCACCTATATTTCACGTAAATGCGGATGATGTTGAGGCGGTAATTCAAACGGTAAAGTGCCGTTACTACATCAGAGTTTAACAAGATATTTTTATTGACATTGGTTGCCGTAATATGGCTGGTGTAACAGGTGATGAGCCGAAGTTTACACAACCAAACTTGTACAAAGCAATTGCAAAACATAAAAATCCAAGCGAGTTATACATTGAAACATTAATTCCGCAAGGTGTTTTGTCGCGCGAAGATGCTAAGAAAATTGATGCCTATCAAAACTTTTTAGAAGTTAGATTTGAAGGCTTCTGCAAAACAAAAAAAAACAACCGTTTTCAACTTCATGGAAGAAGAATGGAAAGGCATGAAAACAGCTACTGCAAAAATTTGATTTTATGACAATCAATGTTAACACATCTATTCCAAAGAAAAAATTGTTGGAATTAGGGAAAAAAATAGCATCGTTGCAGAAGGAAAACGTATTTAGAAAAATCCAAAAAATCTTTAGTGACCGTTTTGAAGCTATCACAACTGATCAATTGGATTAGAAATTAGTGAAATGTTGGCTTATGCAACGTTGTTAGATGGAGGTCACCCGGTGCGCATTACTGGTCAAGATGTGGAGCGTGGTACATTCTCGCACCGTCATGCAGTTGTTAAAACAGAAGATACAGAAGAAGAAATTGTAACGTTGAATTTATTGAGCGATCAACAAGCACGTTTTTCAATCTACAATTCATTGTTGAGCGAATATGCCGTTTTAGGATTTGAATATGGATATTCATTAGCATCTCCAAAAGGGTTGACCATTTGGGAAGCACAATTTGGTGATTTCTACAATGGTGCTCAAATTATGGTTGACCAATTTATCACGGCAGGTGAAGACAAATGGTCGGTGCAAAGTGGTTTGGTGATGTTGTTGCCTCACGGATACGAAGGGCAAGGTGCAGAGCATTCATCTGGAAGAATGGAGCGTTTCTTACAACAAGCAGCAGATTTGAATATTCAAGTTGCAAACACATCAACGCCAGCCAACCATTTCCACTTGTTGAGAAGACAATTGAGTCGTTCTTTTAGAAAACCATTGGTGGTGTTCTCTCCAAAAATGTTGTTGCGTTACCCAACTGCTGTTTCGTCGTTGGATGACATGGCAAAAGGTGGTTTCCAAGAAGTAATTGATGATCCTCAAGCAAAAGCCGCTAATATAGAAACGGTAGTTTTATGTACGGGTAAATTCTATTACGAAGCAACCGAAAAAGCAGCTGAGTTAGGAGTTGACAACATGGCTTTTGTGCGTGTTGAGCAATTGTATCCTTTCCCAGAAAAACAAATTGAAGCGGTATTGGCAAAATATAAAAACAAAAAACGCATTGTTTGGGCACAAGAAGAACCAGAAAACATGGGTGCTTGGCAATATATGGCAATGCGCATGAGAGGCAAAGATTTAATTGGCGTTACGCGTCCGGCAGCAGCAGCAGCGGCAGAAGGCTCTAAAGAATTGCACTTAAAACGTTTGAATGCTTTGTGGAACAACTTGTTTCAATATGCAGCTGTAAAAGCATAAGAGAATAAAAATTTTAGAAATATAAAAACCAATTACGATGTCAGTATTAGAAATGAAGGTACCAAGTCCAGGTGAGTCGATTTCGGAAGTAGAAATTGCTCAATGGTTAGTATCAGACGGTGATTATGTAGAAAAAGATCAAGCAATTGCAGAAGTGGATTCTGACAAAGCAACGTTGGAATTGCCCGCAGAAGCAAGTGGAACAATAACATTAAAAGCAGGTGAAGGGGATGTAGTGAAAGTTGGACAAGTTGTTTGTTTGATTGATACATCTGCAGCACGACCAGAAGGGGCAGCGGCTCCAGTGGCTAACAAAGAAACGGTTGCAACGCCAGCGCCAGAAGCTAAAAAAGAAGAAGCAAAAGCGGTGGTGCCAAGTCCAGAACCAGCAAAAAATTACGCAACAGGAGTTTCATCGCCAGCTGCAGCAAAAATTGCGAACGAGAACGGTGTAAACGTTGCTAAAATTAGTGGAACAGGTAAAAACGGACGCATTACTAAACAAGATGTGCTTGCAGCAATGTCGGGTGGTTTTGCAACAGATGCTGTTCAAGGTTGGGGCGGTACACGCGAGCAACGCAGAGAAAAAATGTCGATGTTGCGTCGTAAAATTGCAGAGCGTTTGGTTTCTGTGAAAAACGACACCGCGATGTTGACTACGTTCAATGAGGTGGATATGAAACCTATCATGGACTTGCGTGCAAAATACAAAGATCGTTTTGCAAAACACCACGAGGTGAATTTAGGATTTATGTCGTTCTTCACAAAAGCAGTTACAGAGGCGTTGAATCTTTATCCGGCTGTGAACTCTATGATTGATGGCAACGATATGATTTTCCACGACTATGCAGATATTGGTATTGCTGTTTCATCACCTAAAGGGTTGATGGTGCCAGTAGTAAGAAACGCAGAGCAAATGAGTTTGGCAGAAATTGAAGCCGAAATCAAGCGTTTGGCAATTAAAGCACGCGATGGAAAAATCACACCAGACGATATGATGGGAGGAACGTTTACCATTACCAACGGAGGGGTTTTTGGTTCCATGATGTCAACACCAATCATCAACCCACCGCAATCGGCAATTTTGGGTATGCACAACATCGTTGAGCGTCCTGTGGCTATTGACGGTAAAGTAGAAATTCGCCCGATGATGTATTTGGCACTTTCTTATGACCACCGTGTGATTGACGGAAGAGAATCGGTTGGTTTCTTAGTAAAAGTAAAAGAAATGTTAGAAAATCCAGAAAGAATGTTGTTTGGAGGAAAAGATCCATACGAAGTACTTTTAGGATTGTAAACAAGACTATTTATAATGGAAAAGCGTTCGGGAAACTGAGCGCTTTTTTTGTTGATGTTGGAGAAAAAATAACTATATTGGAACAGTTTTACAACGATGAAAGGATGAATTGTTGAATATTTTTTAAAAAATTAAAATATTAAGACTTTTCAAACTAACGGTGGTTTTATTTAGAAAAAAAGTAATAAAAACTAATAGAATTAATTTTCAAAAAATGGAAAGAAAACTCTGGACAAAAGATGAGCTTATACTGGTTTTTAATCTGTATTTGAAATTACCTTTTGGCAAAATGCACACCAGAACACCAGAGATTATTGAAATGGCAAATTTATTGGGTCGAACTGTAAATTCAATTGCAATTCGTCTAACTAATTTTGCAGCCTGTGACCCTTATCATCAAAGTAGAGGTGTAAAAGGAATGGTCGGTGGAATAAAACAATGCCAACCAATATGGGACGAATTTGCTAAAAATAAAGAGTTGTTGATTTTTGAAAGTGAGCAAATTTTAGCAAAAAAAGAAAATCAAACTATTGAAACCAAATTTGAAGATTTACTTTTTGACCTGAAGGATTTGAAAGGTGAAACTAAAATACGTGAAGTAAAAACAAGAGTAAATCAAAATGTTTTTAGACAAATAGTTATTGCTAATTATTCGGGGAAATGTGCGATTACTGGTATTGATATTCCCGAATTGCTTTTTGCAAGTCATATCATTCCTTGGTCGAAGAATGAAGATGAAAGATTAAATCCTGAAAATGGAATTTGTTTATCGGCATTGTATGATAAGGCCTATGATAAAGGTCTGATTGCGATAAATGAAAAATACAAAATTTTGATTTCTGATAAATTAAAAAATAAGAAAGATACTGATTATTATGGAAAATATTTTGCCCCGATTGAATATCAATCACTAATTCAACCACAACGATATTTTCCAAAAAAGGACTTTATTCAGTATCATCTTGATGTAATTTTTAATAAAAACTTTTAAGTTATGAACATAAGTAATAACTACTGGACAAATGACCAGACCCGAAAGGAAGTAATAACAAAAACTCTAATTCCTAATGTTAGAAATTTTGATTTGTATGCAACTTATTACAACCTAATGGATAAAAGAGGTTTAAGTTTTCCATTAAATTTTGAGAATGATTTGGTTGTAGAAAAACTATATCGAAAAAATATTTTTGAATACATTATTCTTGAGCATAATGGGCAAAAAGAGTTATACATTTTACCTAATGAAACCTTGGTAGAATTTTCGGATAGGGTTGCTTCAAAAATAGACAACTGTACTTCTGAAGCAGAAGTTTTGGATTTATTGTTTGCTGAAATGTAAAAATTTAAACCAATGCAAAACACGAATTCTCAATTTGTAATTTTCAAAACTGAAGACGAAAAAATTTCGGTAGATGTTCGTTTGGACGAGCAAGATGTTTGGCTTACCCAAGATCAATTAGCATTGCTTTTTGGAGTAGAGCGTCCTGGTATAACACAGCACATAAAAAACATTTTTTCAGAAGGAGAATTACAAGAAAATTCAGTTAGTAAGAAATTCTTACGAACTGCCACAGACGGTAAAAAGTACAACACCAAGCACTATAATCTTGATATGATTATTTCATTGGGTTATCGTGTCAATTCAAAAGTAGCTACACAATTCAGAATTTGGGCAACCAAACGCCTGAATGAGTACATTCGCAAAGGCTTTACAATGGACGATGAGCGTTTGAAAAATCTGGGAGGTGGTGGTTATTGGAAAGAACTGTTGCAACGCATACGAGACATTCGTTCTTCTGAAAAAGTGTTTTACCGTCAGGTACTGGATATTTACGCTACAAGTATTGATTACGACCCGAAAGCAGATGTTTCTATTGAATTTTTTAAAAAAGTACAAAACAAAATTCATTTCGCTGTTCACGGACAAACCGCAGCCGAAACGATTTTTAATCGTGCCGATGCTGAAAAAGAATTTATGGGTTTGATGACCTTCTCTGGAAGTCGTCCATATCTGAAAGATGTTGTTGTAGCAAAGAACTATCTGAACGAAAAAGAGCTTCGTTCATTAGGACAAATCGTTTCGGGGTATTTAGACTTTGCTGAGCGACAAGCTGAAAGAGAGCAAGCAATGACAATGATAGATTGGGCTGAACATTTGGACAGGATTTTAACAATGAGCGGAGAGAAACTGTTGCAGGGAGCAGGAACGGTCAGTCACGAAAAGGCAGTGGAAAAAGCAACAGCAGAATACAAAAAGTATCAACAAAAAACATTGAGTGAAGCGGAAAAAAACTATTTGGAAAGTTTGAAAGCGATAGAAAAGAAAACAACAAACAAGAGATAATAGTGAAAGTTTTAAATAAATACAAGAAAACATTTCATACAAAAGTATTTGACAACCTTGAATTAGCCAATGTTAAAACGGTTCAAACCGCATTAGCAAAAAAGGAAAAAATTAAAGAGCAATCATTAATACGTGCGTATGAATCGTTAAATAAACTGAAAAAATTTGGAATAAATATATAAACCAATGCCTCATTATTTATGGAAAGATGCAGCGAAGCTTAGAGTCGGCTAACCATCACTCATCTGTCAACTTTTCTTTTTGCAAAATGTTTTTGAGGCTGAAATTTAGACTGCCATAAAAATTGAAGGTAGAAATACTGTCGATTTTGGCGGTAAATTTGGTGCGCATACTCGACCACATTACGTAGGATTTAACCGAACGAATGGTTTTGGGCAACACGCTGGCAGCATAAAATATTTCTTCGTTGTTTTTTGTGCGTGCAAAGTTCAATGGTGGCGACAACAAAAAGTGAAATTTCCCCTCTTGCTCGGTAACAAATCCCTTGCGCAGCATCAAATCTTTGAAACGTTGTGAGTTTTCGGCAAGCGAGTAATACATAGCAAAACCAGGCACCTTTGTTTCCTTGGTGCGCACCACTTCGGTAATGTTAAAATTATCGTCCAACTCCGATTCAATGTAATTTTGCTTCACATTGACCCAACCACCTTGGTGAAACGATAAATCGCCCCCCCAGTTAGAAATAAAATCTTTGATAGGTAAACGAATACGTGTGCGCATATTGAGCAAGTATTGATAAAGCGGATGTTCGGGATGGTTTTTTAAATACGTTGGATCCAAATGCAGGTTCATCGCCATTTTGGTAAAGGTGCCTTGCACAAAATCGGGTCCGCCTTCTTTGAGCTTAAACGGAATGGTGTCTTTTGTTTTTATTTGCAAATTAAAGGTCACGCCGGTTGAGTCAAACAACGGATAAGCCAACGCATGCTCAATGTTTAAAACATCAAAATCGGGCAATTTGGAACTAATAATGGCACATTTGTCAATGTAATGTTTTTGGTTGATCAACTCTACCCAGTTGGGCGAAATATGGCTATTTTCGGCATAACAAATGCGCTTAATTTGCTTTTTGATGTCGTTGCCTTGGTAATAGCAAATGTAATCGTTGCCATAAAACAAATACGCATTGTGGTCGACCAACTTAATGACTTTTTGCTTTTGAATTTTATATTCTTTAGTCTCAAAAAAATACTTTAATTTTTCAATTCCCTGGTTGAGGCGAGTGCTATCAATCAAATTGGCCAAAACACCAAATTCGCCGTTGCTATTGCCGAAGAAATAGGAGGTTTTTTGCAAATCCAAACCATACGATTTGGCTTGCGTTAAAATAAACTCTGGAGAAAGAAAATCGCGGTACGAAATTTTGTAATAAAACATCATGCCGCTCACCTCGCGCGCCAATCGGATGCAATCTACCGTTGCCATGTATTCGGCGTCGGGCAAACGATCTTCAATAGTTGGTAGCGGATCAGGACGATTGATATAGGGACGCACTATTAAAAATGCACCAAATAACACAGCCAACACAAAAATAAGCGTCAGTTTACGCAACATTTGCCCCTATTTTGAAATCAAATAAATGCTATTTACAAAATCAAGAATGTATTTTCCAGAATTCTCATACTTGCTGTCAAACGTATACACCAAGTTGAATTTTGTATTTTTTCTGGTTGTTTTGGTGGAGGTCAATTTCATAAACCCACCTTTACCACGCATGGCATCAATGATTTCGTTTTGCTCACCGTTAAATAGGTCGCGTGGCAATTTATCAATGGTTTTTCCCCAATCAACTTCGGCAAACATAAACCCATTCGACTTAATTTCTTTGGCTTTTTTACCCGTAATTGCATTGATGCCGTAACCATTGTTGTGATTGATGGCAAAATCTTCGTCGTTTGAGAAAATCAACAAACCGTTTTTGTTAACGATGTAGAGAGGTGCTGATTCTAAAATGGCATTGCTCACCATCCAATAACCTTCTTTTTTTTCTAAGTTTTTATTGATTTTTGTTAGGCGACTCAACACTTTGTCAAAAATATCCGTACGCTCCGATGAAAGTCCAAACGTGAAAATCGGCATTTCTTCTTCAGCCTCCACCTCATGTTCGGTATATTCAAACGTATCTTCGTCGTAATCAAAAATAATTTTCTTAGTTTTTACTTTTTTGATACCATTAAATGAACCAAAAACACTTCCTTTCACACTTCCAAAAAGCGCATCTTTGTTCACGTATTCATTCAAAAGGTCTAACACCAATAACGAAGCTGCAATTTCCTCGTTGTCTTCTTTATCCAAAATTGGCACCAACACTTCATAAGCCTTTTCGTAGGCATTTCTCAAATTAACATTGTAGGTAAAAAACGAAGAACTGTTTTTATCAATGTATTTTAAGATGTTTTTATCAAATTTGGTGTCGTTCAATTGTTGGTAAACCGAACCTAATTTATCGCCATAGTTAGATGAAACCTTAAACTCTATGCTTTTTTCGTTCAAGTAAATGTCGCCCAAAACTACGTTGCCTTGATAAATGTCTTTAAGTTCGTGAAACAATCCTGGCAACATAGTTCGGATGTACCAAAAACTTTGATTTTTCTCAAAATTTCTAGAGTTATCCAAGTAAAATACACCATCCGAAGCATTGCTCATTTGCGTTGCAAAACGAGTATCCGAGTCCATCAAGTTTTGGTTATTTGCAAACATATCGTTCAGCAATTCAGCCAAATAAATCCCTTGCATAGAAACAGAAATACTATCTCTCAATTCCCAATAAGTTTTTCCAGAAACTATGTCTTTCACCTCTTCAAACACAGGTTCTTCGGTATTGCTAACTGAATCTTCAAACATTTGCTCTTCGTTGATAACTTCTTCCGTTTCAACATCCAATATGTTTTCTTCTACGTTATCAATCATGTAATCATCATCGTAAGCACCTTGATAATATTCGTTTCCACGTGCATACCAAAGAGAATCAGTCATGTCGTTAATACGCATTTCCAACGGTTCCACGCGAATCAACAAACCGCTGTTTCCTTTAATTATCAAACGATTAAAAAAGGAGCTATAATATTGCACACCTGGATAGTTGGATTCTTCTTTATCAAAATCGTCAAACGCTTCAAAAAACTTGTTTAAGTCGGTAATTCCGAAGGTAAAACCAGAAATCTCGTAATCATAAGAACGTCCGTAAAACACATTGAGTTTTTGGTTGAAGTCAATTCCAGCATCTTTGATTGATTTTCCTGAAGTTGATCCATCAAACAATTCTTGTTGAATATCCATCATAAAATCGTATTGTATCAATTCATCGATGGATACTTTTTGGAAAATAGACAAGTTGTTTAAACTCAATACAGTTACAGCTTCTTTTGGGATCAATTCTTCTGATTTTTGACCAAAAGCTGTAAAGCCGATTGTGGTAAGAATTAGTAAAGCTAAATGCTTCATAGAGATTAATTTTAGATACAAAACTACATAAAATTAGTCATGAAAATAGGATATTAACGTAAATTAATAACACTGCGCAGCTAATTTTATTGGATTTTATCTCAAAACAGCAATAATCTCTATTGGGATGATGATTTTTTGGCAGAATATCAGCATATTTGCACCATGATTTTAAGTGAAGAAATTAAGAATTACAATACAATTCTATTCGATTTAGGAGGGGTTATTGCCGATTTGGATTACAACAATACCATCAAAGCATTTCAAGAAAAAGGATGTAGTAATTTTCATGAAATTTACTCGCAAGCCTTGCAAACAGATTTGTTTGACAAATACGAAACAGGACAAATTTCAAGTCCGTTTTTTATCAATAAATTGAAAGAATTAATTGGTGTAGATTGTTCACCCAACGAAATTGTTGCTGCTTGGAACGCAATGATTAAAGGATTTACAGCCGAAAAACTTGATTTCTTATTGCAATTAAAACAAGAAAAAACGGTTGGTTTATTGAGTAACATCAACGATATTCACGAAGAATATGCTAACCGCAAAATGTTGGAAATTACCGACAGAAAATTGGTAGAACATTTTGATTTCATGTTTTTTTCACACCACATTCACTTGCGTAAACCGCATCCAGAAACGTTTTTATATGTTTGCGAGCAAATGCAAGTGAAACCACAAGATGTTTTGTTTATTGACGACAGTCAGCAACACGTGGAAGGTGCTAAAAAAGCAGGATTAAATGCTATTTTATTCCCTCAAAACGCTCCTTTTTTATAGTTTTTAATGCGAGTTGCGTTCAATTAACACGCATTCTCTTAGATTTTGCACACCTGCTTGCGCATCCTTTTTGGATAAACGTGTTAGCATGCGTTCAACTGCTTGTTCTCCAATTTCTTTAATTGGCTGACGAAGAGCTGTAATGGCAGGTTCAATAAAATCAAAAATTTCAGCATCGTCAAAACAAATAAGTCGAACATCTTTGCCCACCTTTACTTGGTTGTTTCTTAAACTTGCCAACAATTTTAAAACCACCACATTATTCAAAACTAAGAAAGAATCGTATCCATCTTCCAACAATTTTTTAATGTCTTTTGTTGCTTTTTCTTGTTCGGTTGAAAGTTGCACCAATTGCATGGGAATGTTCAACTCTTTGCAAGCAGCCTCAGCACCTTTTATACGTTGTTCAAGGGTAATTACCATACTGTTGGTTTGCAAAATGACTGCTAATTTTTTAGGTTTTTTAGAAAATTTTGAAACTAACTTTTTAGCTTCTGCATAGTTGTCAACTCCAACAAAATCAATATCTTCTGCTATTGGTCTATCCGCAATTACAACCGGAATGGAAGTTTCATTAAACACCGGCTTAAGTGTTTCTACATCATTGCTAGGCGATAGAATAAGTCCGTCAATAGAACGTTGAAACAATTCACGCATTAAATTGATTTCCAATTGTTTGTCATCATTAGTGTTGACAATAAATACATTGTAACCATTTTCATAAAGTTGCTCTTGGATGGATTTACTCAATTCTGCATAAAACAAATTGGAAATATCCGACACCACTAAACCAACGGTTTTTGTAGATCCCTGGCGCAAACTTTTAGCAAAGAAATTAGGCACATACTGCATTTCTTTTGCCGTATCGTGAATTATTTTCTGCTTTGCCTTGCTGATATTGAATTGGTCGCCTTTACCGTTCAAAACAAATGATACGGTTGCCTTTGAAACGCCAACAGCTTTGGCAATATCGTCAATGGATGTTCTTTTTGACTTCATAGTAGTATGCTTAAAATTAATTATGGCAATTTTTTCACCATTGCTTTGTATTCTGTAGCGTATGTTTTATTGCCTGTACAACCTTTTGTAGTTTTTTGATTGTGGAAATTCTCAATTCTATTTTCTGGATTAGGGTGCGTGCTTAAAAATTCAGGAACTTGTGAACCACCTTGACGTTGAATTTTTTCAAAAAAGCCAGCTCCACCATCAGCGTTGTAGTCTGTTGCACATAAATAGTGTACAGAACGTTCATCTGCTTCAGTCTCGTGATTTCTAGAAAACTTTAATCCAATCAAACCAGAAGTAACTGTTTTTAACATTTCGCGGTTGCCAGCCAAGATATCCAATAAAGTTTGAATACCATACATTGTTGTCATCTGACGTGTTGAATGACGCATATCAGCATGTGCAATTTCGTGTCCCAAAACCCCTGCTAATTGATCTTCTGAATCTAAAAATTTTAAAATACCTGTATAAACATAGATATAACCTCCTGGTGTGCAAAATGCATTGATGGTTGAGTCATTGTGTATGATTTTTACTTCCCATTTAAAATCGTTGCGGTGCGCTACATTTCCAGCGTTTAATATTTTATCGCGAATATTGTTTACATATTGGTAAACCGATGCATATTTAGTAGCATCTAAGATGGGATACGTTTTAGGATCAGAGGCAATTTCTGCTGCCACTTGTGCGCCTAATTCTTTGTCTTGTTCAATAGTAAATAGGTTAATACCTTGTCCTCCACCATTGCTTGAACCACAACTGCTAACAATTAATGAAATAAAAAGAAAAATGAATAAAGAGTACTTCATAGTTTAAATTAAAAATATAAAATTAATAAAAAATCTGTTACAAATGCAATAACAAATCCAATACTAAAACCTAATAAAAGTTCTTTATTAGAATGTTTTTGCAGGTACATGCGCGCTGCAACAATTGTTCCGCTTAATAGGCAAGCCACATAAATTGGCCACATAACAGCAATGGATTGTTCTTGATAATAGGCAAAAAGAAAGCCTAAAAATAAGCCTGCACCTGCTGCGTGCAAACTAATTTTTTGAAAGAAATTAATTGTAGCATACACAATTGATGCAATAATTCCGGCATAAACCAATGCAAATAAATGTTTAGAAAGCGTTAATTGTTCATTGAATTTATACAGCATAATTAACAACATTACCAAAAAAGCACCTGTCATTACCATGGGTAAAAAACGTTCTTTTTGGTGGTGCAATTCAATGGAGCTAATTTGTTTAGAAAGCTTCATTACAACAAGTGTAACTACTGGAAACAGCCAACAAAAAAGTGCAAAAGCATTAAAAAAGAATTTTTTAAATGAAGGCTCAATGAAATAAAGCGAATTGATTTGTGTTTTAAAATCAATGTAGGTTGGTGTGTAAAAAACAATTAACAATGCAAATAAAGGCATTGCCAAGGGAATAAAAACGTAAGAAATAAATCTAAAAAATGATTTCATTTACAGTTCTTTTCTAAGTCGTGCAACTGGAATGTTTAATTGCTCACGGTATTTCGCAATGGTTCTTCGAGCAATGTTGTATCCTTTTTCATTCAACAGTTCAGCCAATTTTTCATCGGTTAACGGCTTTCTTTTTTCTTCCCCTTCAATAGCGTCTGAAAGTATTTTTTTCACCTCGCGCGTAGAAACTTCCTCTCCAGAATCAGTAGAAAGCGATTCAGAAAAGAAGAATTTAAGCGAAAAAATACCATAATTTGTTTGCACATATTTGCTGTTTGCCACACGTGAAATGGTGGATATATCCAATCCAACGTTGTCGGCAATATCTTTCAAAACCATTGGTTTCAACTGCGTTTGATCGCCAGTTAAAAAGAAATCACGTTGGTAATTCATGATGGCTGTCATGGTGTAAAGCAAGGTGTTTTGGCGCTGTTTGATAGCATCAATAAACCATTTTGCTCCGTCTAATTTTTGTTTTACAAATTGAACGGCCTCCTTATCAGATTTACTCGTTTTAGCCCCTTCCGAATAGCTGCGCAACATGTTTTCGTAATCTTTGCTCACTTTTAATTCGGGCGCATTCCTACCGTTGATGGTGAGTTCCAATTTCCCTTCAAATTCGGTTACCATAAAATCAGGCACAATTTGCTGATTGGCTTTTGAACCATCTTTAGAAGAACCTCCTGGTTTAGGATTCAACTTAATGATTTCATCAATGGCTTCTTTGAGGTCTTCTTCTTCAATTTCTAATTTTTTCTGAATTTGAATGTAATGCTTTTTGGTAAATTCCTCAAAATGGTCTTCTAGTATTTTTTTTGCTGTAAATTTCGTAATATCCCCATCCTGCTTGCGCTTTATTTGAAGCAACAAGCATTCTTGCAAATCACGGGCACCCACGCCTGCAGGATCTAACTCTTGAATTACTTTTAAGACTTCCTCAACTTCTTCTTCTGTAGCAGAAACGTTCATAGAAAAAGCCAAATCATCAACAATGGCATCAATGTCGCGTTTTAGATAACCCGCATCGTCTAAGTTACCTATCAATACATCAGCAATGAGGTATTGTTTGTTATCCAAATCAACCAACGACAATTGATCGGTTAATTGTTGGTGAAACGTAAGTTCACCTGAAAGTGGCACTACATATTCTTCATCGTCTTTTGAACGGTTGTTAACTTGCGTTTTATAATCGGGTGTATCGTCGTCAAAATAATCAGAAATATCAAAGTCGTTCTCATTATCCGAATCGTTATCTCCATAATCATCGTCGTTATCCCCATATTCGTCATCGCTTTCTTCCTTTCCTTCTTCCAACGCAGGATTTTCCTCAATTTCTTGTTTGATGCGTTGCTCCAATTCCATAGTTGGAACCTGTAACAATTTCATCAACTGAATTTGCTGAGGCGATAAGCGTTGTTCTAATTTTTGAGAAAGATGCTGTTTTAAAGCCATGAATATTTGATTAAGTTAACACTTCAAAAATACGGATTTCTTTTGTTATACCAACACATTCAATAAAAAAAGCTACCCTTTTGAGGTAGCTTCTATTCTTTTTGGTAAGAAATTAATTCAGGTGAATTAATATTTTTTTGTCCTGCACTTTAACAACATCAATCGACTTGCTATAATTCAAAATCGAATTGACGATGTCTTGGCTAGGCACCATTTCTTTTTTTTGTTTAATTAAAGATTTTTTTTGTAAACTTTTTAACATAGGCATTAAATTTTAATTCTTAAAACACTTAACGCTATGTTTCTTTAATTATTGCAAAAAAAGAAAAAAATTATTTATCAAATTGACAGTTGGTTGTTTTTAATAGCCTCAATTTTTTCTTGAAAAACATACGCCATTCTTTTTGCTTGCCATTTGGCTTTGTCAACAGATTCACCTTCAAAATAATCATCCAGCGTACCATAAAACAATTCCATCCATCTATCAAAATGTGCTTTCTCAACAGGTAACTTAGCATGCGGTGGAAATGGAGCGCCAAAATAGGTGTGGTCGCCCAAAATCACTGTCTGCCAAAACGAATACATCTTTTCTAAATGCATTGGCCATCTGTCTTGAATCACATCGTCAAAAATGTAACCCAATTTCTCGTCATGTCTTACACGATCGTAAAATTCATTAACGAGCAATTTTACGTCTTCAATATTTGTTATCTCTTTTTTCAAAAGATTACATGAACAATGTAGCAAGCATTATTGAAACATTCACTGCTAATGCTCCATAGAAAATTTTCAAACAATATTCTGCTTTCACTTGCGCAATTAATGCTACAAGGTTTGCCATTGAAACTACTGCTGCAATGTACATTCCCATATCAAAATGAGCTTTAATTGATAACATTGACGCAACAGCACCTAAACAGCTTATGAAAATAAGCATATTAGCCATAGCTCCATAACGGTAAAATTCAAACCATTGAACTTGTTTTTGAAACTTACTTACATTCTCCATAACTTTTTATTTTAAATTTTGTAATTTATTTTAATTCAACGAGTTAACGCTGAATAAATTGCTTTTAAATAAATAATTTAGCCGCACATAAGCACGGCTAAATTGCAAATATATAAGAAATATTAAAATTTCTTTGAATAATTTATGTCTTATTTTGTTAAGCTATCTATCGCTTGATTCAAAGTAGCACTCGGACGCATTGCTTTTGCTGCCAATTCATCGCTTGGGAAATAATATCCACCAATGTTTTGTGCTTTGCCTTGCGCACCAATTAATTCTTCATTAATTTTCGCTTCGTTTGATGTCAAATCATTTGCAACAGCACTAAACTGACTAACCAATTCTGCATCTTTTGTTTGTGCTGCCAATGCCTGGGCCCAATACATTGCCAAATAGAAATGCGACCACGGTTGTCCAATTTGCCCCACTCTACGTGCAGGCGACTTATCGTTGCTAAGAATTTCTCCGTTGCTTGATCAAGCGTTTCTGCCAACACCATTGCTTTTGGATTGTTTTCTACTGCGATCTGTCTCAGATGCTCCCAGCGCCAAAATTCACACCGCCCAATGAATCCCAACATAATATTGTTACAAGAATTGCTCCACGTGTTTAGGTGCAGAACCACCAGCTCCCGTTTCAAACAAACCACCTCCGTTCATTAATGGAACGATGGACAACATTTTTGCTGATGTTCCAACTTCTAAAATTGGGAATAAGTCTGTTAAATAATCACGCAACACGTTTCCTGTTACTGAAATAGTATCCAACCCTTTGCGAATGCGCTCAACAGAGAACAATGTCGCATCAACTGGGTTTAAAATACGGATATCCAATCCTGTGGTATCGTAATTTGCTAAATATTTATTTACTTTTTTGATGATTTCTCTGTCGTGTGCTCTGTTTTCGTCTAACCAAAATACTGCTGGAGTTTCTGATAAACGTGCTCTGTTAACTGCCAATTTTACCCAATCTTGAATTGGAGCATCTTTAGTTTGACACATACGGAAAATATCGCCAGCTTCTACAGCTTGTTCCATAAACACAACTCCGTTTGCATCCGTTACTCGAATGGTTCCGTTGGCTTCTGCTTGGAAAGTTTTATCGTGTGATCCGTATTCTTCTGCTTTTTGTGCCATTAAACCCACGTTTGGAACAGAACCCATAGTTGTAGGGTCATAAGCTCCATTTTTCTTACAATCGTCAATTACAGCTACATAAACCCCTGCATAAGAACGATCTGGAATCATAGCAATAGTATCTTGCTCTTTTCCGTTTTTGTCCCACATTTTTCCGCCGATACGAATCATTGCAGGCATGGATGCATCCACAATTACATCAGATGGCACGTGCAAGTTGGTAATTCCTTTGTCGGAGTTAACCATAGCCAAGTCAGGACCATTTGTAATTGCTGCATCAATAGCCGCTTTAATTTCGGTTTCTTTCGAGTGACCTGCAATTTTAGCGAAAACCTGCTTCAAACCATTGTTTTTATTAATATTTAATTCTGCAAAAACATTTTGTGCATATTTTTCAAAAACTTCTTTGAAATAAACACAATTGCACCAAAAATGATAGGGTCTGAAACCTTCATCATCGTTGCTTTTAAGTGTGCTGAAAGTAAAACACCTGTTTTTTTCGTTTCTTCAATTGTTTGTGCAACAAAAGCTTTCAATGCATTAAGGTTCATTACTGATGAGTCAATAACTTCTCCTGCTTTTAATGCTGAAAGGCCTTTCAATTCTTTTACACTTCCGTCTTGAGCAACAAATTCAATTTTAAATTGTGTATCATTTTCTACAGTTACCGATTTTTCTGTTCCGTAAAAATCACCACCAGTCATGTGTGCAACTTTTGTTTTAGAAGCAGCCGACCAAGCACCCATTGAATGTGGGTTTGCTTTTGCGTAATTTTTTACTGCTTTGGGAGCTCTACGATCAGAGTTTCCTTCGCGTAAAACGGGATTTACAGCCGACCCTAAAATTTTAGCATACGTTGCTTTTACTTTTAATTCTTCTTCTGTTTTTGCGTCGTCTGGATAGTTAGGAATTGCATGTCCCGCTTTTTGCAATTCAGCAATAGCTCCTTTCAACTGCGGAATAGATGCAGAAATATTTGGTAATTTAATGATGTTGGTATCTGCATTAGCCGTTAACTTTCCTAGTTCTGTTAACGCATCTGGATAGTTAGTAAAATTGGCTAAAATTCTTCCCGCTAAAGAAATATCTTTTAATTCTACTTCAATGTTTGCTTTAGATGCAAATGCATTTACAATTGGTAAAAAAGAATAAGTTGCCAACAATGGCGCCTCATCTGTTTTGGTGTAAAAAATCTTTGATTTATTGCTCATTTTATGTTTTTATAATCGATTAACTACTATTATTTAACTACGCGTACAAATTTAATGTATCTAACTAGATTTACAAGTCTTTTTTATTAGATGTTTTGAAAAAAAATAGAACATTTTGTTAAAAATTTTGTGTAACTATCATTTTGTTTTATATTTGGTTAACTATTTAAACTAACTGTTTATGCCAAGTTCTGTAATCAATCCGCCTACAAACTTCAGTTTAGATCCGTTTGTAGGGGTGTGGACAGCATCAGAAGCTTCTCATTTATTGAGAAGAACGTTGTTTGGTCCAACATATCAAAACATTGCTGATTCCGTTGCTAACGGGATGGATGCAACTGTTGCAACATTATTAACACCAACAAGCACCGATTTACCATTAACGTACGACGCAGGTGAAGCTGTTGCAAGTTTTGGTCAGCCATGGAATTTAACTCCGCAATCATCCAATGCGTCATTAATTCCACCCACAGAAACCGCTCGAAACAAATCATTGGGCGCTTGGGCAATGAAAAATTTGAATAACGAATCAATGAGTATCACCGAAAAAATGTGTTTGTTTTGGCACAACCATTTTGCAGCGCCTTTTTCGGTTGATGCACGTTCTACACTTAAATACCATCAATTAATTCGTCAATATTGCTTAGGAAATTTTAAAGATTTTGTCAAAGCAATGACGATAAATACCAGTATGTTGGAATTTCAAAACGGAGCAACCAACAACGTGTATTCTCCCAATGAAAATTATGCACGTGAATTTTTGGAATTGTTTACTATTGGAAAAGGATTGCAAGTTGGACCAGGCGATTATTCTAACTACACCGAAGAAGATGTAGCTGCAGGTGCTAAAATTTTTACGGGTTATTATCTACAAGGAATACAAAGCAGTACAGATAATGATGTGACAAGTGCGTTTCATCCACTTTTACACGATACATCCAATAAACAATTGTCTTACCGTTTTAATGATGCCGTAATTACTGCTGGCGGTGCAACTGAATATGAAAGCTATGTAGATGTGGTGTTTCAGCAAGATGAAGTGGCACATTTTATATCTCGAAAATTGTATCGTTATTTTGTGAACCATGATTTAACCGAAGACGTTGAAGCTTCTGTTATTCCAGCAATGGCAGCCATCATGATTGCCAATAATTATGAAATTCTTCCTGTTGTAGAAGCTTTGTTTAAATCGCAACATTTCTACGATGTAAAATTAAAAGGTTCGTGTATTAAAAGTCCGGTAGAATTGTTGTTTTCATTAATCAACGGTTCACTTTCAACTCCAAGCTATGATTTAGCAACAACATCTGATATGTATTTATACATCTATGGTTTGGGTGATAACTTGGGGCAACCTTATGGGCAACCACCTTCTGTATCTGGTTGGTCGGCCTACTACCAAGCACCCAATTTTACGAAGTTGTGGGTAAACTCTACACATATCAAAACACGCATGTCATTGGCTTATTTGTTTACAATTGGAAGTGGCATTGTAATTAACGGTAATACATTTAAAGTGAATGCATTGGATTTCTTGAACAGTTTATCTAATCCTTCAAGTGCCAATGCAGTAATTGACGATATGATTTTGGTGTTTTTACCTAAACCATTAACCGCAACACAACGCTTGATTTTAAAGTCGGTGTTAACGGGAGGGCAACCAGATTTTGAGTGGACAGTGCAATACAACGATTACAACAGTGATCCAGGAAACACCACCTATTCATTGCCAATTAAACAAAAAATTGAAACAACACTCATGCGTTTGTTTATTTTACCTGAATGTCAAACTTTTTAATAAGACCCCATGAAAAGAAGAAATTTTGTTAAAAATATGGCATTAAGTTCAATAGGAATGCCATTTGTGTTAAACAATATCCAACTACAAACCATCCAACAAAAACTCTTTAATTTTGCGAAAAGTGCCGAAGATAGAGTGTTGGTAATCATTCGATTAAATGGAGGCAACGATGGTTTGAATACGGTAATTCCTATTGATCAATATGACAATTTGAACATTCAACGTGCAAACATTCTCATCCCAGAAAATCAATTATTGGATTTAGGGCAAAGTAATTTATCACTTCACCCGTCCATGGCTGGAATGCAAACACTATTTCAGCAAGGTCAGTTAGGAATTATTCAAAACGTGGGTTACCCCGATCAAAACCGTTCACACTTTCGTTCAATGGATATTTGGAGCGCAGGTTCACTTGATCCGTATGAGCATAAAGGATGGTTGGGCCGCCATTTTGATGATTATTATCCCAATTATCCCGACGATTATCCCAATACGCAGTATCCGCATCCGTTTGCAATCAGCATGGGATATAATGTTTCTGAAACATGCCAAGGATTGATGGCTAATTTTTCGCAAGCAATTGCCAATCCATTGGATTCCATCACCTTGCCTAACAGCAACACTGTTGATGATGGAACTTATTATGGATCACACATGGCCTATTTGCAAAATTTGGTAGATCAAACCAATGCCTATGGTCATCAAATTTACAATGCTACCAATGCTGGAAGTACCTTGTCGCAACTATACGATGCCAACAATCCACTTGCTGTTCATTTACGCTATGTGGCGCGTATGATTTCTGGTGGTTTGCAAACCAAAGTGTACATTCTAAATATTGATGGTTTTGACACGCATAGTGGGCAGGTAACTCAAGGAAATGTAACAGCTGGTAAACATGCAGACTTGCTAAAAACTCTTTCGGATGCAGTGTATGCCTTCCAAGACGATTTGAACTTGTTAGGGTTAAATCAACGTGTGGCTGGGTTCACTTTCTCAGAATTTGGTCGACAAATTGCTTCCAATGCATCGTTTGGTAGCGACCACGGAGATGCAGCACCGATGTTCTTGTTTGGTCAGTGCATTACGTCGCAAGTTATTGGTTCAAATCCAGTTATTTCTAACACCATTGAAAACCAAGCGGGTGTTGCTATGCAAATAGATTTTAGAGACGTGTATGCCTCGTTGTTAAAAGATTGGTTCTTGGTTCCAGAAGAAGATATCAATCCGTTGTTTGACCACACAATTCAAGACCTAGATATCTTAGGTTCGTGCAACCTTGGAGTAGATGGATTGGATAAAAACAAAAATAGTTTGGCGTTGTTTCCAAATCCGGCTACCAACACTACCAATTTGCGTTTCACGGCAAACAATCGTGCTTATACATTGCATATTGTTGACACTACTGGCGCTGTTGTTGCCGAAGTTTTTGCCAACAAACAATTGGATGGCGAACATACGGTGCAAATTGACATTAGCTCATTGGTAAATGGTCATTATATGGTGGTTATTCGCGATGGAATTACAGAAAAATCTGCCAAATTAATTGTTATTAAGTAGCCGATTTTAAGTCTTTTTTGTGGGAGTTTGGTTTCTATTCAAATTTATTAGCTTATTTTTGTAATAAACTGAACTTTAATATATGTTGAGAAGACTTTTAGTAGCAAGAATTGGACTGATTGGATTTTTTACACTCTTGGTGCAATTTTCTTTTGCTTGCGCGGTTGATGTAACCATTGTTCAAGGAAATGCAATAACATTGTGTCCCAATAGTACCAACGCCATAACAGCTGCGGCAGGATATGTTTCCTACACTTGGTCGGGACCAGCCACCGGAAGTGGTAGTGCAGCAACTGCAACAGGTAATGGTTGGGTAGTTGTTACTGCAACCGACGGAGTAGGGTGTGTTTCTAAAGATTCTATTTTGGTTACTTTGTATCCAGATCCAGCAGCATCTTTGAGTTCCAGTGAAGGATTGAATGTTTGTCCAACAGTTGGGACAACTACTTTGAGCCTAAATCAAGCGTATAACTCGTATTTGTGGAACGATGGAAGTACAGGAGCAACTTTGTCTGTAACGCAATCTGGTTTGTATAGTGTTGAGGTTACCGATGCCAATGGTTGCAAGGATACAGCAAATATCACTATCGATTTTATTGATTTTTCATTGACTGCTGTAGGTGGAAACAATGTTTGTGCAGGCTCTTTTGTGATGCTTCAAGCGTCTGGTGGAGATGTGTATGCATGGTCAACCAATGAATTTTCGTCTTCCATAGTTGTAGCTCCAACTCAATCATCCACATTTTCTGTTAGCATTTACAAAGGCGCTTGTCACACAACTCTTTCAACTACGGTGGATGTAATTGCATTACCACCTCATTCAATGCCAGATACAATGTTGGTTTTTCCAGGACAAGTTCCTTATGTTTTTGGTCCTGCCGATTTTGATACTTACACTTGGGCACCTGCTGATTTGGTTACAGATACAAGTGGTGTTAGAACGGGTTATATTGGCACTGGAGATGGAGTGGTTACTTTAGTTGCAACAAGCAATTCATTGGGTTGTTCAATGGGGCACGATATTTATTTTAAGATGATTGACCTTACCATTCCCGAAGGGTTTTCTCCTAACGGTGATGGTATCAACGATAAATTTGAAATTCCAGAAATCATTCGTTTTGAAGCCAAATTGAAAGTTTGGAACCGTTGGGGCGATGTGGTTTTTGAATCCGATCGTTACCTAAGTGATTGGGATGGAACGTGTCAATCTAGTTTTTGCATGGGGAAAGATGTGTTGCCAGAAGGCACTTATTTCTATAAGTTGACCATCGAAAAATATGAATTTTCAGGCTACCTAACATTAAAACTTTAACAATGAAATCAAGATTACTAGTAGGATTATTCAGTTTGGTTGGGGCTTACACATTTTCGCAAACCAACGCTCGATTTTCGCAATTCAATGTTGCCAAAGGATTGATGAATCCTGCCGCAATAGGAGTGGAGGCAAAAATATCTGCCGAGTTAATTTATAGAACGCAGTGGACTGGTCAAAAAGGAGCGCCACAATCCGTTGGGTTTTTGGGGTCTTATGAAATCAATAACTCGCACGCTGTTGGACTTTCTGTTTTGAACGATCAAGTGGGTATTGCTAAATCTACAGGAATAAACTTAGGATATGCCTACCGTATTTATATCAACGATGAACAAAATTTTGCATTCGGAGCAAGTTTAGGCGTACAAAATGTAAACAACGATTATTCGCGTTTATTTTTGATTAACCAAAATGACCCCGCTTTCTTGCAAAGTTACAATCAATGGAAGTTCAACGCAGGATTTGGAATGTTTTACAACGGACCAAAAATGTACATCGGGTATTCCATTCCGCAATTGTTTAATAACATTCATTCGGGACCTAACAATGGGTTTAGAATCAACCGTTGGCACCATTATTTAGCAGCAGGTTTTTACGTAGCCAACCACGATGCATCGTATATTTTTAATCCATGTGTGCAAGTGAAATTTGTTCCCAACGCTCCAATTCAAGGTGATTTATTGTTGCGCAACATTATTAATGGAAAATTTGCTATTGCAGTTGGTTATCGCACAGAAAATGCCATTCAAGCAGGTTTTGATGTGATGATTTCTAATAATGCGCGTATTGGTTATAACTTCAACTATAATTTTGGTCGCTATTCACGCTTTATGGCTACATCGCACGAAGTGTATATCGGAATGGGATTGCCGTTTTATTATGAAACCAACCGTTTTGCTAAGCGTCAATATACCAACAACAAACAAGGTTTTTCAAGCGATTATAAACAGCGTTCAAGAAAGTTAAATAAACGCAATAAATTTAAACCTTTCTAAAACAATAGATTGGCGTTTGATTCGTTTAACCTATAAACTAATAGTAGAATTATGAAATATACTTTAATTGCCCTTGCTGCTTTTTTTGTTCATTTTAGTGGTTTTTCACAACGCGATGATCATTCAAAGTATTTTGTAAAATTTTCGCCTACACAATTAATTGTTGGTGAAATGAATTTTGCATTTGAACACCGTGTTGCACCACAATCAAGTTTGGAAGTTTCTTTTGGACCAACGGTTTCTGAAATTGGAATTAATAAAATTTATTTTGATAACGTTCTAAACAACAACAATGCAATTTATGGTTTAAACTCAAGAACACAAAGTGGATTGGGCTTTTTCTTGGGTTTATCTTACCGTTATTATCCTATTTCTGGAGCATCAACAGCGCCAAGAGGATTGTATTTAGGACCAGAAATTAAATACAGAATGTACAACACCTATTACATTGATAATTTAGGTGTTTTAGAAAATAGAACAGGTTCTGCCAACCAATTGTTGTTCAGATTTCATACGGGTTATCAATTTGTGATAGGTAAGAAATTTGCAATTGATGTGTTTACAGCATTAGGATTAGGCTACACAGTGATTAATGCTTATTACGATATTCAATTATACAACTCGCAAACAGGAGGCTTTACAACAAGTTGGTATTCAAAAACTAGAAATAGAGTATTTGTTTCGGGTTCTGTTGGTGTTAAATTTGGGTTGGGAGGAAATCGTAAAGACTAATTCTAGGAGTGATTTTTGTCACTTTTTTAATTCAAATAATTTATTACATTTGCCGATAATTAAATTAGCAAGTTAAAAATTGAAAATAAAAGTAGAGTTATGAGTATACCAGCAAATTTGAAATATACGAAAGATCACGAGTGGATTCGTATTGAAGGTGAAACAGCAGTAGTAGGAATCACAGATTTTGCGCAAAGCGAATTGGGTGATATCGTATATGTAGAGGTTGAAACAGAAGGTGAAACAATTGAACAAAACGAAGTATTTGGTTCTGTTGAAGCTGTTAAAACAGTTTCTGATTTGTTTTTGCCTGTTACAGCTGAAATTTTGGAATTCAACACCAACTTGGAAGCCAACCCAGAATTGGTAAACTCTGATCCTTATGGTGAAGGATGGATTGTGAAAATTAAAATCGCTGACGCATCTCAAATTGATAGTTTATTGGATGCTGCTGCATACGAAGCAGTTATTGGATAAATAAAATTTGTGATTTAAAATAGTAAAATCCACTCATTGTAGTGGATTTTTTTTTGTGCCAATATGTTTAAAATTTATTGATAAAAAAATAGCTACCTCTTGGAGATAGCTATTTAGTTCAATTTCGTTTATTCAATTATGCCTCAAAAGGAACAACTGAAACAAATGAACGATTGTCTTTTTTCTTGCGGAATTCTACGATACCATCTGTTAATGCGAACAATGTATGATCTTTACCGATTCCTACATTTTCACCAGCATGGTGTTGTGTACCTCTTTGACGAACGATGATGTTTCCTGCAATTGCAGCTTGACCACCAAAAATCTTAACGCCTAATCTCTTGCTGTGAGATTCACGACCGTTTTTAGAACTACCGACTCCTTTCTTGTGTGCCATTTCTTTTAATTTTTATATTGGATTGCTCCAATGTAATTTCTAATTACGCTTTAATTCCAGTTACCTTAATTGCTGTGAAGCATTGACGGTGACCGTTTTGTTTTTGGTAACCTTTTCTTCTTTTCTTTTTGAAAACGATTACTTTATCTCCTTTTACGTGCTCTACAACTTCCGCTGTAACATTTGCACCTTCTATAGCTGGGGCGCCAACTGCAATTTTTCCATCGTTGTCAACTAAAAGAACGCGATCAAATGTTAATTTGTCTCCTTCTTTCGCATCCAAACGGTGAACAAATACCTTTTGGTCTTTTGAAACTTTAAACTGTTGCCCTGCTATCTCTACAATTGCGTACATATAGCTTACTTTTTTAATTAATTTCTAAAAATTTGGACAGCAAAGATATATAAAAAAAGTAAGATATCAACAATTGATGGTAAATATTTTAATTTCTTTTGAAGAAAGCCCTTAAATTAAGGAAAATGGTTGTTAATAATTGACTATTTTGCAAATATAATTTACAGAAATGCACTATGAATTTATTTTTGAATAACTTTGCGCTTTCTTAATACTTTTTTGATATATCAAGTGTATGCATAAGTTATTGTTAATCACGCTATTGATTGGAATAGCAACCCCTTCTTTTTCTCAGTCATCTAAACTTGTTAAAGGTAGTTTGGTGGACGAACGCACAAAAGATATTGTTGAAAAAGTAACTGTCGTCATTCAAAATGTGGAAACAAAAGATTCTTTTGTTACTGTTGCTAATAAAGATGGTGTTTTCCAATTTAAAAATATACCTTTTGGTGAATATGAATTTAAAATTAATGATTCTGAATACAAAAGAGACAGTACTTTTAACTTTACATTGGAAGAAGCGCATGCTGATAATTTTACTTTTGGACAACCAATTGACGTAAAACTTAAAGTATCTCGTATTTTTAACTGGGGCGACCGCATGATGACAGATGCAACCGGTAAAACTTATGTACAAGAGCATTATTGGTCGCACTTGGTGGCAAAAATCATCTTATTTATTTATGGTGCATTCTTGCTGTTGATTTTCTTCTACAGTTTATTGCAATTAAGTTTGGCGATTGCATATAAGAAAAGTAAAAAGACAGCCAAAAAACAAGCGCCAGTTTACAACCCTGAAACAACTCCAAAAGTAACGGTTCAATTGCCAATGTTTAATGAAATGTATGTGGCAACGCGTATTATCGATGCAGCTGCGGCTTTTGATTATCCGAAAGATAAATTGCAAATTCAGGTGTTGGACGATTCTACCGATGAAACAAAAGATTTAATTGCTAAAAAGGTGGCAGAAGTTGCCGCAACTGGTGTAAATATTCAACACATTCACCGTGTGGATAGAACTGGTTATAAAGCAGGTGCCTTGGATGCAGCAATGGATAGAGTAGAAGGCGATTTCATTGCTATATTTGATGCCGATTTTATCCCAGAACCTGATTTCTTGCAATTGACCATGCCATATTTCCAAGATGAAAAAGTTGGTGTGGTTCAAACTCGTTGGGGACACTTAAATAAAGATTACTCCATTTTGACTGAATTGCAAGCCTTTGGTTTGAACGGCCACTTTGCTATTGAACAAGGAGGTAGAAACTCAGCTGGTCATTTTATTAACTTTAATGGAACTGGCGGTATTTGGAGAAAAAAATGTATTGAAGATGCTGGTGGCTGGGAACACGATACATTAACCGAAGATTTGGACTTAAGCTACCGCGCGCAAATGAAAGGTTGGAAATTCCAATACTTGGAAGACGTGGTTTCTCCTGCCGAATTGCCAATTACTATGTCGGCACTTAAAAGCCAACAACACCGCTGGATGAAAGGTGGGGTTGAGTGCTTCAAAAAAATGTCGGGTCGTTTGTTGACAGCCAAAGGAGTTCGTTTTACAGACAGAATTCACGGTATTTCGCATTTGTTTAACTCTTCGATCTTTTTATTTATTCTTGTTGTGGCTATATTGAGCTTGTTAATTTTACAAGTAAAAGATAGTTTCTCTGATTTGAATGTCATCTTGCAGTTCATGGGAATCTTCATTCTCAGCACCATTTTCTTAATGGTTTACTATTGGTATTCGTTTAGAGATAGAACACCAGAGGGTAAAAAATCGTTTCCAAAATTTGCATGGCGTTTCTTGCAATTCTTGGTAATGTCTATGGGACTTTCAATCAACAACTCGGTTGCCGTAATTGAAGGTTACTTAGGAATCAAAAGTTCGTTTGTTCGTACACCTAAATTTAATATTGCTAAAAAATCTGAATTCAAGCAAAATAAATACGACAAGAAAAAAATCAATTTGGTAAGTGTTATCGAAGGTGTTTTGTCTGTTGTGTTTTTATTCACTGCCGTTCACAGAGCAGCTTATGGCGATTTAGGAATGGTGCCTTTTCACTTAATGTTGGGAATTGGTTATGGGGTTGTTTTCTACCACTCTGTTAAAGAAGTAAGAGAAGCAAATAAAGCTGCTAGAGGATAAGCTTTTTATAGTATTTTGATATTGTACCACTGATTGTTATAAAATCAGTGGTATTTTTTTGTCTCAATTAGGATTATTACACGATGATTCTTTCTACTAAATAGTTCAGAATTACCACTCGTCTTCTGTGCCGTTTTCCTGATTGTCTTTATCAATTAATTTTTGCCAGTTGTAGGTCAAATCTTCTGTGTCCTCCAAAATTTCTTTGTAATCATCAGGATGGATATCGTAATGCGCGATTTCTTCACCAGTATATTCTTCAATGGCTGTTAACAATTCTTTTTCAGAAGTTGAACAAAAACTAATGGCTTGACCATTTTTTTCACCACGTCCAGTTCGCCCACAGCGGTGCACATAGTTTTCTGGATCATCTGGAATATCGTAATTGATAACGTAGTCAACATTTGGAATATCAATCCCACGAGCAGATACGTCGGTGGTAATCAAAACCAAATTTTCACCTTTTCTAAATCGATCTAAAATTTGAAAACGCTCTTTTTGGTCTATGCCACCATGAATTTCTTCGGTTTCAATTCCCACTCGCTTCATTGCCGCCACAACGCGTGCGGCTCTTACTTTTGTGCGCACAAACACCAAAATACGTTTATCGGGATATTCTGCAAGAATGTTTTCTAAGAAAAAGCGTTTATCATCCATTTCAATAAAAGCAACGGCATGCTCCACCGATTTTGCTACTGGATTTTTGGGCGATATTTGTATGCGAATGGCATTTTTTACCACGTCATAGGCCAATGCTTTGATTTTTTTATCAATTGTTGCTGAGAAAAACAAGGTTTGACGTTTGTGTGGTATTTTCTTTAAAATATCGTGAATATCTTTGTTAAACCCTTTGGAAAGCATCAAATCGGCTTCGTCAAGAATTAAATGTTGCACTCCCGAAACATCTAAATGTCCTTGAGCAATCAAATCAAACATTCTACCAGGCGTTGCCACTAAAACATCCACACCACTTTTCAATTGCTTGATTTGAGCATCTTGCTCCACGCCACCAAACAACCCCATCACTTTCACACTTGTTTTTTTGCCTATAGTTTGAAAAACTTCGGCTATTTGTTGCGCCAATTCGCGGGTTGGAACCATCACCAAACAACGCACATTTCCTTTTGTATATTTTGATTTTTGGGCTAAAAAATGCAAGGTTGGAATTGCAAATGCAGCTGTTTTACCTGTTCCAGTTTGAGCAATTGCCATTACGTCTTCACCATCCAATATAGGTTTTATGGCTTTGTACTGAATGTCGGTTGCACGCACAAATCCCATTTCTTCCAATTGATCTTTGATGGCTTTATTGATGTTGTATTCTTTGAATTTCATGTGTTTTTGGATTGCTGATGGAAAATAAAACGACTCATCTTTTACTAATACAAAAGTATCAACTTTTTGGCATAAATTGATTTAATCGCAAATCATTCGGAATTTTTTAAACAGCTGAAATAGATTTTGTATATTTGTGACATGAAAAAGCAATTTTTAATATTGACTTTAACTGTGGCGTTTGTTTTTCTTGTTGACCTTGCTTTTGGTCAAGGATGTTCACAGTGTAAAATGGTTTCAGAACAATCTGGTGAGGCAGGTGAAGCGGCTTTTGCGTCCAATATCAACATTGGAATTTTGTTCTTGATGGCAATGCCTTACATTATTGTTTTTGCGGTGTTTAGAAAAAAATTATTCGCTTTTTTCAAAAGCTTTTTCTTTACTCCCAATCAATCATCCAAATAAACTCCTGTTTTCATGAAATACCTCATTGTTGGATTGGGAAATCCTGGTAGTGAATATGCAGAAACACGCCACAACATTGGTTTTAAAGTGTTGGATGCATTAGCAAAGGAATCAGCGGCTACGTTTAAATCCGATAAATTGGCTACTTGCACAGAAGTAAAATTCAAAGGACGCACATTGGTGTTGGTAAAACCTACAACATACATGAATTTATCCGGAAAAGCAGTAAACTATTGGATGCAAGCACATAAAATTCCCTTAGAAAACGTGCTGGTAATCACCGATGATATTGCCTTGCCGTTTGGTAAATTGCGTATGAAAGGCAAAGGAAGTGATGGCGGCCACAATGGTTTAAAAGATATTCAAGCGCAACTTAAAACACAAGAATATGCCCGTTTGCGCTTTGGGGTTGGAAGTGATTTTAACAAAGGTCGACAAGTAGATTATGTTCTTGGTGAATGGTCGGCAGAAGAAAAACAAACCATCGACGAACGCATTGCCCTTGCCATTGAATTTATCAAAGGATTTGCAACCATTGGACTGAACCAAACAATGTCCAACCTCAACAATAAATAAGCTTATTTTTTCTTTGTAGCTTTTGGCTTTGCTTTGGCACTAGCTTTTGCTTTCGTTCCCGTTGATTTTTGATTTTTGCTGATTTCAACACAATCTTCATAGGTCAATTTTTCGGGCTCTGTTCCTTTTGGCAATTTGAAATTGTCTTTTCCAATCTTCAAATAAGCTCCAAAACGACCGTTCAATAATTGCATTGTTTCGTCTTCTGCAAACGTTTTGATAATTTTATTGGCATCTGCTTCTTGTTTTGCAACCAAAATTTCAACAGCTCTTTCAAACGTTATGGTCATTGGGTCTTCTCCTTTTGGAATAGATGCAAACACTTTTCCATGCTGAATGTATGGGCCAAAACGTCCCACGTTTGCTTTCACAACTAAGCCATCGTGCTCACCTAAAGAACGCGGAAGTTTAAACAAATCAATCGCCTCTTCTAATGTAATTGAATGGATAGATTGCTCGCGACGAAGTGAAGCAAATTGCGGTTTTTCACCATCTTCTTGTTCGTCACCAATTTGAATCATAGGTCCAAAACGACCAATGCGTGCAATGATTTTCTTACCACTTGTTGGATGAACACCTAATTCTCTTTCACCTGTTGCACGCTCAGAATGCTCCAACGTATCGGTAACATGAGAATGAAAAGGATTATAAAACTCATGAATCATCTTGGTCCACTCCTTCAATCCTTGTGCAATTTTATCAAATTGTTCTTCCACATCCGCAGTAAAATGATAATCCATGATGTTTGGAAAATGTTCTTCCAAGAAATCAGTAACCACCAAACCAATGTCAGTTGGAGATAATTTATTTTTTTCCTTACCAGTTGTTTCTGTTTTTACAACCGATTGAATACTACCATTTTTAAGCTCGTAAACCGTATATTTTCTTTCTTCGCCTTCCAATTCGCGTTTTTCAACATATCCACGTTTTTGGATGGTAGAAATTGTTGGTGCGTAGGTAGAAGGACGGCCAATTCCTAATTCTTCTAATTTTTTTACCAAAGAAGCTTCCACATAGCGAGATGGTGGACGAGTAAAACGTTGCGTAGCGATAATACTATCTGTTTTCAACAATTCACCAACTTCTACACTTGGCAACAAGCCTTCTGTGTTTTCATCCTCTTCATCGTCCAAAGAAGATTCAATATAGACACGTAAAAAACCATCAAACTTAATAACCTCCCCTTTTGCAGTAAAATGTTGTGCAATTTTATCTGTTTCAATGGTAATGGTTGTTCGTTCCAATTCAGCATGACTCATTTGCGATGCAATGGCACGTTTCCAAATTAAATCATACAAGCGGTCTTCGTCTTTTCCTAAATCAATGGAATGTGCAGCAAAATTGGTTGGGCGAATAGCTTCGTGCGCTTCTTGTGCACCTGATGAAGCAGTTTTGTATTTAGTTGGATTCGAATAACTTGCTCCGTAACTTTTCACCACTTCATTTTTAGCTCCTTCAATTGCAGTGTCGGATAAATTAACCGAATCCGTTCTCATATACGTAATGAACCCTGATTCATATAGTTTTTGAGCAACAGTCATTGTGCGCGAAACCGAGAAACCTAATTTCAAACTGGCTTCTTGTTGCAAGGTAGATGTAGTAAATGGTGCAGCCGGTTTTTTAGTAGCCGGTTTTTTCTGCACATCAGCCACTTTAAATTGAGCGTCTTTGCAGTTCTCCAACAACGTTTCTGCTTCTTTTTCTGATTTTAATTGTGTAGAAAGTTCCGATTTAATTTTACCATTCTTTGTGGTGAAATTTCCATTCACACGGTAGAATGAATTCACAGAAAATTTTTCAATCTCACGTTCTTTTTCTACAATTAATTTAACAGCTACCGATTGCACGCGACCAGCAGAAAGACTTGGGCGCACTTTTTTCCATAATACTGGTGAAAGTTCAAACCCCACAATTCTATCCAACACCCTGCGAGCTTGCTGAGCGTTTACCAATTCTTGATTAATTTGACGTGGATTTTCAATAGCTTTTAATATAGCAGGTTTTGTGATTTCGTTAAAAGTAATGCGTTTTGTTTCTTTTTTTGAAAGATTCAACGCTTCGTATAAATGCCAAGAAATAGCTTCTCCCTCACGGTCCTCATCGGTTGCTAGCCATACAACATCTACTTCTTTTACCAATTTTTTTAAATCCGAAACCACCGTTTTTTTATCAGATGATACTTCGTATGATGGAGTAAAGTTGTTTTCAATATCGATGGCAAGCCCTTTTTTTGCTAAATCTCTTACATGTCCGAAACTGGATTTTACAATAAAATCTTTTCCTAAATAACCTTCAATTGTTTTTGCTTTTGCAGGTGACTCAACGATAACCAGATTTTTTGCCATAGTAAGAAATTTAAACTCAATTGGAATGCAAAACTACGTATAAATCTTTTGAAAATTAAAAAATATATTTCAATTCAATAAAAAATAACAATGCAAACAACTGTTTATCTGTAAGATAAATACTATTAATAAATAGTGTAAAAATCAAATTGATTATAGGAAATTTCAATTAAAGAAGAATTTTCAACCGTTTAATCAATAAAAGGTGTTATTCAAGAAATAGCCATGAAACATAAATATAAATCTCTTAACTTTACCTCATTCAACTTTAATTTTATTACTACATAAATTAAAAAAGAATAGGCAGTTTGATAAAGCTATTTTATGAAAAGATGAATTAAATCACTTGATGTATAAAAAAGTTTTATAATTTTAACCAAAATTTTTGTTAAATATGAAAAGAATATTACATGTAATTGGAGTGGTTTTGGCAGGAACTTTTGTTGCAAATGCGCAGCAATTCTCTTGTGCTACAGATCATTACTACCATCAATTAGTACAACAAGATCCTTCTATAGTTAAGGATTTAGAAAACTTGATTGCAAATGGAGTGGCTGAAAAAGCAGATGAAGATTCTACAACAATATTCACTATTCCAGTTGTGTTTCACGTTTTGCACCAAAATGGAGCAGAAAACATACCTGATGCCAACATCATTGATCAAATCAATATCTTGAACAGAGATTATATGACTTTGAATGCTGATACAAGTTTAGTAATCCCACAATTTCAAGGTAAAATTGGAAAAGCAAAAATTCAATTCAAATTAGCTGCTTATGATCCTTGGGGAAATTGTACAAATGGTATCGACCGTATTTATACACATGAAACATCCAATGGTGGAGCATACTCAAAAGTAAACCAATGGGACCGTTCAAAATACTTAAATATATGGGTTGTAAAGGCAATGCCAGAAGTTAGTGGTGCTGCAGGTTATGCTTTGTATCCAACAGCAGTAAACGGTTATGCTTATTGGATGGATGGAATTATGATTTTATATAACTATGTTGGTTCATTATCTCCAAGTTCTGTGTATAACTCAAGAGCTATAACTCACGAGGTAGGTCACTGGTTAGCATTACCACATGTTTGGGGTGATAACAACGATCCTGGAGTTGCATGTGGTGACGATGGTATAGATGACACACCTATGTCAAAAGGATATAACTTCTGTCCAACAGACACAAATGCTGCAAAAATTTGTAATCCAAACATTGTAGAAAACTACCAAAACTATATGGAGTATTCTTACTGTTCGCACCATTTTACAAAAGGACAAGTGAAAGTAATGCGCCGTGCATTGCAAGGAAATGATGGTTTGAGAAGTAATTTGATTACTCCTGCAACTCACGCAGCAACAGGAATCGACTTAACAAGTGCTCCAGTTTGTATCCCAACACCAGACATTAAAGCTGATAAAATTTTTACGTGTGTTGGTGAAACAGTACAATTTACTGATCAATCTTTTAACGGACCTGTGACTTTCCGTGAGTGGACTTTTGAAGATGCTACTCCAGCAACTAGCACAAGCGCCAATCCATCAGTTGTTTTCAATACTTTCGGTCGTAAAAAAGTAACGTTGAAAGTAGGAAATGCATCAGGTGAAGTAACTAAAGTATTTGACAAGTTTATTGATGTTCAAGATTCATGGGCAGCATGGATTGGTCCTAAATCATTTGACTTAGAACCAGCAACTCAATACCAACAATTAAGATACCACAACGATGGTAATAACTATAGCGAGTTTGTACCTGTAAATGTTGGTTATAACAGTAACCGTTCATTAAAATTAACTGTTTACAACCCTTCTGTTGCTAATGCATTACCAGGTTCAGAAGAATCTCGTTACTACAACCGCTTGAGTGGCCAAAAAGATGCTATCGTTACCGCTGGCTATGATTTAACACACACTTCTGGGGTTACCTTCTCTTTTGATTATTCATACGCAACAAATGCTATCCAAAGCGCTGATATTACAGAGCAAATTCGTGTGTATTATTCAAGAAACTGTGGGGAAACATGGATCCCTCTTGGAAACACCAACCAAAGTACAATTAAAGGAACAACTTTAACTTCTGCTGGTTATGCAGGTGGTGGTGATTTTACTCCAACTTCTGCAAGTGACTGGGGTCATTATTCACAAAGTTTCAATGCAACTTCTCTTGATACAAGAACACGTTTCAAAATTGAGTTTACAGCATCTGACTTCTCAAGTAACTTATACATCGACAATATCAATGTAAATGGTACTTTAGGATTGGTTGATGATTTCACAAGCGAACACGAATTGGTAATTTCTCCAAACCCTGTAGCTTCTGGAAATGATTTGAATATTCAATATGTTGCTGGTAACGAGCCTGTAACATTTACTTTAAGAAACTTGCAAGGTGAAGTAATTTCTACTGTAGTTAGAAACGAAGTAAACCAACCTGTTTCTTTCGGAATGGAAATTTCAAACAATATCGCTGCATCTTACTATTTGTTAGAAGTAAGTTCAACTTCTGCTAAAACAATTAAGAAAATTGCAGTTATCAAATAACAAAGATTTTTAAATGTAAAAAGAGCTGTTTCATTACGAAACAGCTCTTTTTTTGTGGTATTTTTTCTAAACCATTAGGCGCGCTTAACTATCCTTCAATATTTCTATCCAAGTCTTTAATAAATAAGGCGATCTCTGAAATAATTTGAGCTTTACGTTCTTCTTTTGGTTCAGGATTTTCAAGATACTCTTTCAAATGCCATTGTGCTTCTAAAATATGACGTTCTTCAATTTCGCCGGGCATGTTTTCTAAAATCGTTAAACAATCCAACGCCTCTAAGAAATCACCTTCACAAGCAATTAAAACAAAATCTGGTAAATAATTCGTGTAATCCAACGGTGAATTCCAAATGGTAGAAAGCAACATCTGACGCACAGGTAAATAGTCATCATTACGCAATATGGCTATCATCGCTTCTACAGATGAAGAATCTTTTAAACTCGATAAGATCTCTAAAATTTCTTTCTGAAACAACTTAGTTTCTGCATCTTTTTGTAGCAATTGCACCAACGGCTCAATCACGGTTGAATCGCCATCAGCTTTTAAACCATTCAACGCTTTTTTCACTTGCTTTTCATCTGTTGATGCTAACAATTCTACGATTTGTTTTACTTTCACGGTGTTCTCAATTTGTTACCGCAAAGTTACTTATACTCTTTCACCTAACATAAATAAAAATCACTAAATTTGTCGCTATGGAAAAAGTAACACCGTATATACCAAAAAATAAAGTTAGAATTGTTACAGCTGCGTCTCTATTTGATGGACACGATGCTGCAATTAATATCATGCGCCGTATTATTCAAGCTACAGGTTGCGAAGTTATTCACCTAGGACACGACCGCTCGGTTGAAGAAGTGGTGGATTGTGCCATCCAAGAAGATGCACAAGCTATTGCAATGACGTCCTATCAAGGTGGGCACTTAGAGTATTTCAAATACATGTATGACTTATTGAAACAAAAAGGTGCACCTCATATTAAAATTGTTGGTGGAGGTGGTGGAACCATCCTTCCGTCTGAAATTAAAGAATTGGAAGAATACGGTATCACCCGCATTTATCACCCAGACGATGGTCGTGCTTTGGGATTGCAAGGTATGATTAATGAAGTGGTTGAATTGTGTGATTTCCCAACAGGTCAAAACCTGACAGACGAAGTTTCAAAGTTGAAAGATAAACACGTACCTGCTATTGCAAAATTGATTTCTGCTGCTGAAAATTTCCCAGAAGAATCAAAAGCAGTTTTTGCTCAAATTCATGAACTAGCAGCGCAACATCAAGTGCCTGTACTTGGAATTACAGGAACTGGTGGTGCTGGTAAGTCTTCTTTAGTGGATGAATTGGTGCGCCGTTTCTTAATTGATTTTCCAACCAAACAAATTGCAGTAGTTTCCATCGACCCGTCTAAAAGAAAAACGGGTGGAGCTTTGTTGGGCGATCGTATCCGTATGAATTCGATTAAAAACGAACGAGTTTACATGCGCTCATTGGCTACACGTCAATCCAATTTGTCGGTTTCTAAATATGTTCCCGAAGCGTTGGCGGTGTTAAAAGCAGCCAATTATGATTTAATCATCCTAGAAACATCTGGGATTGGTCAGTCGGATACAGAAATTATGGATTTCTCAGATGCTTCACTCTACGTAATGACGCCAGAATATGGGGCTGCTACACAGTTGGAAAAAATTGACATGTTGGATTTTGCCGATGTGATTGCCTTGAATAAGTTTGATAAACGTGGTGCTTTGGATGCATTGCGCGATGTGCGTAAACAATACCAACGCAACCACAATCTTTTTGATTTGCCAGTTGATACCATGCCTGTTTATGGTACAATCGCTTCTCAATTCAACGACCCAGGTATGAACTCTTTGTACAAAGTGGTAATTGAAAAAGTAAAAGAAAAAACGGGTGCAGATTTGAATTCAACGTTTCAAGTAACCAAAGAAATGTCGGAGAAAATTTATGTGATTCCACCCGACCGCACACGTTACTTATCAGAGATTTCTGAAAACAACCGTTCCTACGATAAATGGGTCAACCAACAAGTTGAAGTTGCCGATAAATTGTATGGTTTAAACACATCCATTGAAGCTTTAAAACAATCAAAACTAGATGATAAAGATCGTTTAATCAAAGGATTGCAAGAAGCTTTTGAATTAGAAAAATTAAATTTCGACCCTAAAAACTGGGCAATAATTGAAAATTGGGCAACCAAAAAAGATAAATACAAACAACCAAAATTTGAATTTAAAGTTCGTGATAAGGTGTTAACGTTGGATACACACACCGAATCATTGTCGCACACACAAGTGCCAAAAGTAGCTTTACCTAAATTCAAATCGTGGGGAGATATTTTACGTTGGAACTTGCAAGAAAATGTTCCGGGCGAGTTTCCTTATACTTCTGGATTGTTTCCATTTAAACGTGAGGGAGAAGACCCAACACGTATGTTTGCTGGAGAAGGAGGACCGGAGCGTACAAACAAACGTTTTCACTACGTATCATTGGGAATGCCAGCAAAACGCCTTTCAACAGCATTTGACTCGGTAACATTGTATGGAAATGACCCTGCAACTCGTCCCGATATTTACGGTAAAATTGGTAACTCTGGTGTTTCTATTTGTTGTTTGGACGATGCTAAAAAATTGTATTCAGGATTTGATTTAACGCATCCACTAACATCTGTTTCTATGACCATCAACGGTCCGGCACCTATGCTGTTAGGATTTTTCATGAATGCGGCAATCGACCAAAATTGTGAAAAATACATTAAAGAAAATGGCTTAGAAGCAGAAGTTGAAGCTAAAATTGAAGCTATTTATAAGAAAAAAGGAGTAGCTCGCCCTCGTTACCAAGGTGAATTGCCTGAAGGAAACGATGGTTTAGGTTTGATGTTACTCGGCGTTACAGGTGATCAAGTGTTACCAAAAGACGTTTATGAGCAAATTAAAGCTACTACTTTAAAATCTGTTCGTGGAACGGTTCAAGCAGATATTTTAAAAGAAGATCAAGCGCAAAATACGTGTATTTTCTCAACCGAATATGCGTTGCGTTTAATGGGTGATGTACAAGAATATTTTATTCAAAAAGGAGTGCGTAACTTTTATTCTGTTTCCATTTCGGGTTACCACATTGCAGAGGCAGGTGCCAATCCAATTACTCAATTAGCATTTACGTTGGCCAATGGATTTACGTATGTGGAATATTATTTGTCACGTGGAATGGATATCAATGAATTTGGTCCAAATTTATCGTTTTTCTTTTCCAATGGTATCGACCCAGAATATGCAGTTATTGGGCGTGTAGCCAGAAGAATTTGGGCAAAAGCTTTGGATAGAAAATACGGTGCAGATGCCCGTTCACAAATGTTGAAATACCACATTCAAACTTCTGGTCGTTCATTACATGCGCAAGAAATTGATTTCAACGATATTCGTACCACATTGCAAGCTTTGTATGCGATTTACGACAACTGTAACTCGTTGCACACCAATGCTTATGATGAAGCTATTACAACACCAACTGAAGAATCGGTTCGTAGAGCAATGGCTATTCAGTTGATTATTAACCGTGAGTTGGGATTGGCTAAAAACGAAAATCCATTGCAAGGTTCATTCATCATTGAAGAATTAACGGATTTAGTGGAAGAAGCCGTATTGACTGAATTTGACCGCATTACGGAACGTGGAGGGGTGCTTGGAGCAATGGAAACCATGTATCAACGTGGAAAAATTCAAGAAGAATCGTTGTATTACGAAATGTTGAAGCATACGGGAGAGTTTCCTATCATTGGGGTAAACACGTTTTTGAGTTCCAAAGGTTCGCCAACCGTTGTTCCTAAAGAAGTTATTCGTGCAACAGAGGAGGAAAAACAATACCAAATTGAGATGTTGAACAACTTGCACCAAGGAAATAAAGCCCAAACAGAAGAAGGTTTAGCAAAAGTGCAAGAAGCAGCTATTCAAAATAAAAATATCTTTGAAGTATTGATGGAAACTTGTAAAACAGCATCGTTGGGTCAGATTACCAACGCCATGTTTGAGGTGGGTGGTCAGTACCGTAGAAATATGTAATTTTTAAGCAACAACAAGGCAAGAATTGCAACAAATGAAAGTAAATACAACACTTGGTTTTCTTTTTTTGGTAATTCTTGCTACAAGTTGTGCTTCCATCAAACCCACTGCGCCCGATTTTTTGAAAGAACAACAACAGATGCCTTCAACTTCGGTGAGCAATCAAATTGTTGTGCCTTTAGAAGTAAACCTATCCGGTTTGGTGAAAGAAGCAGAAAACAGTGTGCCTGCAGTAATGAAAGGTGGCGATTATCCGTGCAGTGGTGTGCGCTATTCTTATGAGTTTTACAAAGATAAATTCCAAATTACTGCCGATAAACAAGTCATTACCTCTAAACTAAACGGCTCTTATTGGATTAAGATGAATTATTGTGCCGGTTGCACGGGCTTGTTTGGCGATCAAAATTGCATTTCTCCAGTTATTCCGTTTTCGTGTGGTGTTAATGAAACCAAACCATCCGTAGAAATAGTTCTTTCAACTAAAATTGGCATCACAAAAGACTATGCACTCACTGCCACCACAAAAATTGACAAAGTAGAGCCCATCCATCCATGTAAAGTAACCGTTTTTAGATTCGATGCAACTGGCGAAGTGATGAAACGCGTAACAGCCGTTGTAGAATCCGAAGCCAAAGAAATGGATAAAAAATTGGGAGAAATTCAATTTAAAAATGAATCCGAAGCATTTTGGAAACAACTCAACCAAAGTTTTAAAATCCCCAATTTAGGTTTTTTGCATGTGCAACCAAAAGCAATTTCTATTGTAAAACCACGCTTTGAAAACAATAAATTGTATTCGGCATTGCTTTTAAATTGCACTACGTTTATTAATCAAGAGGAAAAAAATAGCGCAACAAGTAAATTGCCCGAATTGCAAGTTGTTTCCAGCACGCCCAAAGATACTTTTGAAGTGTTTACCGATATTACCTTGGATTACGACTCTTTATCCCAGCTTATGACCACTCAATTGGGTGGTAAAACGCTGGAATTGCGCAATAAACAATTTGTTTTTACCAAGTTTGATGTCAATCCCTTGCCCGATAATCGCATTGTGATTGGCGTGCATTTTGATGGTTCAAAAAATGGCATTTTATATCTAAAAGGACAACCTGTTTTTGACAACAACACAAAAGTTTTTAGTTTAACGGCAATTGAATACGATATTGAAACAAAAAGTTCACTCATTAAATTTGCCGATTGGTTGTTTAGCAAAAAAATAACCGATGAATTGCAAAAAGCGAGTACGGTTGATTTTAAATCCGATTTTGAAAAATTAAAAGCCGAAATCAATCAAAATTTAAAACGAAAAATTGGCGATTATACGCTCAGCGGTAAAGTGCACGATGCAAAAGTGCACAACATCTATGTGGATTTAAACCATTTGTTTTTACGAACAGGCGTAACTGCCAATTTAAAAGTGACTGATTAAAATCATTGTTTTTCCACTATAAATACCTTATTTTTACAGCAAATTTTTAGAAGATGAAAAATTATTTAACAATTATTGCTACTGCATTCCTATTCGTTGCTTGTAACGGAAAACAACAAGAAGATACTACTGCACCAGAAGTTGTTTATTCTAAATTTGGAACAGAAATTACCCCCGATAAAGCCATTTCGAAAGCAGAAATGCTAGAAATGTATAAAAGCATGAAAGAGGGTGATACCGTAAAGGTGAAATTTCAATCTGAAATTTTAGATGTTTGTCAGAAAAAAGGATGTTGGATGACCATGGATTTGGATGAAGAAAATGAAGTGTTTGTTCAGTTTGCCGATTATGGTTTTTTTGTTCCTAAAAATGCCGCAAATCACAATGGAATTGTAGAAGGAAAGGCATTTGTGAGCATTACCAGTGTTGACGATTTGAAACATTATGCCAAAGATGCAGGTAAGTCGCAAGAAGAAATAGACGCTATCACCGAACCTGAATTTTCTTACTCTTTTATGGCGGATGGTGTTTTATTGGATGAAAATCTAGCTTCAAAATCGAAATAAAATGAAAGCATTTTATTGGCTCTTTTTTGGTTTGTTGCTTGCAAGTTGCAACGAAAAAACGCAAAACGTTGAGGAAAATTCGTCCAAACAATCACCCTTTGAAATGTACAAAATTTCTGAAATGGCAGCATTGATGGAAAAAATGTACACCAACAACCAAGCAATCAAACAAAAAATTGAGCAAGGAAACACCGATTTGGGCGTTTTTCCGGAAGAATACAAAACCATCCACGTTGCCACCTTGACCGATCCTTCGGATAGAGATGATTTTTTTAATGAACACGCCAAAAAGTTCATAGCAGCGCAAGAGCTTGTTTTTAGTGAATCAACCCGTCAAAAAGAAAATTTCAACAATATGGTAGATGCCTGCATTGCGTGTCACCAAAAAAAATGTGGCGGACCCATCGTTAGAATTAAGAAATTGTACATTAAATAAGTCCCTATGTTCTTTGATTTTTTAAGCCGTCTGCAAGCCAATAACAATCGGGAGTGGTTTGAAGCCAATAAAAAACAATATGAACAAGCAAAATCGGAAGCAGCACAAATTTTTGAACGCATTTATGCAGAATTGATTCAATTGGATGCGTTTGAAAAATTAAAAATGTATAGCATTTACCGCGATGTACGCTTTTCACACGATAAAACGCCCTATAAAAACCATTTCAGTGCCATTTTTATGCGTCGTCAACCGCACAACAGAGGGAGTTTTTATGTACATTTAGAACCTAATAACTCCTTTATTGGTGCAGGATTTTGGGGGCCCGAAAAAGAAGATTTATTGCGCATTCGCCAAGCAATAGAAATAGAAGACGATCTTGAAAACATTCTCAAACAAAAAGAATTAACAACATCTTTTGGTGCAATGATGGGTGAGGCAGTAAAATCGGCTCCCAAAGGTTTTGATAAAGAGCATCCTCGTATTCACTTAATTCGTCACAAACAATTTATTTTCAAAAAATCATTTGCAGATAATTGGGCGCTTCAACCAGATTTTGCACAACAAGTGGCTGCTGATTACAGGATTTTACAACCATTTTTTCAGTACATGACCGATGTGTTAACCACTGATGCTAATGGTGAACCCCTATTTTAAGGTTGCGGTTTTACTTCTTTTTTCTTCAACGTTAATTTCACTTCGCCTTGATGAAATTTAGGAAAATGAGTTCCTGGCTCAAATTGTAGTCCCATCAAGTAGTTGTATATGCGCACATCAAGTGGAATGGAAACTTTTATTGATTTATTACCATTGATTTTAGCACTGGTTACCTTTCCATTTATATCAACAGAAATGGTGTAATATACCTCGCCAACCGATGATTCATACATCGTAAAATCAGATGGAGTAGTTAATTTCCGCCCATCTTTTGCCAAATCGCCACCAACAACTTGCGAAAACGATACAAAAGAAAATACCAAGCTGAGTGCCACTAAAAAAGTTGTTTTCATTTTTTAAATTTTCTCGAAGATACGAAATCCAAATACAAGCATTCCTTCGTTTCAAAAAAATAATTAACATTGTAACAAACAATATTAATGCTATGGATTATCCTGCTTCAGAATTAGTACTAGACAGCCAAAACCGAGTGTATCACCTTGGAATTTCTCCTGAAAATTGTGCACACAAAATAATTTTAGTTGGCGATCAAGACCGAGTTGCCTTGGTTAGTTCCTTTTTTGACACCATTGAATTTACCCATCAACACCGCGAGTTTGTAACCCACACAGGCACGTATAAAGGAAAAAGAATTACGGTGCTTTCAACAGGCATAGGCACCGATAATATTGACATTACTGTTAATGAATTAGATGCATTGGCCAATATTAATTTAAAAAATCGAACAAAAAAATCAAACCACACAGCGTTGGAATTGGTGCGTATTGGTACATGTGGAATTTTACAACCAACCATACCTGTACATTCCTACATTTTAAGTGAAGCTGCTTTGGGGTTGGATAATGTGGCTCATTTTTATAATGTTCCTTTTTCAGAAAATGAAATTCAAGAATGCACCAAAATAGAACATCATTTAGGTCTCCCTGAAAAAGTAAAACCCTATTATATTGAAGCAGCAAAAGAATTGGTCGAAAAATTTAGTTCACCAGCAACCAAGAACGGTATTACCATAACTAGCAGTGGTTTTTATGGACCACAAGGCCGACAATTAAACCTATCAACAAAAACAACCCAATTAAACGAGCGTTTAACCAATTATGCCTCATCCGATTTAAAAGTTGTCAATTTTGAAATGGAAAGTTCGGCACTATTTGCTTTGTCCAAAGCCTTGGGACATAAAAGCACTACCATTTGTTTAGGTATTGCTAACCGTCCGAAATTAGAATTTTCTAAAGATTATTCTGAACCAATGAACGCCTTAATTGTATATGTTTTAGAGAGA
>JAWKMK010000039.1:0-3245 GCA_041392275.1 Crocinitomicaceae bacterium | reverse complement strand
GTGGTTGATTTTTGGGTTGCTAGAAACAATTGCTCCACCACTCCAACTGTTACAACGGTTCCAGACATCAACACAACCGATGGTGCAACTGCCGAGCATTACGTATATGCGGGTGGAGTTGAAAATCATTCGGTAGAATTTTTTAAAATTACCAACGGTGGGCACACATGGCCTGGAGCAACTATTCCTTTACCAGGAAATGGCAACACCTGCATGGATTTTAATGCCAGCAAAGAAATATGGCGATTTTTTAGCCAGCACCAACGTTCAGAAGAAGCAAAAATTAACCTTGTCAATAAATTAGAAATTGGCGTAACTCCCAATCCTGCAACCAATTCGTTGGCAATTCAGTCAGACTTTCCCATTACGGGATATTCCATCCTAGATTTGCAAGGAAGAATCGTGCAATCGGAGGCAACAACCATCTCCACTAATATTGATATTCAACACCTTAAAAACGGAAGTTATTTGCTTTATTTAAAAAGTAATCAACAACAATTTATTGTTCGTTTTGAGAAAATCAATCAATGAAGCAATGCAATTTTATCGGCTAATGTAGGAAATTGAGCAACTAGTTCGGCTTGCGAAAACAATTCAAAATCTTTGAATTCAAAACCAGGCACCACCACACAAGAAACCAAAGAATACGAATTTTCTTCTAACACCGATGCGCCAAAAATTACGCCGCCCTTTACTAAAAATTGCGGTTGTTGTTTCGCTAAAACAGAGTTTCCTACTATTGTTTCGGCATACGCTCCGTTTTCAATTGTATGCACTATAATAGGACTTCCACTGTGATAAAACCAAAATTCATCGTTTTTAATACGGTGCCACGTAGATTTCTCACCCGAAGGCAATAAAAAATAAATGACCGTTGCAATGGAATTAATAGAATTTTCTACGTTCACCACAGATTTATAGGTTTCTACAAAATAGCCACCCTCAGGATGGGGTTGCATGTTTAATTGCTCAATAATTTGTTGAATTTCCATTATTCAATTGGGCGTTTTACAGGGCTACCTTTAATTTTCTTAATTGGGAAGAAATATTTAATTTGCAATGCCAAATACGAACCATTTACCTTTCCTTGATTTTCTGCATCGGTTGTCAATTCATGTCCTTGGTTTTTGTAAGTTGATTTCAGATAAAACAACGGACCAAATGGAACACGTGCTTCTGCTCCTAAATAAAAAACGCCGGCCTTTTCTGTTCTGTATTCAAATCCCATATTCCCCAAAAATGCACCTCAATTTTCACCAAAACAATTGATAAAAATTATTGAGTATCCACCTGGCATATTTTTAATTCCAGCCACTGTTGGGTTATACGTCAAAGCGGCACCAATAGAAACGTTCATATAAACAGGTTTTGCCAAACGAATATAAAACAATGCCGACACTGGAATATCGTAGGTAACATAGCGCAAGCGACTTTGCACATATAAATTTGAATCAGGCACTGATGAGTTTACTTTGTAATTGCGCTGCGTAAGGTTGATTCCCGTTTCGATAGCAATCAATTTGGTAATTCCTGCACGCACCACACCACCAAATGAGTAGCTAACGGCCATGTCCATTGATGTGTAAAAATTCCCCACATTATTATTCATTTTGGTTGTTCCCATAAATACCGCTGGAAAAATAGGTTTTATTTGAAAACCAAAAAAAGAAGGTGCTTTTTCTCTATTTTCCACCTCCTGTGTCCAACCGTTTGAAAACACGGTTAGAAAAAATAATGCTATTAGAATTTTTCCTTTCATCGGTACAAATATGCTCTTTTTTGGCCTAAAAAACGGAAAAATAGCGCATTTGTTTTGTAAAAAGTAGAGTTATTGACTAAAACGTAGCTTTGATTGCTTCAAATTCAGTTTTAAACTACTTTAATTGAGGGTGTTTGCGGAATAAAAACAAACTTATTCCAGCCATAATTAAGGTAAACAAAGTTCTAAACGTCATTGCTTTTACAGTTTTGGGTTCATAAATTCCACCTTGAGCAATGTGTTCCTTGAAAAAATAGAACGTAACCACCAACACCATAAATGCAAGCGCCAAAAGGATAAAACTCCACTTGTAATTCTTCTTCCAATTGGTAAAAACCGTTGCAACATAGAGTGTGCCACATAAAAGATTGGCATAAACCACAAACAAAACGTAGTTTCCTTCTTTTTCGCGTATTCCAAATAAATCAAACACAATGGAAAGTGTCATAAACAACGACACAACTCCAATTAACAACAACAAAACCGATTGAACTGTACTTAATGCTTTCATTTTTTTGTTTAAAAGTATAAAAAAGTATCAACACTACCCGTTAAAATATGAATTAACACCTGTCTGTTTAGTTCGTTTTTTTTTGTTTTAACACATTACTTTCTTCAATAATTTGCTAAATCAGAATAAAGGCAGTAATTTTGTAGCCCCATTTAAGAAAAATGATTGATACAGATTTAGAAACAGCCAAGAGATTATATCCCTTTCAAGAAAAGACCGTCAACTCAATAATTGAAGAATTAAAAGCCAACGGTACGAATTTCAACTTGTTGTATCAATTGCCCACTGGAGGTGGAAAAACAGTGATTTTTTCGGAAATTGCTAAACAATACATTCAACAGTGGAATAAAAAAGTATTGATACTTACACACCGCATTGAGTTGTCGGTGCAAACTTCCAAACAGTTGTCGGCAATAGGTGTCAAAAACAAAATCATCAACTCGGAAGTTAAATCGGTTCCCGACCAAGGAGAATATTCTTGTTTTATTGCCATGGTGGAAACCTTGAACAACCGTTTGCAAGACGATGAAAATTTTATTGAAGACATCGGGTTGGTAATTGTGGACGAAGCTCATTACAACAGTTTTAGAAAGATTTTTCAATTTTACCAAGGTGGCAATATTTTAGGGGTTACAGCAACTCCTTTGAGTAGCAACCGTGTTTTGCCATTAAACGATAATTACAACAAATTAATGGTAGGTGAAAGCATTGCGTCGCTTATTGAAAATCAATATTTGGCAAATGCAGAAACGTTTACTTATGATGTAAACTTGCACGGATTGAAAATTGGCTCCAACGGGGATTTTACAATTTCAAGTTCGGATGTATTGTATGGGAATTATTTCATGCAAGAAAAATTATTGTTTGCCTATGAAGAAATTGCTATAGGAACCAAAACTTTGATTTTTAACCCTGGAATTGAAACTTCCATTCGTGTGGCTGAAACATTCAAAAAACGTGGTTTTAAAACCCGAC
>JAWKMK010000038.1:0-3422 GCA_041392275.1 Crocinitomicaceae bacterium | reverse complement strand
TCCATCCTATCGTTGTTGGTTTCTGTGCCCGTGTTGCTATTCTCTGCTCGCGACTATTTTATTTCGGCCTACAAATCCATCAAAAGTAAAAGTTTAAATTTAGATGTTCCAATTGCTATTGGTATCATTGCTTTGTATTCTCAAAGTGTGTTTACAATAATCACCGAAGGTGGTCCGGGTTACATGGATTCTTTTGCAGGATTCATTTTCTTTTTATTGATTGGAAAATGGTTTCAAAATAGAACCTATAAATCATTGTCGTTTGAGCGCGATTACACTTCGTATTTTCCGGTTGCGGTTACAAAAATTACGGATAACGGAGAGGAAATTGTTGAAATTGAAAAAATTAATGTGGGAGATAAAATTCTCATTCGCAACGAAGAAATAATTCCTTGTGATAGTATTTTGCAAAGCGAAACAGCTAAAATTGACTACAGTTTTGTAACCGGAGAATCTGTTCCAATCTACAAAAGCAAAGGCGATTACATCTATGCTGGAGGAAAATTGTTGGGGCAAAAAGTTGTATTAAAATCCGATCGCCCATCTAATCGCAGTTTGTTAACCCAATTATGGAACGATGTTAAATTTGATAAATTAAAGCCCAATCGCTATAAATTTCAAGATACCATTGCCCGTTATTTTTTGTGGGTAGTTTTAGCCATTGCATTGCTTTCTGCAATTGCCTGGGTATTTATTGATTACACGCGAATATTAGAAATTGTTGTTGCTGTGTTGATTGTTGCTTGTCCGTGTGCATTGGCACTTTCTTCCCCATTTACATTTGGAAACAGCATGAAATTGATGGGACGTAAAGGTTTGTATTTGAAAAATACGGCTGTTATTGAACGTATGAATGAAATTACCGATGTTGTGTTTGACAAAACAGGAACGTTGACCGAAAGTACTAATTTACAAGTTGAATATATTGGTGATGAACTTTCGGACAGTGAAAAAGAGTTATTGTGTTCGTTGGCCAATTGTTCCACTCACCCACTTTCTCGCGCCATTGTTCGCTATTACAAATTGCAAGGTATTCATTCAACAGCAACAATTTCCAATTTTGTGGAAGAAGTAAATAAAGGTATTTCTTGTACATCTTCAGAAAATTTATCAGCAAGCATTGGAAGTCATGTTTATTTATTTGGAAACACAGTGAGCAGCAATGAAACAGAAACGTATTTCAAAATTGGTGAAAAATCTGGGAAATTTGTGTTCCACTCCGAACTGCGTCTTGGCGTACATTCGTTGATCAAAAGTTTAAACAACTACACGGTACATGTTTTATCGGGCGATAAAGACAAAGATTATGAATTGATAAAAAATTTGGTGGGTGGAGATAGCACTGTTCGCTTCAATCAAACGCCCAACGATAAATTGGATTATGTGTTGAATTTGCAACAAGAAGGCAAAAAAGTATTGATGGTTGGTGACGGATTGAACGATTCGGGAGCATTGGGCGTTGCACACGTTGGCATTGCAGTTTCTGAAGATGTTTTTCGTTTTACACCATCGTCGGATGCAATTATCAAAGCTGATAAATTAGCGCGATTGAATCAATTTTTAGAAATGAGTCACTATGCTAAGAAAGTATTAAAAATTTGCTTGGGGTTTTCGTTGGTTTACAACACCATTGGTTTATCGTTTGCAGTCACTGGAGCACTTTCACCCTTAATTGCAGCCATCATAATGCCAATGAGTTCTATTACTATTGTAGCATTAAGTACATTATTGGTGCACCTAAAAACTTTTAAAAATTAACGTTCTGCTTCTTGCACCAGTAGTGGCACATTTAATAATTCAATAGCACGACCGTGAATTTCTATAACACCTTCTTCTTTAAAATCTTTAAGAAGGCGTATGACTGTTTCTGTAGCTGTTCCAACAAAATTTGCTAAATCTTCACGCGATAAATTAATTTGCTGATTTTTATAAATTTCATTCAAGACCAATAAAATTATTGCCAAACGTTGACGCACAGTTTTTTGTGCCATGGTTTTGATAAACAAAGCTAATTCACCAGCTTCTTTGGATAATTCACGCAATACAGCTTGCAATAATTCAGGTTGATTTTCAACTTGTTTTGAAAAGTCATCCGTTTTAATAACGCATACACTACAATCTTCAAGTGTTGTTGCAGAAAGACGATAAGGCTCTTCGCTGAACAAGGATCGAAACCCAATCACATCGCCCTCTTTGGCAATTCGAATAATTTGCTCTTTGCCCGATTCACCAATAGTAAATACTTTAATTTTTCCAGCTTTGATACAGAAAATGCCTTTAGGATAAGCTCCTTCAACAAAAACAGGTTCGTTTTTCTTGTAAATAATACAATCTTTTATGTCATTCAATTCATTTACTCCCTCCGCACACAGCGATTTGAATAATGAAAGATGACGCACCTCGCAAGTTTGACAACTTACGGGTTGACTGTTTGGTTTGGGCATTGCACTTTTTTTATGCAAATATATAGATAAACTTATTGATAAATGAAATATAAAAAAGTAGTTTTTATTTTTTGGTAGTATTGCAATGATCGGATTTGTGACAGCAATCCATTGATACTGTTTGTTTTACATCTTTATCTGATGAAGCAATAATCGATGTATTTATTTTTGGACTTATGTACGGTATCCCTAAGTTCATGCCTCTTACAATGATTAAAAGTCCAACAACAGTTACCAAAACGGGTGTTATTTTACTTGCCTGCCAATTAAATTTAAGTGATGCAAATTTTGCAAGTGTTAAAATAGGAATGGTCCCCACGCCAAAAAATGCCATTGCCACCATAGAAGAAAACGGGTCGCCAGCCAACAAGCTGTTTAAAAGTGCAATATAGATTAGCCCACATGGAAGCAACCCGTTAATCATCCCAAAGAAAAAAGGTTTAAATGGAATAGTTGATTTGAATAATTTATTCAATGATTTACCAGAAAATCGTGTTAAAAATTGTTGAATTTTATTGGATGCAGGAAGTTTTATAAATTTTTTCCAAGCAAAAAGAATAATTAAAACACCTGTGATGATGGATAAAATTTGCATCCATTTTAAGGTTTGCAAACTAATACCAATCACTCCAACTACCAATCCCAGCAATGCATAAGTAAATGTTTTTCCCAAATGGTATTGAGTAATTCCAACCGCCTTGCCCTGCCATGTTTTAGAAGAAATAGGCACAGCCATCACCAACGGCCCGCACATTCCCAAGCAGTGTAAAGAAGCCCCAAGGCCCAAAATTAAAGCACTTATTGACGCTGCAAACATTTTTTAAATGGTTATCTCTTCTTTTTGAATACAAGATTGGTTGTTTATTTTATACAAAATTTCAATGTTGTATTTTCCTGCCACCAATTTGGATTTAGGAATTACAAATGAGTTTCCTTCTTCAAAATAAAACTCTTGGTCCAACTTTTGGTTGTTTGGTC
>JAWKMK010000037.1:0-5250 GCA_041392275.1 Crocinitomicaceae bacterium | reverse complement strand
ACTGCAAATCCATCAATAAATCCTGGCAATAGAGGATATGCACCTGCATGTCCGCCTACAGAAATAGATTCTGTTATTTTTCCAAATGAATCATTTGTTTTTTGTGATCAATTAGTGATGTATTGCGAAGGAATGAATTGGTTAGGAAAAGGCAGTTTAATTGGTTCAGCAATTCAAAAAATGGAAGTTTGGGGTTCTTTAACATTTCATTCTCAAATGAATAATTATTTTAATGGAACATTCCGATTTAGAAGTAATAGACCATACCGATGCAAGATAATTACAAAAAATAAAGAGTTTAATAAAGGAGTATTGTTCAACTCTGAAAATGGATTGGGCGAATGGTTGCTCATGGATACTTTAATAGCTATTAAATCGATTGATAATGAAATTAATTCAACAAATAGTTTTTCTGGATCTGGCTTTATAGAATTTAGAAGTGGTCATTTGCATACAGGCACAGTTAACTGTGTAGATGGAAATGGATCTACAATTATTGCAAGTTCAATGTCATTAACAGGAGGAACCTTATCACTTTATGATAGTGATATACGTATACAAATGAAAGAAAGTGGTGCGACAGGTTATTTAAGCTATTTTGCTACTAATAGTTCAACTTTAAATTGTGGTACTTCTAATTTTTATTTCACACCAAAAGCGATTAGTTATGAATTTGAAGTTGCTTTAGGTAACCATACATATTATGATATTACGTTTGAAGACCCATCAAATATTTACACAGGATATGATACCTACATTCGCAATAGTGCCAATACTAAAGTCAGAAATTTAATTTTGAAAGATGATAGATATCATTTTAATGCTCACACGAATAGTGTATTTTTACCTGTACCTTCAAGCACTACACCAGCATATTATCAAAAAATTCATGACCAATCAATATATTCTTTAGAATGTGGTTTGTATCCTGCAGTTACAAATTACCCAATTCTTGCAGATACATTAATTTTAGATCAAGCCCCTTTAATTGCGAATTATGATTTATACATTAGAAGCTTATTAAAATTACCAAGCAATGTTCCGCATCAAATAAAGAATGGAAGAAAAATTCAGCTTCAATCGGCATATACAGGTGTTAGTCCATTTTTACCTTCTTGCCTGGAGGAGGAACCATTTCTACTTCTGGTGCAAAGACAGTATTAGATGGTTCTTGTTCATCGAGTTTTTATATCACTGGAGGAACTTTTGAAAACAATTCACCTTTTTCATTAACTGTTGATTATGCAACGATAACAGATAATACAGTTACCGGCACCAATATTCCTGGTATTAGTACAAATTCTATTTTGTCAGGCACAACAACAGGATGGAGTGGGATAGCGGCTCAAGCACGTAAATTACATTGGGTGAATTCGTCTGCAATAGCTGGTAATTCAGGAGATTTTTATGATGGAAATAACTGGGAACAACTTTTGCCTTTTTATGCACCCGCACCTCAATGCCCGCCTGTATTATTGATACTGCTTTATTTGACAATACTTCATTCTCTGCAGCGAATCAAGAAGTTAATTTATCTGGCACGCCGGATGTTGCATCTATGTATTGGGAAAATATTCCAAGTGGGATGAATCCTAAATTAAATGGTTTATCATCAATGACGATGTCGATACGCGCAAGCTTACATTTTCATGATAATATGATAAATAATCACTTAGGCAGCTTTTTATTTAGAGGTATTCCAACTACAGATTTTCCGGATTTTACAATTCGAGGAGGGAAAAACAAATTTCTTAACAAAATTGAATTTTGAGATACTGATACCACCAAGTGGAAGTTAGTTGATAGTTTGGTTCAAGATTTACAATAACATGTTTGCAAATACCTGTTATATGTATTTTTAAAAGAGGTGTAATTATGACAGATGGCAAAACTGTAAATGTTAATGGTTACTATTCAACAGGAGTGTTAAACGACATTAGATATGACCAATTCAGTTGTAAAAACTAAATTTCGCTTGGACAATTTCTGGAACAAATGTGGGAAATACAATTGCAGAATATTCTCAAAAAAGTGATAGTTCCAACAGTGATAATTAATCTATAAATACTTATTCTCGCAGCTTTTCATATTTATTTTGGCGGTGAAATATAATAGAGTTATTTTAAATGTTAACTGTGGTAATTATGGCGATTTAAATTCACAAATTTAACAGACTCAATTAATTATTTGGAAGTTAACTCTACTACTTCTAAGACATATATTGGGCTTAATACAGAAGTAAAACATGCTGTTTTTAATAATAACATTGTTTTGGCTACAGAAAATGGTATTTATGATTCATTATTTTTCATGAATAATGCAACCATCACCACCTCCAACAAATACAACAACTTGTTGCATTTTGAACCAGGAAGAGATTATAACTTAAAACAAAGTACAGTGCAATGGGTGCGAAACAATGCCGAGTTGGAGTTAAATGGCTTGAGCACAGCCACACCAATTCAATTCTATGGTACGCCAACAGGTCAACAAGCATACATCCGTAGATTCGGGTTTGGTTTGTGCTGATTATGTTAACATACGTGATATGTAGGCAATTGGAAATGGAAATGATGCTTTTGGAACGTGTTCGCCCAATAATTACTGTACACACGCAACCCCATGGATACCATCAATGTGCGATACTATAGTTAGTTTGCTGAGTTCTTGCGGTCCGTGGACCATCAACCCTGCAGACCACAAGCCGTGGCAGAGCCGATTTTAATGGTGGTGAATATGCCGATTTCAAGGTGGAAATACTTTTGGTTGGGATAAACGTCCATACCCTCCAGCACCATTGGTGAGTTTAACCAATTTAAAAGATTCTATTTGTAGAATGGATAGTTTTCAAATTCAAATTTCAGGAGTTGGTACATGCCGTTTATCATTACATGGAAAGAAAATGGTGTTTACCATGCCTGATCCTAAATCTGCTCGGCAGCAGATTTAGACTCTTACAACCCAACTACAAGTGAGTTTGAATTGACAAGTTGGTATTATCCAATGACAGATATTTCTATTACCGATTTTGCCATAAAAACAGAACGTTGTCTTGGAAGCGATAGCCCTGTGGATAATGGAGTTGCATCAATTACTATGTTGCCTTGCTATTTAGGTGTAGAACTGTTGGATTTTAAAGCTACACTCAAAACAATGATGTGCTTTTGAGTTGGTCAACAGCAAGTGAACTCAATAACGATTATTTTGAGTTGCAATATACGCACGGTAGCGTAAATTGGGAAGTAGTGGATAGTAAGAGCAAGGGAACAACAAAGCCTTGAACAATTACAGCTATATGCACTATCGTCCTTTTGGACAAAGCAACACGTTGTATTATCGACTAAAACAAGTTGATTTTGATGGCAAATTTGACTTTTCACCAATACGATCAGTTGCTTTAAATAAAGAAAGGTTATGTAGTATATCCGAATCCAGCAACCAATGTGTTGTATGTAAGTGGAAAAGGAGCATTTAACTACCAAATGCTAGATGCATCAAGAGCAAAGTTGTTGCAGAAGAGACAAAGTAGTGGTCACGATGAAATTTCATTGCTTCAATTAAGCCCCAGGAGTTTATATGTTAGAAATAACATATGAACAGGGAAGTAAAGAAATGTTTAAGATTGTTAAGATTTAGAGATTTAAGGTTAGGTGGTTAGGTTTTAACTAAATAGTAGTTAATTTGATTATATAGTGAGTTATTTTAGGTATCAATATCTTTTACTAAACAAATTTTTCAGTTGTTTTTAGGTTTAGAAGTTTAATGAAGAGAGCCCAACTTGGATTTAGGTTCTTTTTGTAAAGGTATACTTTTTTTGAAATAAATAAAAGGGAGTTAACTAAATAAAAAAACACGATAACTATAAAAAGATAAATGTTTACCCACTTTTTATGAGCAAGAAAAATGAAAAAAGGATTTAAGAATTAATGTATTAATTTTACTCTTGAATTACTATTATTCACTGATAAAGAACACACCAATCAACAGTTTTATATATTAAAGACTTTAGAACATTTGAAAAAGACTTTACAAAAAAACCTCAAGGTCAACTTGAGTTTTTTTATGCTACTACTATACATCAAATTCCCTGTAATCTCAAACTCGGTGCGACGGTTTTCTTGTCGCCCATCATCTGTGGCATTGGATGCAATTGGTTTTGAAGCACCACTCGCCTTCAGATGTTAAAACGAGCAGCAGCAATTCCTTTTCCTTTACAGGTAAACAACAACCGCCTCTGCACGGTCTTTTGATAACTGCTCGTTCAATTTTGCAGAACCAGTATTGTCGGTATGACCAGAAATCTCAATTTTTAAACTTGGAACATCGTTCAATAATTTCACTAAACGATCCAACTCCGAATTGGATTCTGGGCGCAATGTAGATTTGCCCGTATCAAAGAAGATATTGCGCAAAGCAATGGTGCTTCCAATTTTGATGTTTTTCAACTCAATTGTTTTATCCACCAAGTTGTCGGCAGCACCTTTTGGAATGTCAAAGTTTTCAGAATGAAATAAATAACCATCTGCTTTTACAATGATTCCGTAGTTTTTACCAGAAGCCAAAGTGATGATAAATTTACCTGTTGCACTATTCGTTGTAAATGTTTCAATTACTTTACCTGTTGCATTGTCTGTAATTTCAATTTGTGCTTCTACCGCTTTTTTGGTGATGGCATCAATTGTTTTTCCTTTAAATACGGTAAACGATTTTTTGTTTACATCCACTGTAGCTTCAATTTTATTGTCTTTTATCGGCATAATTAAAGAAGCCAATAAATAATCTTCTGTTTGAAGGCTTGGTTTTTTATCTTCACCCCAAAATGTTACTTTGTAAAGGTCATATCCTCCTTTGCCCCCATCTCTATTAGAAGCAATATAGGCAAATTTCCCATTAGCCGTTGGAGCAAAGAAAAAATCGTCATACGGTGTGTTGATGGGATATCCCATATTTTGTGGAGTAGTCCATTTACCTTGAACTTTCTTAGAAACAAAAATATCGTAGCCTCCCAACGAAGCTCTTCCTTGCGAAGCAATATACATCGTTTCTCCATCAATGTGCATGTAAATTGGGCCATCATTAAAACCAGTATTTACTTCTGCTAACATTGAAGCAGCCATGTAATCTTTTGCAATTTTACTTTGCATTTGCGAGAACATGATGTCAAAACCTGTACTTCTGGTGGCATTGTCTCTGGCAAAATAAATGCTCCAACCATCGTTAGAGTAAGCTCCATAGATTTCATTGGCTCTT
>JAWKMK010000036.1:0-10231 GCA_041392275.1 Crocinitomicaceae bacterium | reverse complement strand
TGTAATTTTAGAGGAAGCAGGTTCATCTTGGGATCAATTAGTGGACGTAACTGTTTTTTTAACGAATATGAAGCGCGATTTTCATACCTACAACAAATTGTACAACGAATATTTTAAGTACAATCAACCGTGCAGAACAACAGTTGAAATCAACTCACTGCCAACACCGATTGCTATTGAATTAAAATGTATTGCAACTATTGATTAAAAAATATATACTATGATTGGATTTATTATTAAATGCGTTTTGGCGTTGACATCACTTTTGGGAACTATTAGTTTGTTTGCAAGTGGTCATTGGGGATGGGGAATTGTAATGATTTTTGTAACTGCCCTAATAGGTGTTTTCTTCTTTCGCCATGAGCGCATTATTATGGCATTTTATTACATGCGATTAGGAAACCAACAAAAAGCTAAATACCATTTTGACAAGATTACTGCACCGCAATTTTTACCTAAAAAACAACGTGCTTATGTGTTGTATATGCAAGCCGTTTTAGGTTCGCAAGAAAATGGACCGGCAAAAACTGAAGCTTCATTGCGCAAAGCGTTGGCGATGGGATTGCGTGCTAAACACGACAATGCAATTGCAAAAATGCATTTAGCAGGAGCATGTGCACAAACAGGAAGACGACAAGAAGCATTGACATTGTTGGCTGAGGCTAAAAAATTAGACGATTCTGGCATGATGAAAGACCAAATTAAGATGCTTCAAGACCAATTAAAAATGGCACCTTCTGCCAATCAAATGCGCATGGCTCAAATGATGGGTGGCCGTAGAAAAATGCCTAGAAGATAAGCACAATGAGTCAAAAAAAAATGTTCACCGAAGGGTGGACTGATTATGAACTAATTGATGCTGGAGGTGGCAAAAAATTAGAACGTTGGGGAAAAATTATCACTATTCGCCCAGAAATTCAGGCCTATTTTAAAAGTGAAATTCCTTTTGAAAAATGGTATCAAATGGCGCATTGGGAATTTATCCAAAAAGGAAGTAGTGGAAAGTGGAAAAAACTTCAAGAAAATGCCCCTCAAGAATGGACAATTGCCTACAAGCATTTGAAATTCAAACTATCGTTGACCAAGTTTAAACACGTTGGACTTTTTCCTGAACAACGAACCAACTGGGATTACATCGATAAACACATCACATCGGATGATCGTTTTTTAAATTTATTTGCCTACACAGGTGCCGCATCTTTAGTGGCTCGCTATAACGGTGCAGAAACCTTGCATGTGGATTCTGTAAAACCAATTGTGAGTTGGGCAAAGGAAAACATGGAACTTTCACGCTTGCTCAATGTAAAATGGGTGGTGGAAGATGCTTTGAAATTTGCACAACGCGAAGAAAAACGTGGCAATACCTACAAGGGAATAATCATGGATCCGCCAGCTTGGGGAATTGGTGCAAAAGGTGAAAAATGGAAGTTGGAAGAAAAAATTGACGAATTACTCTCATCTGCAGCTAATTTGATTGAAGAAAATGGTTTTTTAATTGTCAACACGTATTCTCCACAACTTACATTGGATGAATTAAAAGGTTTAGCAGAGCTTTATTTCTCAGAAAACACTTATGACATTAAAGAATTGTGGATGAAAAGCACTAGTGGTAAGGAACTTTATTTTGGAAATATTTTACGTGTTTCTTTTGCTAGAGATTCTAACGAAAAATAGTGTAATTGAAAGATAAGTTTATTTTTTAACAATTTTATTTTTATTCTTTCTTGCTTTCAATAGGTTAAATGTTATATTTGTTCTAAACGAATAGATACCACTCAAATAACTTATGAAAGAAAGTCCTCTAGAATCTTTGGTTGTAAGCGTCAAAATCAACAAAACGATTAGCGACGTTTGGAACGCTTGGTCCAACCCAGAATTGATGCCCAATTGGCTCGTGATTTACGATAATTTTGAAGCAAAAATTATCAAATTTGAGTTCAGAACAGGCGGCGATTCTAATTATATCATGGCTTCCAAGGATGGTAAATTGAACTATGCCTACAACAGTATTATTTCATTAATTATTCCTTTTGAAAAAATTGAATATCATCTTGAGGATGGACGTACAGCTATTTTAAGTTTTTCTGTAACTAAACATCAAACAATGGTGCAAATGGAGTTTGAGCCTGTTGCCCATCAAGATGTAGGGGCTCAACTTTTTGCTTGGCAAACAATATTGGATAATTTTAAAAACTATTTGGAACGTGAATAAAACAAAAAAGTCGCTTTTAGGCGACTTTTTTTTATGCTTATTCTGATTAGAATTATTTCTTCGCAAAATTGGGCGCTACCACCAAATCTTTTGTTCCATGTGTCCACGAGTAAAAACCTTCACCCGATTTAACTCCTTTTTTACCAGCAGTTACCATATTAACCAACAACGGACAAGGAGCGTATTTTGGATTACCCAATCCTTCGTACAATACTTCCATGATTGCCAAACAAACATCCAACCGATGAAATCAGCCAATTGCAATGGTCCCATTGGATGCGCCATCACTAATTTCATTACTGTATCAATTTCTTCAACACCTGCCACACCTTCATGTAAAGTAATGATGGCTTCGTTAATCATTGGCATTAAAATACGATTGGCAACAAATCCTGGATAATCGTTTACTTCCACTGGCACTTTACTTAATTTGCGAGAAGTTTCCATAATGATTTCAGTCACCTCATCCGAAGTAGAATATCCTCTGATGATTTCAACCAATTTCATTACTGGAACTGGATTCATGAAGTGCATTCCAATTACTTTATCAGGACGATTGGTAACCGATGCAATTTTTGTAATTGAAATAGATGAAGTATTAGAAGCTAAAATTACGTTTGGAGCAGTAAATTTATCCAAATCGGCAAAAATCTTTAATTTCAAATCTACATTTTCTGTTGCTGCTTCTACTACCAATTCTACATTTTTTACTCCTTCTTCAATACTTGTAAAAGTAGTTAAATTGTTGATGGTTGTATTTTTTTCTTCTTCTGTCAACGCCCCTTTTGCCACTTGACGATCCAAGTTTTTAGCAATTGTAGCCATTCCTTTATCCAAAGAAGCTTGAGAAATATCGATTAAAGACACTTTGTATCCAAATTGAGCAAATACGTGGGCAATTCCATTTCCCATTGTACCTGCACCAATAACTGCAACGTTTTTCATTTTCATTATTTTTAAACTACACAAATGTATAAGAAATAGTCGAAACAGCAAGTTGATAAAAACAAAAAAGTCGCTATTCTACAACAGCGACTTTTCAATAAATTTTAGAATACGATTATTCAATTGTAACTGTTTTTGTGCGAGCAGTTTCATTGATTAAGTAATAATCTTTACTTGCAATGTTTTGTAAATCATATTTCAAACCAACTACTTCTACAATACCTGTTCCAGCGCCACAAGAACTAACTTCAGAAGCACTAAAAGTATATTGTGTTTGTGCACCTGCAACAATTTTCATTACGTTGCCACTTTGACCAACGATCATGAACAATGTAGAGTCTGCATTGGTGTGTGAGCTAGCAGTCACTGTATAGCTTGAAGACGTGCTTGGGTTTCCAGAAGTAATTGTTCCAACTGTTGCAAATCCTTGTGAAGTAGATGCTGTAAAAGCCGGCCAAGTGCTTCCGTCTGCTTCCCAGTTAACTGTAGAAGATGCTGTGTAGTCAATTCCTGTAGGATTGCTAGACGAAACATTGTAATAGTAAGCATTGTTTGAACTCACGCTCAAAGCATTTGAATTTACTTTAACTGTTCCAGCACCTACAAACGAGCTCCCTCCGTTTTCAGAAAAAGCTGCTACTGCTGTACCGATATTGCTATCAACGTTACCAATTGGAGTTGATGTTGTAGAAACTACTTTTAATGCAACTAAGGTTCCAAAAGTACCCGCAAAAACAGGGTTATACGTTGGAGCCGTAGGAACTGTTTGATTGGCGTATTGGCAAGAACCATCGTCTTTTGTTGCACCTACCGTATAGTTTGTAGCCGTAGGATCGGTACATCCTTCTTTTTTACATGAAACTACTGTTAAAGCAATTGTGCAGCAAGCAACCAAATAAGAAATTTTTTTCATCGTGATTTATTTTAATAATTCTAATCACAAATATAAATTATTTTATCGCCACAAAAAAATACGAAATTCTACCTATTTTGGCTAAAATAATGTTGCAACGCGTTCCACCTCAATGTTTTCAATACATTTACAAGGTTTACCTTTTTTACAAAGCTCACAATTTTCATCGTTTACAATATAATGTGCATCAGAACCAATGGCGTGCCATCTACCTGGATGGATTGGCTTTCTATTAGAGAACAACCCAATGGATTTAATCCCTAAAAAACCGCCAATATGCAAAGGTCCTGTAGAACATGCCACAATACCCGACGCTTGCTGAATAAAACGCATCAACTGTTCTAAGGTCATCAAACCTGTTGTATCCATGATATTTTCAGAAGTTGTGATGTTTCCCCTGAAATTCACTCCTTCTTTATCGGTGCCTGTATAAGCAACACCATAGCCTTTTTCAACCAGTTTTTTTGCTAATTGCACATATTTTTCAATCGGCCATTCCAACGCACTTCCTTGCGATTTTGGATGTAAAATCACATATTTTGAATGTTGACTAATGAACGATTGTACATTTTGAGGTAACTCTACCGCTGAAGGATGAAATGCTGCTGTGCTTTGGTTAATTTCCTCAAGTGTTGGAATTTGTTTTAACCCAAACGGTTTGAGCAACTCAAAATTCAACTGTGCTTCATGCAAATTAGAATTTTTTCGCGTAAAGTTTAATCGATGGTTACAAGTCAGTAAATGAAAACTTCTATGCGATGTTCCAATTCTAGTGGGGATTTTTACTTTTTTAGCTAATGATGCTATTTCTTTATTAGGAAATATATGAACTATGGCATCTACATTTAATGCTCTGAATGCCGCCATTCTGTCAACTGTTGGTAAACTTTGAATAGTATCCCAATTTATTACTTCATCCACAAAATCATAAGCTTCTATGATGGACTGTGTATAAGTTCTTCCTAAAAAAAGCAATGTAACTTCTGGATATTTTTTCTTTAACCACTCACAAATTGGAAGGGTTAATAATACATCACCAATACTGTCTGTTCTACTTATTAAAATGCGTTTGTTGTTCCAATCACTCATCATTACTGTTATTTAATCTTATTAACTCTTTGTATTTCAACACATTGGATTTTGCGCTAATTTGTGCAATTTTAAATCCACTCCAACCGTCTAAAAAACCCAACTTGATAACGTACATGGCAATGAAACGTCCGATGGCACTTAAATACGGTTTTAATAAGTTAGCCTTTTTACCAGCAACATGCATTTTCTGAGCAGTTAAACGCGAGTATTTATCTGCACGCTGTTGGTGATCTTCATAAGAGTAATAAGAATAATGTTCTAATATTCCTTTCAGTAATTGTGGGGTTTTATCGTTAGTTATAAGTTCTTCGTGTACAAATTCTCCTGTCCAATAAGAACCTTCTTTTGGGAAGATACGTAGTTTAATGTCGGGAAACCATCCGCTGTGTTTAATCCACTTGCCCATGTAATTGGTCATTCGGTTTACAGAATACGTTCCACTAAAACCTTTCTCTTTTTCATGTTTAAGCGTTTGGTATAATTCCTCGCTGAGTGCTTCATCGGCATCCAATGAAAGGATGTAATCGGATTGCACTAAACTATTGAGGTAATTCTTACTTGCTGCATATCCCTGCCAAGTGCGTTGTTCTACTCGAGCGTTGAATTCTTGGGCAATCGCAACCGTTTTATCCGAAGAAAATGCATCGAGAATAATAATTTCATCAGCTAAGTCGCGAATGGAAGTCAAACAACGCCGAATGTTTCTTTCTTCATTGAGTGTTATTATCGCAACTGCTAAAGTTTTCATGGCAATTTATTTTACACGAATTCGCTGCCCTACTTCTAATCGTTCAATATTAACACGAGGATTTAAAGCTTTTAACTGACTAATGGATTTCCCATAGCGTTGTGCAATTTTTCCAAAAGTATCACCCGAACGCACCGAATAATATTGAGGTTTTGCAACCGGAGATGGTGTTGGAGATGGTGCTACTGTTGGAGTATCTCCTCCTGTTTTTGATTCAATTTTTAAGCGTTGCCCTACATAGATCTTTGTAGTGCTTAATCCATTAATTGCCATTATTTTGTTGATTGTTGTGCCGTATTTGGTTGCAATCGTATTTAAATTTTCTCCTTGTTCAACTTTGTGATAGAACGTGTTGCCAGCTTCTGTAGTTCCTGGTAAAATAGCCGTGTTTGTACTATCCTTTGCATCCACATCTGTTGAATCTGTAGTTGAATTGGTTGCAACAGGTGACGTCACTTTTTGTGGGCTAAAAATACTTTTTTCTAAGCTATACAAAGAATCTTCCATGCTAACCAATTTGCCAATATATTTGATAGGGCCAGAAATACATTGTTTTGGAGTTGTTTCTGGAATATAATTGTATTTATACACCGGATTTACTGCTTTGATATCAGCTTCGTCCCAGCCTACCAATTTTTCAATCGTTGACATATGAATGCCGCTTTTTAAACACATTGTATCAAGCTCAGCATAATGTACAGCCGCTTCAGCAGGAATGATATTGTGTTCTGCATGATAAGTCAACAAATAAACAGCTGCAATAAAATTGGGAACATAACCTTGTGTTTCTCTAGGTAAGAAAGGACGAACTGCCCAATAAGTTGTTTTGTTACCCGAACGACGAATGGCTTTGTTTACGTTACCCGGTCCAGCATTGTAAGCTGCTAATGCCAAATTCCAATCGCCATAAATGTTATACAATTGTTTAAGATAGCGACAAGCAGCATCCGTTGATTTTTCTGGATCCATGCGCTCATCAAAGTAATAATTTTCTTTTAACCCAAAGATTTTACCCGTTCCATACATGAATTGCCATAAACCTAATGCACCAGCTGGAGATTTCACTTGCGGTCGCAATCCACTTTCAATAACACTCAAATATTTTAATTCTAATGGGAGTCCGTATTCTTGTAATTTTTTCTCAAATAAGTCAAAATACAATTTAGAACGACCCAATGCTACACGCGCAAAACCACGGCGATTGGCTACAAAAAATCGAATGGTTGAAAGCGACACCGAATTACAATCCAATTGAAACGGCGTTGTTTTATTGATTTCATTTAAACGTTGGCAGTAAACTTCGTCTGAAAATGAAACTACCTGACCATCCGCATAGTTCAACGAATCAATTACTGCTTCATAACTTTGATTTTGTTTTTTTGCATATTCTGCATAAAACATGGCTAACGATTGATCAACCACCTCTTGAAATGGATCATCTGTTGTTTTAACAGCATTGTTTTGCGGTTGCGCGACTACAATCGCACAAAATAATGTAAAAAATGTTGCTACAAACAACCTCATCATGTTCTATTAATTTTCTAAATACTGTGCAAAATTCAACAAGCCGTTTTCGTCAAATGCTTTTCCCATAATTTGAACACCAAAAGGCAACCCGTTAGAGTGGTTTCCAAGCGGTAATGAAATTGCTGGGTGACCAGTTAAATTTGCATGAACTGTAAAAATATCTTGTAAATACATTTGAATGGGGTCTTTAACACCGTTTAACTCAAATGCTGTGGAAGGAGTTGTGGGTAACATAATGAAATCAAAATCATTGAATATTTCATTGGTTTCATCTTTCAACACCCTTCTTACTTTTTGTGCTTTGGTATAATAAGCATCGTAGTAACCATGTGATAAAACAAATGTTCCCGCCATGATACGACGTTTTACTTCTTTACCAAAACCTTCACTTCGTGATTTTTTATAGGTTTCTTCCACCCCGCTTGCTGTTGCACTTCTGTATCCAAAGTGAACACCATCATAACGTGACAAGTTAGAAGATGCTTCAGCAGTTGTTAATACATAATAAGCAGGAACCATGTATTTTAAATATGGAAAAGACACCAACTCAACCTCATGGCCTTTTGCTTCTAATTGTGCAATCAATTCTTTCATTTTTGCAACAATTTCTGTATCCATTCCGTCTGTTTCCAAACTTTCTTTCAATACCGCAATTTTTAGCTTACTTGCCAATTGACCGTCCAAATAGTTTGAACTTCTTTTGATGAAGCGGTTGAATCATAGCCATCTTTTCCTGCCATTATTTGCAAAAGCAAGGCAATGTCTTTGGTAGAATTGGCAAACGGACCAATTTGATCAAACGAAGATGCGTAGGCAATTAAACCATAGCGACTAATGCGACCATAGGTTGGTTTTAAACCGTATGTTCCAGTAAAAGATGCTGGCTGACGAATAGATCCTCCTGTATCACTTCCTAATGAAACTGTACACAAACCTGCGGCAACTGCTGCGGCCGAACCACCTGAAGAACCACCCGGAACTTTGGTAGTATCTAATGGATTTTTAACAACACCATGAAAGGAAGTTTCATTGGAGCTTCCCATTGCAAATTCATCACAATTTAAACGCCCAATGATAATTGCATCTTCATCAATTAAGCGTTGCAAAGCAGTACCTGTAAACAATGATTCAAAGTTCTCTAAAATTTTTGATGATGCACTAACTTTATGACCTGTGTAGCACAAATTATCTTTGATTCCTACAACAACACCTGCCAATTTCCCTGCAGTTCCATTTGCTAATTTTTCATCCACTAATTTTGCCTGTTCCAATGCAGAATTAGTAAAAACTTCGACAAAAGCATTCAACTCCTTTTTTTTCTCTATTTCCAATAAATAATCATTGACAATAGAAACAACAGTTTTCCCTGTCGCAAGTTGCGCTTTTATCTCATCAATTGTACGATACATGCTAATGGTATAGAATTATTTGCTTTCTTCTTCTTTTTTAACTTCTTTTTCGTCGTTTCCTTTTGTAGCGTCTTTGAATTCTTTAACTCCTTGACCTAACCCTTTCATTAATTCTGGAATTTTCTTACCACCAAACATCAATAAAAGTACTACAACGATTAATACAATTTGCCATGGGCCTACTACCCCTAATGCTGCTCCTGCCATAAAACTTAGTTTTAATTTTAATACAAGCTACAAATGTAATGAATTATCGAATAATATATGCACTTTTCGGAAAGAAGTCTTGAAGTAAGTTATCATTTTTTAACAGAATGATGACAAATTACCAATCATTTAAAAAATCAGAAATGTCTCTTCTATCTTTTTTGGTTGGTTTTCCTGTTCCTAATTGACGATAAGTGCTTTGCGCTGCTTGGTAGGCCTTGTACTTTTCAATTTCTAGTGGATCGGTAATATCCAAAATGTAATCGGCAACCAATTTTGCTCCTACGCGGTTGTTGAGTAACTGTATCACCTTGTATGAAAATGTTGCATTGTTTTTAGTGAGTGAAACCACATCTCCAATCTTTACTTCTTTGGACGGTTTACAAGGTTCTCCATTAATTTTTACCTTGCCTTTTGAAACTAAATCAGTAGCAATACTTCTTGTTTTGGATAAACGTACACACCACACAAATTTATCAACTCTAGCACTCATATTATTGCATTTTTGAAAGGCCTAAAAATAAAAAATGAGGATGACTATTCAAAGAAAAAAAATCAACCTTTGATTTCGTTTTGGATTTTTTTAGTCAACGATAAAAACACCAATTCATACGAATGATCTATTAATTCAAACACCAACTTATCGGATAATCGACCAATGAGCGAAACGGTGTTCCAATGGGTTTTATTCATGTGAAAACCAGGCGTTATTTCCTCCCATTCTTCGCGCAATTCAATTGCTTTTTCAGGTGCACATTTTAAATTAATACTTGATGCTTCTTCCACATCAATCAATGCAAACATTTTTCCACCGACTTTAAAAACCAAGGTTGTTGCATCAAAAGGAAAACATTCAGTTGTTCCTTTTTTGGCTAAACAATAATTCCGTAGTGTTTCTAAATCAATGCTCATTGTTGGATTTTACAGCAACTGGAGCCAATACATCATGTTTACCCAATCGTTTCAATAATTTTGCATGGTCTTTTATTGCGGCAAAAAATGTTGCATAACTGTAATACGGCAAGTTATATTCAATGGCTGTTTCTTTCACAATTTTTGAAATGTTTTTGTAGTGCACATGGCAAATATTGGGAAATAAATGGTGCTCAACTTGGTAGTTTAATCCTCCCACAAACCACGACAACAATTTGGCTTTTGGTGCAAAATTAGCGGTGTTG
>JAWKMK010000035.1:0-13598 GCA_041392275.1 Crocinitomicaceae bacterium | reverse complement strand
TGCAACTGTTGCAAGTATAAAAAGTATCGCAACAATAAAAATAACAGTATCTCTTTTGTTTTTATAACGTGTTTGTTCAATTAATCGTTTATTGGCAACATAGCGGTTGTAATTGTGTTTTTCTGCAGCTTGTTTTATTGAATTATCGGTAATAATTTGTGTTAAACTATCTTTGTGTTCTATATAAAGATTGGCAAAGTTTATAATTTGTTGTGCATCATTTTTGATTAAATAATAGTAATACAAAAGGTGAAAATAATCCGTTTTTGAATTCAACGTTAACTGTTGTATGTTTTTATCCAATAAATTAGCTTCAATGAAATGTATAAAGGTATTGTGGGGATCCAATTGATAAAGTAAATTTGCTTTTACCAATAAAAACTCAAAATATTCATTGGGAAAACTGTCACTATTCATTTTTTCACAAGCAGCAACAATTCGGCTAGCATTGGTGTAATCTTTTGTTTTTATATAGAGTTTTGCTAAATTAGTTGATGCTATTAAAAACCAAATATCGTTGTTTTCATTATGCGCTTTTTTGAGTAGGTTTTCTAATTCAATGGTGGCTTTTTCATTATTTCCACTATTTTGATAAATAAGTGCTTTTGTATTAAGTAGGTTTAAATGTAGGTTTTTATCGTAACTAAATTCAATTTTTTGAGCTTCATTGATATAAAACAAAGCTTTTTGATAATATCCAGTATGCAAACACATATTGGCAATGTCCAATAAGGCATTTTTCTTCTCTGGAAAATCTTCTTGCTTTATTTTGGATAAAAAATTATAGGATTCCAAGAACCAAAACAATGCTTTTCCATCGTAACGGTATTCGTAAAAATAATGGAAACCTAGTGCTTGTCGTGTTCTAATTTGGAGTTGTAAAATATGCTCATCATCTGCTTTTTGCATCAGTTGATTCAACTCGGAAATGTAGTTTTTATAGCCTCTAGATGAAAGGTAGTTTAATTTCATGTAATCTGTTTCCAATTCCAATTCTCTGTCGTTGTATTGTATCGCCAATTGCCTCAAACGTTTTATTTCGTTAAAATAACGAACAGAATCTTTTTTGTCGGAATGGTAATAAAAACGTTCAATTAGCAGTGGTTGTCTCTCTGCATAACTTTTGTTTAATAAAGGCTCATTAGCATTTGTTGGAAAGCTTGGATAAAGTAGTAGAAAAAATAGTAAACTGTAAATGAATTTCTTTGGCAGACACATTTAATTATATACTTTTTATTTCATTTCAAATATAGTTAAGTTTTTAGATTTTAAACTAAAAACTGAAACATAAACACAAAAAAACCGCTTGCCTTTTCAGACAAACGGCTATTAACATTAAACCAAACATTATTTATTTCCAACCGCCACCTAAAGCACGATAGATGCCTATCTTAGCTTCTTTCTCCTTTAAGATTGTTTCTATTAATTCCATTTTGGCATCCAAGGCTTCTTTTTGTGTCAACAACACTTCCATGTAATCGGCTCTGGCTGACATAAACAAATCGTTAGAAATATCAACCGATTGATTGAGGATATCCACTTCCTTTGTTTTTGTTTGCAAACTCTCTGAAAAGTTTTTCACCATTGCCAATTGATTGTTGATTTCAATAAAGGCTTTTAGAATTTTTTGTTGATAATCCACCAATGCTTGAGATTGTTTTGCTTTAGAGGCATTGTATTGCGCACGTATTGCATTTCTATTGATAAGTGGAGCAAACAAATCGCCCAGTAAATTGTAAAGCAACGATTTAGGATTGAACCACACCGCTGGATTAAAAGCTTGCATTCCTACATTTGCTGAAATACCCAATGAAGGATAAAATGCTGCTTTTGCTGCTTTTACATCATATTTTGCTGCAACCAAATCGCGTTCTGCTTTGCGAATATCAGGGCGGTAGGATAATAATTGCTCGGGCGAACCGGTAACTATTGTATCCAAAATTGTGCTATGAAACGATGTTATATCTCGCTCTACAGGTTGCGGAAAACGCCCCACCAAAAAATTGATTGTATTTTCTGTTTCCACCACCGATTGTTTGATGCTGTATTGCATGTTTTTAGTTTTTAGCAATTGTGCTTCAAAACGATTTACAGCAAGTTCGGTTACTTTGGCTGCATCTTTTTGTTGTTGAACAATTTCTAACACATCTTCCTGAATATCGATAAAATGATTAACAATTGTCAATTGTTCATCCAAGGCAAGTAACTTATAATAATTTTCTGCAATTTCTGAAACTAGGTTGGTTACCATGAAGTTTCGTCCTTCAATAGTGCCTAAATAGCGTGACAATGCAGCGTTTTTACTATTTCTCATTTTGCGCCAAATGTCCACTTCCCACGAAAAATGTGCTCCAACCATAAAATCGCCTAATGGTTCTGGGAATTTTTTGTCTTCCATTACGTGCAATTGACTTTCAACGGCCCCATTGCGTGTAAATTCGGCTGATTTATCCAATCCAGCACCCAATTGCAAGCCTCCAGTTGGCAAATACTCTCCCTTTTTAGCTCGAACTTCACTTTTTGCCACTTCAATTTCTTGCATGGTGATGTTTAACTCCTGATTGTTGTGCAATGCTGAATCAATCAACGTAGTTAGATGTATATCCGAAAATACAGCTTTGAAATTTTTTGCTGCAATTGTATTGGTATCTTGTGTTTGAGCAGCATTATAAGCTGTTGGAATATAGTCTTTCCCTTGCTTATAGGTCTCGTCTTGCAATGCTGTTTTGGAGCTTTTACACCCCAAAACAACAAAACACAAGGCAATTACCATCCATTTTGATTTGAACTTAGTCATCATTTTTTTTTGTAATTTTTTTAATTAAACTGTTGATAGCTCGTTTCTTTTTGGTTTTAGGTTCTACATATTCCACAAAATCTTCACTCAATGGAGCGTCTTCTTGATCTTTTATGTAGTATTTTCCTTCTGCCAATGTCCCAAAAATGTAATACAATCCTGGCACAATAATCACCCCGAAGATGGTACCTGTCAACATTCCACCAAGTGCCGAAGAACCAATAGTGTGGTTACTTACAGAACCGGGTCCGTGGGCAACAACTAACGGAATTAACCCCGCAATAAATGCAGATGAAGTCATCAAAATGGCTCTAAATCGGGCTTTTGCACCTTCAATTGCCGATTCAAAAACCGTTAATCCTTCTCGATGCTTCATAATGGCAAGCTCTACAATCAGGATGGCATTTTTACCCAGCAATCCGACCAGCATAATGAGTCCGATTTGTGCATAAATGTCGTTGGCTAATCCCATTAATTTAAGCATCATGAAAGAACCAAAAATCCCCATAGGTAAGGATAAAATCACCACCAACGGAATTAAGAAACTTTCGTATTGAGCGGATAAAACCAAGTAAGTAAATAGAATTACGACGATAAATATGACAACTGCTTCATTTCCACGAGCTGCTTCGGTATAGGTTAACCCTTCCCAAGCAATATCGTAACCTTTTGGCAATGTTTCTTTTGCTACTTCTTTGATGGCCTCAATTGCATCACCCGAAGTGTAGCCAGGTGCAACGTTGCTGAAGAAGTATAAAGGTTGTAACGTACCATTTCATTTGGACCTTGTGTTTTTCATGGTCATAAATGAAGAATACGGAACCATCTCGCCTTCTTCGTTTTTAATAAACAAATTCATCACATCGGAAGGCATTTTACGATATTCAGGCGATGCTTGCGTATACACTTTATAGAAGTTGTTGAAACGGATAAAACCTTGCTCCTTAAGTTGAACCAATCAAAGTATCCAAGTTATCCCATTGCTTTGCCTATAGAAACTCCTTTTTGCATGGCGCGAAGGTTGTCTATTTCCTAAGTCATGTTGTGGATAATTGGCTGCGTAAAATAATAAACAAACCAGCAAGTTCTTTACGTTTATGCAATGCTGCCATGAATTCATCGTTGATTTTGCTAAATTCTTGATAATCTGTTTCTTCTGCTTTATCCAATAAACGCAATGAAAAACCATCAGACGAACCATAACCTGGAACTGCAGGTGGTTCAAAAAACTCAACCACCGTACCAATATCTTTGGTTTTTTCTTCTAATTCTTCGATAACTTTGTGTACGTTATTTTTTCGGTCTTCCCAGTTTTTTAAGTTGATGACACAAGTACCCGCATTGGAGCCACGGCCTTCTGTCAAAACCTCATAACCTGCTAGTGATGTAACCGATTGCACACCTTCAATCTTTTCAGCAATATCTTGCAATTGGCGTGAAATTTCATTGGTCCGTTCCAACGTTGTTCCCGGAGGTGTTTGCACAATGGCATAAATCATTCCTTGATCTTCATTAGGAATGAAACCTGTTGGTAATGTTTTATTGACCATAAAAATTCCAAATCCAAAAAGAAGAAATGTTGCCCATGTTACCGTTTTGCGAGTAACAATTTTATGTAAAACATTGGTATAGCGACCTGTTAGCTTTTCAAACCCTCGGTTAAAAAAGTCGATAAACATTGTTATTGGCGTTTTACGTTTTGGTTTACCGTGATTATTTTTCAAAATCATGGCACATAAAACGGGAGTCAACGTCAAGGCAACCAAACCAGAAAGCACGATGGAACTTGCCATTGTGATGGAGAATTGACGATAGAACACCCCAACTGGTCCCGACATAAAGGAAATAGGCACAAACACCGAAGTCATTACCAAGGTGATGGCGATAATTGCCCCACTGATTTCTTCCAATACTTCTTTTGTGGCTTTGAATGGTGATAGATGCTTTTCTTCCATTTTGGCATGCACCGCCTCGACGACGACAATGGCATCATCCACCACAATACCAATAGCCAACACCAATGCAAAGAGCGTAATTAAGTTGATTGTTAGCCCAAACAACTGCATAAAAATAAACGCACCAACCAAGGAAACTGGAACGGCAATAATTGGAATCAATGTAGAACGTAAATCACCTAAGAAAATGAATACCACAATGGCTACCAAAATGAAGGCTTCTACCAAGGTATGAATTACTTTATCAATGGATGCATCAACGAATTTAGATACGTCGTAATTGATTTCATAATCCATTCCTGCAGGGAAACTTTGTTTTAATTCTTTTAATTTCTCTTTGGTTTGCTCAATTACCTCACTGGCGTTACTACCAATATTTTGTTTCAAGACAATGGACGCCGAAGGATAACCATCTTTGTTAGAATAAATGTCAAAAAATTCACTTCCAAATTCAACCGAAGCAATGTCTTTTAATTTCAACACTTCTCCATCGGCATTGGCACGAATGATGATGTTTTCATATTCTTCAGGCTTGTTAAAACGACCTTTGTAGGAGAGCGTGTACTCTAACGATTGAGCTTGTTTACCTGTACTTTGTCCTAAACGACCAGGGCGACCAATAACACTTTGCTCATTAATGGCTTCCATCACATCATCAGTAGAAACTTTATAAGCTCGCATTCTGTCGGGTTTTAGCCAAATACGCATTGCATATTTACGTGACCCCAAAATTTGAGCACGCCCCATACCGTGAATACGTTGTATTTCTGGCAAAAGCGTTCCGTTGGCATAGTTGTACAAGAATTTTTCATCAGCACCTTTATCTTTACTATACAAGTTGACATACATCAACATACTTGGCTGAATGGGTGTAATGATAACTCCTTCACGTTGCACCAACGGAGGTAAATTATTCATTACTTGGTCAATTCTTGTTTTAACGTTTACAACGGCATCACTTGGGTTGGTTCCTGGTTCAAAGATAATTTGAATGGTTGCTTCACCAGCACTGGTTGCATCCGAAACAATATAACGCATTCCTTGCACACCATTGATGGCACGTTCAAGCGGAACCAAGGTAGATTTTACCAACACATTGGCACTTGCACCCGGAAAGGCAATAAATACGTTAACTTGAGGAGGAGCAATTTCTGGAAACTGAGAAATTGGTCGAGTGTTGATGGCTAGAAATCCTAAAAAAAGGATGGCTAGCGATAACGACAAGGCTAATACTGGTCGTTTTATAAATTTACTAAACATCTTAACTTAATTTAGATTATTCTGAAAACAAAGAATTCATTTCTTTCAATACATCCGTTGTTTTACGATAAGTGTATTGAATTTTATCGTTGTTTTTTACCTTTCGCAATCCGTTTAACAAGACTTTATCTTTAGTTGACAAGCCTTTAGAAACAACATACAACTGCGGTAATTCTGCCTCGATTTGGATTTCTCGTGGATGAATAACATTGTTTTTGTTAACTACATACACATATTTTTTATCGAGTACTTCAAACGTAGCTGCTTGCGGAATGATGACTGCATCTTTAATGTCATCTGGCACTAAAATGCTTCCTGTTTCACCGTGGCGTAAAATTCCTTTCGAGTTATCAAAAGTTGCTCTAAATGCAATATTTCCTGTTTCACTATTGAAATCGGCAGCGATGGTTTCTATCTCCCCTTCCTTGTCCAAAAATTGATTATTCGCCATTAACAACTTCCACTTTTGGCATTTCTCGTTGTGTTGTTTGTAATGCAAATATTCAGCTGCGGAACATTGAAATAAACCCGAAACTTTACTGTTATCAAAGCGTGGTCAGCAATTCACCTTCGTCTAACAAACTTCCAAACGCACATTAAAACGCCCATGTAACCATCAAAGGTGCACGCACATCAGTAAAGCCAAGGTGAGTATTGGCTAGTAATAATTCCTGCTTTTGCTTTCTCTAACTTAGCTTTTGACATTGCTAATTCATTTGGCGACACGATTTTTTTGTCGACCAAACGTTGCGTGTCATTTGGTATTCGTTTTCTTCAAACTCTTTTGCGCCTTTTGCTTACTTACCTCCGCTTCGTAAAGTAGTAGGTAGAATCTTGAACATCAATTGTCCCTTTTTGATGAAATTGCCCTCATCTACATAGATATTTTTTGCAAATGCCCTTTTTCCAAAGCGCGCAATTCAATGTGCTGAATAGAATTGATGACACACACATAGTTTTTGTACACCACTGTGTCTTTTTGAATGGGATTAGTAACTTCAAATTTTGACTGTTCTTCGGTGTGTTCTTCCGATTTACATCCCACCATTAGCAACAATGCCGCAAAGCATGTCACCATTGACATTTTTTTCATAAAATAAACAGAAATTAATTAATAAATTGCATGAATTTGTTGCTCTAATAGCAACACCAAAAATGAGATTGACTTAAAAAACAATCTTTAAAACCTAAATCAAATCAAATCAAGAGTTGGCAATTCTTAATCCAGAGAGGAACTTGCCCTTTAGCTTCTTGAAAATAGTTTGCAATTATTAATTTCTTAGAAGTAAAGTCATTTAAAACAGCAGTAGATGGTAGTGTAAAATCATTAAGAAAAAGGTGAGAAAACAAATCTGATTCTGCTTCACCTTCTTTTTCTTTAAAAAATTCTTGTGCTAATGTGAGTTGATTTTCATCGTTGTCGGTATAAACAACATTATTTTTATTGTCTGTACCATTTTGAATGTTAAAACCTGCTTCAACATGTGGAAAATCTTCGTAATTTAAAAAATATTGAGATGCGTTGTTATTTAAAGCAATAAGTATAATTGCTAACATGCAAAAAATGCGACCAATATGTAATCTAAAACATCTCATATTTGACCTCAAAATTGACTATTTTTAAAGTTGCAAAACAAGTGATTCGTAATATTTAACACGAAATTTAACATTTGAAATCTATTTTTCTGAATATTTATGATTGAAGTAATAAATTATTAATCAAAAATAATAATTCTTAAAATCTCTTTGGCTTCTAAAAAATAAAGTGTAAATTAACTGTCAAAATATACCTCTATGAAAACCATGATGACTTTATTGAAGAAAACGTTGAAATTTGTTTTCTATTTACTTCTCGTTCTTTTGATTGTTGCCAATGGTTTCATTTTACTATCTGGAAGAACTTATTTGTATCGTGGAATATATTTAACCTATTTATCAGGCAAAACAGGACCTTCCATATACGATTTAGATAATTTCCCCAAACGAAAAGTGGCTAAAGGAAATAAGCAACTACCTTGGATAAAAACGGCCAATTACACCCAAAATACGCAAATAAATGGCTTTGAACAGTACAATGAAGGGCTAGAAACAAAAGCATTTTTGATTTTTAAAAACGATTCATTGTTGTTTGAAAAATACTGGGGCAATCATACTGTTTCAACGCTTTCAAATTCATTTTCTGCAGCTAAAACGATGGTAGCATTGCTGATTGGTATTGCGGTTGAAGAAGGGAAGATAAAAAACTTAGATGAACCCGTTGGAAATTACCTACCCGAGTTTAAGCGGGATGATTTATCCATCATTACCATTCGTGATTTATTGTTAATGGCTTCTGGATTAAATTGGTCGGAAAGTGGTAAAAATCCGTTGTCCAACAATGCAGAATCGTACTATGGCACCGATTTATATGGACTCGTAACCCGTCAAAAACGTATCAGCACACCTGGTCGGACATTTATTTATCAAAGTGGCAACAGTCAATTATTGGGCTACATTATTCAAAAGGCAACTGGCAAAAACGTTTCGGATTATTGTTCTGAAAAATTATGGTCAAAAATGGGAATGGATGCCGATGCTTATTGGAGTTTAGACAAAGAAAATGGGGATGAAAAAGCATTCTGCTGTTTGTATGCCACAGCACGTGATTTTGGAAAAATTGGTCAGCTAATTGCCAACCGTGGAAAATGGGGAAATGAACAATTAATTCCAAGCTGGTATTTTGAAGAAATGGTAAGTGCTCCAGAGGATATGGACACTGAAGAAGCAATAAAAAATTACCAATACGGCTTGCATATTTGGACCTATCAAGGTTACAAATCGCCTATTTATTATTGTAGAGGAATTTTGGGACAATACATCATTGCTATCCCCGAAGAAAAAACGGTCATTGTTCGTTTAGGCGAAAAACGCAGCAAAACAATACAACCTACAGATGCTAAAATAAAACAGCGACAATTAAAGAAGATTGGTCATACCCAAGATTTCATTCAATATATTAATTTTGCAGAAGAAATTATCAGCGAATTAGAAAATAAGAAATGAAAGAAGGGATTTTAGGACCAAAAGTAGAAGGTGTAGCATTTGCAGTTGTTCAAGATGTTAACGAATTAAACGAATTCATCTACAATGTTTATTTACTAAACTTGCGTGATGACATCATGGAGGGAATCATCATAACTAGCAAAGGCTATGGCGAAAATTTGGAAACTGGAGAAAAAATTAAAACCTCTACCCTTCGTCATTGTTTAGAGTTATTGCTTCCAGACGAGGCTGCAAAAATAGAACCGATTATGCCCGAAGTATTCCACATTGCTAACGAATATTGGATAAGTTTTTGGGTAAACGAAGTAATGTACGATAAAAAATTTGTTTTCTTACCTGGCGTTATTACAGAAGAAAACATGGTGGAAATTCCTTTGTTGAACAAAAAAGGTGTGTTGATTAAATAGAAAATTGAGTTTAATACAACATTCCAAAATGCCATAATGGAATAACTGATGCAAAACCAGTTTCAATCTCATCTTTAACAACGTATCCTTGTTGATGTGACTGCAATTGTTTAGCACTTTTTTTCTTTCCTCCGATTTCAAATTCCAGGTTGTTAACTGTAAAATCTACAAGAGAGGATGAATTTACAGGTGCAATACATTTTAATTGATTGATAAAAAACGTTTCTCTAACATTTCCAATGTTAAGTTTATTACCAACCAAGCTGTATATCAAATTTGAATTATCCAAATAGATTTTATCAACTTTTCCAAGGTTTCTTATGCCTCCAGTGTCTGCTTTTAATTGAATTATCATGCCCGCTTCTTCTAAAAAATAAAGATAATCCGTCATATTATTTCTACTAACTCCAATCATTTCAGCTAGTTTACTCATATTGGGTTTAAAAGGCACACTTTCTGAAACAATTGCAAGTAACTGTTTTAATTTACGTCCTGTAGCAACATTCATGTTAGAAAAAAAAGGAATATCCACTTCTAACGTTTGATTGATAATTTGCTTCAATTTTACATCAAAATCTTCTTCACGGGCAAATGGATAATAACCATTTTTCAAATAATCAGAAAAATAAAGTAAAGGGTGTTTTACAACTGAAAAATCTACACGGTGATTCAATACATCGTCCAAGGAATAGGTTGGTAATTCAATAGAATGAAAAATAGCCAAATACTCTCTAAACGACAATCCTTGCATTTGATAAACAACACTTCTTCTACTTAAATCGGAAGATCCTTTTTTAATATCCAATACAGAAGAACCTGTGAAAACAACATGCAATTCGGAATGGTAATCGTAAATCAACTTTAATTCTTTAGACCAATTAGGATATTTGTGAATTTCATCGATGAACAAATATTTACCTCCCAATTGAACAAACGTTGTTGCTAAATCTATTAATTTATTGGTCGAAAAATAGAAATCTTCTGCTGTCACGTATAATGTTTGATGATGTGGGAGTTTTGATTTAATGTGTTGTAATATAAGTGTGGTTTTACCAACACCTCTTGGCCCTACCAAACCTATTAGCCTATTATTCCAATTAATTTTTTCATACAAATAGCGCACAAAAACAAGTTCTGTTTCTGCAATTAATTTGGCTGAATGTGCAACTAGTTGTTCCATAACACTACAAAAATACACTTTTTGCACTATTATAGTGCATTTATTTTATTTTTTTGCACTATCATAGTGCATTTAGGGAAATAATCATAAAAAAACCTGAGATTCGATGGCCGCTGTTACACTTGGTCTATCTCAGGTTAAACTCTGCAAGAATATAAAACCTATTTACTTTATTGACGCAACAATTTTAAAAAGGTTGGGTTGATACATAAAAAAAGGTGAAATTTTCATTCCACCTTTTCAATTATTTAATCGAAACTTATTTACAAGCTTCTTGTTTTTTCAACATTTCAGGTCCAGCCATTGTTTCGTAAGGAGCACAAATTTTTTCTTTTTTTTCTTTTAAAGCTTTCAATTTTGCAACATCTTTATCGGTAATCTTGTCCAACTCTATGGAACTATATTTAGCTGCTTCTTGGTTCAATTCATTGCCTACCTCCAAACACTCACAAAACTGTTTATCCTTGTTGGAACAAGAAAAAACGAGCATCAAACTAGCTACAACAACGCCAACTTTTTTCATTAATCTTTGATTAAGAATACGTAACGACCAATATTTTTCAATGCGATTGCAGTTCCACGAACAACGGCTCTTTGTGGATCTTCTGCAATGTGCACTGGCAATTTTGTGCGAGCAGAAATACGCTTATCCAAACCTCTCAACTGGCTACCACCTCCTGCTAAATAGATACCTGTTTTATAGATATCGGCAGATAATTCGGGTGGTGTCATTTCCAAAGCACTTAAGATGGCTTCTTCTATTTTTGAAATGGTTTTATCCAATGCATGTGCAATTTCAGAATAGGTTACCACAATTTCTTTTGGAATACCCGTCATTAAGTCACGCCCTCGAACAGCAAAGTCTGCTGGTGGATTATCTAATTCTGGCAAGGCTGAACCTACTTCAATTTTAATTTGCTCAGCAGTGCGTTCACCCACCAAAATATTATGTTGACGACGCATGTAATCTTCAATATCTGCACTAAAATCGTCACCCGCAACACGAATGGATTTATCACAAACAATACCACCTAAAGCTATTACGGCAATTTCGGAAGTACCACCACCTATGTCAATAATCATATTTCCCATAGGTTCTTCCACATCGATACCAATACCGATTGCAGCAGCCATAGGTTCGTGAATCAAATATACTTCTTTAGCACCTGCACGTTCTGCCGAGTCACGAACGGCACGTTTTTCTACTTCGGTAATACCTGAAGGAATACAAATTACCATTCTTAACGAAGGAGTAAATAAGCTTTTACCTGGATTGATCATTTTAATCATTCCACGCATCATTTGCTCGGCACTATGGAAATCGGCAATAACGCCATCTTGCAACGGACGAATTGTTTCAATCAACTTGTGTGTTTTACCATGCATTTGCTGCGCTTTCTTTCCAATTGCTACAATGGCACCCGTTTGAATGTCTTTTGCAACAATTGAAGGCTCATCCACAACCACTTTATCGTTCATGATAATCAACGTGTTGGCTGTACCTAAGTCAATTGCAATTTCTTGAGTTAAAAAGCTAAATAATCCCATTTGGTAATGCTTATTTTTTGTTTTCGGTTATAATGTTAATCAGATTCTTCGTATTTATAGCAAAAAAGTTACATTTTTTTTGTTAAAAACACAATTTTTAGTGTTTGAAATGTCTATTTCCTGTAAACACCATTGCCATGTTGTGTTCATTACAATAATCGATGGATAATTCATCTTTTATTGAACCACCTGGCTGGATTACAGCAGTTATACCAGCATTGTTGGCAATTTCAACACAATCTGGGAAAGGGAAAAATGCGTCCGAAGCCATCACAGCACCATTCAAATCAAAGTTGAACGATTTTGCTTTGTGAATGGCTTGTTGCAAGGCATCCACACGTGATGTTTGCCCAGTACCACTTGCCAATAATGTTTTATTTTTTGCCAAAACAATAGTGTTTGATTTGGTGTGTTTTACCAATTTATTAGCAAACAACAAATCGGTAATTTCATCCGCTGTTGGTTGTTTGTTGGTGCGTGGTGTTAAATCTGCAGCAGTTTCTTGCAACAAATCTTTATCTTGTTCCAACACGCCATTTAAAATGGTGCGGAATTGTTTTTTAGGTAATTCAATATCTTTTTGAACCAAAATAATTCTGTTTTTCTTGCTTTGCAATAATTCAATTGCTTTTTGGTCGTATGCTGGAGCAATAACAACTTCGCAGAACAATTCATTAACCAATTCAGCAGTTGCAAAATCAATTGTTTTGTTAGCAATTAAAATTCCGCCAAAAGCACTTACAGGGTCGCCTGCCAATGCAGCTTCGTAGGCTTCTTTAATGGTTGAGCGTGTTGCCAAACCACATGCGTTGTTGTGTTTTAAAATTGCAAATGTTGGATCGTCGTTTTTAAACTCAGCCATCAATGCTACAGCCGCATCAACGTCTAACAAATTATTGTATGACAATTCTTTACCGTGCAATTTATCAAACATAGCATCCAAATCACCGTAGAAAACACCTTTTTGGTGTGGGTTTTCACCGTAACGCAACACTTGAGAAGTTGCAATACTTTGTTTAAACACATCCAACTCACCGTTGTTGAAGTAGTTGAAAATATGTGTATCGTAATTGGATGAAACATGGAATGCATCGCGAGCAAAAGCTTGACGTTGCTCAATAGTTGTTGCACTATTTGATGCTGAAATGATATTTAAAAATTCGCCATATTGTGCTTGCGAAGGAATAATCACTACATCTTGGTAATTTTTTGCAGCAGCACGAATCAATGAAATTCCACCGATATCGATTTTCTCAATAATTGCTTCATGAGTAGCTCCAGATGCTACTGTTTGCTCAAAAGGATATAAATCAACAATCACTAAATCCAATTCTGGAATTTCGTATTCTGCAATTTGTGCTTGATCTTCTGCCAATCCACGACGGTTCAAAATTCCACCAAAAACTTTT
>JAWKMK010000034.1:0-15505 GCA_041392275.1 Crocinitomicaceae bacterium | reverse complement strand
TTCAAAGTTGGACGGTATCTATTTAACGAAGTTGGATAGTCCTGATCAAAATGTTTTTGGTACTCCGGCAAATAAAACAACTGTTCTCAATAACGATTCTATCATCATTGAATTCCCACTTATGGGCGCTATTTATAATGGAAGCATTAAAAACAATATAATTGAAGGTGTTTTTCATCAAAGTGGTTATGATTTACCTTTAATCATGTCGCATTACGAAGGAGAGTTAAAAGCGCCTCAACGTCCGCAAGAACCCAAAGGCCCTTTTCCATACAAAGAAAAGGAAGTTAAAATAAAAACTCCGGATGAAAAAGTAAAACTATATGGCACCTTAACCATCCCCGAAACAAAAGGTCCACACCCTGCTGTTCTTTTAATTTCTGGAAGTGGTCAACAAAACAGAGACGAAGAGTTAATGGGACACAAGCCTTTTTTAGTTTTGGCAGATTATTTAACACGTAATGGGATTGCGGTTTTAAGGTATGACGACCGAGGTGTTGGGGAATCTACTGGCGATTATAAAAATGCTACAACTTTGGATTTTGCAAAAGATGCCGAAGCAGCATTCAACTTTTTAGCAAAACAAAAGCATATTCTAAAGAATAAAATTGGCATTATTGGTCACAGTGAAGGTGGTTTAATTGCCCCTATTATTGCCTCACATAATAATAAGGTGTCATTTATTGTTTTAATGGCGGGACCAAGTGTGCCTGGGAGTATCATTATTCCTGACCAACAAGAGCTCATTTTAAAGGCAAGCGGCGAGCAAGAAAGTGAAGTTGAAAAACAATTTGCGTTGAATAAACAAATTGTCGATTACATTGCAAAAAACACTGCAATAGCCGACATTCAACAGGATTTGGCTAAAAACATAGAAAATTGGATGAAAGAATTGAAAATTTCGGTTCCAAAATCAACATCTGTTAAAACATTTGCTCGTCAGTCGGCCTATTCAATGTCGAACAGTTGGATGAGAGCTTTCATAACATTATCGCCTCAGCACTATATTGACAAAGTTGAATGCCCAATTTTAGCGTTATTTGGAGAAAACGATTTGCAAGTTTCTGTTCGTGCTAATTTAGAGCCCATGCAACAATTGTTGGCACACCATAAAAATAGCAAGGTTCATGTTTTTCCGAAATTAAATCACTTATTTCAAACATCTAAGACAGGTAATCCATCGGAATATCCTTTAATTGAAGAAACACTGAGCCCTGATTTTATGGCATACGTTAAAAACTGGATTCTGCAATTGCCTTAGATAATACGAAGAGAACAATCTCATACTCGTTAAAATTCTATTAAAAAAAAGGAGATAATGGCGCGTTTTAAATTTTAATAATTAAATTTGCAAGAATTTTATTTTAAAAAAATAAGTTCAAATGTCTCTTTCAAACATCACAAACATTCAGGAAGGTTTAACATACGACGACGTATTATTAGTTCCTGCTTATTCTGAGGTATTACCCCGAGAAGTTCAATTAAAAAGTAAATTCACAAGAAATATTGAGGTGAACACGCCTATTGTTTCGGCTGCAATGGACACCGTAACAGAATCTCAGTTGGCTATTGCAATTGCACAGCAAGGAGGAATTGGTGTCATTCACAAAAACATGTCGATTGAAGCACAAGCTTTGGAGGTTAGAAAGGTGAAACGTTCTGAAAGCGGAATGATTTTAGACCCTGTAACTTTAGACGAGAGCAAAACAGTTGGTGATGCTTTATTCTTAATGAAGGAGAATAAAATTGGTGGAATTCCAGTAATTGACAGCAATGGAACATTAAAAGGGATTGTTACCAACCGCGATTTGCGTTTTGAAAAAAACAATGCACGTTCAATTTCAGAGGTAATGACCAGCAAAAACATTGTAACGGCAAAAGAAGAAACAGATTTAAGTGTTGCTGAAATTGTGCTGCAAGAAAATAAAATAGAGAAATTGCCTGTTGTTAATGCTGCCAATAAATTGATTGGTTTAATTACTTATCGCGATATTATTAAGGTAAAAACACATCCTAATTCGTGTAAAGATTCTTTTGGTCGCCTTAGAGTGGCTGCAGCAGTTGGCGTAACACATGACACAATTGAACGAGTTGATGCACTTTATGAAGCGGGTGTTGATGCCATTGTAATTGACACGGCACACGGGCATACAAAAGGTGTGGTGGACAAATTAAAAGAAGTGAAATCTAAATATCCGCAATTAGATGTAATTGTTGGAAACATTGCAACGCCAGAAGCTGCTAAATATTTGGTGGAGGCTGGTGCAGATGCTGTAAAAGTTGGTATTGGCCCTGGTTCTATTTGTACAACTCGTATTATTGCAGGTGTGGGTGTTCCGCAATTATCTGCTGTAAACGAAGTTGCAAAAGCTATCGAAGGTTCTGGAGTTCCTGTGATTGCTGATGGAGGAATTCGCTACACGGGTGATATTGTTAAGGCAATTGCCGCTGGAGCGGACACTGTTATGGTTGGTTCGATGTTGGCTGGTGTTGAAGAATCGCCGGGTGAGACCATTATTTTTGAAGGAAGAAAATACAAATCATACCGCGGAATGGGTTCTTTGGAGGCAATGCAAAAAGGTTCAAAAGACCGTTATTTCCAAGATGCCGAAGATGACATTAAAAAATTGGTGCCAGAAGGAATTTCTGGTCGCGTTCCATACAAAGGCAATTTATTTGAAGTTGTTCACCAAATTATTGGTGGATTAAGAGCTGGAATGGGTTATTGCGGAGCACCTTCGATTGATAAATTAAAAGGTTCTAAATTTGTTCGCATTACAAGTGCGGGTATGCGCGAATCGCATCCACATAACATTACCATTAGTCGCGAGGCACCTAATTACAGCATTCGTTAATCTAAAAAACAGAAAGATATGTTTGGTGCAGGAATGTTAGACAAACTCAACGCAATGAAAAATCTTGCGGATGAAAGCAAAAAAAGACTGGATGCAATAAGTGTTGAAGGTGAAGCTGGCGGTGGATTGGTGAGAATTGAATTGACTGGAAATCGCAATTTAAAATCTGTTTCTATCAACGCCGATCATACGCAAATGACCAAGGAAGATTTGGAAGATTTATTTGCGGTTGCGCTCAACAAAGCATTGGAAAATGCCAATAAAATTAACGAGCAAGAGGTAATGGCTTCGGCTAAAAATATGTTTCCTGGATTATGACAAAATCCGAGTGTAGAACAGCTTTTTTGGCAAAACGAAAATTAATTTCAACAGCCGAAATCAATGCGTTTTCTGCACAAATCATTGAATTATTGACTAACAACTTTGATTTATCGTCTAAAGTTGTTAGTCTTTTTTTACCCATCGAATCAAAAAATGAAATCAACACGTTTTTGTTGTTGGAATTAAAAGAGCAACTCAACGTTCAATTTGCGTTGCCAGTGGCAAATTTTGAAACCAATGCAATGACGCACTATTTATTTGAATCGTTGGAACAACTCCAAAAAAACAGCTACGATATTCCAGAGCCTACATTTGGCAAAGTCATCCCAGAAAATGAAATAGACGTTGTGATTGTGCCCCTACTTTGTGTGGACAAAAACGGATATCGGGTAGGTTATGGCAAAGGGTTTTACGATCGTTTTTTAACTCAATGCAAGGCAACTTGTCAATTCATTGGGCTTTCCTTGTTTGAACCCATTGACGAACTAGATGACGCTTCTGAAAACGATGTTCCACTTCACTTTTGCGTTACACCAACACAGGTGCATTCTTTTTAAAAGATGGGCTATTTAGAATTGCTTACCGAGGAGTTTTACCGTCATGCGAATGCTTCAATTGCGGTGGGACAAAGCAAGTATCTAAAAAATCGTTTTACTTTTTTAGGCATCACCTCGCCCATTCGCAAAGAACTACAAAAACCATTTTTAGCTAAACAAAATTTACCCGATAAAAAAGAAGGTTTTGAAGTGGTACGTTTATTATGGCAACAACCCGAAAGAGAGTTTCATTATTTTGCATTGGAATTATTGTTGGCCTACAAAAAACACTATGAAATTGCCGATATTGATTTTTTTGAGCAATTGATTCTATCTAACTCTTGGTGGGACAGTGTGGATTATCTTTCACCCAAAATTGTAGCTGCCTATTGCCAGAAATTTCCTGCAATGCAAGAGAAAATTGCTCACAAATGGATGAAATCCGAGAATATTTGGTTGAAACGTTCTGCTTTGTTGTTTCAATTAAAATACAAAAACCAACTCAATGCCGAGCTATTGAAAACAATTATTCTTTCCATGCACACTACCAATGAGTTTTTCATAAACAAAGCAATAGGTTGGATTTTGAGAGAATATGCTCGAACCAATCCGCAATGGGTGCTTGATTTTGTGGCAACGCATCCGTTGTCGAATCTTAGTAATCGAGAAGCTTTAAAGCACCTCCATTCCTAACACATCTTCTTAAAATTTTGTAATTTTAAGCTATGGAAGAGATGGATTGGAAAGCAAAATGATTTATGAAATCATTGATGACAACATAAGACAATAGAGTTTTATAACTTAATCGGATATTGTTCAAACTTACAATTCCAAATCCCTAAAACCTTTTAATTTTTAATAGTTTTAGGAATTTCACACATCTTTGTGATATGAAAACGATACTACGAAAAGTTATTTAGACATACTTTCTGTATTGCAATAGATTGTCTATTGAACGCTAAAAAATAAGGGCTACCGCTAACATTTTTGTAAATTTATCATTTATTAAAAAGAAAATATGGCAAAGAGCAAGAAAATAGAAATTGGGGGTAAAGAAATAAGTATTATCTCTCAAAAGCAAGATGATTATATTTCGCTTACAGATATGGCAAAAAGCCAAATGCAAGAAGCTATCATCATAAAATGGCTGACTTTGAAAAGTACCATTGAATACATTGGCGAATGGGAAGCATTGTACAATCCGGATTTTAATTATACCGAATTCGGTACAATTAAAAATTCGGCAGGTAGCAATAATTTCGTTCTTTCCGTGAAAAATTGGATTGAAGCAACTAATGCAATTGGGATTACTGCCAAAGCAGGAAGATATGGAGGAACGTATGCCCACAAAGACATCGCATTTCATTTTGGAATGTGGATTAGTCCCAAGTTTCAGTTGCTTTTAGTAAAGGAATACCAACGACTTAAAGAAGATGAAAACAACAGACTGCAATTAGAATGGAACATACAACGGACTTTGGCAAAAGTCAATTATCAAATCCATACAGACGCAATCAAAGAAAATCTGATACCGCAGGAAATTACAAAGCAACAAGCCAATTTTGTTTATGCCAACGAAGCTGACCTACTGAACGTGGCACTTTTTGGTATTACAGCCAAAGAATGGCGAGATAAAAATCAAGACAAAACTGGAAACATCAGAGATTATGCAACATTAGAACAGTTGGTTGTTTTAAGCAATATGGAAAGTATCAATGCTTTGCTTATTCGACAAGGTTTGACACAACCCGAACGGCTGATACAACTCAACAAAGTTGCTATAACGCAAATGAAATCGTTGCTTGAAAGTAACGCATTTAAGAAACTAAAATAGACAGACGAACAACAACGAACCGCTATTATATAACACTCAACCACTTCGAAGTGCAATTGCGGTTTCAATTTTTGTTACCAAAGTGGAGCTGTATAGTCCAACTTTGGAGCTTCTATAAAATTAAGTGGTTTCTAACCTGAAAACACCTCCATTCCTAACACATCTTCTTAAAATTTTGTATTTTTAAGCTATGGAAGAGATGGATTGGAAAGCAAAATTAAGCCCCGAACAATATGAAATATTGCGCAACAAAGGTACGGAGCGACCTTTTACGGGTAGGTTCAATGATTTTTTTGAAGCTGGAGAATACGTGTGTGCCGGTTGTGGCGAACCGCTTTTTTTAAGTAATCAAAAATTTCATTCGGGTTGTGGATGGCCAAGTTTTGATGCAGCCATTGAAGGAAAAATTGAAGAAACACCTGATTACTCGCACAATATGATACGCACAGAAATAACGTGTAAAAAATGTGGCGGACATTTGGGACATGTGTTTAACGATGGTCCAACCAAAACAGGGTTGCGTTATTGTGTGAATTCTATTTCATTGGATTTCATCCAAGGAGAAGAATAAATGCGTGGTGGTTTTGCACAAAAAATCATAAATATTTAATTATCAAACCAATTTCTAAATTATGTTTTTATCTTTAAAGTCGTGCAATTGATTTGTACACTTAAAACAACACAAAAACATTCAAAAGAAATTGACTCTAGATTCCCATTATGACATTGTAATCATCGGTGCTGGTATTAGCGGATTAACGTCGGCTGCGCTGTATAGTCGCTTGGGTTATCGCGTTTGTGTGTTGGAAATGGATGCGCGCCCTGGTGGTTACATTGCAGGATTTAACCGGTTGGAATATCGTTTTGATTCTGCCATTCATTGGCTCAATCAATGTGGAGCGGATGGATTGGTAACGCAAGCCTTTTCGTTAATTGGCAGCGACTATCCGAAAACCAAAACCCAGCACAAAATAAAAACAATTCTATCGGATCAATATCAAATTGCATTAACAACCGATGTTCAGCAGTTGGAAAAGCAATTGATTCATGATTTTCCGGAAGATACAAATGGCATTAAACGATTTTTTCGACAAGCAAAAAAAATAGGTGCATCGTTTCAAAAATTTAGGAACATCAATCGCAGTTTTGCAACTATGCAACCTCTTGAAAAAGCAAGGAGAGGTTTAAAAATGTTGCAATTTGCCTTGCCTTTTATTCCTCACATCCGATATTCGGGAGAAAAAATTGATAAAGGGCTACAAAACTATTTTACCAATCCACAATTGTTAGGTTTGTTCAAATCAGAACCTGATTTATTGTCGTGTTTAATTCCCATTGGTTGGGCTTCCATTCACGATTATCAATTGCAACCAGAAGGTGGAAGTCAAACGTTTGCAGAATGGTTGGAGCATGTGTGTGCTGAATACCAAACGCCCATACATTACAAATCAAAAGTGGTGGCAATTAATTCACAGGGCAACAAAGCTACTGGCGTTGAATACGTTTGCAAAAACGAAGTAAAAAAAGTTACCTGCAATTACGTCATAGCGGCTTGTGATGCGCAGTATTTGTACAAAAACTTATTGCCTCAAAGTCAATATACGCAAGCATTTTTAGATAAAATTAATCAATCGGAGTTGTATGCTTCGGCGTTTACCATTTCATTGGCATTGGATTGCACGGGAGAATCGTTGGGTTTTGACGAATCGATGTTGTTTATTTGCGACGACGGTTTGGGTAGAGAAGCCTATAGTGATGGCAATCCTGCAACGTGTGGCATTCATGTGATGTCGGGTTCTGTGCGCGATAAAAGCCTAGCACCAGAAGGAAAAGGAACGCTTACGATTTTTATTCCTTCCTATATTGATCAATACAATTATTGGGAAACCGAAAAAGTTGGCGACCACTACAAGCGGGGCGAAGCTTATAAAAAAACAAAAAATGAGGTTGCTTTAACCATCATTAAGCGCATTGAAAAACGATTAAAAATTGACCTGCAATCGCACATTGTCTATTTAGACACGGCAACACCTGTTACACATTTCCGCTATACGGGCAATAAAAACGGTACGATGATGGGCACTCGTCCGGGCAAAAAAAACATGCAAGCAAAGGTGGCGCAGTATAAAACACCACTGGACAATGTGTTTTTGAGCGGTCATTGGGCAGAATTAGGCGGTGGTATTCCAATTGCTGTAAAAGCGGCGATGAATTCAACTTTATTGGTTTTGAAAAAAGACAATAAACACGCATTTCGGATGTTGGCCAACTACATGGATGGAAAAATTGACCGTCAAGAATTTGAAGATTCTAAGCTCCTTCTTCCCTATTCCAATTCGTGGAAAAGAGCGTTAACACCGGCAGAAAAAGCTCAACTAAAAAGTGAGAAATTCAAGAATAGCATCTAGATGTTATCATTTTAGTCACCTCCCTTAATCCCTCCTCAAGGAGGGAAATGCAACCGAACTCAAGACGACGAATAATCTACAAGAATTAAAAGAAGTAAAGTTATTTTTGGACGATACAAATTACGGGTGTCACCTCCCTTAATCCCTCCTCAAGGAGGGAGAGTTAAATCCCGCTAATTGGTTTTCGATCGTTTTGGTTGTTGAGTTTGTATTCGGTTGTAGTAAGTCCTGTAACTTTTTTGAATTGTGTGCTTAGGTGTGCAACGCTGGAGTAGTTTAATTCATCGGCAATTTCGCTCAATGTCAGTTCGTTGTAGCTAATCAATTCTTTTACTTTTTCTATTTTTTGGGCAATGACAAACTTCTCGATGGTGGTTCCTTCCATTTCAGAAAACAATTTGCTGATGGAACCATAATCCATAGAAATTTCATCGCTTAAATAATCCGACAGATTAACTTTCAACGTTGTATGTTGATGATGCACATGGTTAATAATCAAGTTTTTGACTTTTTCTACCAGTTGTATTTTTTTATCTTTCAATAATTCAAAACCAATTTGTTGCAATTGATGTTCCAATTGATTCAACTTTTCGTCCGAAATGGGTTGTGTAAGTTCGGTTTTACCTAAAGTCACCGACGAATAATCAATCTGCAATTGCTCCAAGGTATTTTTAACCGCCATTATGCAGCGATCGCACACCATGTTTTTGATTGAAAGTTCTTTAGACATGTCGTTCAATTACTTTAAAAATTCAAACGTTGGATTATCTTGCGTTAATTGTTTATCATAATCATTATCGTTTCTTTTATTGCTAATTGGCACAAAGAAAAGTGCAATTAAACCAATGGAAAAGAAAAATATAACCGATAAAATAGACGAGCGAATGTCGTTGGTTAAATATTCCATCAAACCAAAAAACAGTGTTCCGAAGACGATACCAATTTTTTCTGCCACATCGTAAAAAGAGAAATACGAAGCGTGGTTTTCTGTTCGTGGCAACATTTTAGAATAGGTTGAACGTGCCAACGCTTGTGTTCCGCCCATTACCAAACCAACTCCAGCTGCTAGGTAATAAAATCTGGTTGGCGTTTGAATGAAATATGCCCACAAACACAAAAGCACCCATATCGCAACCGCAATAATTAATGAGCGAATGTTGCCCAACACATTGGAAACTCTCGACAAGATAAAAGCGCCAAAAGCCCCCAATAATTGAATCAACAAAATGGCTAAAATCAAACCTGTGGTTGCTTGGTCGGCATATTCTCCAGAAAAAATTTCAATTTTAGCATACAAAACAGCCATTAGCATAACGGTTTGCACACCGGTATTGAAAAAGAAAACGACAATAAATAGCGTTTCAATAATTTGGATTGATTGAACTCAAAAAACACATTTTTTAATTCTTTAAATCCTCTGGTCAATTTATTAGGAACAGCAGCTTTGTTGTACACATTATTGGGCAATCTTCTAAAAGTTATTTGGCTGAATGAAACCCACCAAACTCCCACTAAAATAAAGCTAACGCCTGTATATTCTGGCCCGATTCCCATTATTATTGCCAAGCAAATAATGAGCAACAACATACTACCTAAATAACCCATTGTAAAGCCACTTGCTGAGATTTTATCGTGCAAACGCGGCACTGCAATTTCGGGCAAAAATGCATTGTAAAACACCAAACTGTTCCAAAACCCAATGCTGGCTAAAAACACCGATAGCATTCCAATTTCAAACGGCGCTTTTCCAAACCAGTACAAAGAAACACACGACAATGTTCTAAGTAACAGAAAAACCAAGGAAACGTTTTTTAGAGCCCGTCACATCTATAATCCCGACAACATGGTGATAAAATAGAAACCACCAAAAAAGAAATTGACAACGTGAACGACATCAATACCGAAGGTGAAAGCTCTGTACCAAAACGGCACTTACAACATCTACATTCGCAGGTACTTCTGTCAAATTGCTGTTATAGCATTGTAATTTTTAAAAATGCTTTGGTGGTAACGTTATCATAAAAAATAGGAAATATAGCAGAAGATATAACAAGGTTGTAAAACTGAGTTTGCCCAGTCATAAAAAACGATCCTTTATTACTTTCATTCAAGCTCTCATTCAACCGTATTTGGTGTGTTTGCATAATCACTGCAAATATTCAAAATGAGGAGTAAGGTTTCCATTCAAATCTGTTTCAGAACCACGAAAAATAATCTGATCGGGGTCTTCTTCTAAATAATCGAGGAAAAACACTTCTAATCAACCTATTTCCAAAATCTTCGGATGCATCTTTAGGCAATTCATTAATGGCAATTATCAACTGCCATTACTTGTAACCAGTATCTTCGTCCATAAAATCAACTTCCTTAGCCGTAAATGGATTGTAACCATAAATAGCATCGCCAATTTTGCTTTTGATTGTCGAATGGTGCTCACAATAGGATCTGCAATATCACAAGAAACATCAGCAATAACTTTCAACTTGCATTTGGATTGTTACCATCCCGTTGTAATTAACTTAGGTGCTCTGTTGCTCCAAAAATGACAAGGAATATACATAGTCGTATCTTTAAAATATAAGGTATCCAACGTTGATTTATAGGTTTCTTGTGCTGAATAAAATCTTTTTTTACAAACTCACCTCCGTTTTAGGGTGCATAGTAATCTTCATCCAAATGCGCCATAAACTGTTCGCTCAATGGTTTCCGCCCAAATATTCGCGCGGACTCACTTCTTTGATTGGCAATAAATCCAAAATTTCTGCACCGCTGCCTACACGTCCCCAGCCTGTAAATAACAATTTTTGTGTTTGCGGGTACGAATTCACCAGTAATTCTTTTCTAATCCTTCTGCGATGTTCACACAACAGCGGGTTTTAGATTGAACATTTTTGTTTTTAATCCTAATGTTAAAAAAACCATTATAGGTTCCAACACCTGCATAGCGACCAAAGCCAATGATGCGTTTGTTGTTTTTATCTTTTGCTTCGTAATCAATGATCGAATTTTCTTATCCAAAATAGCACTAAATAATTTTTGGTTGTATGCTTGTTTTTTCAGCAGTACGTGAAAAGAACATGTATTTTTGTTCGGAATCGTCGCTAACATTCACTTCTTTACTCCCAACAACACACGCTGATAAATTCATTTAAAGTTATACCTTCTGCATCGTGTTCTTCTGTCTTTGTAATCACGAAACGGACTTGGTTGAACAATCACTTCCACCTCTGGATATTGCGCTTCAATAGTTTTGCACTGTTCTTGGAGTTAACGGTACACGCAAATCGCGAGGGATTTTGCACTTCCTTCTTCTTACAATTCCAATTCTAACCTGTTTCATTTCTTAATTTCGAGTCATTAAATATAACTAAATTCTTATCAATTAAGGTAAATCAATAAGTCTTTCTTGCCACATCTCTCCTCCATTTGTATTCAAACTATGTGGCAATGAGTTTTCACTCTTTGCACGGCATCTTTAGGACAAGTGGCAATGGATACGCTTTTCATGAGATATCCAAATCGTTGATATCATTCTAATGATGGCTACTTCTGCTAATGGCTAAATTCAATTTTTCGATGATTTGTTGAAGCACATCGATTTTTTTATCACGCGAAACAACACAATGTTGAATACCTAACATTTTTGCTCTTGCCTCAACCGATTGGGAAACAAAACCGGAAGAGATAATGGCAATTTGAAAATTATTTTTGGTGAGTTGAATAATTGCCATTCCATCTTTTGTATTGAACTTTTTGAATTGGTCGCCACTTTCGGTGAAATACATTCCATTCGTCGGTCACTCGCCATCAACATCCAATACCAAGAGCAATTTTTTTAATTTTTCTTTTAAATGTTGGTTGGGAAAAAGGGGCTAAATAGCAAGGCATACAAATCAACTTCATATTCTTCGGCAATTGCTTGCAAATCAAACAAGGTTAATTCTACCATTTTGATTCAAAATTGCCAAAAAGTTATGATCCAATCCACATTAGAGCACAACCTTGATATTTTCATCCAACAACATACGCTATACAATTTTATATCCAACAGTTTGTGCAACTGTTTGCAATTCATTTTTCAAAGCTGTAATTCTGATGATTCAATTGCTGAGCAGCATCTGATTTGGCAACTTTAGGGTTGGGATGTGCCTCAATCAACAATCCGTCAACGCCCATTGCTACACACGCTTTGGCAAGTGGCAACACACCATAAGCATAACCAATGGCATGCGATGGATCCAAAATGATAGGTAAATTAGTGTATTCTTGCAACCAAGCAACGCCACACAAATCAAGCGTAAAACGTGTTTTTGTTTCAAAAGTACGAATACCACGCTCGCATAAAATCACATTTGGATTTCCACCCGATAAAACAAATTCTGATGCTTGAACAAATTCTTGCAATGTTGTTCCAAATCCACGTTTAATCAACACTGGCTTGGTTGTTTTGGCACATGCACGTAAAATTCCTTGGTCGTACATTGCTTTTGCACCCACTTGAATTACATCCGAATATTCAATAATTTCATCGATATGTGTTGCATCTCTTGCTTCGGTAATTACAGTTAAACCGTATTCTTCGCGCATTTTTGCAAGTAACAACAAACCTTCTTTGCCCATTCCTTGAAACGAATAAGGACTTGTTCTTGGCTTGTAGCAACCTCCTCTCAACACCGATAAGTTCAACGATTTCAACAATTCTGACGAAGAACGAATTTGCTCTTCCGACTCCACCGAACACGGTCCGCCAATTAAAACGGTATTATTGGTAGTTCCACCAATGGTAACATTGCCCAATTGAATGGTTCTTTTTTCACGTTGGTAACTTTTTGAAGCCAATTGAATGTCTGAATCAGCCACCCAAAACGAATCAACATCATCTGCAATGGATGCAGGAACTTCTTTTACTTTGGATTCTGTAATCAGGACTTCTTTTCCTTGATAATGAATGTGAAAAGCATTTATTTCACGTGCAATCGCCTCAATTCTTTCTGTTTTTACACCGTTTTTAATGTGTAATATCATACTAATTTTTTAAAAAATTCAAACAAAAATAACAAAAGTTATCGTTGAAGTAGGCGGTTTGCGTGTGAACTTATAAACAATTTGAATCTATAATTCGGCTTTTATCAAATTCGCAAAATTAACAATTCCAACTGCTTCACCTTGTTGGTTTAACACCGGAAAATAGGAAACTATAAACGGTGTAGATTTTACGGTTTTCAACAACTCAATGACTGTAGCCTCCTCCAAAATTGTTAACGGTGAAGCATTTATCATTTCTTGGGGTTGAATTTGGTTGAGATTGTCCAAATGTTTTATCAATGCTTTGCGCACATCGGCGTTGGATACCAATCCTTTGAACTGGTTGTTGGGACCAACAATTAATGTAAACCCTACATTTCCATTTTCAATAGCACAGATAATGTTGGAAAACGTTAATTCGGCTTCGTTCACAACCGGACATTCATTGATGGGTGTCATGAAATCGCCCACTACATATTGAGATTCTATCTTGCGTTTAGTTAAATTCATTAATTGGTGTCCAATGCTGGGCCCTTTGAATAAATAGGAACCACTCACCGACGAGGTTACTCCCATGTTGCGCAAAATAAACGAAACTTCTCCGTTGACACCACCGTCCACGTGAATGGATTTTGCAGGAAATTTATTGCGAAACTTTCTGATTTTATCAAAATTTACTCTATCAAACACACCACCGCTTTGTCCGGGAATGGTTGCCATGATTAAAATAAAATCAAAATCTTGATAGGCTGTAAACACATCGATGGGTGTTGGTGTAATTACCGCCAATCCTTTTTTACCTGTAACGCTGGCTGGAATTTGCAATTGCTCTTTCAAATTTTCGTATTGAAAGGTGACATATTCTACAGGGTGTTGCTCCAACAATTGATAATATTTTGATGGTTGCTCGGTTATGATGTGCAAATCTATTGGCAAATCGCACCACGAACGAATGGCTGCAATGTCATCAAAAACAGCTAGATCATCGTTGCAATCAACGTGCAACATATCCACTTGATGGTTCACCAAATCGTCAATAACTTCTTTTAAGCTTCTTGACTTATCACTGTATATGGAGGCTGATATTTTCATGGTTTACAAATATAAAATTATCTTGTTTCATTTGACAGAAAATTTCATCCCATCTTCAACATAATGTGCATTTTCAAAAATTTCTTGGGCTTCTGCCACAAATTCATTGGTTGAACCGTAGCGCGCACTAAGGTGTCCCATGTATAAAGTCCCAACATTGGCCATTTTTGCAATGGTTGCCGCTTGCTTTGCTGTAGAATGTTGGGTTGCTTTTGCCAAATCTTTGTGCATTTCCAAAAACGTAGCTTCGTGATAGAGTGTTGTTGCGTTTTTTATGTTTTCTACCACTTTTTCAAAATAGGCTGTATCCGAGCAATAAGCATACGAAAGGGGCACTGGTGGTTCATCTGTAAAATCTTTAGACAACAAAACCGTTCCATCTTCTGTCGTCACATCCTCTCCTTTTTTGAGACGGTGAATGTATTCTATTTTCAACAGCGGATGATCTAATTGGTCTTTTTTCATTTTTCGTTCTTTGGGCTTTTCTGCAATTAAAAATCCCGAAGTTGGCACTTTGTGTTTGAGCGGAAAACAATGAATTTCTATAGATTTATCTTCATACACCATTTGTTGCTCTTTGCCTGTTAGCTCGATGTAATGAATGTCGAAGTCTAATTTTTGAAAACCAATTTCTAATTGTTGTTGAATGATGGCGGGCAAACCTTTGGGGCAAATAATGGTTAATTTTCCATCTCTTCCTAAAAGGCGCATGGTGCTTAACAAGCCAACCAATCCAAAAAAATGATCACCGTGAAGGTGGGAAATTAAAATGATATCGAGTCGTTGGAAATGAACGCCAAATTTGCGCATTTGCAATTGTGTTCCTTCTCCACAATCAATTAAAATATGGCGATTACAGCAAGTAACGAATTGGGCGGTAGAATTTCGATTTAATGTAGGCAACGCCCCACCACTTCCTAAGATGGTTACTTCAAAACTCACTTATAGCAATTGCTTAGCTTCTTCGAGGTTGTTGGTAATGGTCAAAACTTTGTCTAACTGTGCAATTTCAATCAATTTACCAACGGTTGAATTCAAGCCACAAAGAATAAATTTTCCACTTGTTTCTTTGCACAAACGATTGGCCGTTAAAACAGCGCTAAGTCCCGATGAATCGCAATATTTTGTTGAAGAAAAATCCATCACAATAGAGTTGACACCATTTTTATTCAATACAATCAATTCAGATTTTAGTGTTCCTGCATTGGATGCGTCGAGTTTTTCAACCAACGTTTTGATAATTGCTGTATTGCGGTTTTGAATAGTTTCGAAATTCATTATTTAGCTTGTTTTTTCAAAAATAATGAAAAATGCTTATCAACAACTAATGAACGTTTATTTTTTATACGACACTAAATTGTTAATAACTTCAAAAAGGCGCATTAACGCTCACGAATGGTCGGAAGAAATTCCGGCCATTTTTTATGTTTTAAA
>JAWKMK010000033.1:0-19098 GCA_041392275.1 Crocinitomicaceae bacterium | reverse complement strand
GGCTTGTTTGATGGTGAAAAAACATTGAAAATCCCTTCGCCAACACCTGCTAAATTGTTGCAAGAAATTTTGGAACGCAAATGGACCCTCAATCCTGGTGATAAAGATATGTTGGTAATGATTCATGAATTTGAATACATACTTAACAATCAAACCCATAAAATCACTTCGAGTATGGTTAACATTGGCGAAGATCAAGTGTACACTTCTATGTCTAATACCGTTGGATTGCCTGTTGGAATGGGAGCTAAATTAATTCTCAATAATCAAATTACCGAAAAAGGAGTGCTTTTACCTATCAAAAAGGAAATTTATGAACCAATTTTGGAAGAATTAGCCCTTTACCGCATAGAATTTAACGAAAAACACCATTAACTGAAGTAAAAACATTCCATTAAAAGTTTGTTTTCTAACAAGGTGTAACTTTTTCGTAATTATACTAGATTTTCATTGCTAAATACAAGAAAAAGATTAGATTTGAATCCACAAAATTAGTGTATCAAATTACGATTTAACAATGGCTAAAATTATACCATTCAAAGCTATTCGATCTGTTCGCGACAAAGTTCATCTTGTTGCTACTCGACCAATTTATTCGTACAAAAAAAACGTATTGGAATCAAAATTGGAAGATAATCCCTACACTTTTCTACACATCATTAATCCAGAGTTTGGAGGAGAAAGAACTACGCAACCCAATACGCCCGAACGTTTTGAGTTGGTAAAAAAAGAATATAAAAAATTCATTAACGAAGGTATTTTATTCCAAGATGCCTCTCCCCGCATTTATATCTATCAGCAAACCAAAAACGGTCACGCATTCAAAGGTGTTGTTGCTGGAGCAAGTAATCAAGAATACCGCGACGATGCCATAAAAAAGCACGAAGCAACGTTAACCAATCGCGAAGAAATGTTTATTGATTACTTGGATATTGTAGGCTTGAATGCAGAACCCGTGCTGCTTTCTTATAAACACAATAATTTGATAGACAATAAAATAAGCGAAATTATTGCACAACGTCCAGAATATGAATTCACAACCACCGACCGTATCAAACACGAAATGTGGGTGTTATCGGAAGAAGAAACTGTAGAAATGCAACATTTGTTTGAAGCTGTTGATGCATTGTACATTGCCGATGGTCATCACCGCTCGGCTTCGTCTGTTGGTTTGGAAGATAGACGCAGAAGAGAAAACAGACCCGTTTGTCAAAACGAAAGTAGTTTTCTTGCTTTTATGATTGATGAAGACTTGATGCAAATTCTTGAATTCAACCGTTTTATAAAAAGTTTAAATGGCTTAACCGAACAAGCATTGTTGGAACAAGCAGCAGCATCTTTTGACATTGAAAAATGCCAAGCTTTGCAAAAACCGACCCAAGAACATGAAATGATTGTTGCTATCAAAGGAAGTTGGTATAAATTTACCTGCAAGCCAGCAATTATTGATAAAAACCATCCTGTCAACTCGTTGGATGCCGAAATTTTAACGCGCTATTTATTGCAACCCATATTGAAAATTGGCGATTTAAAAACCGATAGAAATATTGAATTTATTGGCGGAACAACACCTGTAGATAAAATTGAACATTGGTTGAAAAAAGAAAAATACGAAATGGCTATTTTCTTACATCCTGTCACTATTGATCAAGTGAAAAAAGTGGCAGACAATCAATTAATCATGCCGCCAAAATCTACGTGGGTGGAACCTAAATTGCGCAGCGGTTTAACTATTTACGATATCAACGAATAGTCAATAAATGCGTTTTTGTTTACTCTTATTTTTTGTTTTGTTGTTGCAATGGAATTTTGGGCAATACCAAGATTCTATCCAACATTTACGCGATTCTTTTTCACTTGAATTGTTGAGTGAACAAAGCGATGTATTGAACAGTGAAGAAAAAAACAACATCCAATCATTTGACTGGTATTCAATCAATAAAGACTATCGAGTTAAAGCTAAATTTAAAGTGAAAAAAGTTAAAAAATTTGAAATTCCGACTTCTTCAGGCAGAACAAAATTGTACCAATCGCGGGGATATGTAGTTTTTGAATTGCACCAACAAAAAGTAAAATTATACGTATATCAAGACGTAAAATTGTCGCAACAAGAAGCCTATAAAGATTACTTGTTGTTGCCCTTTAAAGATTTAACCAACGGAAAAGAAACCTATGGCGCAGGACGTTATTTGGATTTAAAAATGCCTAAAAAATCAACTGTAATTTTAGATTTTAACTTGGCCTACAATCCATATTGTGCCTATTCGCATCGTTACAACTGCCCCATTCCACCAAAAGAGAATCTTTTACAAATTTCTATTCTAGCAGGCGAAAAAAATCCAATTGAAAAGTAATTTATTGCCGAATATCTTTAACTTTGAATCATGAAGTTTGTTCATCCAGGTTTCCTATGGGCATTAGCACTATTAATTGTGCCAATTATTATTCATTTATTTAGTTTTCGAAAATATAAAACACTTTATTTTTCGAGCTTACAATTTGTTCAACACATTGAAAAACAAAATAAAAGCACACAAAAACTAAAAAACTTACTCATTCTTATTTGCCGTTTATTGGCGCTTGCACTTATTATTTTAGCATTTGCTCAACCCTATTTTCCTAAAAACACATCAGCACAGGTAGGCAATGCTTCGTTACTGTGCATACACATTGACAATTCGTTTTCTATGACCATGAAAGGTGTGGAAGGTGAATTAATTTCTGAAGCCAAAGAAAGTGCCAAACAACTCATTAGCAAAGCACCTTTAAATACCAAGATTTTACTTTCTACCAATAATTTAGATGGTGTAGAATCGCACATTACCACTAAAATTGAAGCATTGGACCGAATAGATAAGGTTAAACCTTCGCCCTTGGTTAGAAGCTACGACGAAGTGGTAAAATGGCAAAAAGACAACATTTCCAACCACACGCAAAGCAGTCGTTTTGCTCAAGTTCAATTTGTTTATTTATCTGATTTCCAAAAAAATACTACCCAATATAAGTTATTAAAACCCGATACGGTTAACAACTACATTCCCATTCAATTTATTAGTCAAAATTCCGAAAATTTGAGCATCGATTCGGTATGGTTTGCTTCGCCCTTACACAAAGTGGGGGCTAACAACGAATTGTTTTTCAAGGTGACCAATCACGGAAAAAACGATTTGCAAAATGTGCAATTACAATTTGAAACGGGCGATATAAAACGAGATTTGTTTATTGACATTGCGCACCAAAATTCTACGATTTCATCCATTTCATTTTCGCCGAAGAAAAATGAGTGTTCAAACAGGTGTTTTAAAAGTTGCCGACAAACAATTTTATGCCGACGATGATTTTTATTTTACCTACAATGTGGTTGAAAAATCGGCTATTTTAGTGATCAACGGTGAAGATGCAAATTCCAACCTTGCCAATATTTATCGTTTGGATAATTTTTATGCGGTAAATGAAGTGAGTCAAAATGAATTGATTCAAAGCATGTTGCAAGGTGTTAATTTGGTGGTGCTTAACGGAGTAAATGACCTTCCGACAGGGTTTAACTCCATGCTTTCAGAATATGCAAACAATGGCTATGGTGCAGTTGCCGTATTTCTTGGAAAAATGTTAAAACAAACAGTGTTAATCCATTCCTTTCTCAACTTGGTTTACCAATGGTGATAAAAGAAATTGCGCAAACTACTCGCATCAACAAGGTGAATTATAAAGATGTTTTTTTCAAAGGTGTTTTTGACAAAGAAAAAGACCAATTGAGCTTGCTCAAGGTAACAAAATTCTACTTAGTGAATGAAAATTCTAGTGCCAACGCCATTGGTATCGTGCATTTGCAAAATGGAAAATCACTCTTGTACCGCACATTAAAAAACCAACAAGCATTTTTGTTTACCAGTGTACTGCAACCCGAATATGGGTCGTTTGTTTCCGATATTTTGTACACAACTATTGTATTGAGAATGGTGAATTATCGCTCCACAATCCCCCACTTTCACTTACCATTGGACTTACCAACAATTATCCAATTTACCAAAAAATAGACACCGAAAAACCAGTTGTTATAAAAGGAAAGTCGTTGGAGTTCATTCCGATGACTATACGCAAAGGAGCTGTAACCTACATTGATTTGAGCGGCAACGAAGCTGTTTCTAATTTAACATCGGGAGTTTATTCATTGGAAAACAACAGCAACACCATCGGTCAAATTGCACTAAATTATAACAGAGCCGAATCGCAAATTGCAACTAGGGAAAAGATGATATTGCAAACGCCCTAAAAAAAGCAGGAATTGAGAACGTTTCCTACATGAATGTTGATAAGGGAGGTACATTCTGTTAATTTAAACATAGAAAAACCGTATCCATATTGGAAGTTTTTTATTTCTTTTGCCTTACTATTTCTAGTGGCAGAACTCTTAATACTGAAATTGTGGAAAAATAAAATTGAGAATTGATGAAATTACTGGTAAAAAACGCAAAATAGTCGACGCAACTTCAAGTCACAACAACACTACAAAAGACATTTTAATTGAGAATGGCACCATTACCGCTATTTCTGAATCAATAGCTGACAATGATGCAACTGTTATCGCACACGACAATTTACAATCTCGCAAGGTTGGGTTGATTTAAAAGCCGATTTTTGTGATCCAGGAGCAGAATACAAAGAAACAGTACAAAGTGGATTGGACGCAGCTGTTTTTGGAGGCTACACACACGTGGCAGTTTTGCCGAGCACTTCGCCAGTAATTGACGGAAAAACTCAAGTTGAATATGTATTACGCAAGGCAGAACATCATTTGGCCGACATTCATCCAATTGGAACCATCACCATGGGAATGAAAGGAGAAAGCTTGGCTGAAATGTATGACATGTATCAATCGGGAGTGCGTTTGTATTCGGATGATAATCACCCTGTATCTTCTGGTATTATGTACCGTGCTTTGTTGTATTCCAAAAATTTTGGTGGTAAAGTAATTGCTTTTTCAAGAGATTTTTCAATTGCTGGCAACGGTTTGGTAAACGAAGGAATCGCCAACACCAAAACAGGTTTAAAAGCCGATCCATCTATTGCAGAAATAATCCAAATTGAGCGTAACATTCGTTTGTTGGAATATACCGAGAGTACTATTCACTTAACCGGAATTTCAAGTGCCGAAGGAGTGGAATTAGTTCGTCAAGCAAAAAAACGTGGATTAGCAATTACGGCCGATGTGCATGTTGCTAATTTGCAATACAACGAAGAAGCAGTGCTTGGATTTGATGCTAATTTTAAATTCATGCCGGTATTGCGCCGTGAATCGGATAGAAAAGCTTTATGGCAAGGTGTTTTGGACGGAACCATTGATGCAATTGTATCCGATCACCGCCCACACGATAAAGAAGAAAAAGATGTAGAATTTGATCATGCCCATTTTGGTAGCATCCAATTGCAAACAACCTTTGGAGCCTTGGGGAATTGTGGAGAATTTGAACTATCGGCAGTTGTAAACGCTTTGAGCAATAATCCACGCTCTATTTTATCCCTTCCAATGGCTTCCATTGAAATTGGCAACAAAGCAGATTTAACGTTGTTTGCTCCGCAACAAAAGTGGATATTTACCAAAGAAATGGTTTGCTCCAACACCTTTAATTCCGACTTAATTGGCAAAGAATTAACTGGAAAAACAGTTGGTGTTATTCACAACAATTCATACTATTTAAAAAACTAATCAATGGCTACAAACCAAAAAGAATTTAGAAAACAGTTCTGGAATCAAAAGAAAACAGTGGGGGCAATTGCTCCTAGTTCTCGCTTTTTAGCAAAAAAAATGTTGCAGAATATTGATTTTAAAAACAATAAGGTCATTATTGAATTAGGGCCTGGAACAGGAGTTTTTACAGAAGAAATTATTTCTAAAATGGCGCCCGACGCTCAATTGTTGGTATTTGAAATAAACGACGCTTTTTACCACGGTTTAGCTGGAAAAATTAAAGATAGTCGCGTGCATATAATTCACGATTCTGCCGAAAAAATTGAACATTATCTTCAACAATACAATTTAGACAAAGCTGATGTAGTTGTTTCATCGTTGCCTTTAGCGGTTTTTACTCCCGAATTGAGAACGGGCATTATTTCTGCCTCCAAATCAGCCCTACATCCACATGGAAAATACATCCAATTCCAATACAGTTTACAAGCAAAATCATTGTTGAAGAAATTTTATAAACGCGTTAATATTTCATTTACACCGTTTAATTTTCCACCCGCTTTTGTATACACATGCATTAAATAATTGGGTTAAAACTAAAAAATAGTCTTAAAAATTAGGTTAATTCATCATTTTTTGTAAATTTGCTTGGACTATAAAACTTGAAAATGAATTTTTTTACCTATTTTACTGAGAGACCTAACACACATTTACAAAAGCTAGCTGTCATTTTTTTGATGGTACTTTTAGTTTTTGCTTGTAAAAATGAAAAAAGTAATGACGTTAGTGTAAGTGAGTTGGAAGATTACTATGAATTTCAAGGTTTTAATTTAACTCCATTTGATATTAATGCAACGATTATGTTGCCCGATGAAACGGCAAACATTGGTGCATCTACTCAACCTGATGTAGAACACATTCAAAGCGATTTTTATTGGCAAATCAACATAGGGCAAAATTTTCATTTGTACATCGAAGATTATGGCGATAACACCAATTTGGTGAAAGCGCATAAAGAAAAATTAAAAAACACCAGCTTTTATGATGTAGAATACGTTTTAGAAGAACCAGAATTAATTATTTACAAAGTAAAACTGAAAGTTAGAGGTAATCAAAATGCTTCTAAACGTGTGGGTATCAACCACGAAGCTTATCATGTGTATGCTGAAAAAGTTGTGAACGGCATTCATTATGAACTTAGAAGTAGCGACGAAGGAGCATCTAAAGAAATCATTGAATTGATGGCAAAATCAATCCGATCTTTTAAAGGTAAAAACGATAAATAAATTACCAAATTTCTTGAGAAATATGTACAGTACCTTTAAATAAGGCTACTGTTTTTTCATTTTCATCGGTCACCACCACCTCGTATATAGCAATTGTTTTTCCACGGTGTTTCTCAATAGCTTTGGCGCGTAAAACACTTCCTTCTTTAGCCGGACGTGTATGCGAAATAGATGTTTCAACACTCACACATTTGTAACCATAAGAATTGGCTGCAAACGCCAACGCAGAATCGGACAACGAATAACTAATACCACCATGTGCAATGTAAAATCCATTGAGCATAGTGGCGTTTAAAGTCATTTTTAATTGGCAAGAACCCAACGAAATTTCTTCCACCTCCACTCCCATCCATTGACTGAAAGCATCGTTGTTCATCATTAACTGAACAATTTCTTGAGGTGATTTCATGAATTTTATCCTTTTATTGAATTGGTTAACAAGTAAATAACCGCTAAAGTTACAATAAACAATTGAGTGGCTGTTTCATCGTCCAATGCCGTGCCGTCTTCGTCGGGTGTAGAAATCTCAATGGTCATAAACTGCACCAACACCGATTGTCCAACAAATTCTTCTAACGTTTCAATGTTTTCTGTTTGGAAATAAGTATCTAACGCTTGGAAAAAAGGCTCTTCAAACTCATCCACCTCTTCTTCCTTCACTTCGTTTAATTCAATTCCTTCTTGACGAAAAGCCTCAATAATCAAACAAAAATAATAGATTAACAAGCCTTGCAAACGTTCATTATTAAATTCTTCAGAAGCCGACAATGCATAGCTGATTAACGTTGGTTGCGCTTTTGAAAAATCCGATGCAATTGTTTCTAATTGGTCGTCTGGTAAATTATCAATAATGTTGATAGCTTTTTCTATACTTTCGTATGTAACTTGTTTCATGTTCTATTATTTTGTTTGCAAAGCTAATGAATTTATTTTCTCCAATAAATTTTCAAGCTGATGATTTAATGCACTTCCATCGTTGTGAATGATAAAATCGGCTAAAGGTATTTTTTGTTCATCCGACCATTGTTTGTTCATGCGTGCCTCCACCTCTGCTTCAGACACACCATCGCGCTCCATAACACGCTGAATCTTCACTTCTTTTGGCGCCACCACCAACACCGTAAAATCCAAGGTTTTATAAGTGCCTGTTTCTATCAATATAGCCGCTTCGTTAAAAACTATGGGACTTGTTTGATTTTCTGCCCAAGCGGCAAAGGTTTTGCGCACCACTGGATGGATGATTTGATTGACTTTTTCACGAATGTGATCGTCGTTAAACAATTGAGCCGCCAAAAAAGTTTTATTAAGTTGGTTGTTAACATACACGTTCTGACCAAGTAACGCTATGAGTTCTTTTTTAATTTCGGGGTGTGTTTGCACTAATTTTTTTGATTCATCATCCGAATAAAAAATGGGAAAACCTTTCTCCTCTAACAGCTGACAAATCATTGATTTACCACTTCCAATCCCACCTGTAATTCCAACTTTAAATGCCATTATATTTCCTCTACTTCTATCATTTTGAAAGGGAGTTCAACAATTGCTTGATAGTCCTCACCTGCTTCTTCCATATCTTCATCATCCGTTTCAAAATACCACTCAACCCTCACTTTTGATTTACCATTATTGATTGTTTCAAACTTTCTCAACATGTCTAAAATGCATTTTGAAGAAGAGGTGTTAAAATACTCCAGCTTAATTTGCACTACCGTATTTGGTTGGGGATGATCGCCATATTTATCAATCCAGTCGTAAATAGGTTGAAAAAAATCTAGTGAATTTTCTGGTATTGATCGCCCTTTAAAAAGCATAACTCCAGATTCCCTGTTAAAATCAATCTCGGGTGTTTTTGGAGTGCCTATAACGCAATATTTATCAATACTTTCCATGGTGTTAGTTTTAAAATTCATTATTTCCAGTGTAAAAGTGTTTGAACGAATATACATTTATTTTTTTATTAAAAAAATTTTTTTTTCTGGATAAATCGTATAAGTAGTGTAGTTGTCTGTGTTTTTGAGGTGGAAAATTATGGTTTTATGTTGAAAATGGTAAAAATACTCCTTTATAATTGATTAGTAAAGGTGTCAGTGAAACATTCAAACCAACGAAATAAAAAAGGCGAGTTGCCCTGCCTTGAATGTTTTCAACGGACTTCTGTTGTTTATGACCGAATTTTTCATAAAATGAATAAGAACTAAAAGGTAGGGTACTTTTTTTTCAACCAATAAGGTTACTAAAACTTCATTGTGACCACAATGTTTTTTCTTCTGCGTTCTTCATGGTAAAAAATAACCGCAATGGCCGCTATGGTTTACGCAGTCAGTGCGCAATAAGCTTCGCGATCCCTGCGGATTCTTGGCGTAACTCCGCAAGGCTCTTCAACCGCAATGGTCGCAAAGTATTTTATAAATTCATTAAAAACAACATTAAACGATTTGCACCAACAAATTACCCATCAATCAATTGCATTTTTTCAATAAAACGATGCAATTCAGGTGTTTTGGCATACGCCATTACGCATTTTGTAGTCGTAGTACAAATCATCGTTGGTAATGGTTGAATCAAATAAACGTTTCTAAACGCTAGAGTTGTTTTTGCTAAATTGAAGAGCGATAAATCAGGGTGGCAATGATACCTTTGGCTCCTACCGATTCAGTTTTTCAAAAAATTCGGCCGAACCCATTTCCTTGTCCTTGCTGTTGGTACCTTTTAAAATCTCGTCCAAAATCACAAACACATTTCCTTTTTGTTCAATGGCGTCCATGATAAAACGCAAACGGGTTAATTCGGCATGAAAATACGAGCTTTCAACGGTCAAATCATCGCTGGTGCGCATGCTAGAATACAATTGCATTTCGGGCAATATACACGAATTAGCTAAAATTGGAAAACCTGCATTGGCCGATATTATAGAAGCCCATCCAACGCTGCGTAAATAGGTATTTCTTTACCTGCCATGTTAGGTCCAGTGATGATAAAAAACGACTCATCGTTGGATAAATCAAAATCGTTGGCAACTTGCTTTTCAAATGGAATGAACGGGTGTCTGAGTGCCGAAATCTTAAAGTCGTTGTTGGTGCTTGTTGTTGCAAAACACGTTAGTTGGCTATTGAATTGATAAATGCCTGAAATCCACACTTCAACTTGCGCCAAATCCGTTTCTATTGCAGGCCATGATTGGTTGAACTGTTGCGTCCATTTTTGGGTTTTGTGCCAATAAATGAAAATCCTAAGCAAATAAAAAGTTCAACACAACACCTACAACCGTATTCATGCGGTATTCGAGTGTTTTTAATGCGTTCTAAAGCTTTTAAACCTTCATAAACTCCTGTTTTAGCAAACAATTGTGCTTTCAACTCATTTCCTTCTTACAGGTAAATTGAATGCGTTTTTAACTGTTCCAACTGATTAATCAACGCATTAATTTTTTCAGAACGATTGCTCAACGTATGCATCAGTCGTTAGGTGTGCTTTAAGTTGATGCCGATAACACCTAAAACACCTACAATTACTAACAATAACTGTTCAAACGATAATACATCCAAATTGTATATAACCAACGAAGTGATGGAAACAACGGGCAATATCCATCTTAAAAACAACAAACGCGCTTGACCAACCGTAAGTTCGTGCAAAGCATCCAATGATTGTTGGCGTTCTTCATTTTTTAAATACACTTTAGATTCAACAATAAATCGTTGGCACCATGCGATATTTTGCGACAAATTCGGCAATCATTTGTTATTCAATACTTTATTTTTTGCTCCCTCACCTAAGCGCTTGCGCCAACATTTTTGCGCCGCAGCAAAACCGTACGATTGACGTATTGATAAACACTTTTTTACCAAATAAATCCATGTCGTTGCTAAAGGGATGTTGAGCAGATTTGAAATTCTTCACCGTTTTCAAAACTCGACCAATTGCCTCCCAATAATTTAATTTCTTGTTGATTAAGCTGAATGTATAACTCTTCTTTTTCTTTAATTATTTTTGCATCCAACCATTTGTTTATCAAATAAATAAAAATAAAGGCTTCAACTATCAATACAGGTAAATAAACCGCTTGAAAACCGATAAAATAGCACGGATAAACAAGGATAATGAAACGCCAAAGACGCAAGGTAGAAAAATAGCGTAATTTCTTTTTGCTTGTTCCAACAAAGCAGAACAAATTTCACGATTATATAAATGACAATTGTTCTTTGCATAAACTGGTAACGATTGTTAAAATTTACGGTTTCCGCAACAGAAACAAGGCCATTGTTCATAAAAATTATTGTGTGGAAAAAAATACCTTGTATATTAGGCCATAGAATTGAAAAAATTCAACATGAAAACAACTTTACAAATTCACGCATAGTATGTGGATTGGCGTTAACAGTTGCCACATCCAACACTGCTAATACAGATAAAGAATTAAGATAACGTTGACCAAGAGAATGTTGATAAAAACCTCAGTCATCGTTTAACGGAAGAATTTCTGCGTCTCCATCACCTATTTTTGTTACGTAAAATAGACAACCTTTAAAGCTTCGACTTTAAACAACAATGTTTCCAAAGTTGATTCGTATCAAACCGAATAACACAAACGTGCTTTAAACTTAGGAATTTATGGTGCTGATTTAGGTTATTCATCCATCTATATGGAGAAAAAACAAATCATGGATTACATTGTAACAGTTGAGAAAATCACCAAGTCATTAGGTTTAGAATCTGCTTTTGACAAATCATTTTTTGAACGTTATCAAAAACACACCGACAATACCGATTCGATGATGCATCGTGGATTTATTTTTAAAGAATAATGATAATCGCAAAACTGGCTCTATCGTTGATACTAGCTAGTGGTTGGGTTGAATCCATGCATTTTGCTACATCGCTGATGAAAAACAATAAAAATGATAAAGAATTGATTGACCGTGTTGGTGAACAAAAACAAACCTTGCAAACGTTAATTGCTGTTTTGGAAGAAAACAATAAAAACAATGAAAGTGATCAACTCATCCAATCATTTAGAGATTTAAAAACATCTTTTGATCAAATATTGATGAATTACAAATATGGAGCCCACAACGGATGCAAAAAAACACATCACTACATTAAATCATGACATTTCATTTGATGTTCAATCAGCAACATTTGAATGAAATTGCCACTGAAAAAAATTACAAAACTACGAACCCATATAATCAATTAAGCGTATGAAATCAACCATATTTTTCTTTATATTCTCTGCTCGATGTCTGGCTTATCTTTGGCCAAAGTTGCGATGAACTTATAAAAGAATGTGAAAAGCTTTTTTAAATGAAAAAGGCAAGGCTGAATTTGTTTCTGACGGACAAGTTTATACCGCTTTTTTAGATCGTCAAGCTGAATTTGAAGTAACTTTTACGGAGGCACCACCTACCGAATTGCTGTTAGTGCTGGTAGTGAAGACGATTATGTTCTTTTAAATTGCGCGATCCAAATGGCAATGTTTTATTTAGCAATCAAGACTACAAAAATGCACGGTATTGGGATTTTAAAATACCTAAAACTATTAATTTAAAAATTGAAACTTCTTTAGACTCAGAACGAAAAATTTCTGGTTGCTCGGTAATGCTTATTGGGTTTAAACAATAATTTAGCAATTCAATGAGCGAACGAATTCTTAAAGCCTTAATGCAACTATTTGCAATAATTGCGCGAGTAGATGCTAACAACGAAAACTCAGAAGAACTGACTATTTCTGCTCACCAAATTATTCGTTCCTTTTTAAAAGTTGAACTTTCAACGAACAAAATTGATCAATACCTAGAGTTGTTTGACAAACATTTTGATGAACTCCGATTAAAAAAGAAAAAACAAGAAGGTGAAATAAACAAGAAACATCGGTAAACTCGGTTAAAGTATTACGTATTTGTAGCGACATCAATAAGGAGTTAACAAACAACCAGCGCTTCATTGTACTTGTTCGTATGATGGAGTTGGTTTTACAAAACGGAATCCCAACAAAATTAGAAGAAGAATTTCTTATTACCATTTCCGAAGTTTTTAAAATTGACGAAAAAGAATATAAACTTATCTATTCTTTACTGCAAATCAAATAAACACAACGATCTTCCTGATGATGTTTGTATTATTACAGAAGTGAAAACTGATAACGACAACGACATACTTTCAGTGTTTTAGACGCAAAAAATAATGAGGCCTGTATTAAGTGCATTGATGGCATATTAAGATCCAAAATTCAAAAACAAATCTTGACCCAAAATCATAATGCTACAATCGATTAAACGGTTAACAATATCCAGTATGAGAATCACCAACACTATAAATCACCGATAATGAAGAATCACACACAGTTGAACCACTCCACCCATTACAATTGATCGCTTCCAATCGATAAAAAGAATTCTGAAATAAGAACAATTTCCATCAGATCTTGATCGATCGACAACGAACGAAATTCGGTGGTTGGGAACGCAAAATCACACTCAATAATCAAGAATGTGACGTTGTCCGTTGCGGCAAAACAATTAATGAAAAAGAACACAAGAAAAACCCAAAGTAGTTGAAGTAATTAATGACACGCACACCAAAGAAGACTAAATATTGATGGATAAACTTATGTATTTCAAACCGCATTTTTGAATAAAAAAGTGAAACTAAGTTTGAAAGACTCTGATTTTTGAAGCAAACCGTAATGAGAAAAGTTATTGAAGTTTTAGATGAATTGGGATTAACTTCAATACGCAACCTTAAAGTGGGAAGTCCAAGTTAAAAAAATAATTGGTGGACAAAGAAAGGGCTTGCCCTTGAATTGATTCGAAAACCTGCTGTTTTAGACAATATTGACGAGCCCAATTTCAGTTTGTCTTCCATGGGGTCGCTACAAATTGCCAATTTATTAAAAGCACTTTCACTAAAAGGAACTTTGGTTGCAGCATACCAATCCCAACCGATGTATTTAAACTATTCAATCGATTAGTAATTTTGATGAAGGTGGAGCCAAATTTTTGATGGAAAGCCAATTAAAGCGTTGTCTTATTTCAAAAAAGCATTAAACTACGCCAATGCAGAAGAAGAAGGTTGCATGGAATGTGGTAATGTAAATCCAGAACAAATTTTTGAAATAATTGAATCACAGACCGTTAACGAAATGGGAGTGGCTTTAAAAGAAAGAAAAAACACACCCCGCAAATGGTTTGAACGATTTAAACAAGAAAAAGAAGCTGATAAAATAGATGAAAACACATCTTATTCTAAAAAAAAGCTGCCTTCACCTCTTAAAAAACCTAGTAAACTAGATCAATTTGCACTATTTTTTAAGCGTGATATACACACCAAATCTTTAAATTTCAGATACTTGCTTTTTGTGCTCACGGAAGCTCCAATTTTGGCTTTCATCATGTCGTTTGTGTTAAAATACTACATCGAAACAGATAACGGCAAAGAGTATATCTATTATTACAATGAAAACATTTCGATATTTTTATTTGTCAGCATATTGGTTAGCATATTTATTGGAATGACCGTTGCGGCAGAGGAAATTAATAAAGACCGTCGCAATTTGCAACGCGAAAAATTTTTAAATCTAAGTTGGGGAAGCTATCTTTTAAGTAAAACAGCATTAATGCTTCTGATAGCCGCAATTCAATCGTTGCTTTATCTAATTGTTGGTTATTTAATTTTGGATATTAAAGAACAATTTTGGGAATATTGGTTGGTGCTCTTCTCCATTGCAGCTTGGTCTTCTATTCTGGGACTCAATATATCGTCGGCTTTGAAAGACACTAAATTAATTTACATTATCATTCCAATTTTGGTCATACCACAAATTATTTTTAGTGGATTAATCATTCGTTTTGATAGAATGAACCCTTCTATTAGTCACCCAATAGAAGTGCCGTGGATTGGCAACTTGATGATTTCAAGATGGGGATATGAAGCATTAGCTGTTGAATTTGCAACAGACAATTCATTTTCCAAAATGACCTTTAATACTACCCAAAAAATGCAACTTGCACAATGGAAAAAAGATTATTGGATTCCGGAAATGAATCAACTTATTCAAAAGAAATCAAATTTCAACCTTGTCAAAAATGAAATTCTTACAGAAGAAAATAAATGGGACAATTTAAAATGTGTTGATTGTTTTACAGATAATCAAATCAACAAAGAAAATACATATCGTTTTTTATCCATTTTACAATTGCAATACACCAATAATTTCAATTTGGCAAACGATTCGTTGGATGTTTTCAAGCATCAATTTGGATTGAAAAAATACAATCAATATAGAGAAAAATTTAGTAATGAAAAATTGGAATGGCTTGTAACTTCTCGCGAGCGACTTAGGCCACTTTACATCAATCGCAAGGAAAACAAAATTCAACAATTAAAAAACCCGATATACCAACAAAGCAACAATGTTCGTTTTTTTGATTCTCCCTACTTTATTAAAGAAAAATCATTTTTAGGGTTTAAAATCGACACCTTTTTTGCCAACATTACAGTAATTTGGCTTTTTAGTCTTTTGCTTTATTTTGCACTTCACATTGAGTTTTTTAAACGCTCATTTACAGGCTATAAATTTGTTTTACAATATTTAAAGCATTCTAAAGCATTTCAATACATTAATAAGAAACATTAATTTTTCAACAAAATGGACGTTATTCTGTAAAATAATCCCCCATAAAATTGTCTAAACCATTTCAAAAATGTAAATTTGAACAATTTTAAAAATCAAGATATAAAATAGCTACAAATATGAGCGTATTAGTTAACAAAAATTCAAAAGTAATAGTACAAGGATTTACAGGAAATGAAGGAACTTTCCATGCAAGTCAAATGATTGAATATGGGACAAACGTTGTAGGTGGTGTAACTCCAGGAAAAGGTGGTACATTTCACTTAGACAAACCAGTTTTCAACACAGTTAAAGACGCAGTTGACACAACAGGTGCTGATGTTTCTATTATTTTTGTTCCACCTGCATTTGCTGCAGATGCAATTATGGAAGCAGCGAATGCTGGTATCAAAGTAATCGTTTGTATTACAGAAGGTATTCCAGTTAAAGACATGGTGCAAGCAAAAGAATACATCAAAGATTTTGATTGCCGCTTGATTGGTCCTAACTGTCCAGGTGTTATCACTGCTGGTGAAGCTAAAGTTGGTATCATGCCAGGATTTGTTTTCAAAAAAGGAAAAGTAGGTATTGTTTCTAAATCTGGAACATTAACATACGAAGCTGCTGACCAAGTTGCAAAAGCAGGATTGGGAATTACAACAGCTATCGGTATCGGGGGTGACCCAATTATTGGAACTACAACTCGTGAAGCAGTTGAATTATTGATGAACGACCCTGAAACTGAAGGTATCGTTATGATTGGTGAAATTGGTGGTAACTTGGAAGCAATTGCTGCTCGATGGATTAAAGAAAGTGGCAATAAAAACCAGTTGTTGGTTTTATCGCTGGTGAAACAGCTCCGAAAGGAAGAACAATGGGACACGCAGGTGCAATTGTTGGTGGTGCTGACGATACAGCTGAAGCTAAAAAACGTATCATGAGAGAATGTGGAATTCACGTAGTTGATTCTCCTGCTCACATCGGACAAAAAATGCAGCAAGTATTGGGCGTTTTAGCTTAATATTTTTCAAAATAATTGAAAGTCACCTCCAAAGGGTGACTTTTTTTGTACCCATAATTTGGGGGAACTTCTTTTATCAATTTATAAAAAGATATGCGCAAAAAATGGTTGCCTTCAACTTGAAAACAACCATTTTAGTATGTATTTACGTTCAACTAAAGCTGAACAGTTAAATTAATAATAAATATTTCTTCTAACTTTTGCTACGTATTTCGCTAAACGAATAACTTGTTTTGTGTAACCAAACTCATTGTCATACCAAGTGTATAAAACAACGCTTTTTCCATCTGGAGATACAATTGTTGCATTTGAATCGTAAACCGAACAACAAGTATTACCAATAATATCTGTTGATACCATTTCAGGATCGTATGAATAGAAAATTTGATTAACTAATTCACCTTCCAACGATGCTTTACGCACCAATGCGTTTACTTCTTCAACAGTTGTTCCTTTTTTCAATTCCAAGTTCAACATCGCCAAAGAACCGTTAGGAGTTGGTACACGTACCGCATTTGCTGTCAATTTGTCTTTCAACTCAGGAATTACTTTTGTTACTGCATTACCAGCACCTGTAGAAGTGATGACCATGTTTACAGCAGCAGAACGACCTCTTCTTGGTTTTTTATGCATGTTATCCAACAAATTTTGGTCGTTTGTATAAGCGTGAATTGTTTCAACGTGCCCTCTTTCAATTCCAAATTGATCGTTGATAACTTTCAAGATTGGAGAAATAGCATTGGTTGTACAAGACGCTGCCGAATAAATTGTTTCGTTTTCTACATCCAAAGTTCCTTGATTGATACCATAAACAATGTTTGGAATTTCTTTTCCTGGCGCAGTCAAAATAACTTTAGAAACACCTTTTGCTTGTAAGTGGCGACCCAATGCTTCACGGTTGGTGAATACACCAGTGTTATCAATTACCAACGCATTGTTGATTCCGTATGCTGTATAATCCACATCTTCTGGGTTGTTTGCACTAATCATGCGCACAATTTGTCCGTTGATGATGATTGCTTTTTTCTCTAAATCAACGCTAACCGTACCTTTGTATGCTCCGTGTACAGAGTCATTTTTCAACAAAGAAGCACGTTTGATGATGTCTTGATCAGAATCACCTCTTGTTACAATAGCACGCAAACGCAATTGTTGACCTTTACCAGCTTGTTTGATTAACTCGCGAGCTGCCAAACGACCGATGCGTCCAAAACCATACAACACAACATCTCTTGGTTCGATGCTGTCGTTATTGCTCGTTTCAAAACCAGCTAATTTAGCTTTTAAGAATGCCAATTTAGAAGCATAATTATCTTGCTCTTCCAACCATTCGCTAGCCAATTTACCAATGTCCAATTTTGCTGGAGCCAAATCCATTTTCAATAATTCTTCTGCTAATTCAGAAGTTGTGAACACGTCAATCGATTTGTTGACAACATTTCTTGCATATTCGTGCAAGTTTAAGATTTCAGAAAGAGTTACGTCAGTTAAGTGATTTCTGAACAATACCAACTCTACTCCTTTGTCGTAAAGAAGTTCACCAATTTTACTTGATAATTTAACTGCAGCACGTTCTCTTTCAACGTGTGACTTCAACTCGGTTTCGTAACCCAAAGAAGCTTCCATTTTTCAATTGTGTTTTTAAATGATTAATATACTACTATTATAAAGCCAAAAAGCTACCCACGCAATGCAGGTAGCTTTTTAACTATTATCCTAAATAAGATTTGAGCAATTTATTTCTCGACGTATGTCGCAGTCTTCGTATCGCCTTCTCTTTTATTTGTCTTACGCGTTCACGTGTCAAATTGAATTTTGCTCCAATTTCTTCCAACGTCAATCCGTGATTCATTCCAATTCCGAAGAACAAACGAATAATCTCACGTTCTTTATCAGTTAATGTACTCAACGAGCGTTCAATTTCTTTTTGCAACGACTCTGTCATCAACTGATGGTCAGCTTTTGGAGAATCGGAGTTGGCCATTACATCCATCAACGTACCTCCGTCTTCTGAGCTTGATAATGGAGCATCCATTGAAACGTGGCGACCAGAAACATTCAACGATTCTTTGATTTTGTCTTCTGGCACTTCCAACGCTTCTGCCAACTCTTCAGCAGATGGTGGGCGCTCATATTCTTGCTCAAGACGCGAAAATGCTTTGTTGATTTTGTTTAATGAACCTACTTGATTCAAAGGTAATCTTACAATTCTCGCTTGTTCTGCTAATGCCTGTAAAATGGATTGACGAATCCACCATACGGCATAAGAGATAAACTTAAATCCACGTGTTTCGTCAAATTTTTGTGCGGCTTTAATTAGTCCCAAGTTTCCCTCGTTTATTAGGTCGGGCAATGTCAAACCTTGATTTTGATACTGTTTAGCAACTGATACTACAAATCGAAGATTGGCTTTTGTTAATTTTTCAAGTGCTCTTTGGTCTCCTTGCTTGATGCGTCTTGCCAATTCTACTTCTTCTTCTGCAGAAATAAGTTC
>JAWKMK010000032.1:0-21948 GCA_041392275.1 Crocinitomicaceae bacterium | reverse complement strand
AGTGACTCCCAATTGCTTAAAATGTTCAACCGCTTCCAACATGCCTTGCTCATAGGTTTTTGTATCCTTGGCTAGTGGTACCATATAAAGTGGAATTCCAATACAAGCGGCTTGTTTTTCTAAAAGTGAAGTTGGAATGGCGTGAATGGAGGATGTTTTCGTGTCTTCGTTAATGGTTGTTAACAAGGCAATTACCTCTAACTGATTGTCGTTTAAAATGGTTTGTAATGCTAATGCAGAATCTTTTCCGCCACTCCAATTAAATACCGCTTTTTTCTTCATTTTGTATACTAAAAATAGGATTGCTTGCAAATGTATAAAACAAAATGATTTAGCTGCTTTTAAGATGGATAGCTTTACAAGAATACGTCCTAAATTTAAAATTAGAATAGTTCTATAATTCAGTTTAATTGCTCTAATTTTGCGCCATAAAAATTTAAAAATATATGACAACAGATACTGCTGAATCGTTGAAAACTTCACCACAAATTGCAGAAAAAATTAAACAATTATGGAATTTAGTTGGAAATACTCCAATGTTAGAAATTTCTTATTTGTATCAAGGGAAAGCAAGAAAGATTTATGCGAAATGCGAGCATTATAACTTGACAGGAAGTATCAAAGATAGAATGGCGCTTTATGTTATGCAAAAAGCCTATGAGCAAGGAGCTATTCAACCATCCAATGTTATAGTTGAAGCAACAAGTGGAAACACGGGGATTGCTTTTAGTGCAATTGGAAAATCATTGGGGCACGATGTAAAAATTATTATGCCCAATTGGATGAGCCAAGAACGCAAGGATATTATTTCAAGTTTAGGTGCCGAAATCATTGAAATTTCTAAAGAAGAGGGGGGATTTGTTGGAAGCATTGAATTGTCACAAAAAATGGCTGTTTTGGATGAGAATATTTTTCTTCCGAAGCAGTTTGAAAATAAATATAACTGTGAGGCACACGAGGCAACAACAGCCAAAGAAATTTGGATGCAATTAGAAAGCATCGGCAAAAAACCAGCGGCTTTTGTGGCAGGTGTTGGAACTGGAGGAACAGTGATGGGAGTGGGTAGCTTCTTAAAAAAACAAGATCCAGCAATTAAAGTTCATCCGTTGGAACCAGCAGAGTCGCCTGTATTAACAGCAGGTAAAAAAGTTGGCCACCACCGCATTCAAGGTATTTCGGATGAGTTTATTCCTTCTATTGTTGAATTGGATAAATTGGATAGCATTGTGCAAGCATCGGATGGAGATGCCATTCTTGTAGCACAACAGTTATCTAAAAAATTAGGATTGGCTGTTGGTATTTCTTCTGGGGCAAATTTCATTGGAGCTGTTAAACTTCAAAATGAATTGGGCGATGATGCTGTAGTTGTTACTATTTTCAGCGATAGCAATAAAAAATACTTAAGCACGGATTTGATGAAAAACGAACCTGTAAAAGATGGCTATTTAGCACCTGCTATTGAATTGGTAGATTTCAAAAGTATCAAAAGATGTTTTTAAGCTAAATGGCAACGCATTAAAAAAGCTGACTTGTTGAAAGTCAGCTTTTTTTGTGTCTTAAAAATCCACTTATTTTTTAGTAATGCTGAGGATGTTTTCTACTGTTTGAACGGTTGATTTAGTTGTGTCATACACATAATCAACAGCAATTGTAACGATATCGCCTGGTTTTAAACTTTTAATTGGTGCAACATAGGGCTGGTTTAAATCCTTTTTGTGGAAATCACTAATCAAAACACGGTATGTTTCTAATTTTTCTGTTCCTCCTTGTCCGTTAACAACAAACTCTTGGTAGGATTTTACAGTAAAAACGGCCATGTTTCCAGAGTGTCCACATTCTTCTGGACAAAGTGAAGTTAATCCCATGCATTTGTGAAATTGAATGCCATCAAATTGTGCTGTAAACACATGCGATGAAGTATATGGTTTTTTTGCAGTTGCAACTTTGTTTTTGCTCACAATTTTTGTCAACGTGTATTTCAAACTGGAAGCATCTGCTGGAGGATTGGCAACTTTTGATTCTTTTACCAATAATTCATACTCGTTACCAGCCTCATAAGTAAAACCTTCAATTTCGTTGTAGAAATTTTCCCAAGACGCTTGGTTTTTGTCCCATTTTACTTGCAAGCATTCCTTTTCCATAACGCCTGCTGAACAAGGTTGAGTTGTTGCGCTAACATACATTGTTTTAGTTTCTGCTACTTTAGCTGTGCCACATGCGGCCATGATTGCGCTAATAAATCCTGCAATCAATACATTTGTTTTTGTCATTTTGTTTTTTAATTAAATGTTACATAGCAAGGATTCATAAGTAGAAGAAAGCTTTCTATATCATTTAATTTGTTTAAACGCCAAATTGTTATGCGTGCACAAAGTTAAACATTTGCACTTAAATCGCTGTTGCAATAATTCGGCTGTTTTGTAAAGCTAACGGCATACCTTGGAGCCAATCTTGTTCATTTTCAGGAGCAATAATCACGGGCATTCGTTTTTTTGTATTGTGAATGCGACTCATAAGTTCGTTGGCTGCAATACACCCAACCTAGTAACCAAAATAAAATTTACCGCTTCAAGAATAAAATCATAAATTTGTATTTATGAAAGAAAAAAATCTTTACATTATTGCAGGTTGTAATGGCGCTGGGAAAACAACAGCATCTTTTACCATTTTACCTGAAATTTTAGACTGTAAGGAATTTGTAAACGCTGATGAAATTGCTAAAGGACTATCGCCTTTCCAACCAGAAAGTGTTTCATTTGAAGCAGGAAGAATTATGTTAAGTAGAATTGATGAATTATTTAAACATGATGAGATTTTCGCTTTTGAAACAACACTTGCAACTAAAACTTATAAACAAAAAATACTGAAAGCTAGTTCTTGCGGATATAACATTACTCTATTATTTTTTTGGCTTAAAAATGTGGATTTAGCTAAAGAAAGAGTAGAAATTAGAGTGAAAGAAGGGGGACACAATATTCCTAAAGATGTAATTGAAAGAAGATATTTGAATGGTATTAATAATCTTTTTAATATTTATTTGAATATTGTAAATCAAGTTTTTATATTTGATAATTCTGAAGGGCATCATGACTTAATTGCAGAAAAATATCTTGATGAAGATATTGTGATTTATAATCAAAAAAAATATAATGAATTAAAATCTTATCATGACAAAAGAAGCTAAATCTGAAAGACGAAATAAAATCGTCAAAGGTCTTGAGAAAGCTTATGAGAAAATGCTTGAATTCAAGAAAAAAAATAATAGTGAAATTGCTGTAATTAAAAAGAATAAAATTGTACGAATCAAACCGTAAATTGTACAGCAGCTAACAACAGTCCTAGTACAAAAAGTATTCAAATCTTCGTCCTTTTTTAAATCTCGGTTTTTCGTGCAAGGTTTCAATTTTGGCATTTAAGGCGCTTTTCACATAACTATACATTTATGGTGATAATATCGGTTAACTTGGTTGTATAACGCGGTGAGAGCTGTTGTTGTTTCATTTTCCACACTCTTTTTTGATCTTGCGAAGCCAACCGTATTTTTTGTTGCCCATAAGTGGTGTTGATTTTGTCAACGACTTGCATGAGTGGAATATGGCGCTCGTTTCTACGTTCAAATAACGTGGTTTGTAACAGTGTTTCGGGTGTTAAATCCTGCACAATTACACCAGCTTTTTTGTAGCGATACCCAGGTTTAAAAATGCGTTGTAAAGCTTGGGTTGCAAACGTTGCTAATTCTATGCTGGAATTGGTTGGGAAGGGAAGTTGAAGCACAATGTTGCGGCTGTATTGTGGTAAATCTTTGCGGTGTCCGTTGGTGTGGATAAATACTAAGAGTGCGTTGCAACACGATTGTTGTTGTCGCAATTTCTCGGCACAGGCAACCGCAAAAGTTGTAATTCGTTCTTTTAATTGGTTGAATTCGGTATAATTGGTTTCAAAGCTGCGAGTGGTGGCAATGCTTTTTTTAGGTTGCACTTCTTCCAGGTTGAACGTGGGAATGCCTTGCAAATCGTGTTTGAGGCGCAAACCAACAATAGCCATTGTTTTTCTGACCCAACTATCGGGGAGTTGCGTAAAATCATAGGCGCTTGTTACCTGTTGTGCAATAAGGCGTTTAGCGTGCTGTCGACCAATGCCCCAAACATCTTCAATTTTCAACCATTTCAACGCTTTGATGCGTTTTTCCTCGCTGTCTATAACATAAACGCCATTGGTGCGCTCTGGAAATTTTTTCGCAATTCGGTTGGCAGCTTTAGCAAGTGCTTTGGTGGGGGCAATGCCAACACTGATGGGGATTCCTGTCCATTTACCAACTTTTTTTCGCATGTTCAACCCGTAATCGTTGAGGTTGAAATACGTATCAAATCCGTGCAATTTCAAAAAACATTCATCGATGCTGTAAATTTCCATTTCGGGTGAGTAATCGGAGAGAATGGTCATCACGCGGTTTGACATGTCGCCATACAACGCAAAATTGGTAGAAAAAACGTGCACATGGTGATGCTTAAACATGTTTTCGTATTCAAATGCGGCGGCTCCCATCGGAAAACCAAGTGCTTTTGCTTCGTTGCTTCGGGCAATAACACAGCCGTCGTTGTTCGATAAAACAACAATGGGTTTTCCGTTCAAATCAGGTCGAAAAACACGTTCGCACGAAGCGTAAAAATTATTGCAGTCAATCAGAGCAAACATATCAAAGGTCTTTTATAACATGGGTAACAATTCCCCAAATCAGAAAATTTGTGTCTTCGGTAATGCGAATGGGTTGGTAATTTTCGTTTTCGGGAACGAGCCAAAGTTCATTTTTTGCAAGGCGAATGCGTTTTGCGGTAAATTCTCCATCGATGTAGCACACCGCTATTTTTCCATTGGCAGGCTCCAAACTCCGATCGATGATTAACAAGTCGCCATCACCAATGCCCGCATTTTTGAGCGATACCCCTTTAACACGTCCATAAAAAGTGGCTGTAGGATGTTTGATGAGGTGCTTGTTTAAATCAATGGTGAGGTCAATAAAATCCAATGCAGGAGAGGGGAACCCGGCGCTAATTCCGTCAGACACATAGGGCAAATGCAGTCGTGTTGCCGTATTTGCGTTAAACAATTCAACCACAGAGTGGGGATGCGATTCTAAAAAAGCCATTATAAATCAATTAATTGATGACACGTTTGAGCACAGCATCCTAAATGGTACTGTACTTCTTTGTTTATTATCGCTTAATTGAAATTGTTGGGAAGCACAAATATACGAAAAAGGAATGGAGAAAATAACTGATTGGTATAAAAACAAGAAGAGAATGATTGTTTTAAATCGGCAAATACCCCACAATTCATTGTTTAAAAATAAAAAAATGGTCAACTGTAAACTCAAAAAAATAGTTAACTTTGTAACTCGTTTTAAAATTATGGAAAAAACATCACAACAAATAGCAACAGTAGAGCAGGCGGTAGAATTAGGATTGCGCCAAGACGAATTTGAAATGATCAAAGAGATTTTAGGAAGAACACCTAATTTCACAGAAACAGCAATTTATTCTGTTATGTGGTCTGAACACTGTTCGTATAAAAACTCTATTCTTTGGTTGAAAAAACTACCAAAAGATGGTCCACACATGTTGGTAAAAGCCGGTGAGGAAAATGCTGGATTAGTAGATATCGGTGGTGGTTTGGGTTGTGCATTTAAAATAGAATCACACAATCACCCAAGTGCTTTGGAACCTTATCAAGGTGCTGCAACAGGTGTTGGTGGTATCAACCGAGATATTTTTACAATGGGTGCGCGCCCAGTTGCACAATTAAACTCATTGCGTTTTGGAAACATTGACAGAGACCGCACAAAATGGTTGGTTAGAGGTGTTGTAAAAGGTATTGGCGATTATGGAAATGCTTTTGGTATTCCAACTGTAGGAGGTGAAGTGTTTTTTGATGATTCGTATAACACCAATCCGTTAGTAAATGCATTCTCTGCAGGTATTTTGGATTCTAAAAATCATTTCTGCAAAAGCAAAAGGACCGGGTAACCCTGTGTTTATTGTTGGTTCTGCAACAGGAAAAGACGGAATTGCGGGGGCAGCATTTGCTTCTAAAGATATTACAGAAGAATCGGCACAAGATTTACCTTCTGTTCAAGTTGGTGACCCATTCATGGAGAAATTGTTGTTGGAAGCAACTATGGAATTGGCTAATACCGATGCAATTGTGGGGATGCAAGACATGGGAGCAGCAGGTATTACTTGTTCAACATGTGAAATGAGTGCTGGAGGTGGTGTTGGTATGGAAATCCATTTGGATAAAGTGCCTACGCGCCAAGATAACATGTTGCCATACGAAATCTTGTTGTCAGAATCACAAGAGCGTATGTTGGTGGTTGTGCACAAAGGAAAAGAACAAGTAGTAAAAGATATTTTTGATAAGTGGGATTTGCACGCCGAAGAAATTGGGGTGGTTACAGATACTGGTAGAATTCGTTACTACATGCACGGTGAATTGGTAGGAGATGTTCCTGCAGAATCATTGGTGTTGGGTGGTGGAGCGCCGCAATACGAGCTGTGAGTATAAAGAACCTGCTTATTACCAAGAATACAAAAAATTCAACATTGATTCGGTAAAAGGCCAGAAAACTTAAAAGAAGTTGCCGATTTCTTGTTGCAACATCCAAACATTTGTTCAAAACGTTGGGTGTATGAACAATACGATTCAATGGTTGGAACAAAAAATATGACAACCAATCGTCCTTCGGATGCAGGTGTAGTAAATATTAAAGGAACCGACAAAGCACTTGCAATGGTGGTGGATTGTAATTCACGCTATGTAAAAGCTGATCCTGAAGTAGGTACGATGATTGCCGTTTCAGAATCTGCAAGAAACGTAGTTTGTTCGGGTGGTGTGCCAAGTGCAATTACCAACTGTTTGAACTTTGGAAATCCATACAACCCAGAGTCTTACTGGCAATTTGTTGGTGCAATCAAAGGAATGGCAGCTGCTTGTACTAAATTCCAAACACCGGTGACAGGTGGTAACGTTTCGTTCTACAACCAATCGGTAATTAATGGAGTAGAAGAGCCTGTTTTCCCAACGCCAACTATTGGTATGTTAGGAGTTTTGGAAGATAAAAACAAAATGATGACACTTGACTTTAAGAAAAAAGGCGACTTAATTTTCTTGTTAGGTGAATCTGTAAACGATATCGCTTCTTCAGAATATTTGTATTCTTACCATGGTATCAAAGCTTCTCCAGCGCCTCATTTTGATTTAGAAAAAGAGTTTGCAGTACAAGAAGTCGTAAAAGATTTAATTCAAAGTGAGCTTATCAACGCAGCACACGATGTTTCGGATGGTGGTTTGTTCATCACTTTGGCAGAAATGTCTTTCCCACGTGGATTAGGATTTGACATCGAAGCAGATGGCGAAGTGCGTTTGGATGCATTCTTGTTTGGTGAAGCACAAAGTAGAGTTGTTGTTTCGGTTAGCGAGGATAAAGAAGATGAATTCATCGAGTATTTGGCTACAATTGATGTACCTTCAACATTGTTGGGTCACGTTACCAAAGGTAAAATGGTAGTGGATGGTGAACACCTTGGATTTATCAACGAGGCGAAAGAAATGTACGACAATGCATTGGCAAATCGTTTAAAATAATTTTCTGCAATCAATGGAATACAATACAACGAGAGAACAAATGTTGTTGCCGGAATACGGTAGAAACGTTCAAAATATGATTAAACACGCGATGGAAATTGAAAATCGCGAGGAACGTAATCGTGCAGCACAAGCAATCATTGAAGTGATGGGACAGTTGAACCCGCAATTGAGAGATGTGGACGATTACCGTCATAAATTGTGGACACATTTGTTTGTGATGTCTGAATTCAAATTAGATGTTGACTCGCCGTATGAAATTCCAACGCAAGAATCGTTGCAAGAAAAACCGCAATTAATGGCCTATCCAAAAAGTAAAATTCGTTATGGTCATTACGGGAAATATACACAGAGTATTTTAGAATCTTCTAAAGACATTGCGAATGCAGATGAAAAAGAATATTTGAAGAATACAATGTCTAATTTCATGAAGTACCAATACTTGGCCTACAACAACAATGCGGTTGAAAACCATGTGATTGCTAATCAATTAAAAGAATTGTCGAAAGGTGAATTAACATTGGATAATCCAGATGAAGAATTGGTAAGCACTAATTCGTTGTTGCGTCAAATCGGTGGGAATTCCAATAAAAACCATTCGAAAAATAAGAAAAAGAACAATAACAAGAAGAAATTTAAAAAATAATAGCCTATGGCTTCTTTTGAAATCTACGGAGGAAAACCACTTAAAGGAGAATTAATTCCACAAGGAGCAAAAAACGAAGCATTGCAAGTTTTATGTGCACCTTTACTAACAGCTGAAAAAGTTACCATTTCTAATATTCCAGATATTGTGGATGTCAATAAATTAATCAATTTGTTGCAAGCAATGGGTGTGAAAGTGGAAAAAGTAGAAACTGGAACGTTTATTTTTCAAGCAAAAAATATTGATTTAGACTATTTAAAGTCGGAAGATTTTAAAAACAGAGCAAGTTCTTTGCGTGGATCAATTATGATTGTTGGTCCATTGTTGGCACGTTTTGGTCAAGGATTTATCCCCAAACCAGGAGGCGATAAAATTGGTCGTCGTCGTTTAGATACCCACTTTGAAGGGTTTGCAATGCTTGGGGCAAAGTTTAACTACGATGCAGGAGAGCATTTTTATTCGGTAGAAGCTAAAAAATTAAAAGGAACATACATTCACTTGGACGAAGCTTCGGTAACTGGTACAGCAAACGTTGTGATGGCGGCTGTGATGGCTGAAGGAAAAACGACTATTTACAATGCTGCTTGTGAGCCTTATTTGCAACAGTTGTGTAAAATGTTAAACTTGATGGGTGCAAAAATTTCAGGAATTGGTTCCAATATGTTGCACATTGAGGGAGTGAAAGAATTGGGTGGTTGCTATCACCGTATTTTACCAGATATGATTGAAATTGGTAGTTTCATTGGATTGGCTGCCATGACAAAGTCTGAAATTACTATTAAAGATGTAAGTTGGGACAATTTAGGAATCATTCCTAATGTTTTTAGAAAATTAGGAATTCAATTGGAGCGTAGAGGCGACGATATTTTTATTCCGGCTCAGGATATTTATGAAATTGATACGTTTATTGATGGTTCAATTTTAACAATTGCCGATGCTCCATGGCCTGGATTTACCCCCGATTTGCTTTCCATTATTTTAGTAGTGGCAACCCAAGCCAAAGGAAGCGTGTTGATTCACCAAAAAATGTTTGAATCACGTTTGTTCTTCGTTGACAAATTAATTGACATGGGTGCTCAAATTATTCTTTGTGACCCACACAGAGCAACAGTGATTGGGTTGGAACGCAAGCATGCTTTAAAAGGTATTTCGATGACTTCACCTGATATTCGTGCAGGAGTTTCTTTGTTAATCGCCGCTCTTTCTGCCGAAGGTAAAAGTGTCATTCACAACATTGAGCAAATAGATAGAGGGTATCAAAATATTGAATACCGATTGAATAATATCGGTGCGGATATTCGTAGAATTGGATAATTGAAGCGTTAACAGAAAATTAAATTAGCTGTTAAATCGCTGTTAAAAAAAGAAGCTAAAACAAAATAGGTACTATCTTTGGTAGTGTAAAACTAAATTAAAAACGAAAAAACATGAAAAAGTTATTATTCTCAATTGCATTGACAGCAGTAGCTGCATTTTCTGCAAAAACAGCAGTTGCTCAAGAAGTAACAGCTGGTCCAAAAATCGAGTTCAAAAAAGACACACACGATTACGGTAATATTAAATACGGAGCAGATGGTTCTTGCTCATTTGAATTCAAAAACACAGGTAATGCACCTTTGATTATTTCAAACGCTAAAGGATCTTGTGGATGTACAGTTCCTGAATGGCCAAAAGAACCAATTAACCCAGGAAAAACAGGTGTTATCAAAGTTAAATACGACACTAAACGCCCAGGTGTAATCAACAAAAGTGTAACTATCACTTCAAATGCTGTTGATGAACCTACAAAAATCTTAAGAATTAAAGGTGAAGTTGGTCCGCGTCCAGAAAGCGCAACTCCAGTTAATACTTCAGGAGCACCAGCAAACTAATCAATAGATAAAATTCATAGAAAAGCTATCCAATTGGGTAGCTTTTTTTATTATATTTACTGTATGAAACAATTTTTTTTGCTGATACTTTTGTTTGTTGCCTTGCATATACAAGCTCAGCCTGTAATGAAGGTGGACAAAGCATTACATGTTTTTCCAGATGCTAAAGAAGGAGAATTACTAACACATTATTATAAAATCACCAATGTAGGCAATCAACCTTTGTTGTTGTCGGAATATAAAGTTGCATGTTCGTGCACAAAAGTAGAACTGCCCAACAAACCTATTTTACCCCAAGAAACCTATTCGTTAAAGTTAACGTTTGACACGCATGCGAAGTATTATCAGCAAGATAGAACCGTGTTGCTTCAAACAAATACCAAGAAAAAAACCGAAAAGTTAAGATTTAAAGCATTTGTTATTCCGAAAGAAGAAAAATAACATGCATTTTGGGTTGGTTTTCTTATTTTTGCTCAAAATTTAATTCAAATTCAAATGAGATCTATCATAGAAGCGGCATGGGAAAATCGTGAGTTGTTAAACAATTCAGAAACAATACAAGCAATCAATCAAGTAATTGAAGACATCGACAAAGGCGTTTTAAGGGTTGCCGAACCATTGGAAAATGGAGAGTGGCAAGTAAACGAGTGGGTGAAAAAAGCGGTTGTGATGTATTTTCCTATTCGTAAGATGGAAACCATTGAAGTTGGTCCGTTTGAATTTCATGATAAAATGGCTTTGAAACGCAATTATGCCGAATTGGGTGTGCGCGTTGTGCCACATGCAATTGCGCGTTATGGTGCGTACGTTGCTCCAGGCGTTATTATGATGCCTTCGTATGTTAACATTGGTGCTTATGTAGACTCTGGAACAATGGTTGACACGTGGGCAACAGTTGGTTCATGTGCACAAATTGGTAAAAACGTTCACTTATCGGGTGGAGTTGGAATTGGAGGTGTATTGGAACCTTTGCAAGCAGCTCCTGTAATCATTGAAGATAATGCTTTTATTGGTTCACGTTGCATAGTTGTTGAAGGCGTTCGTGTTGGTAAAGAAGCAGTGTTGGGAGCCAATGTGGTGCTTACAAAATCCACAAAAATTATTGATGTAACAGGCGATGATCCGGTTGAAATTAAAGGATACGTTCCAGAAAGAAGCGTTGTAATTCCGGGTTCTTATACCAAAAAATTTCCAGCAGGTGAATTTCAAGTGCCGTGTGCATTAATTATCGGTAAGCGAAAAGCCTCTACAGATTTAAAAACTTCATTAAACGATGCGTTGAGAGAGCATAATGTTGCTGTTTAATGTGTAATTTGTAAGGTTATAAAAACGTTTTCAACCATTCCAAAGCACTTTCTTCGTCTGGAAACATTTTGGTTGGTCGTTCGGGTTTATTTATTTTAAGATAAAAGTTGGCAATAATACGTTTTGCGTCTGAGTTAACAATAAAAGCATCGGCTAAAGAGTAGGGGCAAGCTTCTTTTTTAGACCAAAATTCACGGTTGGCTTTTCCTGGTAATGCAAATTCATCAAAATTAAAAAGAAGAGGAACTTTTTTACGGTTGGTCATTTCACTCAGTTTTTCAACCATTTTCATTGCAATTGGAACACTTTCTTCCACTTCCGAAGATACGTGAATGTACATAATACCATCACTTTTATAAGATAGATAATAAGGTGCAACAGCATCTTGGACTATTATATTTGAATGGAGTGTTTGCATAAATGTCTAAAAGTCTTTCTTGTAAGTAGCTGAAACAAATATAAAAAAGTTTGGTTAGATAAAAAAAAATAGTTTTTATTCTTGATTAATTTTATAATTTTAGTTGTTAAACAGAGGTGGATGATAAACAAAATAAAGCGATTCAAATTTGAATATAAAATAACGGCACTAATGCTTTTGGTGTTGATTGTTGTGTTGGCTACTGGTACTGCAGCCTATTTTCGCTACTCTTTTTTGCTAAATAACATCAACCAGTCGATGCAGCCAGATGCACAACTGAATAAAATTCAAATGATTAGAAATGAATTGGCTGAGTTGTCAAATATTGCCAAAACGCATAGTTTAACTGGAGATGATGTTTATTATGAAGCATTTTCGTTTAAACGCGAAAAAATAATGAAAGAATTAGCCTCATCCGATTCTAAAAAGAATGCAGAACATATTTTATTGGATACTTTAATCACTAATCGGTTAATTGTGTTGGATGGAATTATGTTTGCAGAAGACCCTTATCGTGTACAAACTGCATTGTGGAAAGTATTGAAAAATATTGAAAATTATGACAATACAAGCACTAATAATCAATTAAAGATTATGCAACTTGAATTGAAAAAAAATAATGAATCGTTGGAGCAAATTAATTTTGAATATTTAACCGAGAATAAAAAAAGGTTAGAAGAAATTAAACAAGAAGAATTAAAATTGCAGCAAAAGCTAGAACGTGCTAATAAAAGAAACAATGGCAAAAAATCGAAAGCATTAGACTCACTAATCCAACTCAAGCGAAAAGAAGCTAAAATATTGGAACGCAACCTATCAAAAGAGGTGAATAAAAATGCTCATCTTTCAATTGAAAAAATTTATTCGGGGATAGAAAATGTAAGTCAAGAAGAGTTAACCATTGAAAATGAAATAAAATCCAATCAGTTGAAGCTTATTTCTATGGATAATTTGTTAAATGCACGCATTTCAGCTATTGTGGATAATTTAGAGCTAAAGGAAAGAAATAAATTGGCTAAAGCAACACATTACGCTACCTCTGAAAGTAAAAAAACAGCAGCCGTTGTGGGTGTTTTTAGTGCATTTGTTGCTGTTTTAATCTTTTTAATTAGTTATTTTATAAAGAGTTATGTGCAAAAAAATCGCCAGTATGAAAAGGCATTACGGCTTTCGGCAAGTGAAAAACAACGATTGATTTCAACAAGAGAACGGTTGGTTTCTTCTATCAGCCATGAAATTAGAACACCAATGCACGCCATTGCGGGATTTGCTGAACAATTGTCTAAACACAATTTACGCACCGACCAACAAGAATTTGTGACGTTGATTCAAAAATCATCCAAACATTTAACGTATTTGGTCAATGATATTTTGGACCTATCCAAATTAAACAATGATAAACTAAAATTGAATTATTATCCATTTTGTTTTAACGGCTTGGTAAATGAAATAACCGATTATACCAGTAGTTTGCAATTAGGAAAAGATGTTAAGGTTAATATTGAAATTGATCCCCAATCATCCAATTTTTATATGGGAGATGAATACCGATTAAGGCAAATATTAATCAACTTAGTTGGAAATGCAATTAAATATACAGAAGTTGGTTCGGTTACTTTAAAAGTTAACGTAGTTAAATCTGAAAATTCTAAAGATACCTTGCAATTTATTGTGCAAGACACAGGTGTAGGAATGTCGAAAGATGCATTGGATAAAGCTTTTTCAGAGTTTGAACAGTTTAGTGAAGTACGAACATCTAATGAAGTGGGAACAGGTTTAGGGCTTGCCATAACTAAGAAAATTGTTGAACTTTTCAATGGCTCAATTCTCATCAACAGTGAATTAGGAAAAGGTACAACAGTGCAAGTGGAAATTGTGTTAGAACGCACCTTTAAGCCTCAAAAAAAGATGACAGAAGTAAATAACATACCTTGTTCATCGGTGTTGATTGTAGATGATGAAGTTTACAACCGAAAATTGGTGAATGCAATGCTATCTCCCTTTTTATTAGAAATCAATGAGGTTGAAAATGGGAAAGAAGCATTGGATATTTTATTGTCTAAACCGATAGATTTAATTTTGTTGGACGCTAAAATGCCTGTTATGGATGGACTGGAAACCATACGTGCAATAAGAAATTTAGAAGACAAGCAAAAAAGTAAGGTAAAAGTAATTTTGTTAACAGCGGCAGACAATGAAATAAGTGATATTATTGACAAAGTGGACGGATTTCTACCAAAACCATTTAATGAAGAACAGTTAATTGATGAAATCGTTCGTATATTTGATACAGATAAAAAAGAAAAATCCCAAATGGTTAATAATGTTGTAGATTTCTCGAATTTAAAGTCACTAAGTGGGTCGGATAAAAACTTCTACATCGATATGCTACAAACATTTGTAGTTTCTACAACCAATTCACAACAAGTTATTAAAGCGGCTTTTGCAAAAAATGATTGGGAATTATTGGCCAATGAAGCACATAAAATTGCTTCTCCTTGTCGACATATTGGAGCCAATAACTTGCATAAAATCCTCAAAGAAATAGAGCAAAGTGCAAGAAATAGTCAACAAACTTTTCATTTAAAAGAAACGATAAAAGCATTAAATAAAGAAATTGAATTGGTGTTAGATGCCATTAATACTGAAATTTCAACATTATCCTAATTTGTAATCAATGAACAATAACGATTTTCTGATATATGTGGTAGAAGATAATGAATGGTACAATAAATTACTTGTGCATACAATTTCATTAAATCCCGATTTTGAAGTGAAATCTTTTTTCTCTGGTGAAGAAATGTTGAAAAACCTTACTCCAAAAGTGAAAGTGATTACTTTGGATTATCGTTTGGGTGACACAACCGGCGATCAATTATTGCCATTGATTAAAAAGGTGAGCCCATCTACCGAAGTAATTGTTGTTTCTGAACAAAGTGATATTTCTGTGGCCATTGAATTGTTGAAATTGGGGGCGTATGATTACATTGTTAAATCGGAAGATATAAAAAGTAGAATTCTGAATTCTATCAACCATATTAAAGGAAATATGGGATTGAAAGAGCAAATTCAGCTACTTCAAACAGAAGTTGAAAAAAAATACGATTTTCAAAATACCATAACCGGACAATGTGAACCCATCAAAAATGTTCATCGCATGGTGAGCAAAGCCATCAACAATACAATAACAGTTTGCATAACTGGTGAAACTGGTACGGGTAAAGAAGTGGTTGCCAAAGCGATACACTACAATTCTGATCGCAAAAACAAGCCTTTTGTTCCCATCAACATGGCTGCCATCCCTGAAGATTTGATTGAAAGTGAATTGTTTGGAAATGAAAAAGGTGCTTTTACAGGTGCTCAAAATAGACGCATAGGAAAGTTTGAACAAGCCAATGGTGGTACTTTGTTTTTGGATGAAATAGGGGAGATGGACATTCATTTTCAAGCAAAATTACTCAGAGCATTGCAAGAAAGAGAAATTACACGTATCGGTGGAAATGAACTTATTAAAATTGATTGCCGCATAATTGTAGCAACCAACAGGGATTTGCTTCAAGAAGTAAAAGCTGGAAATTTTAGAGAAGATTTGTATTATCGTTTGTTTGGTTTACCAATTCATTTGCCGCCATTGCGTGAACGTGGCAACGATGTGTTGATGTTGGCAAAGCAATTTATTGGTGACTTTTGTAAGGAAAATAACTTTGCACCTAAAAAAATAAGTGATGATGCACGTTCAAAATTAATGGCTTATTCGTGGCCTGGAAATATTCGAGAGCTGAAATCGGTTGTTGAATTAAGTGTGGTAATGTCGGATACCAATGAGATTCATGCAAGTGATTTAACAATTCAACCGCAAGAGTTTTTATCCGAAATACTTCAACGTGATTTAACGATGCGAGAATACGAAATTGCAATTGTCAAACATTTTATGAAACGTTTCAATGATAGTACAAAAATGGTTGCCGATAAATTAGAAATTGGTCAGACAACAGTTTACCGTTTACTCAAAGAAGCAGAAGAAAGCACCACTTCAAATTAAATAGAATCAAGCACAAATTGTGTCATTTCAGCGCTGGTTCCATACGGAATCCAAATGGCATCTGGGTTTCTTTTAAACCAAGTAACTTGTCGTTTGGCATATCTTCTAGAATTTTGTTTGATTAATTCAATACACGTTGAACGGTCAAACTCTCCCTCAAAATACCGAAACCATTCACTGTAACCAACTGTTGCCAATGGTTTTAGATGCTTGTATGCAACAAGGTTTTTAGCTTCTTGTTCCAATCCATTTTCTACCATTACATCCACTGACGATTGATACGATCATACAAGATTTCTCGCGGAACATTCATCACAAAATAACGAATTGAAAAATCGTGCTGTTTTTTTTCGCCTTTCCGAAATGATGAGAATGGGCGATTGGTAGCTCTGAATTACTTCCAATGCTCTGATTATACGAACAGGATTACTTTTATCCACTTGATTGTAAAAATCAGGATCTTTTTCTTGCAATTCTTCTAACAAGGGTGCAAGTCCGTAAAGCTCCAATTCTTTCTAATTGTTGCTGTTGTTGACTATCGTGCGGAATATCGTCTAACCCAAAACACAAAGCATCGATGAACATACCAGAGCCGCCAACTAAAATTATTTTTTCGTGTTGTTGGAATAAAGTTGATAATAATTCGGAAGCTTCATTGGCAAAACGCGCCGTATTAACTTCATCGGTGATGGAATGGCTGTTAATAAAATAATGGGGAATATTTTCCATTTCATCTGCCGTTGGTTTGGCAGTACCAATGGTCATTTCTTTGTAAAACTGACGAGAATCAGCGGAAATAATAACCGTGTTCCATTTTTTTGCCAAAGCAATACTCAACGCTGTTTTTCCACTGGCTGTAGGTCCACCAATGACAATTAATTCTTTCATTGTATCAATTTTTACTTAAAAGTTGATTTCCACTCTTTGTAGCGTTTGTATACTTTATCTACGTATTTACTTGTAAATTCACCTTTCATGGCACCGCTTTTTACTACTTCATCGCGGTAAAATTCTTGTTTTGAAAGGTTAATTACCATTTTTCCAACATTGTCATCCCATTTTTGTGGGTCTAAGCCATATTTTTCAGCCAATCGAACGGCATCATCAATGTGACCTCTTCCAGCATTATAGGTTGCTAATATTAGTTTATTTTTTTGATCATTGTCCTTGATATCTTTGTAATAACTAAAATCAGCAGCCAATTTTTTCATTCCACCATAAATTTGTACTTCTGGAGGAGAATCGGGATAAACGCCATATTTAGGACCAGTATTTGGCATAAATTGCAACATACTATAAGCACCACCAAACCCTTCAATTGAGGCGTTGAATCTACTTTCATGATAAGCAATAGCAGCCAATAACTGCCAATCTACATTGTATTTTTTTCCTGCTGCTTTAAAAAATTGGTCGTAAGGAGAAATTTCACCTTTTCCTATAGAACTAAACGTGTCATTTGGATCCATGCCCGGAACACCAATTAAGAAATATTTACGATAAATGTATTTGTATTTAGACGAAGTTAGGAAGTTTTTTAGCCATTTGTTCAATTTTATTTTTAACAAATCGCTAGATTTTCTTAAACCAAAGGCAATGTTTTGTTTTACGGAAATCTCGGTAGAAACATCAATGTTGTCATAAAAACGCGCATTGACTAAACCTATATTTTGTTCAGCAATGGTGTAATCAATAATTCCTAAAGATACTTGTTCAATCAACTCTTCGCTACCTGTTAAACCGTTAACCGGATTGATATAAATAGTATCACCAATTTCTTCTTGCAGGTGTAATAAACGTTTGTAATAGCTTGAATTTTCCCAAACATTGATGTGTTTTTTGGCTAAACTAGTGGGCGAAGTAATTAACTTTTTCTTAATTTCTTCTTCGGTCATTTTTTCCCAGCCATCAGGTTTTTTTTGAACCAATATTTGAGGTGTTTGCAAATATGGAGTTGAAAAATTAATTTCCTTAGTTCGTTCTCTGGTTACGGTATAATTACATGCAATGATGTCGCCTTCATGGTTGTTTACCATTGGTATTAAATTGTCAAGATTTGCAACAATTTCAACTTCCAATTCCAACCCCATTTCTTTAGCAAATTCACGCAAAATCTCGTATTCAAACCCCATTTTTTCACCTTTGTAAATAAAATAGGAGGTTGAACTGTTTTCTGCAAGAACTTTCAGGTAGCCGCGTTGCATAATTTCTTGATAATCTTTAACCGATTCAAGTACTTCTTGTTTGCTGGCATCATCTTCGGTTTTTTCACCACAACTAGCTAACAAAAAGGTAGTTATTGCAAAATAAAAGATAAATAAGTAACCGTTAGCTTTTGTCATTCACTATACTTAGAGTGATTAAAGATATAAAAAATAATAAGAATTTTAAATTTTTAGGGAGAATTATGCTTTTTCAGTTGTTAATTCATCAACGCTTTTGCATTGGCAATTGCTGCCTCATTGATTATTTCACCACTCATTAAACGTGCAATCTCTTCGATACGTTCAGTTTCATTTAAAACAGAAATAGTAGTTTGTGTTGCATCCAAAGCATTTGATTTTTCTACTTTTAAATGAAAATCTGCTTTTGCTGCCACTTGAGGCAAATGAGAGATGGCAAACAACTGCATGTTTTTTCCCATTTGATGCAATAAATTCCCAATTTTTTGAGCCACATCCCCAGAAACACCCGTGTCTATCTCGTCAAAGAAAATAGTAGGCAATTCTACTTTTTCTGAAATTAATTGTTGCAATGCCAACATGACTCTAGATAATTCTCCACCACTTGCTGCTTTTTCTATTTCAACTGGCGAAAAACCTTTGTTGGCTGAAAATAAATAAACCAATGTTGATTTCCCAAAGACATGAAGGTGATCGGTTTCTTTTAAATCAAAAACTAGCTGTGTATCGGGTAATTTTAATTCTACAAGCAACTTAGCCAATTGTGCTTCCAATTGTGGAATAGCTTTTTTACGGCTTTCATGCAAAACAGATGTAGATTCGTTTAGTTGTTTTAACAGTTGTTGTTCTTTTTGTTCTAATTGCACAATTTTTTCTTCCAACTCAGACAACGAGGCAGTTGATTGTTGCAATTTTTTGTAAAAAGCAAGCAATTCTTCCTGATTAGCACATCGGTGTTTTGATAACACATGATTAAATTGATCAACCAATTGCATCAATTGTAAACGTTTTTCTTCGTTGATAGACTCAGCAGAATCAAAACTTTCCATTTCTTCGTTGATGTCTTTCAGTTCAATAACAGCCGAAGCAATACGTTCTTCAATTGCACCTGCATTTTTATCCAAACGGGCTAATTTCTGAACAACCGATTTTAGTTGCTGCAATTGCGCAATAACACCTTCATCACTTGCTAATGCTTGTGAAATTTCTTGTGATAATTGCTGAATTTCATTGGCATTTTCAACTTTTTGCAATTGTTCTTCTAACGCCGAAAAGTCATTTTTTTCTATGTTCAACTCACTTAATTCAGCCAATTGAAAATCGTTGTAATCTTTTTCTTTTGCCGATTGAAACAACAGTTCTTTTTGTTCTGCAATTTCTTTTTGTAATTTTTTTAAATCATTGAATTGCAATAGATAAGTTTGATGCAATTTATCTGTTGAAGCCAATGTATCTAACGTATTGAATTGAAAGTCTTTACGTTTTAGTTCGAGCGTATTGTATTGCGAATGTATGGAAACTAATTGCTCTGTAAATTCTTTTAATTGTGCTAATGAAACAGGTGTATCGTTGATAAAAGCGCGTGATTTTCCTTGTTTGGTAATTTCTCTTCTAACAATGGTTTCTTTTTCAAAATCAATGTCGTTGGTGCTAAAAAATTCAGAAAATTTATCGGAATTAATGCTAAAAACTCCCTCCACTATTGCTTTATCACCACTTGCTCCTATGACTTTAAAATCGGCACGTTCACCTAAAATTAGCTGCAATGCATGCAATAAAATGGATTTTCCAGAACCTGTTTCGCCAGTAATAACCGTATAGCCCGCACCAAAATTTAAAGATGCTTGCTGAATGAGTGCAAAGTTTTGGACATTCAGTTGTTGGAGCATTATTTTAAAATTTCGTCGTACTTATCAGCATTTGTAGGGTCCAAACGTTTCAATAAAGCCACTAATTTTCCTTTTTCGGGTGTTGGGGCATCCGCGAAAATTTGTTTTAATTCTGTACGTTTGGAATAAATAAACGAGTTGATATTGATGGTATTGGGGCGTGCTGCTACTACTTTTGGCAATTTGTTCAACGCTTCATACATGGCGTTTCTTCCTTGCTCTTTGTTCTCATACAATTTATCCAATCCTAAACGATAATATTCATACGTACATTCGCGCATTGGTTCAAACAACTGATGCAAAGCGTTGTCAATAATCCAATAGCGGTTCTTTTTGGTACCTGTTTGGTCGGGACTCCACCCCGGAGCGCCAGAGCTTTGTGCATTTACAACAATATTTTGAGCTTCTTGTAAATATTGAGTTCCACCTTTTGGGCTAAAAGAATCGTAGTCCATTCCAATAATATAATAAGCATAAAATGCCAACATTGAAGTTAAATTATCTTTGAATTGAGCTGAAGAATAATACAACATCGCGTTTCTTGAAAATGCAAATGAAACATCTTGATCAGCAAAATTCAAAACAACAGAATTGTAAGTGGAATTGTAAACTGGACGAGAACTTTGTATTTGAAATTTTCCTTCATACACACCTGGCTGCGGAATCTTTTCTACTTGAAATTGCAACTGACAATTGATGCGTTCTTCCATTTTGAATTCATCCTTGGTCCATTTAGTTTCGTTCATAAATTGGCGGATTACATCTTCCAATTGCTTCAAAACCTCATGGTCCAATGAGCTAACTTCAATTTTATTACTTGTAATGATGCTAACCTCACAATTCAACTCTTGCGCGAAGAGTGAAGCAAATGTGGTTAAACAAAAAGAGATAAGAACAATTAATTGTTTCATTTTAATAGTTTAATGTAATAATTTACAATGTCATTAGCCACTTGCGACTTCGATTTTAACTCAAATTTCGTTAAATTATTGTGATTATCCAACAAAATAACTTGATTTGTTGGTGCGCCAAATCCTGTTTTCCCTTCAACAGGTTCGTTGATAACAATAAAGTCTAAATTTTTCTTATTTAATTTTTCGGTACCGTAAGCAACACTGTTGGTAGTTTCCAATGCAAAACCAACTAACAATTGATGTTTTTCTTTGTGTTCACCAGCCCATAATAAAATATCTGGATTTTTAACCAATTCAAGCGTTAGTTCGCCTTCCTTTTTCTTGATTTTTTCCTGCGCCACAGTTTTTGGTCGGTAATCAGCCACAGCTGCACTGAAAATACCACCGTCCATTTTATTCCAATTTTCTTGCACAAAAGCCAACATTTCTTGCGCCGATGTAACTGCTGTTTTGGTTATTGCGGGATGTTTTACAGATAGAGTAGAAGGACCACTCACCAAATGTACCATAGCTCCTTTTAAGGCCAATGCTTCAGCAATTTCATACCCCATTTTTCCAGTAGAATGGTTGCCAATGAACCGAACAGGATCTATTGCTTCATAAGTTGGTCCGGCAGTTACCAAAATATGTTTACCTTCCAATTCGTTAGTGGTACAAACTTCAGCTTTGATGCAATTGAGTATGGTTTCGGGTTCGGCCATGCGTCCTTGTCCCTCCAATCCACTTGCCAAGAATCCAGATTCGGCAGGTATGATTTTAACCCCATCCTTTTGAAGTTGCTCTAGATTTCTGCTGGTGGTTGGATGCGCATACATGTCCAAATCCATTGCAGGGGCAATAATTGTTTTTGATTTGTTGGATAAATAGGTTGCCAACAATAAATTATCGCAAGCACCTGTTGCCATTTTTGCAAGTGTATTGGCAGTGGCTGGAGCAATAACAAATACATCGGCCCATAAACCATATTCAACGTGGTTGTTCCAGGTGCCATCAGCTTTGTTCCAAAACTCAATTCCAACAGGGTTTCCAGAAAGTGTGGCAA
>JAWKMK010000031.1:0-23903 GCA_041392275.1 Crocinitomicaceae bacterium | reverse complement strand
GAAAATGCTTACCACGTAGTCATTTCTGCTGGCGCTGTTGGTAGTGCACGTTTAGACGGCGTGAGTATTAAAGGGGGGAATGCGTATGATCCTAATTATTTTGAGATCCAAGTAAATTCAAATATAGTATCTAATTCTGATGGCGGAGGGATGTGTAATTTTTCTTCTTCACCAACCATTACCAACTCAACCATCGCAAATAATTCAGCTTTTAATGGTGGCGGGATGTTTAACGAAAATTCATCTCCAACCATTACCAACTCTACCATCGCCGCAAATAATTCAGCATATTATGCTGGCGGGATGTATAATTCTTCTTCTTCACCAACCATTACCAACTCAACCATCACAAATAATTTAGCATCTGATGGTGGCGGGATGTTTAATGATTATTCATCACCAACCATTACCAACTCAACCATTGCAAATAATTCAGCGATTTATTCTTGTGGCGGGATGTATAATTATTATTATTCATCACCAACCATTACGAACACCACTTTCGCAAATAATTCAGCATATTATGCTGGTGGAATGTATAATTATTATTATACATCACCAGCAATTAATAATTCCATTCTGTTTGGAAATACGGCTTCTAATAATGCAGTTATGCTTTCAGCACAGAATAGTACTCCTATTGTAAAAAATAGTTTGATAGAAGGTATTTCTTGGAATGCTACCAATTGGGGAACAGATGGAGGAGGAAATATTCTATCAACAACCAACCCGTTTGTGGATGCGGCGAATGAAAATTATCGATTAAAACCTTGTTCTGCGCCAGTGAATGCAGGAAATATTACTTTATATGGCTCAACACTATTTTCAGATTCAGATCTTGCAGGAAATCCAAGATTATTCGAAAACACAATCGACATGGGAGCTTATGAGGTACAAGTACCTTCATATTTGACTGTAAACTTAGGAGTCGATACTGCAATTTGCTCAGGCACATCTTTAGCAGTTGACGCTCAAAACGCTAGTTCAACTTATTTGTGGAATGACAACTCAACAAATCAAACATTAGCAATCACATCAGCTGGAACATATTCTGTTATTGTTACTGATGCAAACGGTTGCGTTGGAAAAGATACAATCGTAGTTACTGAAAATGCATTGCCGGTTGTAAATTTAGGTGCTGATGATAGTTATTGTCACGGAACTACTTATGCAAGCACATTAGACGCACAAAACGCTGGTTCATCTTATTTGTGGAACGACAACTCAACAAATCAAATGTTATCAATTACAGCAGCTGGAACGTATTCTGTTATTGTTACAGATGCAAACGGTTGTGTTGGAAAAGATACAATCGTAGTTACTGAAAATGCATTGCCGGTTGTAAATTTAGGTGCAGATGATAGCTATTGTCATGGGAACTACTTATGAAACACATTAAATGCACAAAACGCTGGTTCAGCTTATTTATGGAATGATAACTCAACAAATCAAACTTTAACAATCACAACTACAGGAACGTACTCTGTTATCGTAACAGATGCAAACGGTTGCGTTGGAAAAGATACAATCGTGGTTACAGAAAATGCATTGCCAGTGGTAAGTTTAGGTGCAGATGATAGCTATTGTCATGGAACTACTTATGCAAACACATTAAATGCACAAAACGCTGGTTCAACTTATTTGTGGAATGACAATTCAACAAACCAAATGTTAACAGTTACAACTGCTGGAGCATACTCTGTTATCGTAACAGATGCAAATGGTTGTGTTGGAAAAGATACAATTGTAGTAACAGAAAATGCATTGCCTGTGGTAAGTTTAGGTGCTGATGATAGTTATTGTCACGGGACTACTTATGCAAGCACATTAGACGCTCAAAACGCTGGTTCATCTTATTTGTGGAACGATAACTCAACAAACCAAACGTTAACAGTTACAACAACAGGAACGTATTCTGTTATTGTTACAGATGCAAATGGTTGCGTTGGAAAAGATACAATTGTAGTAACAGAAAATGCATTGCCAGTGGTAAGTTTAGGTGCTGATACTGCAATTTGTTCAGGTACGTCATTAACAGTTGATGCACAAAACGCTGGTTCAGCTTATTTATGGAATGATAACTCAACAAATCAAACTTTAACAATCACAACTACAGGAACGTACTCTGTTATCGTAACAGATGCAAACGGTTGCGTTGGAAAAGATACAATCGTGGTTACAGAAAATGCATTGCCAGTGGTAAGTTTAGGTGCAGATGATAGCTATTGTCATGGAAACTACTTATAATATTAGTAACAGATGCAAATGTTAAAACACATTAATTATGCAAATTACAAAACGCTGGTTCAACTTATTTGTGGAATGATAACTCAACAAACCAAACGTTAACAGTTACAACAACAGGAACGTATTCTGTTATTGTTACAGATGCAAATGGTTAAAATACGTGGATGCAAAATTATGATAAAAAATATTATATTGTTATGGAAAAGATACGATGGTGTGTAGACTGAAAATGCATTGCCAACGGTTGCTATTACAACAACTCAAAATGAATTGTGTGTGTACAATGCGTCAATTGCGTTGTCAGGAACACCAGCCAATGGAATTTTCTCTGGAAATGGCGTTTCAAACAGCAATTTTGATCCATCTGTTGCTGGAATTGGTAACCACGACGTTGTTTATACATTCACAGATGCGAATGGCTGTACTAACAACGATACCTTAGCCATTACTGTGGATGGATGTGCTGGATTGGAAGATGTAACAACAACTAACTTATCCGTTTTCCCAAATCCAAGTGAAACAGGAGTGTTTAACATTGTTTCGTCTCAAGCACTTTCAGGTGAAGCAATCGTTGTTTTAAACGCATTGGGACAACAAGTAGCGTTTATTCGTTCAATGGAACAGAAACAATGTCCGCTTTTTGTCCGCATAATTTTTTTTTAATAGTATATCATGCTAATACATTTGCCAACAATTTTCAAATAACCAATTAAAAGTTTGTTGAATATTTTATCTATTTCATACTGCTTATGAAAAAGCTACTACTATCATGTTAAATTAAAATTCAGCATTCAAAAGCGACTTTAATTTGGTCGCTTTTGGTGTTTTTGAGAGTTGGGCATTACTCTTTTAGAATAAAACACAGTTTGTAACAATCAGTAAAACAACACATTATGATTTGTCCGCATTTTGTCCGCCCTAAAATTTAGCAGCTTACTAAGCTACATCTACATTTGTGGCAAAGAATTATAAAATGAAAAAAACAATTTTACTAAGTCTTACGCTTTTGTCTTTCTCTATAGCAAAAGCACAAAACCCAACTAGCGGAATCCTTTATGTGGATTCTGCACACACAACAGGTGTGATGGACGGTTCTTCGTGGGCAAACGCACTACCAAGTTTAGCCGATGCGCTTAAATGGGCAAACGATAACAAAGCCAATTGGGCAACCACTCCTTTGAAAATATACGTAGCCAAAGGAACGTATTTACCAAAATTCAGCCCTCAAGATGGCTTAGCCGACCCTGCGAATCCTACGGATAACCGCAATAAAGCCTTTTTGATGGTAAAAAACGTTCATATTTATGGAGGTTTTCCAACTGGAGGTAGCACTTTTTCTGCACGTGATTGGAATCTCAACCCAACCATTCTCAGTGGCGATTTTAATGGGAATGACGTTGTTACAGGAGCCGGCTTCACACTTACATTTACCAATAACGATGAAAATTCATTCCATGTGGTTGTTTCTGCTGGTGCTGTTGGTAGTGCCCGTTTAGACGCTGTGAATATTAAAGGGGGGAATGCAAATGGTAGTAGTTCAATAACTGTTAATACATACCAAGTATATAATTATTTTGGTGGCGGGATGTATAATTATTCTTCATCACCAACCATTACCAATTCAACCTTCGCAAATAATTACACGAATGCTAATGGCGGCGGGATGTATAATTATTATTATTCATCACCAACCATTACCAACTCAACCATCGCAAATAATTTAGCATTTAATGGTGGCGGGATGTATAATTATTCTTCTTCATCACCAACCATTACCAACTCAACCATCGCAAATAATTCAGCGTATTATGGTGGCGGGATACGTAATAATTCTTCTTCACCAACAATTACCAATTCAACCATTGCAAATAATTCAGCGAATAGTATTGGCGGCGGGATGTATAATTATTATTCATCACCAACAATTAATAATTCTATTTTGTTTGGGAATACAGCTCCCAATAATGCAGTTATGCTTTCAGGAAACAATAGCACTCCTATTGTAAAAAACAGTTTAATAGAAGGTGTTTCTTGGAATGCTACCATTTGGGGAACAGATGGAGGAGGAAATATTCTATCAACAACCAACCCATTCACAAATAGTGCTACCGGTGATTTTACACTAAATTCAAGTAGTGTTGCGATAAATGCTGGTAATAATGCACTTTATAATGGTAACATCAACTCCGATCTAGATTTGGGAGGAAATCCACGCTTGAATGGTGTGAATATCGATATGGGAGCCTATGAAAGTTTAATTGTTGTGCCTCTTGCAACCTATCTTCTTGAATTTAATGCATATTGTGAAAATAAAACCCGTATAGAATGGCAAACTGCTTCAGAATTAAACGTTAGTTATTTTGAAATTCAATATACACGTGAAGCAAATAATTGGAAAACCATTGCACAGATACCTGCATCAGGAAATGTATCGGGTAAAAAGTATGAATATTACACCAATTCACAAGAAGAATTAAGCTATTATAGATTGTGTGCCGTGGATAAAGATGGAAGTATTCAAATTTTTTCACCGATTGTTGTAGCTTGTAACCAAGATAACAATGATTGGATGGTTTTCCCTAATCCAGCAAATAATTTCATAACCATTCAACATCCATCCGAAACCATTCAAGATATACTCCTACTAGATAATTTTGGAAGAACAGTTCTTCAAACAAAAATAGATGCAAGAGACACATTTACTTTCGATGTTTCCAACATAAAAAATGGTTTGTATATACTTCAAATAACAACCAATCAAGGTGCAACAACCAAAAAAATTAAAATTAATCATTAAAAAAATAATATACAGCATGTTGTGTATCAGGTATATACAGTTTGTTTACCCTAAAATTTGATAAAAAATAGAGGTTGCTCTACTTTTGCTTCAAGATTGGCAAATGCAATTGCTGAAAATTAAAAACTCACAATTTTAATAACAAGCAAACTACAATAATATTAAATCCAACCACTTGTGTTATTCACTTAAAAAGTAGCGAAAACTAAACCAAACAAGTTGAAAAAACTCATCAGCAAAAATGTTGGTGAGTTTTTCGTTTTTTAATAAAACCTAGCAATTTTTCTTTGTCAATTGCTTTTCCATTACCTTTGCACTTATCACTTCATTTATGAAAAGAAAATTATCCATATTTGGCTACTTCCTCAGTATTTATGTGTTGGCTCAATTTTTTTGGTGGGGCTATCATATTGTGGACCTAACAACGCAACTTTCGGGAGATACCGCAGCTAGCAATAAAAATATTCTTATGATTGTGGGAGAAGGGGTGATTTTTCTTTCCATTCTTGTTTTCGGAATCATTAAAATTCGCAACAGCGTGGCCAATGAACTCATTGTTTCTCGCAACCAAAATAATTTTTTACTCTCGGTTACACACGAACTAAAAACGCCAATTGCAAGTATTAAACTCTATATGCAAACGCTTCAAAAACGAAATTTAAGCGAAGAAAAACGCAATGAAATCATCGAAAAAGTATTGCAGCAAAACGAACAATTAGCCCTGTTGATTGATAACATTCTTAATGCAACTCGTTTGGAAAATAAAAAGCTCATCGCCAACAAAGAGCAACTCGAAGTGTCTAAATTTTTAGATGCAATTGTGGAACGCTACAAACGTCAATACCCACAAATTGAATTTGTTAACCAAGTTAAAAAAAATATTTCAGAAAAAATTGACCCTTTTATTTTTGAAACCATCGTCAATAATTTAATTGAAAATGCTATAAAATATGGTGCTTCTGGTGGAAAAATTACCGTTGAATTGCAAAAAGATACAGCATTAAAACTAAGAGTTCTTGACAATGGTCCTGGCATTCCTGCCCAATTCCATAAAGATATTTTTAAGAAATTTTACCGTGTTGGAAACGAAGAAACACGCACACAACGTGGCTCTGGATTAGGCTTGTTCATCGTAAAAGAATTGGCACATTTGCACAAGGGAAAAATAAAATATTACAACAACCAACCAACAGGTGCGGTCTTTGAATTAACTTTGTAATTGAAAAAATCGAAAAGAAAATGACAAATCACTTCGGATTAATAATTTTGGACGGATGGGGAATTGGCGATCGCTCTAAATCGGATGCCGTGTACAATGCCAATACACCTTTTATGGATAGTTTGATGGCAAATTATCCCAACGCAACTTTGCTAACTAGTGGTGAAAATGTGGGGTTACCTGACGGACAAATGGGAAATTCGGAAGTGGGACACATGAACATTGGTGCCGGAAGAATTGTTTACCAAGAATTAACCCGCATCAATAAATCAATTCGAGACAAAGAATTTTTTACTCTTCCAACCTTGGTGGATGCATTTCAATTTGCCAAACAAAACAACAAAAAAGTACACTTTATTGGCTTGGTGTCAAAAGGTGGTGTTCATAGCACGCAAGAACATTTATATGCTTTATGTCAAATGGCAAAAAGTTATGGTTTGTCGGATGTGTTTATTCATGCTTTTACCGATGGACGCGATTGTGACCCTAAAAGTGGACAAAAGTTTTTGGAAGAATTAGAGCAAGAATTGCAAACCTCAGTTGGTAAAGTGGCTTCGGTTATTGGTCGCTACTACGCCATGGACAGAGATAAACGTTGGGAACGCATCAAAAAAGCGTATGATTTATTGGTCAACGGGCAAGGAGCTGCGTTTTCTTCAACACAGGAAGTTTTTGAACACTCGTATAGCAACAACATTACTGATGAATTCATTGAACCAGCGGTAATCATTGAAAATGGAAAACCGTTGGCAACAATCGAAGAAGGGGATGTGGTGATTAATTTTAATTTTAGAACCGACCGACCAAGAGAAATTTCCATTGCTTTAACACAGCAAGATTTTCACGAATACAACATGCATAAATTAAATTTGTATTATGTTACAATGACCAATTACGATGCAACTTTTGAAAACGTTCGTGTTGTTTTTGAGAAAGACAATCTTTCCAATACCTTGGGCGAGGTGATTGCCAACAGCGGGAAAACACAAGTGCGCATTGCAGAAACAGAAAAATATCCGCACGTTACATTTTTCTTCAGTGGCGGTCGTGAAGATGCATTTGCAAACGAAAGTCGTATTTTAGTCAACTCACCAAAAGTGGCAACCTACGATTTGCAACCAGAAATGAGTGCTGTTGAAGTGAAAGATAAAATTTGTGCAGCCATCAATACTTCTCAACCTAATTTCATTTGTTTAAATTTTGCTAATCCCGATATGGTTGGTCACACTGGTGTTTACGAAGCAATCATCAAAGCGGTCGAAACGGTGGATAGTTGCTTAAAAGAAGTGGTTGAAACAGGTGTAAAATATGGATACGAATTTTTGGTTATTGCCGATCATGGAAATGCCGATTTTGCAATCAACGCTGATGGAACGCCTAATACTGCGCACTCCCTCAATCCGGTGCCAGTTGTGTTGGTAACCAACGATAAAAGTGTTCAATTAAAAAGCGGAATTTTAGCCGATGTTGCTCCAACCATCTTAAAAAGAATGGGCATTGAAGCATCCAAAGAAATGACAGGAAACGTGTTGGTGTAGTTATTTTCTACCCAACCATCCTTTTCTTCTGAAATAATAGAGCAATCCAACTGCAATTAACACCATTACTCCCCAAGTGGCAAAATAGCCATATTTGGTGCGTAATTCGGGCATATTGTCAAAGTTCATCCCATAAATTCCTGCCAAAAAGGTAAGCGGGATGAATATGGTGCTCACAATGGTCAACATTTTCATGATTTCATTCATGCGTTGCCCTTGAACAGCATAATACAAGTTGGCCAAACCTTCCAATGCGTTTTTGTTGGATTCAACCTCTTCGGTGATGCTGATGCAATTTTGCTTTAAATCAGAAAAATAATGCTTGGTTTCGCGTTTGAATAATTTATTTTCAGAGTTTTCTAAGGAAATAGCAATTTCTTTTAAAGGTGCAACAATGCGTCTAAACTCAATGTGTTTGCGTTTGTGTGATTCAATGAACGATAATATTTCGGGAGTTGAAGATTTACTCACCTTTGATACCAACTCGCTTATTTCGGTGGTAAATCCCTCCAAAGCATAAAAGTAATTATCTACAATGGAGTCTAAAAGGCGATACAACAACAATTCCGCACCTTTTTCGCGCAGCAACCCTTTACCATTTTCAAGTCTATCGCGCACACTTCCAAAATAATCGGATGGTTTGGATTGAAAGGAAATTAGATAATGCTCGCCCAAAACAAAACTCAACTGCTCTTCAAAAATACGTGTCATTTTTCCCGTTGTTGGCGTTGCCGAACGCACACTGAAAAACAAATAATGGTCGTAATCTTCAAATTGTGGGCGGTAATCCCTATCGCGAATGTTTTGAAAAACCAACGAGTCTAATTTTGCTTTTTTACAAAATGCTTCAATAGGCGCCAAATCATCATACATGTAAAAGTTAATCCACGTAATTTTATCTTTTGGAAGCGCATCCAATGAAAATGATTCAACAAATTGCGCCGTTTTAAATTTTTCTTTGGTGCATGCCGCTGCGTTATACGTATATATTTGACCGAATGATGTGTTCATAGTTCAACTGTTGGGATTAAAATTACTATTTTTTGGTTAACTCACTCGTGTTTTGGTCCATTTCTAACAAGCATTTTTTGCATAAACAGTCGGTATAACTTGTTGCTTCTTTGGGTTGTTCATTCACCGACAAAGTAATCGTATTGCAAAAACAATTGACAATATCTTCAGCGTTGCATTCAAAGTCAACCTTGCACCGTTGGCATTTTTTTATTTTCATTTTAGAGGACTAAACAACTATAAATTTCTTTCAATGCAAATTTATCTCTACTTTTGTTTTGTGAAGCAGAATATTTCTACTTTACGCAATAAAATTAAAGAAAATGAAAGTTTTAATGGTTTGCTTGGGCAATATTTGTCGTTCCCCAATGGCCGATGGATTGTTGCGTCAGAAAGTACGACAAGAAGGATTGGAGGTTGAGGTTGATTCTGCTGGAACATCCAATTATCACATTGGTGATGCACCCGATAGCCGTATGCGAGCAACTGCCAAAAAATTAGGTTGCCCCATTGATGACTTGCGAGCTCGTCAATTTACAGTAGCAGATTTTGATGATTTTGATTTGATTTATGCCATGGATGCAAGCAATTTGGAGAATATTCTAAAATTAAAACGCTCCACAGCCGATGAGAAAAAAGTAAAACTTATTCTCAACGAATTGTATCCTGGAGAAAATAGAGAAGTTCCCGATCCATACTTTGGTGGCGAACAAGGATTTATTGATGTATTTAACATGTTGGACAAAGCAACAGATATTATTTTAAATAATTTAAAAAATGGCAGGTAAACTTTACATGATTCCTACAACGTTGGGCGGTGAACAAGTAAACGATGTAATTCCACAAACAGTTCAACAATTAATTGCGGGTTTACGCTATTTTATTGTAGAAGATATCAAATCAGCACGTCGTTATTTGCGTCGCGTAGATCGTAATTTCCCAATTGATGACTCAGTTTTTTTTGAATTGAACAAGCGTACCGATGAAAAAAGCATCATTTCCTACTTAAAGCCTGCAAAAGATGGTCATAATATTGGTGTAATTTCAGAGGCTGGTTGTCCAGGTGTTGCCGATCCAGGAGCAGAAGTAGTTGAATTGGCACATGAAATTGGTATTCGTGTTGCACCGTTGGTGGGTCCATCTTCCATTTTATTAGCTTTAATGGGTAGCGGTTTTTCGGGACAAGAATTCACCTTTCACGGTTATTTACCCAAAGAACGCAAAGAGCGCATTAAACTGCTAAAAGATTTTGAAGCCAATACACGCCGCACTAGTTATACTCATATTTTCATGGATACACCCTTTAGAAATATGAACGTTTTAGACGATTTATTAAACGAATTGGCTGACACTACCAAGTTATGCATCGCTTCCAATATTACGTTACCTGATGAATCTGTGTGGACTATGACCGTTGCTCAATGGAGAGAAAAAGCATACGATTTGAGTAAAAAACCAACCATGTTTTTGATTGGAAAATAAAAAATGAGAAAAATTGTAGCATACCTATTCCAATGGATTTTTAAAATACCGTTTTGTAGAAACTATTTTTTTGGTATTCATCAGCGTGTATTTCAACCCTACAATTTATTCAAAAATGTAAAGGTTTCATACCATTACCAAGGATATAAGTTGCAATTACATTTAGAAGATTGGATTCAGCAATGCTTGTTCTTTACTGGAGAATACGAAAAAGCAGAATTAAAAGTCTTGACACATCTATTAAAGGATGACAGTGTTTTTATTGATATTGGGGCTAATATTGGGTTGTATTCATTAAGAGCAACCGATAAAATTAAAGACAAAGGAAAAGTTATTGGTTTTGAGCCTTTTATTGAGAATTATAAGCAGCTAAAAAAACATGTGGTTAGCAACAAGCTTTCAACAATTATAACTATTGAGAATGTAGCAATTGGAGAATCGGATGGAAAATTACAGCTTTATTATTCAGATAAAATCCAAAATAGAGGCATGGTTTCGGCTGTGTATCAAGAGAATGCCAAAAGCTATGAAGTAGAAATGATGCGTTTGGATGATTATTGCGCTCACAACAACATCAACACTATAAATTGTGTTAAAATTGATGTTGAAGGATATGAAATGAACGTATTAAAAGGAATGACAAATGTGTTGCAGCAATTTCAACCAATTTTACTGTTGGAAATTTTGGAAGAGAGCACAGGACAAATTGAATCATTTTTATCCAATTTTGGTTATCTAAAATACTATATTTCCGATAATGGATTTGTTGTTAAGGAAAATAATAATCCTAATCGGAAAAACTATATTTTTTCTGTTGCATCACTTGCTTAAATATGCATAACTAAGAATATTTTTTAGTAAATTTTAATAGGTTTATTATTAAGATACAAAATAAATAAACTATATTTGCACCCAAAATTGGAAATAATATACTTAAAATATAGGTATCAATGTCAGCAATAAAAGGTAAAATAGCACAGGTAATTGGCCCTGTAGTTGATGTAAGCTTCGACAAAGGAGTGGAGCTTCCAAAGATTTATGACGCATTAGAAGTTGTTAAAGCAGATGGGTCTAAAGTAGTTTTAGAAGTTCAAGCACACGTTGGTGAAAATGCTGTGCGTGCAATCTCAATGGACTCAACAGATGGTTTCATGAGAGGCTTAGAAGTAGTGAGTACAGGTGATGCTATTAAAATGCCTACTGGTGACGCAATTAAAGGAAGAGTATTTAACGTAGTTGGTGATTCAATTGATGGTATTGGAGAATTGGATAGATCTAAAGGTTTGCCTATTCACCGTCCAGCACCTAAGTTTGAAGACCTTTCTACTTCAACAGAAGTTTTGTTTACAGGTATTAAAGTAATTGACTTGATTGAGCCTTATGCAAAAGGAGGTAAAATCGGTTTGTTTGGTGGTGCCGGTGTAGGTAAAACAGTATTGATTCAGGAGTTGATTAATAATATCGCAAAAGGACACGGTGGTTTGTCAGTATTTGCTGGTGTTGGTGAGCGTACTCGTGAAGGAAATGACTTGTTGCGTGAGATGTTGGAGTCTGGAATTATCAAATATGGTGATGATTTCTTACATTCAATGGAAAAAGGTGGTTGGGACTTGTCAAAAGTAGATACTAACCAATTGAAAGAATCAAAAGCAACATTCGTGTTTGGTCAGATGAATGAGCCTCCAGGTGCACGTGCACGTGTGGCATTGTCTGGTTTGACATTAGCAGAATATTACCGTGATGGTGAAGGTGATGGACAAGGGAAAGATATCCTTTTCTTCGTTGATAACATCTTCCGTTTCACGCAAGCAGGATCTGAAGTATCAGCACTTCTTGGACGTATGCCATCTGCGGTAGGTTACCAACCAACATTGGCAACTGAGATGGGGGCAATGCAAGAGCGTATTACGTCAACTAAAAATGGTTCAATTACATCTGTGCAAGCGGTTTACGTACCTGCGGATGACTTAACTGACCCTGCTCCAGCAAATACATTTGCTCACTTGGATGCAACAACCGTATTGTCTCGTAAAATTGCTGAGTTAGGTATCTATCCTGCAGTGGATCCATTGGATTCAACTTCTCGTATCTTGACTCCAGAAATCGTTGGTGAAGCGCACTACAACTGTGCTCAACGTGTTAAAGTTACATTACAACGTTACAAACAATTGCAAGACATCATTGCTATCTTAGGTATGGATGAGTTGTCTGAAGAAGATAAATTGGTGGTGCATAGAGCGCGTCGTGTACAACGTTTCTTATCTCAACCATTCCACGTTGCAGAGCAATTTACAGGTATCCCTGGTGTATTGGTAGATATTCAAGAAACAATTGTAGCATTCAACGATATTTTGGACGGTAAATACGATAAATATCCAGAAGCAGCTTTCAACTTGAAAGGTGGTATCCAAGATGTTATCGAAGCTGGTGAAAAAATGTTGGCTGAAACGCATTAATTAATTCGTTAAAAACAAAAAAATGCAATTAGAAATCATAACACCCGAAGCAAATGTTTTTGCAGGAGATGCAAACGCAGTGCAATTACCGGGATTAGATGGCTTGTTTCAAGTATTGAATGGTCACGCTCCTATCATCTCAGCCTTGAAAGAAGGTGTTGTGAAAGTAGATTTAGCAGCTGATTTTTCAACAAACGAAAAAACAAGTGATCTAATTGTAAAAGACCCAAAAGATTCAAAAATTATTCGCATCGCTATCAAAGGTGGTGTTGCAGAATTGATGAACAATAAGTTAATTGTTCTTGCAGAATAATAAAAAAATAGTTCTTTTAGAAGAGGGATGGGGAAACCTAATCCCTCTTTTTTTGTTAAGGTATGTTAAGCTTTATCAAAAAAACGTTTTATATAAACAATACTTTCATTAAATTCGTCGTTTGGTTTCACTAAAGAATGGTAAATAACACGAAAATAGACTTGTCAAAAACACCAAAGCACATCGCAATTATCATGGATGGCAACGGTCGCTGGGCTAAACAACAGGGCGAGCAACGCTTGTTTGGTCACAATGTGGGCGTTGAGTCGGTGCGCGAAGTTTTGAAAGGAGCTAAAGAGTTAGGCGTGCAATACCTGACACTTTATGCGTTTTCTACTGAAAATTGGAATCGACCTAAAGAAGAAGTGGATGGGTTGATGGATTTATTAGTGAGAACCATTGCAAATGAAGTGAAAGAATTGCATGATTCGGGTGTGCGCATGTTGAGCATTGGTGATATCAATGGCTTGCCAGAAGGTTGTAGAAACGAATTATTAGCTGCGCAAGAACATACAAAAAATAACAAAGAAATTAATTTGATATTGGCACTCAATTATTCTGCTAAATGGGAAATTGTAAATGCCGCCAAAAAAATAGCACAGGCGGTTGCTGCCGGAACATTAAAAGAAGAGGAAATTACAGATGAGGTGTTTGCGTCGTATTTAACTACAGCTGGAATTCCAGATCCCGAATTGTTAATTCGAACATCGGGAGAGCATCGCTTGAGCAACTTCCTTTTATGGCAAAGCGCCTACACAGAATTTTATTTTACGCCAATTTTATGGCCCGATTTTAAAAAAGAAAACTTATTCGAAGCTGTTTACGATTACCAAAATCGTGAAAGAAGATTTGGTAAAGTATCAGAACAATTAAATAACGAACTATGAACTTAAGACTTTTGCTCTTATTATTTTTTACAGGTTTCATCATCAATGTTTCAATTTCCCAAATTCAAATTGGAGGCGAAGAAGAAGTGTTGATTGAGAATACAAAAAAATAACCTACTAACAACGAAGCTATTTCTGTTGGATTGGATTACAATAATCCCAAAGAATACATTATTGGTCAATCAATGTAAGAGCAGAAGGTTATGATCCGAATACCGTTCCGTTTGAGTGGCGAGCTTGCCTTGAGACAAAGAATTGTTATTCCAGGTCAACAAATTGCTACAGCCTATCAATAACTTGTGGAAAAAGAAGAATTGTTTTCTGATGTACAAATTTATGCCGATAAAGAACTTGCAGGTGTTATCTATTTAACAATTAAAGTAGCGCCTCGACCAAAATTATCTAAATACAAATTTATTGGAATTAACAAACGTCAGGCAGATAAAATTAGGGAACAAATTAATCTTTTCACTGGTAAAACAATCTCTGAAAACTTGGTGTATCAAACACGTTCTAAAATCATGGGCTATTTTAGAGAAGAAGGTTTTTATGCAGCAAAAGTGAACATTAAACGTGTTCCAGATGAAATTATGATGAACTCTGAAATGTTTTTAATAGAGTGTAATCGTGGACACAAAGTTAAAATCAAAAAGATAAATTTTTACGGCAATAAAACAGTTAAATCAGGTAAATTGCGCAGAGCAATGAAGGATACCAAGCAACGTTCAATTTTTAGAATTTTCAAAGCTTCTAAATTTACAGAGTCGGCTTATGAACGTGATAAAATTGCCATGCTTAACAAATTTGGCGAGGTTGGTTTAAGAGATGCACGTATTGTTAAAGATACATTCTACATGGTGGATGATCGCAACTTGATGGTTGAAATTAAAATTGACGAAGGAGAAAAATATTATTTTGGAGACATCAATTGGATTGGAAATACCAAATTTCGCTCATCGTATTTAGATACTATTTTAGGAATTAAATCGGGCGATATATACAACAAACAATTGTTGGATGAACGCTTAAGAATGAGCCAAGACGGTCGTGATATATCTTCACTATACATGGATAGAGGGTATTTGTTTTTTGATGTAAATGCAGTTGAAACAGATTTTACTGATAACAAAATTAGCTACGAAATTCGTATCCGAGAAGGAAAAGAAGCACGTGTTGGAACAATTTCAATACGTGGAAACACCAAAACAAACGACCATGTAATTTTGCGTGAAATCAGAACACGCCCAGGTGATTTATTCAGCCGAAACGACATCATTCGTACACAGCGAGAATTAGCACAATTGGGCTATTTTAACGAGCAAGCATTTCAGGTAAATCCAATGCCTGATCCACAAAAAGGAACGGTTGATATTGAATACGTAGTAGAAGAAAAATCATCTGACCAAATTGAATTATCTGGAGGTTATGGTGGTAGAAACTACATCACAGATCGTCCAATGATTATTGGTACTTTGGGATTAACCTTTAATAACTTCTCTGTAAAAAACATGTTTAAAGGAGAAGCTTGGAAACCGTTACCTTCTGGAGATGGACAACGTTTATCGATTCGTGGACAAACAAACGGACGTTATTACCAATCCTATAACTTCTCATTTACAGAGCCTTGGTTGGGAGGTAAAAAACCAAATTCATTAACGTTCTATTTATCGCATACTGCTTTAACCAACGGAAGATTGAAAAAACATGCCGAATATCAAGGTATTGGAATCACTGGTGTTGGTTTGGCTTTAGGAAGAAGAAAAAAATGGCCGGATGATTATTTTACAGAATCATTTGATATATCCTACCAATATTACGATTTATTTCGTTATGCCCAATTGTTCCCCGATTTACAAGAAGGATATTCCAACGATATTTCTTTCCAATATTCAATTCAGCGTAGTTCGATAAGTTCTCCAATTTATCCAACATCAGGAAGTACTATTTCATTGTCAGCAAAATCTACTTTACCTTACTCGTTGTGGGAGAAAAATGATTATTCTACAATGACACCTCAACAGCGTTTCAAGTATTTGGAATATTTTAAAATTAAATTAGGATTGGAATGGTTCTTCCCGTTAACACACGACCAAAAATTGGTGTTGCGCACTCGCGTAGGGATGGGTTATATGGGCATGTATAACAAAGCAAAAGGATTATCGCCATTTGAACGTTATTATTTAGGAGGTAGTGGTATTTCTGGGATGAACCAAATTGGTGGTCGCGATGTGATTGCTGTTCGTGGATACGATGATAATGCTTTATCTTCATCTGCCGGAGACCCAATTGCCATTAAATATACCATGGAGTTGCGTTATCCTATTTCGTTGAATCCATCTGCAACATTCTTTGTATTGGCATTTGCAGAAGCTGGAAATAGTTTCCCGAGCTTCAAACGCTTTAATCCATTAGATGTGAAACGCTCAGTTGGTGCAGGTATTCGTATCTTCTTGCCAATGTTTGGTATGTTGGGTATCGACTATGGATTTGGATTTGATAAATTGAGTCCGTGGGCTACAGGTTATGGACAAACAAGTGACCAATCTATCAAGCAAAAAGGATATTATGGTAAGTTAACCTTTACCATTGGTATGAATTTAGGTGAGTTATAATTGTTAATTCACAATAAATTCCGTTATTTGCACGTTATGACCAGCAAAATTATTAAAATGAAAACAGTACTATATATTTTAGCATTTGTATTTGGCACAGGTTTTGCCTCTGCACAAAAGTACGCATACATTGATTCGGATTTTATTCTAGAGAAAATTCCAGAATACACGGATGCAAAAGAACAGTTGAATAAGTTGGCAGATCGTTGGACCAAAGAAATAGAAGAACGATATGCTGCTATAAAAACTAAAAAAGACAACTTCGCACGAGAAGAAGTACTTTTACCAAGCGAGGAAAAGGCAAACCGATTGAAAGAAATTGAAACAATGGAATCTGAAGCCATGCAAATGCAACGTCAACGATTTGGAGTAGAGGGCGATTATTTCTCAAAACGTCAAGAATTAATTAAACCTATTCAAGATAAAGTATTTAATGCAATGCAGGTTGTGGCTTCCAGAAGAAGTTATATCTTTGTCTTCGATAAAGCAAATCAAAGTAATTTGGTTTATGCCGATAGTAAGTATGATATAAGTGATGAAGTGCTTAGAGAATTAAAAATTAAAGAGTAAAAATTAAAATTAACAAACATGAAAAAAATCTTAGTTGGATTATTGATGATGGTAAGCTTTGGAGCTATGGCCCAAGTTAAAATTGGTTTTGTAGATTCACAAAAATTATTGGATACAATGCCATCAAGAAAAGCTGCATTGGAAAAATACAAAGCACACGAAAAAACATTGGCTGATGAATTTAACTTGCTTCGTGCTGATTTAGAAAAATCGTATGCTGAATACCAAGCAAAACAAGGTGATTTAACACCAGTTTTACGCCAAGCTGCTGAGAAAAAAATCATGGATAAAGAAAGAAGCGTTCAAGAGCGACAAGAAACTATCCAACAAGAATTGCAAGCTTATGGTGAAGAGTTGAACATTCCAATTTTAGACAAAGTGCAAAAAGCAATTGCTATCATTGCAGAACGTCAAAAATTAACAATGGTAGTGGATAAGTCTACAACACTTTACCACGATAAAACAATGGATATTACAAGTGTAGTATCTGCTGAATTATGAAGTAGAAAACGAGGCTAAAAAAATGTTGATAATCAAATATTAATTTTAAAGGCTTTTCAAATCGGAAAGCCTTTTTTTATGCTTCAATGGCAATGTGAAAAATTGCATCGCCTTTATAAACAGTTGGAGCTTCGTTAACGCATAATACTACAGCATCTTTTTGTGCTTTTATGTTGCGTTCAATTTTTCCAAAAGGATCCATAATAATACCCATAATCTCACCTTTTTTTACACGCGTTCCATTCTTAACGTGCGGTAGAAATAAACCGGAGTTAGAAGCTCGCATCCATTTAGATTCTGTTAAAAACATAGGTTCTCTTCCCAATGATATGTCGATTTTAAAACTACGCATTCCAAAATGAGAGAGTATTCTTTTGGCACCATTAATGCCTTCATCCACCACCAATTCCTCAATAGAATTTGCTTTTCCGCCTTCAAAAATGAGGTATTGTTTCCCCAATTTTTGAATTACTTCACGAATGGTCTTTGAAATTAAACCAGAGTTTAAAATGATTGGTGAGTTAAAAACTTTGGCCAATTCCAAACTTTCTGCATCGTTAAAATCACAGCGAATTTGGGGGTGATTATTGCGTTGTGCAGCACCCGTATGAAAGTCAATAATCACATCTACAACGGGTGCTATTTCTTTCATAAATTGAAAAGCAAATTGCGATGCTAACGAGCCGTTGGGCGTGCCTGGAAAACTTCTATTCAAATCTCTACCATCGGGTAATTCTCGTTTTAAGTTGAGAAAACCAAAAATATTGAAGATAGGAATGCAAATAACCGTGCCTTTCATTGGACGGTTGAGTTTTTTACGGATAATGCGACGAATAATCTCAATTCCATTGATTTCATCACCGTGCATTCCAGCCATTAAAACGATGGTTGGCCCGTCTTCTTTTGCTCTATCTACGTGAATAGGGATTTGAACCGGTGTGCTGGTATGCAACTTTGCCACATTCAAATTCAATTCATAGTGTTTTCCGGGAGCAATTTCTTGCCCCAAAATCACTACTTTTTTGTATTTGTGTTTATCGTGTAACGACATTGCGCTCAATGTATTCGATAATTTTTCCAGCTACATCCACCTTTGTTGTGGTTTCAATTCCTTGCAACCCAGGTGATGAATTGACTTCTAAAACCAATGGTCCTCTTTTAGATTGCAACATATCCACACCTGCAACGGCAAGTCCAACACTTTTAGAAGCTAAAATAGCAGTTGCTTGCTCTTCTGGCGTTAATTCAATCACAACAGAGCTTCCTCCTCGGTGCAAGTTGGAACGAAATTCACCTTCTTTTCCTTGACGTTTCATTGCTCCAACAATTTGACCGTCCACCACAAACGCACGGATGTCAGCTCCTTTTGCTTCGGGGATAAATTCTTGAGCAATCACGCGGGCTTTTAAACCGTTAAAGGCTTCTAGTACCGATTGAGCAGCATTTTTGTTTTCTGCCAATACAACACCCAAACCTTGTGTTCCTTCCAATAATTTTAATACAAGTGGTGCTCCGCCAGCCGATTGAACTACGTGGTGCACATCTTTAGAATAGTTGGTAAAAACTGTTTTGGGTAATCCCAATCCTTCACGTGAAAGAACCTGCAAACAACGCAATTTATCACGAGAGTTAACAATTCCTCTAGAACTAGAAACAGAAAAAACATTCATCATTTCAAATTGACGAACTACTGCCGTTCCGTAAAATGTTACAGAAGCACCAATTCGTGGAATGACTGCATCAAAATCGGTTAAATATTTACCGCCGTAATAAATTTTAGGACCTGTTTGTTCAATTTCTATATTGCAACGTAAATGGTCGATTACATGTGCTTCATGTCCACGTAATTCAGCTGCTTCAACCAATCTTTTAGTTGAATATAGATTTGCATTTCTAGATAAAATTGCAATTTTCATAGTGAGAATCTAAAAAAATTAATCTTCAATCAATTTAACAGGTTTGTTAGGAACTGCTATTTGATAAACATACATCAATGCGTTTGTAACAATGACTACTGCTGCTGTTTGCCAAGATACTTCCAAAGCTTCGTTTATAGTAATTACTTTGAAAAATAATAAACGCTAAGTAACACAAACGAAAAACGCAATTGTAACGACTGTTTTCTTCTACAAAATAGTTCAAATTAATAAGCTTGTTAGAATAACGTCTGTTTTTCAACGATGCAAATTCTGTAAAACGCATAGAATAGTACGGTTGCTAAAATAATTTCAATGGGAAAGTTCCCAAGCCATCGCCTTGTGCATACGAGTGCAATCCTACCAAATAGAAGTTAACCCCAAAGAAGGTGAATAAAATTGCTGCGTAGGACCACAACCGAATACATTGAAGATAAATTTACTCTCTTCATTGCTGGAATAAAGCGCAAGTGCAAAGTGATAGCATAAATTAAAATGGATACCAACGCCCATGTTTCTTTCGGGTCCCAAGCTTCAATATCTACCCCATGATCTGTTTGCCCAAACACCTCCTAAGAATGTTCCAATAGTCAGTATAATAATCAACTGTTTGCGACATTGATACATAGGTTAACTCGTTGGATGTTCCACGTTAACACTTTTCCATTTTCTTTGTTTCTAAATATGTAAAGGAACAAATTGATGATAGCCAAAATACCTAACTTAAGAAAGTAAGCATAACTACCTGTAATAATAGCAACGTGAATCATTAACCAATACGATTTTAACACTGGGATTAACGGTGTAATTTCTGGGTCAAGAATGTTCATTCCAGCCACAAACAACATGAAAAATGCTAGTAAACATGCTGTTGGCAAAATAACACCACTTTTCTGTGTAGCAAGCAAAGATAAATCCAGCTAAAATGGATACCCATGAGATAAACACAATTGCTCCATATCCATCACTCCATGTGGTGTGCCCAGAAATATACCAGTGCATTCCCAAACCAACACCTTTGATAGATGAAGGTAATTAATATGACAGTTTTTTTATTTATGATTTTAATGATCTTGTTGCTTTAGAATCTTTGTTACCTTTTTTAGGAAAACAATTGAACAAAGAAAATTACCAATAACACCAAACCAGCCAAGATGATTTTTTGAGTTATCGAAGAAATTCATTTTGTTGTAGGCAACTTCTACATTGATTTTAGATTCAGAAGGTAAAGCATTTCCAGCCACTTCGCGTTGTACTTTTATTAAAGCATCTAATTGTGTGTCAGCATCTTGTAAAATTATTGTTGCAATTTTACTAACCGCTTGGAAATATTTCATTGTTAAGTTTGAATAATTCTTTCTCGTTTTTAGAAACTTCTTGTGAAAGGCAAGAACCAAGTGTTTTTTGCATCACTTCGAACAGGTACAATTTTCATGTATTGCCACATTTGAATTTCAGAAAAACTCTGAATTTCTCTACTAATTTAATGAGTTGCTTATCAAACTCACTTCTTTCTTTTTCTAATTTACGGTGTGCTTGTTCGTATTCATCAGCTAGTTTAAATGCATCCTCTTGTTCGTTCAAGAGTTCCATAAAAGTAGCACTAGAACCTTTTATTCCCAATGTTTCTCTCAATACTTGAACATAAATAATTGGTTTATACAACCAAGCATCTGGTGTCATGTGCATGCTCAAATGGTTTGAACTGCATTATAGGAATTGTCACCATCTTGGTAAGCTTCATGGCGATTAATTTTGCGCAATAATTTAAGGGCAGTGTGTGGAACGGAACAATACGCCCGTCGTAATCCTGCACCATCAAATAAGCTAATTTATCAGCATGTTCTTTATTGATGTAGGTTGCAACCGCGTTTTTATCAGGTGCTGGCACTTCACTTGTTTGTTCAGCTGCATGATTGTGCGTAGAATCGTGTTGATGATCGTGTTGATGATCGTGCTGATGATCGTGTTCTTCTGCAATGGCTTCTACTCCGTGAGAATGATTTTCTTCTGCAATTGCTTGTACACTATCTGTTTGCGCGTATGAAACGGTGCTCAACAAGATAAGCAAGGCCGATAATCCAGCTTTTGCACGTTTGGTTGCAATTTTATTAATTTTCCCATTCAATTCTTGGAAACGTCCACCTTTTGCAAAAATTGACATTACAAACCCAAGTGACATAATGAAATAACCTAAATAAGTTATGGTTGTTCCCCACCAATCGTGGTTAACACTCAATACAGTTCCTGTTTCATCGGGATAATACGAAGATTGGAAGAAGCGGTATCCGTCGTAATCCATAATGTTGTTCATGAATATTTTTTGTTTTCTAAGTACTTTGTTGTTTTTATCCATCACAGACACGATACTTTCATACGAAGAAGGTGAGTCTGAGCCTGGGTAACGGTGCAATGTAAAATCATTACAAGCCACAGCAAATGGCAGTTGAATTGGAACAGAGCCGTATTGCACATTGCACAACAAATCGCCAAAAGAAAAGCGCTCTCCAGCAGTAATTTGTCCCATACCACCTTCAACAGTCACCAATTTTGTAGTTTTTCCATCTGTAAACTTCAACGTAATGTAGTCGCTACCTGTTTTCTTTTTACTTGCAGGCATGCGCATTACTTTTGCGTGTTGCACCATTTCTTTAAACACAAACATTTGATCGGCAGCATAATACAACGTTGTCATGTTAAAAGGTACCAATGTATCAGCAGGAATGTGGGTGTACATTGAATCTGGAACATCTTGCCCTGTTTGTCTTACTTGTTGCATCATCGCCATGGGTAAGGCTTTTAATGGGATGCCAGATTTTACATAAATGCGTCCATTTTGATTAAACAATTCAATTCCACCAGGCAAAGCATCCTTTTTTTCTAAAGAAATAGGCACATTTCCAGCCATAATAAAATTTCCTTCTTTCAAATAATTGGATTGATTACCACTCGTAACAATGTTTAACACGTAATCTTTGATGCTATCGTTTACCACCAAACTGTCGATGCGGTTGGATTCAAATTTTACCAATTCCACATTAATGGTTGTGTTTTTCTCTGGAAATTTGAAGTCTACATTGAAACGCGATTTAACTTGTTCGGACATGTACATTGTTTTTTCAACATACTTACTGCCAATCACAACTTTAATACGTGGATCTGCCGAATAGATGTAATCAACAGGTTTTAGCATCCCCGTTTGCGGATCGGGTTCTGGTAATTTCATAATTCCATCAAAACTAATGTATCGTGTAATTCCAGCACCAATCATGATGATTACAAACGAAATATGGAACAACAACATGGCAATTTTTTCTTTTTTCCACATGTCATATCTAAATGTGTTGATAATGAGATTGATGGTTAAATAAACCAATAATAACTCAAACCACAAAGCATTATAAATTACCAAACGTGCAGTTTGTATATCATAGATTGACTCTAAAAATGTGGCTACGGCAATACCAAATAAAAATACGAGTAAACCGATTGTCATCATTTTCATGGAAAAAAATCCTCTTAGCAACTTGTCCATACTTTTTATTATTTGCCCACAAAAATAAGCATTGTAAAAGGAAAAACCCTTTTTTTTAGCAGATTTATTATTTACTTTTTTTGTACTTTAATATTGTGAAAATCAATAGGATATAACAATGTTTAACGTTTATTATGATTTTACACATAAAACAGTAAAAATGATTTATGAGATGTAAATTATTATTAGTCCCATTTTATTAATTTTACACTATGGATTTTCAACTCATATCAGAATACCAACCAACAGGCGATCAACCCGAAGCAATTGCTGAAATTGTTGCTGGACTTGATTCGGGAAGAGATTTTCAAACCTTGTTAGGTGTAACTGGGAGTGGAAAAACGTTTACGGTGGCCAATGTCATTGAAAAAATAAATAAACCAACACTGATTTTATCGCACAATAAAACCTTGGCAGCACAATTGTATGGCGAGTTTAAACAATTTTTTCCCAACAATGCGGTGGAATATTTTGTATCGTATTACGATTATTATCAACCAGAGGCGTATTTGCCGGTAACGGATACCTACATCGAAAAAGATTTGCAAATCAATGACGAAATTGAAAAATTGCGATTGGCTGCTACTTCGGCATTGCTTTCTGGTCGACAAGATGTGATTGTCGTATCCTCTGTTTCGTGCATTTATGGTATTGGAAATCCGCGTGAGTTTGAAAAAAGCATCATTCACCTGCAAGTTGGAGAAACCGTTGCACGCAATAAGTTTTTATACAAGTTAGTTGAAAACCTCTATTCTCGTGCGCATGAGGAATTTAAACGTGGAACTTTTCGGGTAAAAGGTGATACGGTGGATATTTATT
>JAWKMK010000030.1:0-28537 GCA_041392275.1 Crocinitomicaceae bacterium | reverse complement strand
GGTAACACACCTAAGTTTACAATAAAACGGTCAATTAGGCTTTGTTTGTTGTTGAAAATAAAATAAACCTCATTTTCGGCAATTTCTTCTTTTAAATTTTCAATGTTGTCTGATTTAATGACAATGTCAAAATGGTCGTTTTTAATATGTTCGTCAAGTTTTCCACTAATGACATTTTCCTTTCCTAACCAATATTTTAATTTTATTTTCCCATTTTCAAAATTCAAATAAATAGGAACGTCGCACAACGAAGAATCCTTTAATTCAAATGGAACAATATGCAAACTTCCTGATTTGTATTTTTCTTCGGTTAAAAATTTTCCTTTGTAAAATACGCTCACATTCATTCCCAGAGATTGCAATACATTGGAAAACAATAATTCAGATTTTAATAACTCAATATCAGAATAAAAAACATCTTTTTTTGTATTAACATTTTCAATGTCTAATACATTTTTGGCATTGTCTTCATTTTCTAATTGCAACAACAATTCCGATTCATAAATAGGTTTGGTATAGCGTAAATAAAGTTTTGCAAAGGTGAAAAATACCACCATCAATAATGGTATCCACCACCAAGAACGACGCAATACTGTTCGAAACAGCAGCGGATCAAAGGTTTTATTGATAAAAAAACTATTTTTATTTTCTGCCATGATTATTTCAGTGATCGGACAACGGTTATGATGACTATTCCACTCGAAAGAATGGAAACAATAGGCGCCACTTCTTTAACAACTTCGCGTGCAATTTGTGGATTGGGTTCCACATAAATGTAATCGTTTGCCTGTACAATCATATCGGCATATTTCAACCCTTCAATTGTTGACAAATTCATCACATAAACGACACGTTTATCGCCAATTCGACGCATCAATTTTACTTTTTTTGCTTTCCCTCGTTCTGTAATTCCACCTGCTTGCGCAATGGCTTCCATCAACGTAGTATTATTGTTTTCAAGCGTTATTACTTTGGCATCGCTTCCATTACCTGGAAAAACAACCACGCGCTGATTGGTGATTTGTGCCTGAACAAAAGGATTGTTGTATTCTTTGCTGTATAATTTTTCGAGTGTGTCCTCGCATTGGGTGATGGATAATCCCTCAATTTTTACAGAACCCAATTTAGGTAATTCCACAGAGCCATCTCTTCTTACCAAGTATTGTGTAGATGTTCCACCACCAGCGCTTTTTGTGCTAACATCTGCATTGTTTTGCAATAATATTTCCCCTTCGTTGGTGTATAATTGAAAAGCAATTTTATCGTCAACAGAAATTAAATAATCACTAATGGGGTTCATCGGAATCGAATCGCGGTAAACTTCTGCTCCACGTGCTTCTTTGAACATTATGTTGGAATTGATACCACAACTAGAAATGGTAGCAACCAAAACCAGTAGCAAACAACTATATCGAATTTCTTTTTTAGATAGCATTATTTTCGTTCAATAATTTAAAGTATAAATTTCTAACGTCTTTCACCAATCGAGTATAATGAAAATTATCTTTTACAAAGTCCCAACCGGCTTCCGACAAGCTGTTGCGCAATTGATCATTCTCAATTAACGCTACTAATTTTTCTTTATACTCATTTTTGGTGTTTGAGGTTACAATTAAACCCGTTTTTTTGTCTAAAACCACGTCTTTTACACCACCAACATCGGTAGAAAGCACCGGAACATTGGCTGCTTCGGCTTCAATCAAACTTACAGGCGTTCCTTCGTTGAGCGAACACAAACAAATCAAGTCCATTCCAGGGTTGAAAGCATCAATATCTTTTATCCACGAAGTCATCTCAAATCGGATGTTTGCTGGCCAATTAAATGTTGCAATTTCTTGTTCAATAATAGGTCGCTCGGTACCATCGCCCACAATAAAAATGCGCAATTGTTTTTTTGTTAAAAATGCCACTTCTTTTAACACATCAATAAAAAACAAATGATTTTTAATGGGTGCCAACCTTCCTGTTATGGCAATGGCAATTTCGTTGTCGGCTAAATTATAATTTGCTCTAGTTTTGACACGTTTTTCATCCTTATTCGCATGAAATTTTTCTAAATCAAAGCCAAGCGAAATAACTTGTGTTTGTTCGGAACTACAAATCTTGTGTTTTTTAACCAACTCTTCTTTTTGCAAATCAGAAATAGCAATAATGGCGCTACTTTTTTTGGCTAAATTGTTCAATGGTTTTGTAAATAGACGTTTCAACGGGTTGAAATAGCCACTAAACACATGTCCATGTAAGTAGGTGGCGTAATAATAATAGGAACTTTTGCCGTTTGCTGCTTTTTCTTCCCCTAATGCACCCGCCTTTGCCGCATGTGTGTGAAATCAATGTCGGGTTGAAATTCTTTGAATAATCTGTTTGATTTTTTTATACGCCTTTCTATCCGATTGCAAATTAGGAATACGTTGCATTTCTGGAAGTAAAACTGGCTCAACACCGTATTGTTCCAATATGTGCAAAGAATCAGCTTCTCCTTCTTCGGGTAAACCACCAATCAGCATGGTTTCAAACTCATCGCCCAAGAATTTTGTTAAAAACGTGGCGTTGTAGGTCGGTCCTCCAAGATTGAAACGATTAATGATGCGAAGTACTTTTATTTTTTTCACAAGCTGATAATGGCAATAAATTTGTAGTCTTTTGTACAAAAATAGTGTAGAATTATTAATTTTCTAGCAGAAATACAATAAAATGAAAGTTTTCTTACAACAAGGGTGTAGTGTTTTGGTAGCAATGGTAGCGTTTGTCTCAAATCTATTTGCGCAACAAACAGCGGTAATTCAGCAAGTTATTAACTATTCTGGCTTTGATAAAGCATCCATTAGCTTGTATGCAATTGACGTGAAAACCAACGAAATTATTTATGATTTCCAAGGTTCCAAATTATTAGCACCTGCTTCAACTGTTAAATTATTTTCAACGGCCTACGCTTTAGACGTATTGGGAAAAGATTACCAACCAACCACAAAATTGTATTATCAAGGAAATGTGAAAGACAGCATTTTAAACGGTGATATTTGGATTGTTGGTGGTGGCGATATGTCGCTTGGTAGCAAATATTTCTCAACCGACAACAAAGATGCATTTTTGCACCAGTGGGCACAAAAAGTAAAAGCAAGCGGAATTAAGGAAATTCACGGCAATATTTATGTAGATGCTTCTGATTTTGGTTATGAGGGTGCACCAGATGGTTGGTTGTGGGAAGATGTTGGTAATTACTACGGAGCAGCATTTACCGGAGCAATGATTTACGACAATATTTTGGAATATCATTTTCAAACTGCAAAAGCAGGAACACGTGCCCAACTTAAATACACCGTTCCACAGATTGATTCATTAACTTTTCAGAACCAAGTGCTTTCATCAACGCGTAGTGGAGATAATTGTTATATTTACGGAGCAACCTATGCCTACAACAAAGAGGGGAGAGGTACTTTGCCACAAAATTCACCCGATTTTATTGTAAAAGGAAGTATGCCCAGTCCAGAAGTGATGTTGGCAAGTGAATTTCAACGTGTGTTAGGTGATAATCATGCTTAAAACTTAGTGGCATTGCAACCTCCACGTTTGGTAGCAGTAGAACGTCCACAACAATCGTGGAAGCCACTTTTAGAATACCAAGGAACTGCTATTCGTGAGTTAATTAAAGCTACCAATTTTGAAAGTATTAATGTCTTTGCCGAAGGATTGATGCGCTTACCTGTTTATGCAAATGGTATGCAGGCAACTACTTCTATTGCAAGTGAGCAAATGCAAGATTATTGGAAAACAAAACTTGATTTAAAGGATATTTATCTAACTGATGGTAGTGGCTTATCGCGTTCCAATGCGGTTTCTGCACTTGATTTTTGCCGTTTGTTGATCTATATGCAACAAGCTACTGATGCGCCCATTTATTTTGAATCGTTGCCAATATCGGGAGAAAGCGGTACGTTAAAAAATGTTGCCAAAAACCAAGTGGCTGCGGGTAAAATACATGCAAAAAGTGGCACTATGAAACGTGTAAAATCGTATGCAGGATATGCCGAAACACAATCGGGGCGAAGAATTGCCTTTGCATTTATTTTGAATAATTACACCTGCACCAGCAAGCAAGCTACGCAACAATTAGAAATTTTAATGAATGAATTGGTGGGAATGTAGCGAACTCTTGTTTTTTGGTATTTAATAACTACTTAAATTAAATTCAATGTCATTAAATAAACCAAGAGTGCAGTTATTGCTGTGTATACAAGTCCAATAAAAATAATAAAGCCAACAATTTTATGGAAATTTGATAATTTACCAGGAAGACTTTTGGTATAAGCAATATTTGAAACTACAATTAAAATAGCCCAAATTAAATAGGATAAAATGGCAACAATTATATGTGAAAATAAGGTGTATTTAAAGAAATTAGTTCCGTAATAATCGCTTTGTGAAGCCAAACTACCAGAGCCTCCGACAGATTTAATTAGTCCCTCTAACACCAAAACCCCTAATACACAAATAATAAAAATTACGTTTTGTATTTTGCGATGAGATTTAAAATCCTTTTTTTTAGCTGCATTTACACCTAAATATACACCAATTGGAGAGGATAATGTAATGACTAACACCGCAGTCATAATGATAATTGCTAGATTCATTTTGTAGTTTATTAATAACTGAAATCAAAATTACGCATAGTTTTTTGATATCTGCATTCAATGAGAAATAATTACTAGTAATAAAATAAAAGGAAACAAGTAGAATGTTTAAAACAACGAGTCAACAAATTCTTTTTGTCAAACACTTGTAAATCTTCCATTTTTTCACCCACACCGATGTATTTTACTGGGATTTTCATTTGGTCAGAAATGCCAATCACCACACCACCTTTAGCTGTTCGTCCAATTTTGTGATGGCAAGTGCTGTAATGTCTGTTGCCAAAGAAAATTGCTTGGCTTGTTCATAAGCGTTTTGACCAGTTGAACCGTCCAATACCAATAAAACTTCGTGTGGAGCGCCAGGAATGACTTTGTCCATCACACGTTTGATTTTTGACAACTCGTTCATCAAGTTTACTTTATTGTGTAAGCGACCTGCTGTGTCGATGAAAACGATGTCTGCATTTTGAGATTTTGCCGATTGCAACGTGTCAAATGCCACCGATGCGGGGTCGGCCCCCATTCCTTGTTGAACAATTGGAACACCAACGCGCTCCGACCAAATAATTAATTGATCAACTGCCGCAGCTCTAAACGTATCGGCTGCACCTAAAACAACTTTTTTTCCGGCTTGTTTATATTGATGTGCTAATTTTCCGATGGTAGTTGTTTTTCCAACACCATTAACTCCCACCACCATTACAACGTGTGGAAGTCCGTCTTTTTTCTCTACCTCAAAATTAGTTCCATCTGTTGATTTATTTTCTTCCAAAAGGGCAGCAATTTCTTCTTTTAAGATAGAATTTAATTCATCTGCACCCAAAACTTTGTCTCTGGCAACACGTTCTTCAATGCGCTCAATAATTTTCAACGTTGTTTCTACTCCCACATCAGAAGTAATTAATACCTCCTCAAGGTTGTCCAAAACTTCATCGTCAACTTTTGATTTTCCAACAATGGTGCGTGCCAGCTTGGATAAAAAACTTTGTTTTGTTTTCTCCAAACCTTTGTCCAAAGATTCCTTTTTTTCTTTTGAAAATAAACCGAAAAAAGCCATAGTTTAAATATAACAAAAGCTTTCACTCAACAATAGAATGAAAGCTAATCTTTTAGAATTTATCAATTAAGAATTAGTTTTTGTCAAACCACTCCTTAACTTTCTCGTTAAGAACTACTTCTTCTTTGAATGAATAAGTTCCTTTTGCGTTTTTAGACATTTTAATCACTTTTGTGTGAGCCTTACCTCCACCTTTTTGAAGTGATGCTACTACTTTCTTTGCCATGATTCAATCTTATTTAATCTCCTTATGAACCGTGTAACGTTTCAAAATAGGATTGTATTTTTTAATTTCAATTCTGTCCGGTGTGTTTTTTCTGTTCTTCGTTGTAATATAACGAGAAGTCCCCGGCATTCCTGATTCTTTGTGCTCTGTGCACTCAAGAATAACTTGAATTCTATTTTCTTTTGACTTTGCCATTTTCTAATTGTTTACGCCTTACCCTTTAAGCATCTTCTGGGAAGCCGGATTATATTATTTTAAATATCCTTTTTCACGTGCTTCTTTTACACACGCACTAATTCCTTTTTTATTTACCGTTCTCAATGCTGAAGTAGAAATCTTCAACGTGATGAAACGATCTTCTTCTGGAAGATAAAATCTTTTTACTACCAAGTTTGGTAAAAATCTTCTTTTTGTTTTGCGGTTTGAGTGAGAAACGTTATTTCCTACCATTACCGACTTTCCTGTAAGTTGACAAACTTTTGACATTTCTTAATTGTATTAATCCTAAAAATTCTAAAATGGGGTGCAAATTAAGTTATTATTCTGCACATATCCAAATTTCTAGCTTTATTTTTTTAACTTTTAAAAATTCCGTTGTTAATAACTCCTCTATCTGCGTGATTATTAGCCGATAGAAGAAAGTGTTTTTGTTGCTGCTTGAACTTCTGTTCTTCCCGGATATTGCTCCAAAGCCACTTTTAAACATGCAATAGCATTGGTTAACGACTCTTTGTTTAACACATACGCCAAACGAACTTGATTCGTGCCAATTCCTTTTGTTGAATAAAAACCTGTTGCAGGTGCCATCATTACTGTTTGACCGTTGTGTTCAAACTCTTCCAACAACCATTGACAGAATTTATCGGCATCATCAATTGGGAATTGCGCCACGCAGTAAAAAGCACCTCTTGGTTTTGGACAAAAAACACCTGGAATGTTGTTCAAACCATCTACTAAAATGTTTCTTCTTTCTACGTATTCTGCAATCACTTCATCAAAATAGGATTGTGGAGTGTCCAAAGCCGCTTCTGCACCAATTTGTTCAATAGTTGGAGGCGATAAACGGGCTTGCGCAAACTTCATAACACTTGCCATGAACGCTTTGTTTTTTGAAACAATTACACCAATGCGAGCACCACACATGGAATAACGCTTTGAAACAGAGTCAATCATGATGGCATTTTCTTCAATGCCTTCTAAATTCATTACCGAATGAGGTGTGGCTCCGTCGTAACAAAATTCACGGTAAACCTCATCGGCAAATAAAAAGATGTTGTGTTTTTTAACAATAGCAGCTAATTGCTCCAATTCTTCTTTGCTGTACAAATATCCAGTCGGATTGCCCGGATTGCAAATAACAATTGCCTTTGTTTTTGGAGTGATTTTTTTCTCAATTTCTGCAATTGGAGGCAGTGCAAAACCATCTTCAATGTGCGCAGTAACTGGAACAATTTTTACTTCCGACATGACTGCAAATCCGTTGTAATTTGCATAAAACGGTTCTGGAATAATCACTTCATCACCAGGATTGCACGCTGTCATAAATCCAAAAGTAATGGCTTCTGAACCACCAACAGTAACAATTAAATCATCTGCTGTAACATTGATGCCTATTTTTTGGTAATAAGCAGCCAATTTGTTGCGATACGATGCAATTCCAGCCGAGTGACTGTATTCTAAAACGTCAATGTTAGCATTTTTCATCGCCGTTATGGCAGTTGCAGGTGTTTTTATGTCGGGTTGACCAATGTTTAAATGGTAAATCTTTACACCTTTTGCTTGTGCTTTATCTGCAAATGGAACCAATCTTCTAATCGGAGAAGCTGGCATATCTGTCGCCTTGTGTGATAAATTGGGCATAACTCTATTTTTTTAAACTGCAAAGATAGGCTTTTAATTGCTTGGATTTTTAAAAAGTTGATAAAATGTCATCTGTGGCATCTAAAATCTTACTTTTGTAACACAATTATTTTTTATTGTTGTAAAATCATTCAAATTGGATCCGTACGCCGCGCTCAAATACAAAGAATTTCGATTGTTTATGGTGGTGCGATTTGCACTCATCTTTGCTTGGAGCATGCAATTTATCATCATCGAATGGCAAGTTTATGTTATGACCAAAGACCCGTTTTCGTTGGGGTTGATTGGCTTAGCAGAAATCATTCCGGCACTTTCAATGGCACTATTTGCTGGGCATATTGTGGATCAACGTGAAAAACGCAATTTGTTGCTCCAATGCATCATTGCTTTTAGTTGCATTAGTTTTGGATTGTTTGTGTTGACACTGCCACACGTACTCGAAAATTATGCGCAATCCACTATTTTAATTGGTATTTATTGCTTGATATTTTTAGGCGGAATTGTGCGTTCGTTTATCGGGCCAAGTATTTTCTCGTTGGTATCGTTGATTGTTCCTAAAAAAGTGTACCCCAATGCGGCAACGTGGAGTAGCTCGGTGTGGCAAATTGGTTCGGTTGGCGGACCAGCCATTGGTGGTTTGGCAATTCATGCATTTGGCGTGCATTGGTCGCTTTGTTTTGTGTTTTTTTGTGCCCTTGTAGCCATTGTTTTTTTAGTGCAAATTGAGAAAAAACCGATTTTAAATCCCAAAATTGGTGAGCCCGTTTTGCAAAGTTTAAAAGTAGGATTGAATTTTGTTTTTAAAACCAAAGAAATTTTAGGGGCATTGTCGTTGGATATGATAGCTGTGCTTTTTGGCGGAGCTGTGGCGCTGTTGCCTTTGTTTGCTCAAGATATTTTGCACGTAGGCTCGCAAGGATTTGGTTTTTTGCGCGCCGCACCAGCCGTTGGTTCTTTTCTTACGTTAATTGCAACCGCCTATTTGCCCATTGCTAAAAATGCGGGTAAAAAATTGCTGATTGCTGTATTTATTTTTGGTTTGTGCATCATTGCTTTTGGTTTTTCATCCATTTATTGGGTTTCTTTAGTAGCCTTGTTTTTGAGTGGCGTTGCCGATGGCGTTTCGGTAGTTATTCGTCAAACTATTTTGCAATTGCGTACACCAGAAAATATGAAAGGTCGTGTTTCTTCGGTCAACTCTATGTTTGTTGGTTCATCCAACGAACTCGGCGCATTTGAAAGTGGCTTGGCTGCAAAATTATTGGGTCCCGTTACAGCAGTTGTGTTTGGTGGAGTGATGACCTTGTTAACCGTGGGGACAACGGCATTGGTTTCACCGACTTTTAGACGTTTGGATTTATCAAAAGACATTAAAGAAAATCACGAAGAATGAAAAAATGGATGCACATAGGTGGGATGTTATTGCTCTTTGCTTGTTCTAATCCCAATAAACCAGAGGTTGAAACACTTAAAGAACAAAAAGATGCTCCCCAAAATGCCGTTTCAGCAGTTGTTTTCACCAAAAAACAATGTGTTGATTCCATTTTTGCAACTATGAACATTGTGTCCATCCAATCGGTTGATTCTTCCATTTTGGTGGATGCAAAATATGCAACTACCGATAATTTTATGCACCAAAAATTGTATGAGCACATACAAACCGTTTATTTGCAGCAAGAAGTAGCACTGCGATTGGCAAAAGCACAACGCTATTTAAAAATGATACACCCGCAATGGAGTTTGTTGGTGTATGATGGAACACGCCCAGTGGATGTGCAACAGCGCATGTGGGATGCTTTGGACAGTATTCCAGTGAGTGAACGCGTAAAATTTGTTTCCAATCCCAAAAATCACAGTGTGCACAATTATGGTGCTGCTATTGATTTAACCATTGTTGATGAACACCAACAACCTTTGGATATGGGCGCAGGGTATGACGATATTCGAAAAATTGCCTATCCCAGCTTAGAAGCTCAATTTTTAGCCTCTGGAGAATTAACTCAAGCGCAAGTCAATAACCGCATCTTGCTTCGCAAAGTGATGAAAAGTCAAGGATTTATCAATATTCCATCAGAATGGTGGCATTTCAATGCCTTTCGAAGAGACGAAGTAAAACAACGCTATCAAGTTGTCCTCACCGAACCATTGTGTGAGTAGTTTTTTTGAATGGGAGAGGGCGATTTTTAAGAACGATTTTGTATCTAATCTTCCTCCACAAAAAAAAACGGCTCCCAATTTGAGAACCGTTTTCGATATAAATTTGTACTACTGCTTATTTCAATAATTCAATAACACCTGCTGCACCTTGACCCGTGCCCACACACATGGTTACAACCCCATATTTTTTATTCTGACGACGCAACTCGTTGATCAATTGAACCGATAATTTGGCACCTGTACAACCTAGTGGGTGACCCAAAGCAATGGCACCTCCGTTTACGTTTACAATGTCTGGGTTTAATCCCGTTTCACGAATAACTGCAAGCGATTGTGATGCAAATGCCTCGTTCAATTCCACTAAATCAATGTCGTTGAGAGTTAAACCAGCTTGTTTCACAGCTCCAGGAATTGCATCCACCGGACCAATTCCCATAATACGTGGCTCAACACCAACAACTTTGTAAGAAACCAAACGTGCAACAGGCTCCAAGTTTAATTCTTTTACCATTTTTCCAGACATGACTAAAACAAATGCTGCTCCGTCTGATGTTTGCGATGAATTTCCGGCTGTTACACTTCCGCCCATTGCAAAAACGGGTTTTAATTTTGCCAAAGCATCCAAGCTACTTGCACGTGGACCTTCGTCGGTGTCAACAATGTAGTTTTTAACTTGGCGTTTTTCGTTTTCGTCCAAAAAGATGTGCTCCACATTAATCGGAACAATTTCATCCTTGAATTTTCCAGCTTTAATTGCTGCAATTGCCTTTTCGTGTGATTTTAATGAGAATAAATCCTGCTCCTCTCGCGAAACCTTGAATTGATTGGCAACCGCTTCGGCAGTTAAACCCATTCCCCAATACCACGTTGGATGCTCTTTTCCTACTTTTGGATTGGGAACAATACGCCATCCTCCCATTTCCATGATTGACATCGATTCAACACCTCCGGCAATGATGCAATCGGCAAATCCAGCTTCAATTTTTGCTTTCGCCAAGGCAATGGTTTCCAACCCCGATGAACAATAACGATTAACTGTCATGCCCGGAACTTTGTCGGTGTTTAATCCCATTAATGAAATTAAACGCCCTACATTTAATCCTTGCTCTGCCTCTGGCGTTGCGTTTCCAACAATAACATCGTCCACACGGTTTTTGTCTAATTGTGGCACCGAATTCATCAAATGCTTAATCACTTCTGCCGCTAAATCATCAGGTCTGTAAAAACGAAAACCACCTTTAAATGCTTTTCCTACAGCTGTTCTAAATCCTGTAACAATATATGCTTCTTCTCTCATTTCTAAAAATGTTTTTTCTATTTCATGGTAGCTGAATGCAATCAACTATGCGAGTAAAGGTAAACATTTTTCTGTAAAAATATTATGTATGCATACTTTTTTTAATGTTTTTTTTATTTCGTACTTTTGTTCAATAAGAAAGAGCAACAACGACAATGAATGTAATTTTGGTAGGATATATGGGTTCTGGTAAAACAACTTTGGGCAAGAAATTGGCTGCACGGTTGGGACTAACCTTTATGGATACCGATAAAATAATTGAAGAAAAAGAAGCTCAATCGGTTGATGGACTATTTGCAACCAAGGGAGAAGCCTATTTTCGACAATTGGAACAAGCATTGGTGGAAGAATTAAAACAACTTGATCATGTATTAATTGCTACAGGTGGTGGAATGCCGTGTTACAATAATTTAATGGAAGAATTGAAAACAATTGGTTTTACCATTTACCTCAAACGTCCGGCAAAGGAATTGGCACATCGCGTAAAAAATTCTAAAAAAGTGCGTCCTCTTTTGCGCGATAAAACCGAGGAAGAATTGTTAGCATACATGGATGAAATGCTGCAAAAACGTGCGCCCTTCTACGAGCAAGCGCATTTAATTGTGGATAGAGAAGTGCAAGCCATTACAAGTTTAGAACTACAAATCAAGGCACTCACCAGAAATTGGAAATAGAAAAAGGGAAATTACTTTCCCTCACTGATTTCTATAACGCGTGCTAGTGATGTAACCAATTTATCGTGTTTTTTCACAAAAGGATTGGTATCGTCCCAAACATAACCAGCCAATACCGAGCAAATTTGTTTCATTATTTCTTCGTTGCGTTCTTTTGCAAAGAAAATTGTTCCCAAACGTCCGTCATACCAGCCATCAACGTATGTTCTAAACACATTAATTCCTTTTTTCATGTAGTTGCTGTAATCGTTTTCCCAATCAACTTGTTCGCCGTTTAATTGTTTTACGGTCATTTCGGCAGCTTTGAAACCAGAAACTACGGCAAACATCACTCCCGAACTAAATGTTGGGTCTAAAAACTCAGTTGCATTGCCACACAAAGCATAGCCTTCGCCATACAATTGTTTAACAGAAATGGAGTAACTTAAAATGTGTTTCGGATCAAACAATAGTTCAACATTAGAAAAACGCCCTTCCAATTCAGGTAATTCATTCAACAAACGTTTGAATTCTTTTGCGTCGTCGGCAACACACGCTTTGATGAAATCAACATCCGAAACAATGCCTACCGAGCACGAACCATCCGAAAATGGAATGGACCAAAACCAAGCTTTATTGTCTCTAAACACGTGGATGAGTATGTTTTTTCCTGCATCAGCTGAGCGGTTGATATCACGGATATGTGTAAAAACAGCACCTCGAGGCAATGCTGTGGATGGAACTTCTAAATCTTTTAAGCGCGGCAAAACACGTCCATAACCACTTGCATCCAATAAGAATGTGGCCGTAACGGTTTGCTTGCCCATTGTTGGGTGTTCAAATTCAACAGTTTGCAAGTTGGAGCTATTGGTTACAGCCGTTATAGTTGCTTCGTAAATTACGTCAGCACCACGTTTTTGTGCTTCTTGAATCAATACGTTGTCAAAATCAGCACGTTTTACTTGCCACGTGTATTTCCAAAAATCTTCGTTGACTTGATTGTTAAACAAAAACTGGCATTTGTTTTCCTTGTGGTAAAAAGAAACACCGTCTTTAACTTGGTATTTTTGAGCGCCAATCACATCCAACAAATCCAATTCGTCTAAAAAGTCCATAATGTGTGGCAACAAACTCTCGCCAATCACAAAGCGCGGAAAAACCATTTTTTCAAGCACCAAAACGCTTTTTCCTTCTTTAATTAATTTATGAGCAGCAATAGAACCAGCAGGACCAGCGCCGATTACAAGTACATCATAGTGTTGTTTCATGTTCGTTTTATTCTTTAATGGAGTTAATTATCTTATTTGCGTCAACAAAGTTAAAAGAAGTTACGAATGCTCCAATAGTTGCCCCTAAAATTCCGTGAAAAACAATGTTTTGTCCCGTTAAATACAGGTTGTCAATTTTTGTTTTGGGGTTAATAATGGTTTTGATTGGATTGTTAAAATCTTTTTCAATGCCATACATTTCGCCTTCTAAATTACCGAGGTAATCTCTAAATGTAAGAGGTGTGCTACTGTGCACTTCTTCTATGGCGTTTTCGAGTTGTGGAAAGCGTTCTATTAACCGTTGAACAACTTTTTGCGTTAGTTCATTTTTAAATTGTTGGTAGGTCGCATCTCTTTCTGCTGGAGCAACAATTGTATTATGGGTTTGCTTCCATTGTTCAAATTCATGCCAATGGATGTAGGTCATGCTGGTAAATGTATCGGCAAATGCTGTATTTTTAGAAGAGGGTGGTGTGCAACTAAACAACAATTGTGGCCATTGATTTTTATCGTATTCCACCGTTTCCCATGCATCAGGTGTGAAAAAATCGTAGTAATTGCTGTTGAGATAAGGAAAAGCACCTTCTTTCAATGTGATATTCACTACAAATGATGCAATTGAATTTTTGAGTGATGAAATGCGTTGCACCGTTGCGGGCATTAAATGCTGTTTTCCAACTAAATCCATCGTAACAACAGGATGCAGATTGAAATAAACGTTATGTTTCAGTAACTGGAACCGTCTTGGCAAACAACCTGTATCTTTTTTTCATCGTTGACAATGGTTTTAACCACCTCTTTTCGTTTCAACAATTCACCGTTGTAGTGACGAATTTTTTTAACCAATGCTTTTGTTAGCTGACTTCCACCATTTTCTATGCGATAACTACCTTTGATGTAGCTGTTTAAAATCAATGCAACAACGTGCAAAGGAGTTCGGTTTTTATCAAAGGCATAAAGCAAACCATTACCCAAAAATGCAGCTTTCAACTCTTGATTTTCAGTAATGTTGTCTATATATTCCGAAGCACTGATGGCTAAAATATCGGGATGTGTGTGATAGGTTTTTGGTGCTGATGTAGCAATGTTATACAACGGAAAATACGTGCAAATTTCTTTTATTTTTTCTGTAAACGCATGGATAGCAGTTGTTTCTTGAGGAAAACTTTCGCTCAATAAGCGCACGTATGTTTCATAGCCTTGACCCAACGGAATGGTTTTTCCATTGGCCAACCGAAGGTAATCAAATGCATCGTCTAACCGTTTTAATTGCAATTCATCTAAAATTTCTAAATAGGAAAATAGCCGATAGAGGTTTTCGCCTTTATCCAAACCACCCAAATAGTGCACACCCGTGTCAAAAATGCGTTTGTTTCTGCTAAAAGTTTGCAAAGCGCCGCCCAATTGTTGGTTTTTTTCCAACACACAAACCGAATATCCATTTTTGGCAAGAATAAGCGCTGTAACCAATCCGCCAATTCAGCCTGCCAATGATGACAAAATCGTATGTTTTGATTTATTTTCCATCTTTCTCAAGACAAACAATACGTTGGAAGTCGTTTTAGAATGTTCCACCATTTCAAAACTCATTTGTTGTTGCTCTGCAAAAGTTTTAATTGCTGCAATTTCCAAGAATTCTAATTGGTGTTCGGCTTTGTTAAACTTAAAGAATTTGGTCGATAATTGCTCGGTTCTTTCGGTGTTTTTAATGCGTCCATCTAAATCAACAGCATCACGGATGAATAAAATTCCATTGGGATGCAAAAGCATCAACCAACTATTTTCAAAACTTCAAACTGTTGATTTTGAGCCAAATAATGCAACACATCATTCAAAAAAACAACATCACACGGCTGAAACTGAAATTGTGTTACGTCAGCATATTCAAAACAAATGTTGTTGTTTCTTTTTAAACTATTTTCTGCCACGTTGCAATTTTTTTCTTCATCGTAATCCAACCCAACAATGGTGCTTTATCTGTAATGCAAGTAATAGCTTAAGTAACCATAGCCACAACCAACATCATAAATTATTTTTCTATCATGATCAATTATCATAAAATTCAAAATTTTGCGTTCCAATTTGTATTTAACACGAACACCATTCCAAAACCGGACCTTTCAATACATAATTGCTGTCATGGAATCGTACCAATAGTTGGTGGTTGCATATTTTTTGTGCGTTTGTTTAAATCCTTCATGCAATATTTCTTGCCCCCGTTTAGTATATTCTTTATCGCTTTCATCTGGGTTGGGATAAATTTTATCCAGCGGTTGCACGTACAATTCTCCGGCATTAATCATAATGTCGTTTTTAGGGATTGATTTCGTGCAAACCAACATTGACCACAGGCTGAATGAAGACATTCAATGCTTTTGATAAAACAAATGCTCCTTTATGAAAACGATGAATTTCACCATCCATACTGCGTACCCTCTGGGAAAATTGCCAAAAGATACCTTTTTCCATTTGCTTTTCAAATCAATGTTGGTGTCGGTGCCTTTTTCTACAAAAATATATCCGGCATAGCGAATGAATACTCCAAAAATAGGTGAGTTATACACCCAACTTTTTACCATGATAATCGTTTTTGGATGCAGCATCAACACCGCTAAAATATCTAAAAACGAAGTGTGATTTGCAATAACAATGGATGGTTGAGAGTAATCCAATTTTTCGGGGTTGAGCACCACTTTTTTTACGTGAACACCTGCATACAACGTTGATTTTGCCAACTTAGAGATGAGGTAATTCATGAATTGTTGTTTTTTTACTTTTTTAATGGGGAATGGAAGCACAAAAACAATCAATAAAACCGATAAAAACATACTCCCTAAAAAGAAATAGGTGTAAAGTAAAATGCTGTAAATTACCGTGAAAAATGTGATGGGACCGCGTTTTTTTGCAGTTCTTCGGGTGATAAACCAATGAAAAACTCCCGGTTGAACCAATAAGGTGATGAACATAATGGTGGCAATTCCCAACGTGCTGATGATGGCAATGGAATGAATGGAAGGATGTTTGGCAAAAATCAGCACGCCTGTACCAATTATGGTGGTAATTCCCGATGCTGCCGATTTGTAGGATGAAATACTGTCTTTTTTGGTTTTGTAGTGCTGCAACAATCCGTCGGTGATGAAAATACTATAATCGTCATGGCAAAAAATAAAAGTCGTTAGAATAATGTTAATAAAATTAAATCGAATGTCAAAAAAGTTGGTAATGCCAATAATCCACACCCACGATAACATCATGGGCAAGAAAGCAAACATCGCTAATTCAATGCGCCCGTAAGCCACCAACAACGATAAAGCACGATGGATGATGAAAAATACAGCAAGAAATTAAAATCATTTTTCACCGTTGATAGCATATGACGCCATTTCGGAAATATCCATGATGTACACGTTGTTGTTTTCTTTTAACGATGTTTTCAAAGCCTCAACTTTATCTTTTGAAAGTGTAATACTGGTTAAAAGTGAAGCATTGTTAGCGTCTTTTGTTGCACCAATTTCGACATGCCCATTTGTTCCACCAACTGAGCACCTTGTTCATCCATTGGGGTTGGGTGTGCAATGGATTCAAAAAATGGTGTAAATGCGGTTGAAGAAAACCCTAATTGATCTCCAGTGGATACAATTTCTTGTTGAACCGTTGGATGTTGCTTCCAAAATTCCACCCATTTATTTGTTGTTGATCCCGATGTGTTTTGAGGAATTAAAAATGGTGCTGGCGAAATAATTTCCGCAATTTCAAATTTATTTTTGTTGGTTTCTAAATGTTGGTACAAATCAAGCGATGCTGTTTTGGCTTGCTCAAGAGAGGTTCCTCTGGAAAATAAATACAACCTTTTTTCGTATTGTGGATTGATGCCTGTAAATGCATTTTCTTTGGATTTTAGTTGCTCGGGATGATAGGCCAAATTATTCAAATCACCATCAAAATTTAATCCTTGGGCTTTCAATAAACTAAATGCTGTGAGGGCAACAACTCCAAAAAGCAATAAACGGAATGCCAATTTTGATAATTTTTTAGGCGCTGTTGCACGTTCTTTATACGCCAATTTAATGTTAAAGGTGTGAATAATTACCGGCAGCATGGTGAGCGTAAACAGCACAGCACCCAACAACGTACACAAAGAAATCAATCCAAAGTTTTTGAGTACTACCGATTCGGTAAACAACAAAGCTGCAAATGCTGCAATGGTGGTAAAACTACCAATGGTCAACGGAGTGCCAATTTCACGCACGGTTTCCAATAAATTACCGCTGTGTTTGTAATGGGTGTAAAAATGAAAAGAATAATCCAACACAATTCCCAGTAAAACGCTTGCAGTTGCTAAAGAAATGGCGTTGATATTGGGTTGAATGTAGCCCGTAAGTCCCAATCCTGCAACATTCCAAATCCAGCAGGGAGCAGAAAAAACAAAGAATGATAAAACTACGGTAATAGCCAATTAATAACAATAAAATCAACGCAATGCTAATAACACTGGTAAGCGTGGTGTCTTTTTGAATTTGTTGCGCGTTGGCAAGTGAAATTTGATACACCCCGAACAAATCAAGGTCTTTTGCAATTTTTTGTTGAGCAATAAATTGATGGATACGCGTATCAAAGACTTCCAATTGCGCATTGTTTTTTGAATCGACCAATAAATCGGCAAAAATAAAGGTGCGTTTTTTATCGTAGCTGTAAACAATTCCGTTTTCAACCGTGTATGCACTCGAGTCGGATTGAATGTTGAACTGACTCATTTTTTTGCCCAAAACCGAAAGTGGATCTTTTGCAAAATAATCGCCTAAAAAAACAGCATTGGCACCCGAAAGTCGCTCTTTTACGTTTTCTAACGCCTTTGCAATTGAATCGTTGTTTGTTTTTTGAGCTATGGTTTGGTAATCCTCGTCAGTTAAAAAAGAAATTGACGCATTTTGGAGATAGCTAATCATTTGTGCTTGGTCCACCATTCGGTAAATTTGCACGGCTCCAATTTCTTTAGAAAAAGAGTGTTCAAGTTGACTGGCAATGGACTCTAACTGGTCAATCGTTTGATCTTCATCCGCTGGCGTTTTAAAAGAAAAAACCAATTGTTTGTTGAGGTTATTTTCTTGAATAACTTGACTAAATTCTTGAAATTCTTTCCCTTTTGGAAAAATGGAATAGATGTCTTTATCCAATTTAAGTTGGGTTACGCCAATTACTAAAATAGCTGTAATTGAAGCAAATAAGCTCCAAAATAGAAGTTTATGGCGAATAAAAAACTGCGTTATGGATTCACAAAAGCGGCCGATCATTTTCTAAATATTGAGCCGAAGATAGTGAAAATGTTAAAATTGTAAGATTTTAGGGTGTATTTTTCAAGAAGATACGGCAAAGAGCGAATGGTTGTTGAATATTTTTTAAAATTGCTGATTTCAGCTATTTTTTTTAACCATTTAGCGGAATTTTAATTGAATAAAACTTAGCTTTGTATTTTATTAATTTATTCCAATGGAAGCAGCATTAGATAAACGATATATTGAGTTCGACGCTACAGGATTTAGCGATGAAGAATTATTAAACATCTACAAAAAACTTGTTTTACCGCGCATTATTGAAGAAAAAATGTTGATTTTGCTGCGTCAAGGTAAAATTACCAAATGGTTTTCGGGATGGGGACAAGAAGCTATTTCTGTTGGATGTGCTTATGCCATGGAAAGCGATGAGTACATTTTGCCGATGCACCGTAATTTGGGTGTTTTTACAACCAGAGAAATTCCATTGAACCGTTTGTTTTCTCAATTTCAGGGGAAAGAAAATGGATTTACAAAAGGTCGCGATCGTTCGTTTCACTTTGGTACACAAGCACATAAAGTGGTGGGGATGATTTCGCATTTGGGTCCACAATTAGGCTTGGCAGATGGAATTGCATTGGCTTCAAAATTACGTAAAGACAAAAAAACAACCTTAGTATTTACTGGTGATGGTGGTGCATCTGAAGGCGATTTTCACGAAGCAGTGAACGTGGCGTCGGTGTGGGACTTGCCTGTGATTTTTGCAATAGAAAACAATCAATGGGGACTTTCAACACCGTCCAGAGAACAGTTTAATTGCAAACAATTTACCGACAAGGGAATTGGCTATGGAATGGAAGGCATTCAAGTAAATGGGAATAACATTTTGGAAGTAATTCGTACGGTGCGTGCCATTCGTGAAAAAATCAAAACAGATTCTAAGCCCGTGTTGTTAGAGTTGATGACTTTTAGAATGCGTGGTCACGAAGAAGCATCAGGTACAAAATACTATCCAGAAGGGTTGCAAGACAAATGGAAATTGCAAGATCCGGTTGACAATTATGCATTGTTTTTGAAAGAAAAAGGCATTTTGACTGCTGAATTGGAAAAAGAAATTCACGATTCATACAAAGAAGAAATTCAAAAAAACTTTGATATTGCACAAGCAGAACCGTTGATTACAGCCAACTTGGCTACCGAATTAAACGATGTGTATGCACCATTTACGCAAGAAGTGGTGGCACCAAAAGGAGCAACCAAAGAAATGCGTTTTATTGATGCCATTCAAGACGGGTTGAAACAATCTATGGAAAAATACCCAGAATTGGTCATTATGGGACAAGACATAGCCGAATATGGTGGTGCATTTAAAGTAACCGAAGGTTTTGTTGATTTGTTTGGAAAAGAAAGAGTGCGCAATACACCAATTTGTGAATCGGCAATTGTAGGTGCAGGTTTGGGCTTATCTATTGCTGGAATGAAAGCTGTTGTTGAAATGCAATTTGCAGATTTTGTTTCGTGTGGGTTTAATCAAATTGTCAATAATTTAGCAAAATTACACTGGCGTTGGGGCGAAAAAGCCGACGTTGTAGTAAGAATGCCAACAGGGGCAAATACGGCAGCTGGACCGTTTCACTCACAATCCAACGAAGCATGGTTTTTCCATACACCAGGACTAAAAGTAGTATATCCATCTACGCCAGAAGATGCCAAAGGTTTGTTGGCGGCGGCTATTGAAGATCCTAATCCGGTGTTGGTGTTTGAACACAAATATTTATACAGAAGCCAAAAAGCAGAAGTTGCAACCGATTATTATACAACCGAAATTGGCAAGGCAAGAACAGTAAGATCTGGAAACGATTTAACCATCATCACGTATGGATTGGGTGTAATTTGGGCTGAAGAATACTTGAATCAACACCCAGAAATCAATGCCGAAGTGTTGGATTTGAGAACCTTATTGCCGTTGGATTTAGATGCAATTTATGCAGCTGCGAAAAAAACAGGACGCGTTTTGGTGTTGCACGAAGATTGTATGACAGGCGGTATTGGTGGCGAAATTGCTGCGTTGATTGCCGAAAATTGTTTTGAACACTTAGATGCACCTGTAAAACGTGTAGCTTCAATTGATACGCCAGTGCCGTTTGCTGTGCCGTTAGAACAACAATTCTTACCAAAAGTACGTATCGATGAGGCGATTCAACAATTGATGAAATATTAAAAAAATTCAACAAATTGTTAAATTGAAATTATATTTGTAGAAAAACAGCTTATTTAAACATGAAAAGAACAAAAATTGTTGACGTATTGACCAACACTGCTGTAGGCTCAGAAGTTGTTGTTAAAGGATGGGTAAGAGCTTTTAGAAGCAACCGATTTATTCAAATTAACGACGGTTCTACGATTAATTCATTGCAAGCAGTGGTGGAATTCGAAAACTTTGAGGAAGCCCTTTTGAAAAAAATTACAACAGGTGCAGCTATTGGGTTGACAGGTAAATTGATTGAATCACAAGGTGCAGGACAAGCAGTTGAATTGCAAGTAAGTGCCATCGAAATTATTGGAGAAGCCAATCCAGATGATGTGCAAAAAACAGTAATGCAACCTAAAAAACACAGTTTAGAGTTTTTGCGTGAGCAAGCCCATTTGCGTTTTAGAACCAATGTTTTTGGAGCAGTGTTTCGCATTCGTCATGGAGTTGCCTTTGCTATTCATCAATTTTTTAATGAGCGAGGATTTTATTACTTGCACACCCCAATTATTACAGCTTCAGATGCAGAAGGAGCAGGAGAGATGTTTCATGTTACCAATTTGGATTTAGAAAAATTACCTAAAAACGAAGATGGATCCATTAATTTTAAAGAAGATTTCTTTGAGCGTCCAGTAAATTTAACTGTATCTGGACAATTGGAGGCTGAATTGGGAGCTTTGGCATTGGGACAAGTTTATACGTTTGGCCCAACGTTTAGAGCAGAAAATTCCAACACTTCTCGTCACTTGGCAGAATTCTGGATGATAGAACCAGAAGTTGCTTTCAACGATTTGAACGATAATATGGATTTGGCTGAAGACATGTTGAAATACATTTGCCGTTACATTGTTGAAAATTATGCAGATGATTTGGCGTTCTTAAACGAGCGTGAGCAAAAAGAAGAACAAGCAAAACCAGCCAACGAAAGAAACGAATTGTCGCTTATTGATCGTTTGAATTTTGTCATCAACAACGATTTTAAACGTATCACTTATACAGAAGCCATCGATATTTTGATGAATTCTAATCATTACAAGAAAAAGAAATTCAAATACGATGTGAATTGGGGAACTGATTTACAAAGTGAGCACGAACGTTACTTGGTTGAAAAAGAATTCAAACGTCCAGTAATTATCACCAACTATCCAGCATCGTTCAAAGCGTTTTATATGCGCCGCGACGATAACTGTGAACCAGGCAAAGAAACGGTTGCAGCCATGGATATTTTATTCCCAGGAATTGGTGAAATGGTTGGAGGTTCTCAACGTGAAGAGCGTTTAGACGTGTTGAAAGAAAAATGTGCCGCTTTTGGTATTCATGAAGAAGATTTGTGGTGGTATTTGGATACCCGCAAATTTGGTAGTGTGCCACATGCTGGTTATGGTTTAGGATTTGAACGTATGGTTATGTTTGTTACAGGAATGTCAAACATTCGTGATGTGATTCCTTTCCCACGCACACCAGGAAACGCAGAATTTTAATAAAAATAATTGATTTTGTATATAACGCCTTTAGCTGTTGCTAGAGGCGTTTTTTTATGTAAAAGGCATTCGTTACTCTTTTTTTATGAATTATGTTTTATCGTTACAAGTTTATTGATCATATATATCGATAAATTAAAGCATAAAAAAAGGCGAGTTTCAAGCTCGCCTTTCAAATACTGTTGATACTTCTTATTGTTGTAAACTATATGTTTCTTTAGTGTTAGTAGTACTTGTATTTGTTGTACTACCACTTGTATAAGAATAATCATTTGAACCATCAGCAGACAATTTCAAAGATTTACCTTTAGATTCTGTAATCAAATAAACTGTAGAAACTTCACCGTCTTTGTATGTATCAGAAGATGAATTTGTGTAAGAAGAACCTCCTACAGTAGTAACTCTTGTACTTTTACTGTTCAAAGTATTGAAAACAACTCTTTCATTGTTTTTGTAATCCTTACTTACCCCTTTTAAGAAATCCCATTTACCTGAACTTGTGATAGTATATTTGTAAGTAGTACTTCCTGAAACATATGTGAAATCAACAACTTTGTCCCAAGTACCATCTTTTTTAATGTTCCAAGTTGCTTGGTTTACAGTACCAGTCTCAGTTGTTGTTGTACTTCCACTAGTATAACTTTCTGAGTAAGAAGTAGCATTAATTTTGGTAGTGGATGTTTCTGTATCATTACCGTCGATTTCTGTTACGATACTTTCCCATGAACTAATTGTCCACTCACCATCCATTTTACCTTTTGTAGATTTACCACAAGATACTGCTGTAGTAGCAACCATTGCTGTAGCAACAGCGAAATAAAATAATCTTTTCATCTTTTTCTAAATTTATTTAAGTTAAAATTATTCGTCAAAATTACAAAAGAAATTTTATTTCATACAAATTTTCATATAAAATAATTAAAATACGTTAAAATTCGTAGTGTCTTTTTAATTTAACTTGCTTTTAATTAATGAAATAGCGTTTTTAAGTCCGTTGGGATTTTTACCTCCTGCAGTAGCAAAAAATGGTTGTCCACCACCGCCTCCATTGATTAAAGTGGCTGTTTCTTTGATTAAACTGCCGGCATTTAACCCTTTGTTTTGGATTATGTCGTCGGTTAAAATGATGTTTAACGAGCATTTATCATCTGTTTTTCCACCAATTACACCTACAAAACTTGGGTATTCACCTTTTAATTGAAATAAGATGTCTTTAATTGAACCTGCATCCAGTGATACAACCTCTCCTAAGAATGGAACACCATTAATGGTTTCAATTTTATTTTTTAATTCGTGTTTTACTGCCATTGCACGTTCTTTTTGCAATGCTTCAATTTCTTTTTGTAAATCCAAATTTTTAGCTTGTAAATCATTCACTGCTTTTACAAGGTCTTTAGGATTTTTGAAGATGGTTGCAATGGCTTCCAACTTTTCAGCACTTTCTTTGTAATACTGCTCGGCAACATCTCCTGTAATAGCTTCAATACGGCGAATACCAGCAGCAACAGCTGTTTCAGTTGTGATTTTAAATAAACCAATTGCACTTGTAGAAGCAACGTGCGTTCCTCCGCACAACTCAATTGATTCTCCAAATTTAATCACACGCACAGCATCGCCATATTTTTCTCCAAATAAGGCCATAGCACCCATTGCTTTTGCTTTTTCGATAGGTGTATTTCTAAACTCTTCTAACGCAATTCCTTTTTTGATTTCTTGTGATACAATAGCTTCAATCTCTGCTAATTGCTCGTCGGTTACTTTTGAAAAATGCGAAAAGTCGAAACGCAAATTAGATGGACTAACTAACGATCCTTTTTGTTCAACGTGTGTTCCCAATACTTTACGCAATGCATGGTGCAATAAATGCGTAGCAGAGTGGTTTTTCATTGAAGCAGCACGTTTTTCCATGTTCACAACTGCTTGGAAAGAACCCGAAACTGTTGTTGGAATTTTCTCTGAAAAATGAACAATCAAATTGTTTTCTTTTTTCGTATCGAAAATGTAGATTTTTTCACCGTTTTGCTCAATGTATCCTTGGTCTCCAACTTGTCCACCTCCTTCTGGATAAAATGGCGTTTGGTCAAATACCAACTGATAAAATGCTTTTTGTTTTTGAACAACTTTGCGGTATTTTACCAATTCAACCGTTGCAGTGGTGTTATCGTATCCAATAAATTCTTCAACCGTATTGTTTTTAAGTATCACCCAGTCATCTGTTTCAATGGCTGTTGCCGCACGAGAACGATCTTTTTGCTTGTTCAACTCAATCTCAAACCCTTTTTCGTCAATTTCTAACTGATTTTCACGAGCAATCAATGAAGTTAAGTCTAACGGAAAACCAAAAGTATCGTACAACTCAAACACATCTTCGCCTGCAATAACTGTTTGGTTTTTAGCTTTTACCGATTGAATCAATACTTCTATACGTTTGATTCCTTGCTCCAATGTGCGAAAAAAACTTTGTTCTTCTTCTTTAATTACATTGTAAACCAAACTTTTTTGCGCGTTTAATTCTGGATAGGCTGTTCCCATCACTTCGGTTAACGTTTGAGAAAGTTCGCACAAAAACGGTTCTTTCAAATTTAATGTTTGGTATCCGTAACGTACAGCACGGCGTAAAATTCTACGAATTACATAACCAGCACCTGTGTTGGATGGCAATTGTCCGTCGGTAATTGAAAACGAAATCGCACGCACGTGGTCTGCAATGACACGCAATGCAATATCTGTTGCCTCGTCCGTACCATAATTTTTACCCGAAAGTGCAACCATTTTTTGAATCAACGATTGAAATAAATCGGTGTCGTAGTTAGAATATTTGCCTTGCAATGCCATGGATAAACGTTCCAATCCCATACCTGTATCAACGTGTTTTTCAGGAAGTGGCACCAATGATCCATTTGCCATGCGATTAAATTCCATAAATACGTTGTTCCAAATTTCAATAACTTGTGGATGGTCGTTGTTTACCAATGATTTACCATCTATTTTTGCTCTTTCAGATTCTGGGCGAATATCCACATGGATTTCCGTACACGGTCCACAAGGTCCTGTGTCACCCATTTCCCAGAAATTATCTTTTTTAGAAGCCAACAAAATTCGGTCTTCTGCAATGTATTTTTTCCAAATAGCAAAACTATCGGCATCCATTGGTGTTTTGTCTTGTTCATCACCTTGGAATACGGTAACATACAAGCGGTCTTTTGGCAATTTGTATACTTCTGTTAAAAGTTCCCATGCCCAACCAATGGCTTCTTCTTTGAAATAATCGCCAAACGACCAGTTACCCAACATTTCAAACATGGTGTGGTGATAGGTGTCAACTCCTACTTCTTCCAAATCGTTGTGTTTTCCTGATACGCGCAAGCATTTTTGAGAATTGGCGACTCTTCTAAACTCTGGTGTCGCATTGCCTAAAATGAAATCTTTAAACTGATTCATCCCAGCATTGGTAAACATCAAAGTAGGGTCGTTTTTTACAACCATTGGCGCCGAAGGAACGATTTTATGCCCTTTGGATTCAAAAAAACTTAAAAATTGCGAACGTATTTCAGAAACATTCATAAATCAATGCGTTTATTTAATTAGAAGCGCAAATTTAGTTGATTATTTGCACATTTAACTATAAAAAATAAAGGAATATTTCTGTTTTTTTGGGTTTAATGTTGCCAAAAGTAGATAGAAATCACTTTTTAGGGCATCCATTGGTTGTGTACTACACCTTGAAGTTGGTATTTTTCGTTTACTTTTTTTACCACAATAATCAATTCATCCCAATCCATATATCCTTCTTTTGAGGGCGCAATGTAAAAATCAACATACGCTGAAGTTGGAAAATATTTTACGTAATCTACCTGCTTGGAGTCTCTATTGGGTGGATTTTCGCCCTTAAAAACGGTTTTTTTAGTTGGTGGAGCATCACTTGTAAATGCAGAAAGATAGGTTGTGAAAAAATTATCTTTTGTATGAAAAATGGAATCCCCTTTTGCCGGGTGTATGCCCCAATAAATTGGTTGATTGGAAGGGTTTTCTATATCTTTAAAACTGAGTTTGATACTGCTGTTTTTATCAAGTAAACCATAGATAGAAAAAAGCACCGAATCTGCAATAAACGATTCTAATGCACTAAATTTTTCATAGCGCAAGCAATCAATGCAATAGTGTGCAAATTCAATTTCGCTGGCAAATGTTGGTGTTTCTTCCGTTTGTTCTGTTTTTTCAATTACTGTTGATGTAATATCTTTACTATTTTGGGGTTGGCAGCTAACCAACAACGTAAGAACTGAAATTAATGCTAATACTTTCATCATTTTTTAGTGATTTTTTTAATAGTGTTTCCACGACTTGATCTAATAATTAGTGTGTACATTCCAGGGGTTAAATTTTCAGTGTTGATGACTGCATTTTTTTCTGTTTCAACTGTTTGAATGACTAATTTTCCAGTTATGTCAAAAAGTAGAAGAGTGGCTGTTTCCGTCAAATTCTCAATGCGCAATTGATTGTCAACAGGATTGGGGTAAACGATTAATTGTTGCGCTTCATTTGCAAATAACGAAGCATTGCTAGGTTGAGTAACATAACGTTGTCCATTACTAGTGGCTATGGTGTCAAGTCCAGCATTGTTGATTGCTTTTACAGAAACAAAATAAAGTTGATTTTCAGTTGGATTGCTCAATAAATAAGCGTAGGAAGATGTTAACCCTGCGTTTGTCCAGTTTAATACATCGGTGGCGCCACTTGTAGTACCAATAGCTATTTCAAACGACGCAATGTCTGAATGAAAATCATTCGATGCCCAATTAGCATCAATGGTTGGTGTAGAAAAAGTGTCAATATCAGCACCTGTTCCATCGTTGATTATTAAACTTGAAGGGACTGTCCAATCTACATTCACCAGTTGGGTAGCGATGGAAGAAAGATTGCCCGCACTATCCACAACTATCGAACGGATACAGCCAGCAGGATTCAAAGCTCCATTGTTTTGTGTACGAATTTCGTTGGATGAATTGCTTCCTACTAAAACAGTTGTAGTAGGGTAGCGACTTCTAAAAACTTCAAAATCATCTACTTCGTAGGTTGAATTACCGTTTCTAAATGAAATGTAGTTACCACTTGCAATAGGCGTAGGATCGGTCCAACTTGCCACCAACACATTGTCAATATAAACCGTTATTTTTCCTGTGATTCGATCGTAAATTACTTTGAAATCATACCATTGATTAGGGTTGATGGTATAATCAGTATTAATTTTTTGGGAGAGAACATCGTTTGTAGCCTTGTAAATTTGAACTTTGTTGTTCTGGTTTACGTCAGCATTTCCATCTGTTCTAAAGTATATCAAATATGAGTCTCCTCTGTTTGTGGCAATAGAATCGCTACAAAATAGGTGTATTCCACCACGGCGATTGGTGCCTGTTCCGCCAATTTTTCCTTTCCAAGCATACAAGTATCGATTAGAAAGATTTTGAGCACAAGCAGTGTAAATGTTGGTATTGAAGAGGTTTTCATCCGTTTGTTCTAAGGTGGAAGATGAGCTAATGGCCCAATTTCCACTCACAGCTGAAAATTGTGGGTTGATATTTGTGCTGTTAAAATCATCCCGATAAAATCCACGTGTTGCATTGGCCGTCCACTGATTGTTGTCTTTATACGCAACAGAATAAAAACTTTTTTCCAAACCACTTCCACCAACTTCATCATTATCTGTAAAAGATGCCGTAAAATCGGTTGTTTTCCAATCGTTTATTGGAACAATTGCAGTTGTTGGAGCAGTAACATCTGAAGGCTGAGGTGTATTGATGACAGCAGTCCAATTGGCGTTCCAACCTGTTGCTGTTGTTGCACATTCAGAGCGAAATTCAATGGTCATAATCCCACTTGAGGCAGTTACGGTTCCCGGACTAGTTGTCCCCGTGTAAATACCAATTAATGGAGCATAAACACCTTCTCCATCATAGATGTACAAATAATCCCAGGTGTTTTCAATATCAAAAGATGAAAAATTAAGGGTAACACTAGTTGCATTGGCTGGTTTGATGCACCAAATACTTCGTTCATCGTCAGAATAGTTGGCACTTGCCCCTCCACTGTCATAAAAATTACCAGTTGCATTGGTTAAATAGTTGATGGTGGGTGTGCCTTCATTGATTTTTTTGTAGTAATAATCCCAATTCCAATTGGCTCCTGGGTCGGTGTGTGTTTGACTAGGAAAATGTTGGTGTCCCTTAATTTTTACGCATGAACCAGGGATACTCGAGGCGTTATAATTAGTGGTGCTTGCCCAAGGGAAAAAAGCTGTTCTTTTGGGTTCAATAGAATGGCTGGTACAAATATCTTTTACCAACAAAGCAGAGGCATCATACATAGCAATGGTGTACCAACTTGCA
>JAWKMK010000003.1:0-193016 GCA_041392275.1 Crocinitomicaceae bacterium | reverse complement strand
CCATTTCGGGAATTACCTGGGTGAGTGGTTACCGCACCAAACGTTATTTCAATAATATTTCAAAACGATTGAACCAACTTTTAAACGAACATTGGGAAGAAACATTGAAAAATAAGCCCGAATAATCGGTATTTGATTTTTCAATTTATTAAATTCGTTGCATGGCAAAACAAAAATCAGCTTATTTCTGTCAAAATTGTGGCTACGAAGCACCTAAATGGTTGGGAAAATGCCCGTCGTGCAATGAATGGAACACATTTGTTGAGGAATTGATTGAAAAAAATCTTCCGGGCAACATTGTAGCGTTTTCTAAATCTGGAAAAACTTCCAAACCAACTGCCATACTTGATATTCAAGGTGTGGAGCAAGAACGTTATCAACTTGCCGATAAAGAATTGAACCGCGTATTGGGCAACGGCTTGGTACTTGGCTCTTTGGTTTTGTTTGGAGGCGAACCGGGCATAGGAAAATCCACTTTAATGCTTCAATTAGCCATTGCCAACACATCCATCCCGGTGTTGTATGTTTCGGGCGAGGAAAGTGAACAACAAATAAAAATGCGTGCCGAACGTATTGGTGTTAAAAATCAATCGTGTTTCATTCTTTCTGAAACCAACATTCAAAATATTTTTAAGCAAGCAGAAGAAATTGAACCAAAATTATTGGTAATCGACTCCATACAAACACTTTACAGTTCAGATATTGAGAGTTCTCCTGGAAGTATTTCGCAAGTGCGTGAATGTACTGCTCAATTGTTGCGTTATGCCAAAACCACCAATATTCCGGTTTTTTTAATTGGGCACATCACCAAAGAAGGTTCATTGGCCGGACCAAAAGTTTTGGAACACATGGTGGATACAGTTTTGCAATTTGAAGGCGATAGAAATCACGTTTACCGTTTGTTGCGCTCGGTGAAAAATCGTTTTGGGAGCACCAACGAATTAGGAATATACGAAATGATAGGTTCGGGCTTACGTCAAGTGGAAAACCCTTCCGAAATATTAATTACCAACGCCGATAGTTCGCTCAGCGGGATATCTATTGGTGCTACGTTGGAAGGCATGCGCCCTATGTTGATTGAAGTGCAAGCGTTGGTGAGCACAGCAGCTTATGGTACACCTCAGCGTTCCTCCACTGGTTTTGATAGCAAGCGATTGAACATGTTGTTGGCAGTAATGGAAAAACGTTGTGGGTTTAAATTAGGAGCCAAAGACGTGTTTTTAAACATTGCAGGAGGCATCAAAGTGGATGACCCAGCGTTGGATTTGGCAGTTGTTGCTTCGGTTTTATCGTCCAATGCCGACATTGCTATCAACAAGGGAATTTGTTTATCGGCCGAAGTGGGATTGTCTGGTGAAGTGCGACCAGTAAACCGCATTGATCAACGCATCTACGAAGCCGAAAAATTAGGTTTTGAAAAATTATCATTTCCAAATACAACAAAGGCATCAAACAATCCGATTTTAAAATTGAATTGGTGTTGTGCAGTAAACTCGACGAAGTAGTGCGAGCATTATTTGCTTGATGGGTGTTGTAATTCTAAAATGAATGTTTTGACAATTGAATTCACCAAAAAAGTATATATTCGGTGAATTGATTCACCAAAAATTCATATAATCGGTGAATTCATTCACCAAAAACACCTATAATTGGTGAATGAAGGAATTTTTTGACATAAAAAAAGTCCATTTGCTGGTAATTTGCAAACGGACTTTTAGCTAAAATCAATCTATTTATTTCTTCGGTAAATTTCCAAAATTAGCTTGAATGGATTGGATGCTTCCGCCAGATACGCTGATGGTAAAATTTCCACTCATTTTATTATCGCTAAATGCTGTGATAGCAACAGATGCACTTCCAGAATTGGTATAAGTTGTGTTGTTTTTCATGAATGTAAAACCATAAGAAGAGCTTACTGTTTTGGTACCAATAGAAGTATTGTCTTGATTATCCCAATTGATTTCAAAAAAGTTGCTGTTTCCACCTTTATAGGCACGAATTCCTGTACCCCAACTTCCTGTGGTCCAAAAAGCACTGTCGGCAACAATTTCACTTCCGCCATCTTCTTTCCAACGAAAACCATCTTGAGCAACTGGTGCATATTGGCAACTACCATCATCTTTGGTTGCTTCTACATTAAAATTAGTTGCTGTGTTGTCCATACAACCTTCTTTTTTACACGCTGTAACTACCAATAATCCCATTACAACTGCCGATAAAAGTGTCTTTTTCATACAATTAGTTTTTATAATTGAAAACAAAGATAGGCCAAATATCAATAATAAAACATACGTATTTTGACGTAAAAAAAGGTTGCCAATATTCTGACAACCTTTCGCTATAGTGATTGAAATTTTTATTTTCTTTTAATTACTTTCAAAGCTGCTGCAATAACATCTGGTGTATCGATGTGGTATTTTGCCATCAATTCATCCGGTGTTCCAGATTCGCCAAAAGTATCGTTTACCGCCACATATTCTTGAGGGGTTGGTGTTGTTCTTGCCAATAATTGTGCAATAGAATCTCCCAATCCTCCGTGATACATGTGTTCTTCTGCTGTCACCACACATTTTGTTTTAGCAACTGACTTCAATACCGCTGCTTCATCCAATGGTTTGATGGTGTGCATGTTGATAACCTCAGCAGAAATTCCTTGTTTTTCTAATTCTATTGCTGCTTCAATTGATTTCCATACCAAGTGTCCACAAGCAATGATGGTTACATCCGTTCCTTCTATAATAGTGTCCGCTTTTCCGATAACAAATTCAGCGTCTTCTTTAACAAAAATAGGCACACTTGGGCGACCAAAACGCAAGTATACCGGACCATCGTGTTTTGCACAAGCAATGGTTGCTTGTTTTGTTTGATTGAAGTCTGCAGGAACAATTACCGTCATGTGAGGCAACATTTTCATCATCCCAATGTCTTCCAAAATTTGGTGAGTTGCACCGTCTTCACCCAATGTTAAACCTGCATGCGATGCTGCAATTTTTACGTTTTTGTTAGAATAAGCAACCGATTGACGAATTTGGTCGTACACACGTCCAGTTGAGAAATTGGCAAACGTTCCAGTAAATGGAATTTTTCCACCGATGGTCATACCAGCTGCAATGCTAATCATGTTTGCTTCGGCAATACCGACTTGGAAAAAACGTTCTGGACATTCTTTTTGAAAAGCATCCATTTTTAACGAACCTGTTAAGTCGGCGCACAATGCAACAACATCTGGGTTGGTTCTACCTAATTCTAAAAGACCTTCTCCAAAACCAGAACGGGTATCTTTTTTTCCCTTAACTTCAATTTCAATCATTGCTTAAAAATTTAATGAGGTTATTTTATTTGAGTAAATTCTAAATTCTTTTTCTGTTGTGTATAGCGTGCTTTTAATTTTTTTGCTGCGATACACTACTTTATAGTTTCCAGGTTGTAAATAGTAGGTTCCTTGAGTTGGTTTATCGTCCAAGTTACACACCCATGTAAAAGTTCCATCGCCGTTAACTGTAAACACTTGACCTGTAATTGGGCTTGTAGCTTTGTATGAAAATGTTCCAGGCGCAACAATATCCACCTTGGTAACACTGCTTTGGGTTACCTCAACTGTAGCGTAAGTACGTGGCAAGGTGAGGATTTCTAAATCATAGGTTCCAACTAAATATTTATCCGTTTCATCCACTTGTTGTACGTTAATGGTTGCAGGATTTCCTTTGAGCATCACACGGGTTGGAATAACATATTGGCGATTGCCTAACACCACTTTTGTTTGGATGTAACCTTGCGGAACATCGGCAATAATGGTATTGTGTGTATGCTTTTTAAGGTGAATGCCTTTAACCTCGCGCTTTGGAAGTGTATTGACAACCATATCGTAGTCGATTGCAGGATCCATCACAAGTGTATCTGGCAATCCCGAGCGATTCAAAGTATGGGTAAACGTGTATTTCAATTCTTTTGTCCCTGCCTTGTATAAAAACAGCGTAACATCCGTTTCTTTAGGTTCCTTGTTGATATTATTCAAATTGATTTGAACAGTGGTGTTCACCAATGCTTTGTTAACAACATTATGCAATACTTTTTCAAAACTTTCGGGTGTTTCAGCATCGGCATATTCCCCTATGCAACGGAATTTTTCAAATACGATAAATCCATTCCCACACCAATAACAAACGGTTTTACGTTAACACCTTTATCGTGCAATTTTTTAGCAATAATACACGGATCGTTATCACAAGCCTCTAAACCATCAGTAATTAAAATAATCACGTTTCTGGAATTAGCATCTGGAAAATCACCAGCAGCTGCTTCCAACGAACGGGCAATGGGCGTTGTTCCTTTTGCTTGAATGGTTTTTATACGATTGATGATGCGGTCGTGGTTGTTCACTCCAAATGGAATTTCCAATTTGGTATCGTCACAATCTTGATAAGTTGCTGTAACTTCAGATTGATGACCATAAACCCGCAAAGCAACTTCAAGGTTGCCTACACCTTGCAAATCCATAACCGACTTGGATAAAATACGTTTAGCAGCAGCAAAACGTGTTTCTTTTCCGTCCCACAAGGCGTTCATACTGTTAGAGGCATCCAAAATAAAAAGTATGCGCGTCAAACGCTCTTGTCCAAAAGTTAATGAACTAAATAATAAAAATAGTATAAGGCAACTTATTCGCATCGATTTAATAATCTCCGATGGTCTCTTCCAATTGATTCAATGCTTTTTCCAATTGTTCAGCATTTGGAGCAGAACCATGCCATTTGTGAGTTCCCATCATGTAATCAACCCCTTGACCCATTTCGGTTTTCATCAAAATAACAATTGGTTTACCTTGCCCTGTTTTTGCTTTTGCTTGTGCCAATGTTGCGCGCATATCATCAAAATTATGACCATCCATTTCCAAGACTTCCCATCCAAAAGCTTGCCATTTTCCTTTTAGGTCGCCCAAGCTAACTACGTCCTCGCAATCGCCATCAATTTGACGACCGTTGTAGTCAACCGTTGCAATTAAATTATCCACTTTTTTAGCGGCTGCATACATTGCTGCTTCCCAAATTTGACCTTCTTGCAATTCACCATCTCCGTGTAAACTATAAACCAAACAAGGATCGTTGTTTAATTTTTTCACTTGCGCTGTTCCGATAGCATTAGACAAACCTTGTCCCAAAGAACCAGAGGCCATGCGAATTCCTTCCAATCCTTTTTCTGTAGAAGGGTGTCCTTGCAAACGGGATGAAATTTTACGAAATGTATTCAATTCATTTACTGGAAAATAACCTGCTCTTGCCAAAACGCTGTACCAAACCGGACTAATATGCCCATTTGACAAGAAGAATACATCTTCATTTTTTCCATCCATTGTGAAGTTTTTAGGATCTTGTTTCATCACTTCAAAATACATCAATGTGAAAAAATCGGCACAACCCAACGAACCTCCTGGGTGTCCAGAGCTTACTGCTGCTACCATTCTAACGATGTCTCTTCTAACTTGCGATGCAATTCTTTTTAATTCGGTATTTTCCATTCTTGTAAAATTTATGCAAAATTACATTTTTTTAGGCGATTTTTTAAGAATACTAAAACGAGTTTTCAACGGATGTTAATTTCAACCAAAAATAAAGGTAAAAAAAAGCCCCGTTCAAAAATGAACGAGGCCCTTTTATGAACACTACTTTATTTATATATGTTTACCTAAAACGCAGCTTTTAATTTAACTTCTTTACCTTGACGAATTACGGTTAATTCACGTTCATCACCAGCTTGAAGTTTGGATAAACATTCCATGTATCCATACACATCTTTGATTGTACAATCTCCGATTGCAATTAGAATGTCACCCGCTACAACACCAGCATTTGCTGCTGCTTTTCCATCTACAACACCGTCAATATGCAAGCCATCTCCGTGGTCGGTATAATCTGGCATCACACCCAACGTAACTTTGTATTTTGGCGTTCTTTTACCTGTTTCTACCTTTGTTTTTGTAAATGTCATTTGTCCTTTTTCTGCAATTTGGTTGGCAACTCTTGCTGCAAATCCTGTAATTGCACGCAAACCATAATAGTTAATTTTTTCTTCATCATCACTTGGTTTGTGGTAATCCATGTGTGTACCTGTAAAGAAGAACAACACTGGAATGTCTTTCAAATAAAACGAAGTATGGTCAGATGGTCCAACGCCAGTAGAATCAATTGTAATGGTAAATCCAGCAGGTTTTGTTTTATCAATGATTGGTCCGAAATCTGGACTTGAACCTACTCCACCAATAACCAATGCTTTGTCTTTGCTCAAACGTCCAATCATATCCATGTTAATCATTGTCAACACATTTGGAAATTTGCTTTTCAATGATTCTGCCATGTGTTTAGAACCAATCAACCCATCTTCTTCACCTGAAAAGAATGCAAACACATAGTTTACTTTTTCTTTTGTACTGTTGGTTGCATACATTCTTGCTAATTCTAACAACGCCGCTGTACCAGAAGCATTGTCATCTGCCCCATTGTGAATTTCACCTTCTGAATTCACTTTTGTAGAATGGTGGTGTTCGTTTCTACCTAAGTGGTCGTAATGTGCACCAATTACAATCGTATTTTTAGCACCATTATCCAAAACTCCTATCACATTTGTTCCGTGCCAATCTTTTGTACTTGTACTATCGTGTGGGTTTAAACGAACTTTGTAGTTGAATTTTTGCAAATAGCTTTTTCCTTCATACGGTTTTAAACCATATTTTTTCAATTCAGAAGAAATATATTTAGCTGCTTTTTGTTCTCCTTTTGAACCTGTTAAGCGCCCTTCCATTTTGTCAGAAGCCAATGTAGAAACGTGTTTTTTCAATTGTTTATCTTGTACAACTTCGGCAGCATCTGTTTCTACCCAATCAGCAATGTAAACATTTGTTTCTTTTGGTTTGCCTGCAACTCTGTTACTTGCATACACCAATTTTTTTCCATCTGGTGAGAACATTGGAAAAGCATTGAAATTACTTTCAAATGTAATTTGACGTAGGTTTGTTCCATCAGCATCGATCATAAACAATTGGAAATCGTAACCGTGCACAGAATGGTGATTGGAAGAAAAAATGATGCTTTTATCAGATGGGTGAAAATAAGGCGACCAGTTAGCTTTTCCTAAATTAGTAACTTGTTTTAAATCAGTTCCATCTACGTTAACGGTATAAATTTCCATGTTCGTTGGAGCAACTAAACCTTGGCTCAACAAATCTTTGTATTCTTTAATTTCTTCTTCTGTTTTTGGGCGCGAAGAACGGAATACTAATTTTTTGCTATCGTGAGAGAAAAAAGCCCCTCCGTCATAACCCAAACCAAATGTGATTTGTTTTACGTTTGAACCATCCAAGTCCATTGTGTAAATTTCCAAATCACCAGAACGCATACTTGTAAATGCTATTTTTTTACCATCTGGCGATAAAACAGCTTCTGCATCATAACCTGGTGTGTTGGTTAATTGGTTGACAATTTTACCATTCAAATCTGCTACATAAATGTCAAATTCAGGGAAAATTGGCCATAAATACTTACCGTTTGCCTTTGGTGGAGCTGGACATGCGTGTCCCCCTTCGTGTGTTGAGGCATACAAAATATGTTTGCCATCTGGCATGAAGAAAGAGCAAGTTGTTCTACCCGTACCAGTTGAAATTAATTTTAAATCTTTAAATGTCGGATTTTGAATACTTAAGTCCAATTCATAAATCTGATCGCATTCTACTCCTTCTTTTGGATTAGTAACTTGCATGGTTAATTTTGTTCCATCCGGACTAAAATAAGCCTCTGCGTTATCTCCTCCATTGGTTAATTGGCGTAGGTTTTTGATATTAACTTCTTGGGCAAAACTAACACTTCCCAAAAATGCAACTACTGAAAATGCACTTACAACTTTCTTCATTTCTGTTTGATTATAAATTAAAGTGCGACAAAAGTAGATAGAACAAATTGGAGAAAAGTCATAAGATTGTCATAAAAGTGAATTTTATCCTATTTTGTGTATTTTTTGGAGATTTCTTGTTTCTCTGTAAATTCTAAAAGCATCTCGTGCATAAATTCGATATTTAACCGTAACTTTGTGTTTTGCTTTTTTATTACATAGTATTGTTGTCATGACCGAAACGAATTACAAGCAAACAGAATCACGCAAAGACCATCATTTGGAATTGGCGCTATCTTCTCAAAATGAATTGGTTGATTCCCGTTTTTTTTATGAACCTTTATTGGCTGCTCACCCTTCTGATTCGGAAGAATGGCCGGTTAAAATTGGTTCAAAAGTAATGCGTTTTCCAATTTGGATTTCAAGCATGACAGGGGGCACAGCAAAAACCAACGAAATCAACATGCGTTTAGCAAAAACAGCCGCTACATTTGGTTTGGGAATTGGTTTGGGTTCATCGCGCATTGCGTTGGAAAACGAAAAAAAGATTCAAGATTTTGACATTCGTCCAATTATTGGTCGCCAATTGCCATTTTACCTCAACTTTGGTATTGCTCAAATTGAAAAAATGTTGGAACAAAATTCGGTTGCTGCCCTCGAAGATTTGGTTGCAAAATTGGATGCCGACGGTATTTTTATTCATGTAAACCCGTTGCAAGAATGGATGCAACCCGAAGGTGATAGACTAAAAAAAACACCCATCGACACTATTCAACAATTTATGGCAACGTCTAAACTTGCTGTAATTGTAAAAGAAGTGGGACAAGGTTTTGGTTACAACAGTATGAAAGCGTTGATGCAATTGCCATTAACAGCCATTGAGTTTGCTGCAAATGGTGGAACCAATTTTTCAAAATTAGAATTGTTGCGCAATACAACAAAAAGTCAGTTTTTAATGCCTTTTGTTCACGTGGGACAAACAGCAGAAGAAATGGTGGATATCAACAATCAACTTTTAACCGAACTCGGCAATAAAGCACAGTGCCAATCCGTTATCATCAGCGGTGGCATCAAGAGCTTTTTGGATGGCTATTATTTATTAAAAAAATCCAAAGCCAATGCTGTTTATGGGCAAGCTTCAGAGTTTTTAAAATATGCTCAAATTTCGCAAGAGGCACTTGATGAATTTACTAAAAATCAAGTGGAAGGGCTGCTATTGGCGCGCACATATTTAACACTAAAACAACAATAACACATGCATAAGGATCAACATTTTGTACCTGGTTTTTCAAAAAAAACACGCGATGAAAAATTGAACTACGTGGTGGATAATCACCTTAGTTCAAATGAGGCTTTAGAACTTTTAAAGAGTTTTCATCACCGAGATGCAAAAATTCAGAATTTATTGGAAGAATTTAGTGAAAACACCATCACCAATTTCCCGTTGCCGTTCAATATTTGTCCCAACGTGCTTATCAATGGCAAAAGCTACATGGTGCCAATGGTTGTGGAGGAAAGTTCGGTGGTAGCTGCGGCTTCTAATAGTGCCAAATTTTGGTTCACACGTGGAGGTTTTAAAACAGAAATCATTGGAACAGAAAAAATTGGTCAGGTTCATTTTTTGTGGAACGACGATGTGCAACTTTTAATCAATCGTTTTGAGGAGTTAAAAGAAGTGTTGAGAAAAGAATGTTTTGAAATTACCGAGAACATGATGAAACGTGGCGGTGGAATTTTAGACATTCAATTAAAAGATTTTAGTGCAGAAGAACCTGGATTGATGCAGTTGTATGCTTCTTTTGAAACAGTGGATTCAATGGGTGCCAACTTCATTAACTCTTGCTTGGAGCAATTTGCTTCTACATTTAAAAAATGGCATGCCGCACAACCTGAGTTTAAAAAGGATGGGTTGGAAATAATCATGTGTATTTTATCCAATTTAACACCTAATTGCCGTGTTCGTTGTACGGTTGAAACACCTATCAATGAGTTTGACAACATTGTACCGGGCATCAGCGGGAAAGAATTTGCTCGAAGATTTCGTTTGGGTGTACGCGTTGCCGAAGTAGATTCGCACCGTGCAACTACACACAACAAAGGAATCATGAACGGCGTTGATTCGGTAGTATTGGCTACAGGAAACGATTTTAGAGCTGTTGAAGCTTGCGCACATACATACGCTGCAAAAGACGGAAAATACACATCGCTTAGCCATGTGGAATTGAACGGAGATCTATTCCGTTTTGAAATGGAAATTCCATTTGCTTTGGGAGTTGTGGGTGGTTTAACTTCATTACACCCGCTAGTAAAACTTAGTTTAGAATTGCTTGATAATCCCAATGCAAAAGAATTAATGGCAATTGCGGCAACGATTGGTATGGCAAATAACTTCTCAGCAGTGAAAAACTTGGTAACGGTGGGCATTCAACAAGGTCACATGAAAATGCACTTATTGAACATCATCAAACAGTTGAATATTGAAGAGGTGCACAGGAATGCTATTGTGGAACATTTTAAAGACAAAGTGGTTTCTGTTTCTGCTGTTCGTAATTTAGCCGAAAAATGGAATTTAATTCCAGCCGAAAAAGTTAAATAAAGGCTTCTTTGCAATGGAAAAACAACAGTTCTCTGCCGCCGGAAAATTATTGTTCTTTGGTGAATATTTGGTTTTAAGAGGCTCAAAATGTTTGTCGTTTCCATTAAAATACCAGCAAACACTTACGGTTTCATCGCAACAACACTCTGAAATTCATTGGACTTGTTTGGACGAAAACGCTGCTTGTTGGCTCGATATACGTTTCTCTTCATCGTTGGAAATCATTCAAACTTCGGATGAGGAGAAGGCAAAAATTGCACAACGTTTATTACAACTTATTTGCGAAAAAAATCCAACGTTAAAATGTGCTGGACTTAATCTAGAATTCAGGCTCAATTTTAACCGTATGTTTGGTTTTGGCACCAGTTCAACGTTGCTTTCTTTGCTTAGTCAATGGTCGGGAGTAGATGCTTATTATTTATTAGAACATTCTTTTGGAGGTTCGGGCTATGATTTGGCAACTGCCTTGTCTCGTCAGCCAATTGTGTACACTATGCGTGATAAAACCATACAAAACGTTCAATTATCGCCTTCCATTTCCAATCAACTCATATTTGTTTACTTAGGAGCAAAACAAAGTAGTGCCAACGAAATAGCTAATTTTAAAAATAAAATTACAACTGTTGAACACATCAACGCAATGAATACAATTGTTGAGCAAGCAACTGTTTGCACCACTATTGAAGAATGGGAAAAGTTAATGAATGCAAGCGAACAACTTTTAAGTACAATTTTAGCTATTGCCCCTATTCAACAGCGTTTGTTTTCAGATTATCCACACTGTATCAAGTCGTTGGGGGCTTGGGGTGGCGATTTTATTATGGCAACATGCAGTAATAAATCGCAAGCAACCGCTTATTTTCGGGAAAAAGGGTACAACATCATTTATTGTTATGATGATTTGATTATTTGACAAACGCTCTGATTTTCAATTGATGCGTTTTTTCTTTAGTATTTGCAGAAACGGTGATGGTTTTATGTTGCTCACCTGTTTGTCCTGGGTTGGATTTAAACGTAACTGCTATTTCATCCGATTGACCAGGTAAAATGGGTTTTTCTGGTTTTTTAGAATTCGTACATCCGCAACTTGTTTCAACATTGCTAATTATTAAAGGCTTATCACCGGTATTAGTTACTTTAAACGAAGCTTCGTTGGGTGTTTGTGCTTTTACATTTCCAAAATCGTGTTCTGTTTTATCAAAAGAAAGGGTGGTTTGCATAGAACGTTCTTTAGCTTCTTTGGCTTCTTCTTCTGCACGAATTTTTGCTAAGCTCTCATCCAATTCTTTTTGAGAAAGAGGCGTTGCAGCAATGGTGCTTTCCACTTCTTTTCCACGCAAGTCTTTAAATTCTGTATCATTCCCACCACATGAAGGAAGAAAAAATAAAATGCTAATCCAAATAATTGCCTTTTTCATGTTGCTTAATTTTGAGTAAAAATAAATTGAATCTACCAAATCAACTGTTAAAGATTTATTAATTCTTCAATTAAACGTTCGGTTTCTTGTTTGTAATCTGTATAAATTTTTCCTGTTGATGGACCCGAAAAACCGGTATGAATGCGCGCAACATTTCCTTTTTTATCGATAAAAATAGACGTTGGATAAGATGAAAAATTAGATAAGAATGTAAAATCATCCATCACTTTGTTTTTGCGCACATTTCCACCTACAACAATGGTGTTTTTCAAATTGAAACGTTGCTGAAAGGCTTGCAATTGTTTGGAACATTCTTCAAAAGTTGCACCTGTTTCATAACCAACCGTAATGATTTCAAGACCTTTTGCATTGTATTTATCATACAATTCTTTGAAATACACCGTTTCATCCATGCAATTGGCGCACCAAGTACCCATAATTTGAATGATAACAACTTTATCTTTAAACTGCTCGTTCGGATATTCGAAATTAGTGCCGTCTAAATTCTTGAAATTAAGAATAATGTCATCTTTTGACTCGCCAACAAAAGTTGTAATTGAATCTGCATCACTTAATTGAAAAGTATCATTTCTTTCGGCAGTCCAAACCGAACGATGGTGTGTACCACTTAAAAACAATCCTTTAATTTTACCTTGATCGTCTTGAGTGCCGACAAATAAATAAGCATGGCTTCCATCAAATCCAGACAAATACAATGTGTTGGAATCTACATTCCCCGATAAAAAACGATAATCTCCTGTTTCTGTTAAAAAAGTACCTGTTGCATTCGCCCCATTTTGCTGAAACAAACCTATGGCAATTTCTTCACCATGCATGTCTTTAAAAGAGGATTTCCATCTCCCATCAAAGTTCTTTACGGGCGAAAGTTTAGTTATTGGAAAAACGGTTGTTGCTTTACTCAAATATGCTTTAAAAGGTATTTCATAATTGGTTTTAATATGATTAACCCATCGCCCTTGAATTGAAGTTTTGTTGACTACCTTAAATATTAGTTCTGTATTAAAATTTGCAAATTGCACATGAACACTATCGCCATTTATTGTAGGTTGGTTTAGCGGAACTATTTCTTCTCCGTTTTTAATTTGAATTGTACAATTTGATTTTTTATTATCTATCCTTATTTCAAAATACAATTTTTCGTTTTGAGTCAGCTCTAACACACCTATCCACTTACCACTTTTAATACGAATAGTTGGTTTCGCAAAGGAAAAGTAAGAAGAAACAAAGAAGATTGAAAAAAGTATAAATTTCATTAAAGTGTTGTTTTGAGTTGCTAAATATAAGTATATTTCGGTAAAAATTATTTTTTTGTTGCAAGTGATGCAACTTTAATTAAACAAATAAAGTCTATAAGATTGTTGGGAGTAAATGGAGGAGCAAACATTAATAAAAGATTGTTTAAATGGCAACCCCATTGCTCAACGAAAGTTGTTTGAAAAATTTGCGCCAAAAATGATGACTGTTTGCTTGCGGTATATGAAAGACCGACAAGAAGCAGAGGATGTTTTGCAAGATGGATTTGTGAAAGTATTTCAGAAATTTCATTTATACGAAAACTCAGGATCATTGGAAGGTTGGATAAGAAGAATTATTGTTAACACTGCTCTGGATCAATTACGAAAAAACTCAAAATTTGGGTACATGGATGATGTGGATGAAGTGGGATATAAAATTGAAAACAATAGTTATACATTTGAAAATCTGGTGGCGCAAGATTTGATGAAAATGATAGATCAAATGCCCAATGGATACAAAGTGGTATTCAATATGTTTGCAATTGAAGGTTATTCGCACAAAGAAATCGGTGAAATGCTTGGAATTTCTGAAAACACCTCCAAATCGCAATATTTAAGAGCACGCGATTATTTAAAAAAACAATTAGAAAAAATTGAAATTGAACGAGAAGGATAACATAAAAGATTTGTTTCAAGAACAACTGGGGAACTTAGAATCGCCAGTAAATCCTGAATTATGGCAATCTATTGCTTCTCAAGTAGGCATTACTGCTACTACTTCTACTGTCACAGCAACAGGAATATCTCTTGCAGCTAAGTTAGCAATTGGTATTTCTGCTGCATCTGTGATTGCGGTGGGTGCCTATTTCATTACAAAAGATACTTCAACTTCTGTAGCAACAAATAAAACTATAATAGTAGAAAATCAAAAACCATCTACTGAAACATCAGAAGTTGAAACAAGTCAACAAAATGATGGGGTTAAAAAATTAGATGTTCAACCAACACATCAACCGGCAATAACTCCAAATTCAACTAAAAATAATTCTAATTTAGTTGAAGAAGTAAAAAACACTACTACTTCATCAGATGATTTATTGTTGGACAATAAAACGTATATCAGTACGCCTAATCCAAATATAATGGATAAAAAATCGGCAACTACCACCAACGAAAATAAAGTGGTTGCTCAAGAACCTGCTCCAACAAAAACAGAAAACAAAACAAACGAAGTCGTTAATAAAGGGACAACATCAAATGCAGTTGCAAATGATGCACAGCCTACATTTGAGTTAATTACCTTACCAAATATTTATTCATTAAGTGCCAACGGTTATTTTTCTATTGATTACAAGGGTGAATACAGCGATTTCCAATTCACATTAATGGATGAAAACAGCAATGTGATTTTCAAAAGTGCACAACCTGATTTTAAATGGAGAGGAACCGACTCGTTTAACAACGTTATTCAACCAGGAAAATACATCTACATCATTACCGTTAAAGATGTAAACGGCAAGGCAATCAACAAATTCAGCACGTTGACTGTTATCAATTAATCTTATCCTTTTGTTTATTGATTTCGAAATTGAACGATTTTATGTCGTTTGAATAATTTTATATTGAACTCTAGAAATAGGATGTAAACACCATTTTTCCATTCATTTTGAATGCTATTTTTTCATTTTGAAAATATTTTTAACCCTCAATAATTTTATAAAAATCGTAATGCTTTGTTTTTCAATGTTTTGAAAAAATATTATGTTTTGGCACAGCATTTGAAAAAGAAATGGCAATCTAACAAAACTGGTTCGAGTAATAAATAATAATAGTTGATAGATTTTATTTTAGGTAAGGTTAGGTAATTAGGTGAGTTTAAAAAGACCGTTTTAATGCGGTCTTTTTTATTTAAACACAATTTTTTCTGGTTTTCTACTGTTTTTCTTAAATACTTGACTACGCAAATAATCTTCTTCTAAGAAAACAAAATGTGGTACAACTTTTAGTTTTGCTTGACAATCTGCAATTATCAGTTGCATTTCTGTTGTATTTTCTATTTTCTTTCCCAACAACACGGTAATCATATCGTTTCCTAAATAATCTTTTGAAATTTCTACTTTGTAACACGTTACAGCCGGTTGTTGATCAAACACTTCATAAATGGCGTTTGGAAAAATAGTTGTGCCTTTGTATTTAATTAATTGATTTTTACGGCCAATAATAGGACCTAAACGAGGTGTTGTTCGTCCGCAAGCACATGTTGTTGTATGCAATCGTGCTAAATCTCCTGTTTTATAGCGAATTAATGGCGTTCCTTCTACTCCCAAAGTTGTAACAACCACCTCTCCTATTTCGTTATTTTGAGCGTGACTCCCATCCTCTTTAATCACTTCAAGGTGAATCAAATCGGGGTTTAAATGTCCACCATTTTGAGCTAAACACTCCGTAAAAGCTGCTCCCATTTCAGTAGAGGCGTAGGTGGAATACAGTTCCACATCCCAATCTTGTTGGATGCGTTTTCCAAGCACATTCAAACTAAAATCGTCTTCGCGCAATGCTTCGCCAATGCACACAATTTTTTTAACTTTCGATTGCTTGTAATCAATATTATTCATTTTTGCATAAGCAATCAACGTAATAATAAAACTTGGTACAGCAATTAAAACAGTAACTTCGTTATCAAAAATAGATTTCCATTGCAATGCGGGAACGCCAGGGCCAATTCTGACCATACCAGCACCCATCTCTTGCACACCAAGATAATAGGCCAATCCAGCCATAAACTGACGATCGATGGTTGTGAGCAATTGAAAAATATCCTCTTCATTCGCTCCGGTGCAACTTAAAGCTACTTTTTCGTTGAATGCCAATCGCTGCAAATCGTTTTTGGTAAGGAAAATTGTAACTGGTGAACCAGCGGTACCAGATGTTGTAACGTATTCTGCAATTTTATGCTTAGAGGTTGCTAAAAAATCACGGTTGCGTTGTGCCAAGTCGTCTTTGGTAGTAAAAGGCAATGCATGCAATTGTTCAACAATTTGTTCATTATTTTCAAAATGAAAATGCGCTAATTGTTCTCTATAAAAAGGGGAATTTTCTTTTGCGTATGTAAGCGCATTGTATAGTGATTGCATTGAGAATGTTTTATCTATTTAAAACTCAAAATTAGCAGATTTTATAAAAAAACCATTTTTACGACAAAAATCAATCAAAATCACACTTTACACAATATGTTTATTATTTTTGATAATCAGCTGTATAAAAATAAAGTATGCCTTTCATTAAAAAACACGCTTTTTCGCCATCGGATTATTGACAATGTTTGCGCAATCCCTACAAGCCGTTTCCCTCTAAAGAAACGTTGAGAATTGCGTGCGAACAAGCGTTGTTTGGAAGTGAAGACAAACAAAATATTTGCGATTCAACCATCGAAAAGGATTTATTTGCTATGCGTCAAGAATACGATGCACCCATCAAATACAGCAAATTGCACCGAGGTTATTATTACGAAGACCCCAATTTTACTATAAATGATGTTCCACTCAACGAATCCGATTTGGATGCGGTAAGGTTTGCGGCCAATACATTGTTGCAATTCAAAGATGTGGAAATGTTTAAGGAATTTGGTAATGCCATCGACAAAATTGTGGAACGTATTACCTTGAGTTCAAATGCCAAACACCAACCCGAATTAACCGAATTCGTTCAATTTGAAACTGCTTATTCTGTTGGTGGTGGAGAATATTTACCCTCATTATTAGAAGCCATTCAAAAAGTGTTGCCGTTTATTTTGAATACGAAAATTTTAATTCAAAAACCGTTAAATCGCGCAAAGTTACTCCTTTACTACTCAAAGAATACCGCAATCGTTGGTATTTGATTTCCTATGATTTGGTGAAAGACAAAATCACCACCTATGCCTTGGAACGTATAAAAAAATTGGAATTATCTTCCGAGAAAGTGGTTAAACCTCATTATTTCCAGCCCAAAGAATTTTTTAATTATGCGATTGGAATTTCTACCAAAGATACCGCTCCAGAAATTGTTGTTTTTGAAGCCGATGATGTTGCTTCCAAATATTTAATTGCTCAACCCTTGCACCACAGTCAAAAAATTGTGGCTCAAACAGAAAACACGGTTACTTTTCAATTGGAAGTCTATATTTCTGAAGAATTAATACGCTCTCTTACTATCATTTGGCGGTGAAATAAATGTAAAAGCACCACAGATTTTAGTTAACGACATGAAAACGAGGGTTGCACAGATGATGAAGTTTTATAAATAATCAAACTGTTATTTTTCATAAATCAATTCTCATTGTTTGTTAATAAATCAACAAACCAATCTTTAATTGGTATAATTTATTAATATTGTATGAATTAAGTATTGCTATTACAAAGAACTATGATGAAACTACTATCTACATTTATTCTGTTTATTGCTTTTTTTGCTGTAAACACATTTTCTCAAAATTTAGTAATCAATCCCAGTTTTGAATTAAATAGTGGATGTCCGATGGGACCAAGTGAATTATCAAAAGCAAATAACTGGTCAGACCCATTTGTTAATTTGGTAGGTGACACATGTTCAACATCTGATTATTATCACTCTTGTAGTCCATTAGGTGCAATGGGGGTTGGTGTTCCCGCAAATATTTTGGGAAATGAGCCTGCACGAACAGGAAGTGCTTATGCTGGTATTATCACATATTCGGGTATGGCATTAACAGGGTGTACACCAATGATGAGTGATGGATGGAGAGAATATTTACAAGGACAGCTAACAACACCACTTACAGCTGGACAACAATATTGCGTTTCTTTTTGGGTTAGCTTGGCCGACAATGTAAAATGGGCAAGTGATTTATGGGGAGTTCATTTATCTCCAACTCCTGTTGCAGTCAACTGTGCTACTGTAGGAAGTAATTCCGATTTAGCATCTTATGGAATTGTGCCCCAACTAACATATAATGGGCCAGCAATTACATCTACTAATGGGTGGACAAAAATCCAATTTACCTATACAGCAACTGGTGGTGAACAATATTTTGTTATAGGAAATTTTTATAACAGTGCAACCACCTACACATGCGTAAATGCAAGCGCCATGAATCCTTATGCTTATTATTATGTGGATGATGTAAGTATAACTGATGGCGTATGTTGTGATGCTACTTTCACAGCCCCAACAACAATGTGTAATACAGATGCAGCAGTTACATTAACCCCTTCAACAGCTGGAGGAACTTGGTCGGGTAATGGCGTAAATTCTTCTGGTGTTTTTGACCCCGCTATCGCTGGAGTTGGCGCCCATACTATTACCTACACACTGCCTTGTGGTAGCTCTGAAAACCATACTATTACAGTTAACAGCTGCGTGAGCTTGAGTGTGTGTAAAGAAGCTAATGGAAGTATAACTGTATCTGGTGGAACAGCTCCTTATTCATGGCAAAATCAAACAACTACTCAAGATTGTAGTGCTTGCTTGGTTGGTTGTACGTTTCCTCCTGGTTGTGCGGTAAATGTTACAACATGGACAACTTTTGGCACTGGAACAAACCAAACACCTGGTACTTATCCTGTACAAATTGTAGATAATTCAGGTGGAACTATTTTAATAACTAGTGCGGCTTCAGTTACTGCTTGTAGTGCAGATCCTTGTGCTTCGGTAACAATCACTACAACAATAACACCAACACAACCAACTTGTACTGCTGCTGGTTCGGCAATTGCAAATCCAACAGGTGGTACAGCTCCTTATTCATACAGTTGGAATACATCACCAGTGCAAACAACACAAACTGCAACCAATTTAAGTGCTGGTAACTATACGGTAACAGTAACAGATAATAATGGATGTACAGGAACTCAAAATGTAACTATTAATGCTGCTCCGTCTTCACCTACAGTTACAACAACAACAACAGATGCAGATTGTAGTGGAACTTTAGGAACAGCAACTGCAAATGTTACAGGAGGAACAGCACCTTACTCTTATAGTTGGAATACATCGCCAGTGCAAACTACACAAACTGCAACCAATTTAAGTGCAGGTAACTATACTGTAACAGTAACAGATAATAGTGGATGTATAGCAACTACCAATGCAGCTATAAACACAAGTGGTGGTACAATTACTATACAAAGCATAACCCCAACACAACCTTCATGTGCAGGTGCATGCGATGGTTCTTTAACTGTAGTTGCTACAGGTGGAAGTGGAACTTATACTTATACATGGAAAGACAATGCTGGAAACGTTGTTGGAACTAATAGTGCAACTTTGTCTAACATTTGTGCTGGAAACTATACTGTTGAAGTAACAGAAACTGGAGGTGGAAGTGGAACACAAACTATCTTTACTGAAGATTTTGAATCTGCAGGTGCTGGTTGGAATCTTAATGTTCCAGTTGCTACAGAAGGAGCTGACCCTAACTTCTTTGTTGTAAATGATAACGAAGGTGGTGTTGCTCCAGGAGGCTGTGGTGTTGCAGGAAATGGAGACGCTACTCTACACATTACAAGTGTGTTCTTCCCTTCTGGCGGTGCAGCTTACGATGCTGGTGGATTGTGTGGATTTTTATTTTGTCCAGAAACACATCGTCGTGCAGAATCTCCAACTATCAACACAACAGGATTTACAGGTTTAACTCTTAAATTTGATTATATTGCAAATGGCGCAATTCCAAACGATCAAGCAACTGTTTGGTATTTTGATGGTGCAACATGGAATCAATTAGGAACTGCTCTTTCTTCTGGTACAGGTGCATGTGCGCCACAAGGTATTTGGACAGCCTATTCTCAAGCATTACCAGTGGTTTGTGAAAACAATCCAAACTTTAAAATTGCAATACGCTGGGACAATAACGACGATGGAGCTGGAACAGATCCTTCTGTAGCAATCAACAACATAGTAATTGAATCTACTTCTGGAGGAGGAACAGGATGTCCGGTAACTCAAGCAGTCACATTAACAGATCCAACAGCAGGTGCAACACCAAGTTTTACGTTTGCAAACTTCTGTGCTGGCGCAACAAATGGTCCAACAGGAATTTCGCCAACAGGTGGTACATTCACATTTAATCCAGTTCCTTCAGATGGTGCTACAATCAATGCAACAACAGGTGTTATTTCTAATGGAGTTGCTGGAACAACATATACGGTTCAATATACAACAGCAGGTGCTTGTGCACAAAGTAGCACAAATAATGTTACTGTTTTTGCTCTTCCTCAATCGACCATCTCTAGTACAGACGCAAGTTGTGGATTAAACGATGGTTCAGCTACAGTCAATGTTACTTCAGGTGCAAATCCACTTTCTTATAGTTGGAATACATCGCCAGTGCAAACTACACAAACTGCCAACAACTTAGCAGGAGGCAGTTACACAGTTACAATAACCGATGGAAATAGCTGTGTAAATACGAATACTGTAACTGTTAACCAAAGTTCAAACATTACGGTTACAATAACACCAACGCAAACATCATGTACTGCAAATACAGGAACGGCTACTGCAAATGTTACAGGAGGAACTGCTCCTTACTCTTATAGTTGGTCACCAACAGGAGGTAATAATGCAACAGCTTCAAATCTTTCACCTAACATTTACACGGTAACAGTAACTGATGATGCTGGTTGTTCAACCACGCAACAAGTAACGATAACAGAACCTGCAGAATTAATTGTTACATTGAGTGAAACAGATACAGACTGTGGGCAAAGTAACGGTGAAATTACAACCAATGCAACAGGTGGTACAGGAACTTACAGTTATGTTTGGACTCCAAATGGAGAAACAACTTCATCAATAACTGGATTAAATGTTGGAAATTATTCAGTAACGGTAACAGATGCTAACGGTTGTTTAGCCTCAGCAACTGGGACAATTAATACATCCACAACATTTGGTTTAGATGCTACACCTGCTCAATCTACAATCGAAGCTGGAGGAAGTGTAAACTTAGAGATTGAAGTGGAAAACGGAATCACAATAGGAACAATTGATTGGACGCCAACATCTGGTTTAAGTTGTACGGATTGCCCTAATCCTACTGCTAGTCCAAGTCAAACAACAACTTATTACGTTACTGTAGTTGATGTAAATGGGTGTTCGGCAACAGATTCTTTAATTGTAACCGTTAAACAACCTTGTGGAGAATTATATGTTCCTACGATTTTCTCTCCAAACGGAGATCAAATGAACGATTTAGAATGTGTAATGGGTTCATGTGTTGTGTCAATTGACTTTACCATTTTTGATAGATGGGGAGAAATTGTGTTTCACACCAAAGACAGAGACAACTGTTGGGATGGTAATTTTAGAGGAAAACCAGTTCAGTCGGGGGTGTATGTCTATAAATTAGTTGCTACTTTAGAAAATGGCGACACGGTAAAAGAATCTGGAAACATCAATGTTGTCCGCTAAGTTGAACTATTAATACCACAAAAAATGAAAAGAATATTGATAGGAACAATGCTTTGTTTGGTTACATCAACACAAGCACAAGACATCCATTTTTCACAAATGCCCTATTCTCCATTAACGTTAAATCCTGGTTTAGCTGGCGCAAATTATGACCTTTCTACTTCGTTAAATTTTAGGAGTCAATGGAACAGTGTTGCAGAGCCTTTTCAAACGGTGGCTTTTTCTGTTGATGCAAGATTGAACGCAAAAAACAAGAGAAGAGATAAAAAAGTGCATGTAGCTGCAGGAATTAATTTTTTTAACGACAGAGCTGGGCAAGCTAAAGTTGTTACAAACAATGCAAATTTTCATTTAGCCACACACATCATTATGGATTACCGCCATACTTTAGGTTTGGGAATATACGGTGGGTGGTTGCAACGCACATTGGATCCAAATGCAGGAAGATGGGCCAACCAATACGATGGAATGGCATATAATCCAAACTATGCGTCAGGAGAAACGTTTAACACGTTATCTTTCAATAATTTTGACACAGGAGCTGGAATGGTTTATACATTTTATAATGGTCGAGAATCGCGAATTGCAGCGAATGATTCAAAAATGATAAATGTTGGTTTTGCAGCGTTTCATTTGAACAGGCCTGGGTATTCATTCATCAATAAAGCACAAGAAAAAATGTATATACGCTTCTCTGCGTTTGCAAATGCTTCTTTTGGAATTAGAAATACCCATGTATTGATAGAACCAGGAATTTATTTTCACAATCAAGGAAATGCTAGAGAGTTGTTTTTTGGGTTGTATGGAAAATACATCATCAAAGGAGAGTCTCACATTACCAATTTTGTGCAACAAACAATGGTTGGTTTGGGGTTATTCTGCCGAAATCAAGATGCTTTGGTATTAAAAGCTATGTTTGAATGGAATGGACTAGGAATTGGTTTTGCGTATGATTTCAATTTATTTAACTCATTGATTCAACTTTCCAAATCAAGAGGTGGAATTGAAGTTGCCTTGCGTTGGGTAGTTCCTGATTTATTCAAATACAATTCCAGAATTAAATAAAAAATTGAAGCTTAATTTCTAAATTGTTTACCTTTACAAATTCAGGTAAATGAATATGAATTTTAATCAATTTGAAGCTTTTATTTTTGATATGGACGGCGTTTTAATCGACTCTGAACCATTATGGAAAATAGCAATGGAACAAACGTTTCAAGAAGTTGGATGCAGTTTAACTAAAAAAGATTTTCAAAAAACCGTAGGCATGCGCATCGACGAAGTGGTGAGTTATTGGTACCACCACACAGGCTGGCAAAATGTTTCCGAAAAAGAAGTAGAAAACCGCATTGTTAACCGCATGATACACCTCATTGAGGAAAACGGAAAACCTTTGCCAGGAGTTGTGGATACGTTAAATCTTCTCAAAGCAAAAGGCGTGAAGATAGGTTTAGCAACATCTTCCTATGCCATTTTAATTGCCGCTGTATTGAGAACACTCGATATACAAGATGCCTTTCATTATGTGCATTCTGCTGAGCATGAAAAATACGGAAAACCTCATCCTGCAGTTTATCTCACAGTAGCTGAAAAATTAGGCGTAAATCCTAAAAGTTGTTTGGTGATTGAAGATTCATTAAGCGGAATTATTGCCGGAAAAGCAGCAAAAATGACAGTCGTTTGCATACCCGAAAAAACACATCATCCCGAACCTAAATTGATAATTGCCGACCATCAATTTGAATCTATGGAAGATTTATTTGTTGCACTACAGTAGTTTTTAACTTATAAATGGTTTATTGTTAATATATTAACAATTTGTAAAATAAGCAACTTTTTACTATTTTAGACGTCTCTGAACTATATACTAATTATTGATTTATTATGAAAACAACTTGTAAACTTTTGTTTGCTTTCATAACACTGTTAAATACAATAGGTTATGCTCAACGCTTAATCATAAAACCAACTACTAACAATCTATTACTACAAAAAATTGATAAAAATTTTGTATCTCATTCCGAATACAATCAATATGCTTTAGCACTTAATGTTGAGAATATTGAATTAATTCAATTAAGAACAGAAAATTCTAAAACTTTTTATGGGGTTGATGGACAATACCGCGTGCAGCAAACAGGAGGTGTTTTTCATTATAAAGATCAAAACAACCAATGGATAACCCTGCAAGAACATGCAACAACCAATGGCAATGAATATGGAATTTTTCAATCTGAATTGCCGTTAAAAATAAACACTGTTGATGGTTTAACATCCATGCAATTACAAAAAAACGGTGGCAACTATGAATTTGGAAAAAAAGTTTCTCTTGATTACATCGATAAAAATGGGTCTCTTGTAAAAAGTGTGTTTGGAACATTTAATAATGCACAAACATCCAACAACAAAGTTATATTTAGCAATGCTTTTAGTGGAATTGACCGCTATCAACAAATTAATTACTGGGATTTAACAACCGATTACATCATTAAACAAAAATTAGAACTTCCTGATAATGTGGAAACTATTCAATTCAATGATCGCATACGTATGCCAGAAGATTGGTCAATTGAATTTGGAGTAGGTCAACACACAAAATATGGTTGGGAAGGAAGTTTATTGATTAAAGATGAAAATGGCAATGTGCTTTCAGAAATTTCAATGCCTAAATTTTACGATTCAAGCATTAAGAAAAGTAAAATGGAAAGTGGACATGCCATCAACGGAACTTATAAAATCAAAAAACTGTGCACAAATACCTACAACATTCAGTTGGTAGTACCAGCAAAATGGCTTAACAGCCCCAATTTAGTTTATCCGTTAATCATTGATCCAACGGCAACCAATACGTATGCATCCAATCAAGCGTTGCAAGATAAAAACACAACATTTTCTGCAAGTTGCCAAGCAACAATGAATGTTACGATGATTGCAACTCCATATCAAGTTACTGGTACCAATACTTCCTATAAAATTTGGGCAAAAGGATATATGGGCTATGTTGCAGATATTTTTGGTAATACCGATGTATATGCAGATAAAGCCGAACAACGTTCAAAGGTGGGCTCATTAAATGGTTGGACCGCTGTTCAAGCTGGTGTTGGAACAAACCATACGGGTCCTTGGACAGTTGCTAACAACAGTATGGATTACAACCTCACTAATCAAACAATTGCCAATGGTTGTTATAGCAGCCAACCTACTTTGCCTTTTTATTGGCAAGGATACCAAACTTTTTTACCTTACGATACAGGTGGTGGTTCTGGAAATATTTATACTGCTGGTTGTGTAACTGATTACCAAGAATTGGTTACAAATACATGGATTGTTACCGTTACATATACACCAACTGCTGATATTACACTGTCAAACTTTAATGTAGGAGCTTGTTCCAATAACCTTTACGATTTGTCTGGAACAGTAAACATTACCAATCCTCCTGCAACAGGCAACTTAATTGCCACTACATGTGATGGTACGCAAGTGACTGTTGCCTCTGCTCCATTTAGTTTGGGTTCTTATCCATTAACAATGACAGGATTAAACGCCAACGGTCAAGCATGTGATGTTGAACTTTATTTTTCTGTGGGCGCTTGTTCTCAAGTATTAACACAAACATACACTGCACCGTCATGTACAACACCAACATGTAGTTTCTCAAGCATGACTGCATCCACCACCGGATGTGATCCAGGAAATACCTACACTGTTTCAGGTACTTTGACGTTTGCAAATGCACCTACAACAGGGCAATTAATTGTAACCGATTGCTCGGGCAATACACAAACATTCAATGCACCGTTTACCAGTCCACAAAATTATTCTATTAGTTCACTTACACCAAACGGACAATCGTGTACAATCACAGCAGCTTTCACTGACGATGCTGCTTGTACCATTAACCAAAGTTATACCACACCAACAATACCGACTGTCAATGCGGGAAATGATGTGACTATTTGTAGTGGAAGTTCAACAACACTTACCGCCTCTGGCGCAAGCAACTATGTATGGGATAACAATGCTGGTAATACAGCAAGTGTAACAGTGTCTCCTTCATCTACCACAACCTATATTGTTACAGCTACAAGCACTGGATGTACAGCAACCGATCAAGTTACGGTAACTGTTGCACCAAGTTTAAATGTCACAACAACAGGTGATGTTACGATTTGTCCAGGTTCAACAGCAACAATAACTGCATCTGGAGCAACCAATTATTCATGGAATAACAATGCGGGTAGTTCTGCAACGATAAATGTTTCTCCAGCATCAACTACAACATATATTGTAACGGGTACAGATGCCAATGGTTGTTCAGGTCAAGCACAAGCAACAGTAACAGTTGCCAACAGTTTAACGTTAAACGCTACCAATGTTTCAATGTGCGAAGGCGGTAATAGCACAATCACCGTTTCTGGTGCTGGAACAAATGGAACTTACACTTGGCAGCCTGCAACTTATTTAAGTAGCGCAACAGGAAATACTGTAACCTTTACAGCTGGTGCAACTACAACATACACTATTACTGGAACAGATGCCAACGGATGTACAGGTACAACAACAGTTACAGCAACTGTCAACCTTAACCCAACAATTGATGCAGGGGTTGATAAAATTGTTTGTACAGGAAGCAATGTAACCTTAACGGCATCAGGTGCAGGTTCAAATGGCACATACACATGGGATAATAACGTAGTAAATGGTAGTGCATTTATCCCTCCAGTTGGAACAACTACTTATACCGTAACGGGAACAACAAGCAATGGATGTTCAGCAACAGACCAAGTTACGGTTACTGTAGAAGATACACCACAAATTAGTTTCACGGCTACGCAAGATCAAAATTGTAGTCCTGTTACAGCAACATTTACCAATACTTCAGCCAATGCAAACAATTGTGTATGGACGTTTAGCAATGGACAAACAATAACCAATTGCGGGCCAATTACACAAACATATAACAACGCAGGCTACTATGGAGCAACTTTGCAAATTACTTCTCCAACAGGATGTGTAGCAACTTTGCATCAAGATTCATTGGTTTATGTAGAAGCAAAACCTGTTGCCTCTTTTGTGCCAAGTCCTGTAATTTTTGAATTGAGTAATCCGCAAGTTACATTTACCAATCATTCTACTGGAGCTACATCGTATCTATGGGATTTTGACGACAATGGAGCAACTTCAACCCAAGAACATCCATTCCACAAATACCCAGAAACACCAGCTGCATATACTGTTACCTTGTATGCTTATTCTGCAAGTGGATGTATGGATTCAACAACTTATTTTGTGAAAGCAGAGGAAGATTTATTGTTTTACATTCCCAACACATTTACACCAGATGGTGATGAGTTTAACAATGTTTTCCAACCGGTGTTTACATCTGGCTTTGATCCTTTCGACTTCAATATGTTGATTTTCAACCGATGGGGCGAGCGTGTATTTGAATCTAAAGATGCAACAATTGGATGGGACGGTATATTTGGCGGAACAGGGAAAATGTGTCAAGATGGAACTTATATTTGGAAAATTGAATTCAAAACATTGAAAAACGACGAACGTAAAACATACACCGGTCACGTAAATGTAATGCGTTAAAAACTTTAAGTTAAACACGTCAATCCTACTTCAAGCGGTACAAAAATACAGGCAATTGAAGTAGGATTTTTTTGTTCCTGATAATTTACAAACCCAATAATCATTTATAAAGTGGATAAAACATTTTTTTATCCCAAAGGAACTTTGTAAATTTGCACTCTAAAAAATTGAAATTTAAATACTAATATGAGCAATACAACCGAAAAATTGGCTTACAAAGTAAAAGACATCAGTTTGGCCGACTGGGGAAGAAAAGAAATTAAATTAGCCGAAGCAGAAATGCCAGGATTAATGTCGCTTCGTGCAGAATATGGAGCTTCTAAACCATTGGCTGGAGCACGTATTGCAGGATGTTTGCACATGACTATTCAAACTGCTGTGTTGATTGAAACATTGGTTGAACTAGGAGCTGAAGTTACTTGGTCATCTTGTAACATTTTCTCTACACAAGATCATGCTGCTGCTGCAATTGCTGCTGCTGGAATTCCAGTTTTTGCTTGGAAAGGAATGAATGAGCAAGAATTTGACTGGTGTATTGAACAAACATTGTTTGCTTTTGAAGGTGGCAAACCATTAAATATGATTTTGGACGACGGAGGCGATTTAACAAACATGGTTTTTGATCGTTACCCAGAATTAACAAAAGACATCAAAGGACTTTCTGAAGAAACTACAACTGGTGTTCACCGTTTATACGAACGCGTTAAAATGGAACATTGGTAATGCTGCAATCAACGTAAACGACTCTAATAACAAAATCAAAATTTGATAACAAATACGGATGTAAAGATCTTTGGTTGACTCTATCCGCCGTGCAACTGACGTTATGATGGCGGTAAGTAGCTGTTGTTTATGGTTATGATGACGTTAGTAAAGGTTCTGCTGCTTCTTTAAGAGGTGCTGGAGCGCGTGTAATTGTTACAGAAATCGACCCAATTTGTGCTTTACAAGCTGCAATGGACGGTTTTGAAGTGAAGAAATTAGATTCTGTTTGCCACATGTTAATTATTGTAACTACAACTGGTAATAAAGACATCGTTGTTGGTCGCCATTTTGAAAAAATGAAAGATAAAACCATCGTTTGTAATATCGGTCACTTCGATAACGAAATCGACATGGCTTGGTTGAACAAAAACTATGGCGCTACAAAATGCAGTAAAACCACAAAGTAGATATTTACAACGTAAAAGGTAACGAAATCATCATTTTGGCTGAAGGTCGTTTGGTAAACTTGGGATGTGCAACTGGTCACCCATCATTTGTAATGTCTAACTCATTTACCAACCAAACTTTGGCACAGATTGAATTGTGGACAAACTCAGACAAATACGAAAACAGTGTACATGTTGCCTAAGCACTTGGATGAGAAAGTAGCAAAATTACACCTTGCAAAATTGGCGTTGAATTGGAAACATTGACTGAAGAACAAGCAAAATATATTGACGTTCCAGTTGAAGGACCATACAAAGCTGAACATTACAGATATTAATCAGTAAAAAATAAGTGGAAAGGTGGTTCGATGGAATCACCTTTTTTTATACTTAAAATTATCAGATTATCATTATCTTTGCAATCTGATAGATTCCAAGAAAATAGTAGCAATGAGCAAAAAATATCAAGAATACAAAGGATTAAACATGCCTGAATTGGCAAAAGAAGTAATGCAAAAATGGGATGCCGAAAATGTGTTTCAACAATCTATTACTTCTCGCGAAGGGAAAGAACCGTATGTGTTTTTTGAAGGTCCGCCTTCTGCAAACGGACTTCCAGGAATTCACCACGTTATGGCGCGCTCCATTAAAGATATTTTTGTCGTTACCAAACACTTAAAGGAAAACAAGTAAAACGCAAAGCGGGTTGGGATACACACAGTTTGCATTGTTTGGTGTTGAAAGAACTTGGAATCACCAAGAAGACATAGGTAAAAAAATATCTGTCGACGATTACAACAAAGCTTGTAAGCAAGCAATACGCTATACCGACATTTGGAACAACCTCACCAAAGAAATGGGTTATTGGGTAGATATGGAAAATCCATACATTACCTACATTTCAAAATACATGGAATCTGTTTGGTGGTTGTTGGGCGAATTGTACAGCAAAAATTTATTGTACAAAGGATACGCATTCAACCCTATTCTCAAAAGCTGGAACAGAGTTGTCATCTCACGAATTAGATAACGGGGTGCTATCGCGATGTTACTGACACTACCGTTGTTGCTCGGATTCAAAGTTAAAGAAGGTCAACAATTACCGTTCCAATTATACATGGATGCTCAAAATACTTACTGTTTGGCGGATACCACTACTCTATGGACTTTACCATCCAACACGGCGTTGACAGTTGGACCAAAAATCGAATACGTGTTGGTAAAAACCTTTAATCAATACTTTTCGTGGAAGTTATGTAATTCTTGCGAAAAATCTTGTTGGTTACCAATTTGGTGGAAAATATTTACGCAATGAAAATGAAGCCGATTTAGCTTCATTTACCAAAGAAGATAAGAAAATTCCATACTACATTATAGGTGAATGTTTGGGTAATGATTTGATAGGCATCAATTACGAACAATTATTACCGTATGCCTTGCCGTATGAAAATGCAGACAAAGCGTTTAAAGTAATTCCTGGTGATTTTGTTACCACCGAAGACGGTACGGGAGTTGTACACACTGCCCCTACCTTTGGTGCTGATGATGCTCGCGTTGCAAACGAAGCAGGTGTTCCGGGAATGTTGGTTTTAGACGAACATGAAAAAGCTGTTCCTTTGGTTGATTTGCAAGGAAAATTCAGACCAGAAATGGGTGAATTTGCAGGCATGTTTGTGAAAAACGAATATTACAACGATGGTGAAGCACCTGAAAAATCAGTAGATGTGCAAATTGCCATCAAATTAAAAGAAGAAAACAAAGCGTTTAAGGTTGAAAAACACGTGCACAGTTATCCGCATTGTTGGAGAACCGACAAACCAGTATTGTATTATCCACTTGATTCTTGGTTTATCCGTGTTACCGACGTGAAAGAACGCATGATTGCATTGAACAACACCATCAATTGGAAACCAGAATCTACAGGCTCTGGACGTTTTGGAAAATGGTTGGAAAATGCCAACGATTGGAACTTATCGCGTTCACGTTACTGGGGAATTCCAATTCCTATTTGGAGAACTGAAGATGGAACTGAAGAAATTTGCATAACATCGGTTGAACAATTAAAACAAGCTTGTGAAAAAGCTGTTGAAGCTGGTTTTATGAGCGCTAATCCGCTTGCTTCGTTTGAAGTTGGAAACATGTCGGATGCCAATTATTCTACCGTTGATTTACACAAAAACTACGTTGATGCAATTGTTTTGGTGAGCGAGTCTGGAAAACCAATGAAACGTGAATCTGACTTGATTGACGTTTGGTTTGACTCTGGTGCAATGCCGTATGCTCAATGGCATTACCCATTTGAAAATAAAGAATTGATTGACAATCACTTGAGCTACCCTGCGGATTTTATTGCAGAAGGAGTTGACCAAACAAGAGGTTGGTTTTATACCTTGCACGCAATTGCAACAATGGTTTTTGATTCTGTTGCCTATAAAAACGTGGTTTTAACGGACTTTGGTATTGGATAAAAACGGTCAAAAAAATGTCTAAACGTTTAGGCAATGCCGTTGATCCATCTAGATACACTTTCAAAATATGGTCCGGATGCTACACGCTGGTACATGATTACCAATGCACAACCTTGGGATAACTTAAAATTTGATGTGGACGGCATTTCTGAAGTGCAACGCAAGTTTTTTGGCACGTTGTATAACACCTATTCTTTCTTTGCATTATATGCCAACATTGACGGGTTTGATTATACAGAGGAAGAAATTGAATTGGCAAAACGCCCAGAAATTGACCGTTGGATTTTATCTAAATTAAATACCTTGATAGCTCAAGTGGATGAAGCTTATTCAACTTACGAGCCAACAAAAGCAGGTCGTTTAATCCAAGATTTTGTATGTGATCAATTATCCAACTGGTATGTGCGTTTGTGCCGTCGTCGTTTTTGGAAATCAGACGATGCTCAAGATAAAATTTCGGCCTACCAAACATTGTACACTTGTTTGGAAACTGTAGCATTGTTGGGATCTCCAATTGCACCGTTCTTCATGGATAAATTGTTTAGTGATTTGAACGCTGTAACCAATAAACACGCTGTTGTTTCTGTTCATTTAGCCGACTTTCCTAAAGTTGATAGCACAATCATCAACAACCGTTTAGAAGCGCAAATGGACATTGCACAACGCATTTCATCGTTGGTATTAGGAATTCGTAAAAAAGAGCGTTTAAAAGTTCGTCAGCCGTTGCAAAAAATCATTGTTCCTGTATTGGACAAAACATTTGCATCCGACTTAGCACACGTAAGCGATTTGATACTTTCTGAAGTAAACGTTAAAGAATTGGAATTGTTGGAAGAAGGTAATGGTATGTTTGTGAAACAAATTAAGCCTAATTTCAAGACAATTGGTCCAAAATACGGTAAACAAATGAAAGCCATTGCAGCTATGGTTGCTCAATTTACGCAAGACGACATTGCATCGGTTGAGGCGAACAAAGGTTGGAAGGGTGAAATTGAAGGTGTTGCAATTGAATTGGATAATGCTGATTTTGAAATCGTTGCGCAAGATATTCCAGGTTGGTTGGTTAGTTCAGAAGGCGGTATTACTGTTGCTTTAGATAGTCATCTATCAGATGAATTACGTCAAGAAGGAATTGCCAGAGAGGTGGTTAACCGCATTCAAAACCTACGCAAAGACAGTGGTTTAGACGTTACTGATAAAATTGAATTAACCATTGAAACAACGGAAGAAATTAAATCGGCAATTGCTTCCAATCAAGCGTATATCTGCAACGAAGTGTTGGCAACTAACATTCTATTTGCTGCTGTTAATGGCGATGCTGTAAGCGTTGACATTGAACAAGAGGGGGATGCGAAAATTGTGCTGTTGAAACAGTAATTTTAAGCCGATGACCACAACAATTGAAATCTTCACCGATGGTGCTGCAAAAGGTAATCCAGGAAATGGTGGTTATGGTGCATTGCTGCGTTTTAATGGCAAAATAAAGGAATTATCACAAGGTTATCGCAAAACAACCAATAACCGTATGGAATTGTTGGCTGTGATTGTTGCTTTAGAAAGTTTAAAAACCAACCAATATCCTGTTGTTGTTTATTCTGATTCAAAATATGTGGTGGATGCCATTACTCAAAATTGGCTGTATGGCTGGGTAAAAACCAATTTTAAAGGCAAAAAAAACAAAGATTTATGGTTGCGCTACTTAGCTGTTGCCAAAAATTTTAAAATTGAATTCAAATGGGTAAAAGGACACAATGGTCACCCAGAAAATGAACGTTGCGACCAATTGGCGGTGGCTGCAGCCGAAAGCAACAATTTGTTGGTTGATGAAGAATACGAAAAATTAGAAAGTGAAGGTGGATTGTTTGATTAATGGGTAAATTTTAATTGACCTATCAAATCTTTAAAATACGCTTGACTCCAAATTTCTAATTTAGAAGCATCGTTTACAAATCGCAATACATCATCCTTTATATGTGGTATAGAACTTTGGTCTATTTTATCGTTGAGAATTGCCAAAAATTGTTCTTCCGTAATTTGGTCATCCGTCCAATCACCTGTGTCTTTTGCTCGTTGCAAAAAATGTGTTAAATTCAAAGGCACACCCTTTCTGATATACCATTCCATATCATACCAATCCCTTCCTTTTACCCTATTTTTCCATTTGCGATACAATAAAGCATGCATTTTTCCTGCAAACAAGCAAGGTAAATCAAAACATTTCACATAAAAAGAATAAGGGCGCAACAACAATTTTTCTTCGGTTTTAAATCCTTTTGGTGGTTTTCTATCAACTTCTATTTTGATTTTAATTGTGCGATTGGAGCGTATATTAACTTGTTGCACAATATCTTCCAAAACAAGTTCCTTCCAAATGGTTTCTGCTTTTAAAAAAGCGGATTCTATTGGTGTTTTTATAGTTTTTGATTTTTCTCTTAAGCTAACGGTTAACCCAAAAGAATTAAATTCTTCTTGAATTACCTCAAAATAGGGTTCCAAAGAAAAATCTGGATTATCTTCTTCAAGAGAAAAATCCAGATCTTCCGAATAACGATCCAATTGATAAAAAATTCGCAAAGCTGTGCCGCCATAAAATGCCGCTTTTTTAAAAAAATCGGTCCGTGAAAGAGCTGCTAATGTAATTTCTTGCATTATTTCACGCAAGGCGAAAGTACTTCCTCTTCGTTTTTTAGGACGATATGTTTCTATCCAATCTTTAATCATAAAGCTTGCAGTGTTTTACCAACATTTGTAAACTCGAACTTTTTGGCGCATCCACCACCCACGATTGAATGAGCTTGAACGTCCAACATTTGAGTGTATCTTCATCAATGCGCAAATCATCCACTAAAATCCAGTGTTTAGAACTTGGCTTCTTAAATTGACTCCTGGCGTTAAGATGATTTTTTTATCACAAATTTGCTTTTCTTTATTTAGTGTGCCGCTTGTGAGGAGTTAACTCATGGAATTTACAATCAAAATGAATAATAAGGAAAAGCCAAATGCCTATATGAAAACCGACCAATGGGTGTGTTATATGTTTTTGTGGTTTTTAATGTAATGGAACTTGTTTCAACTACTCTTTCTGGAATCATCCCCCAATAAGAAAGGGCCGATTCTAATGATACATAACTAGGACCACGCAAATGATTGGCGATAACAAACATATCAGGAATCGATAAATCTGCTTCTGGGCCCGCTTTTATACAAACCACGTCTTAACGCAATTAAAAACCACTTTTAAGCAACTCACTGATTTTGTCGTTGGGTCTTTCGTATGCAACAAGCGACTCCATCACAAGCTGATGTGTTAAGGGTGCATCTGTATAGTTTTTTATGTAATTTCTTATTCTCATATGACAAATATAAAACATTAAATCGGATTATTTTCGATTTTGTATTATATTTTACATATATATGTTATTAAAACACACATAATCGGATTTATTCCCGATTATACACTGTATTTTTATATATATTTTGAAATTTATCTACTTTTTTAAAGTTTGATTTTTATCCAATTCTAAAAATGCTTCTTTTTCCAATGCACTGATGGCATTCAAAATATCGGCAAAATGGTTGTAATCTGCTTATTGTAGTTAATCTTCCTTTGTAAATACCCGCCATTTGAACAGCGCTATCACACCACACATATCGCCCGCTTTAGTAATTTTTTTCTGAAGTAAGCAACAATTCATCGTTGCGTGTAGTAGCAGCTGCTTCTTCCAAAATGCAGCATACAAGTGTGAAAACCACCACCGCCTGTACCAATTTCTTCTTGCATACTTGCCTAATCCTGACCCCAAATACAAAGCCGCTTTACGATCGCCCAATTTATCTTTCCATTTTCGGATGTTTTTAGCAGTATAATTAATGCCACTTGTTCCAATAAAACTTGCGGGGATGCGCAACATGTCTCTGCAATTGCGTTTAATACCAGTTTTAATGGCTTTTATCAATTTATCTTGTGTTACAATACCAATCGAAGTTGGATAATAAATGTGTCCTTTTGGTGCAAGCACTCCTTTTGCAAATCGAACTTTACGCATGGCTTGTTGTGACAATCGGGTTGTGTCTTCCATAACAGGATCAGAAACCAAATAATCATTGCCTTCTTTGCCAAATGCAATTAAATTATGAGCATTGAAATGAAAACGGTATTCTTTGGGATAATACGATAAATGAAAAACACCCACTTGACACCCAACCGATTTGCCTTGAGCAAGCAAAGCATCCAACTCATTCATCCCCTTGATTTCGTCGCGGTATTTTTTAGAATACAATTGAACGTCAAAAGCCTTGCACGTGCGCTTGAAAATGTTTCCAGGAAAGGTGCGAAATGAAATAGCAGGTCCACTTTGTAATTTTAAGAACGGAATTTCAATGTAAAACAAACCCGAACCAATTCCAAAGGCCAACGGCTCTGTAATTTGTTCTAAACCAACTTGCTTTAATAAACCAACTGTTACACCATTCTCACAATGGGCTGCTTGATAATGCTTAAATTCTTGCAATTTATTTGAAGTTTTTTAATTGTTCTACATCTATTTCAAAAACAGTAGCATAGCGTTGTAAAACAGTAGGTTTTAATTTTCGAAATACTTCCGGTTTAAAATGACGTTTAACGCGCCACTTCCAAAACCCCATGTATTGTGCAAGTACACTCACATCCATCAAATTCAACTCCATGAAATAATAAATTGGGCTCATTTTACCGTCTTTTACTAATTGGTGAGCTATTTCCACATTTTTATGCACTTCCTCCCAAGCACCGTCCAACGCATCTTTTTTCACGCTCCAACCAGTGCTTAGTCCTGCTTCGTACTTGCCTTCCTCGTTTTTAGCATAAAAAACTTCACGTGTCCAGCCCTTTAAAGCGCTTTCATCTTGGCGGAATTTCACTCTTTTTCATAGGTGCAAATATATACAAAATTGCTGGATTTTAGTTATCCTGTTATTCCAATAAGGGTAAAAATAAGTTGTTGACCGTTGCGCAGTTCTGGATGGGTTATCCAAATTAAATCTTGCAACAAGGCATCGGGCATGATGGACATCATTTCCCAATAATACGTATCGTTTTTAGAATAACAATAAACGTTTTTTTCTTTAAATGCATCATATAAATTTGCTTTGCTGTTTATTGCCAATAATTCTTTTAATGAACGAGCGCCAGGGTTGATCCAAATTTTTGCATGTCGGTTTTTTACCAAGTAATTTTCTTGCGTATTGGCAATGCTCCCAGTTCCTTTTGAATCCGAAAAAGCATAGGTAATATTGGCATCTCTAAACAATTGTGCATAAAAACTACCTCCAGCAGGAGAATACCACTCACTGCCAATAATGTTACCACTCATCAACAATTCATATGGTTTTAAAGTGCGTGCTTGTTGTACCAATTTTTGGTAGTTGCTTTCAATGGTTGTAAACAGTTGTACGGCAGCTTCCATTTTTCCGTAAAGAAAACCATAAACTTTTATCCATTCTGCTTTGCCCAAAGGAGTTTCCTCGCGCCAATCAAATATTGGAACACAGTGAATGCCCAAATTTTCAAATTGTTGCTGATGTGGGAATGCAGAATTGAGTCCGTTGTGCAAAATTACTGCTGGTTGAACAGCTATGATGGCTTCTACTGCCAATTGAGTTTCATAACCCGTTTCAATGACTTTATGCTGCTTAAAATTTTCATTTACCAAAGGATTGTACACGTATTTTATTTCTTGCACCCCAACAATGGTAGAAGCAACATCGAGCGCATTCATCATTCCAATAATGGTAGCAGAAATGGCAATACTTTTTTTATTCTCTGTTAATGGTTGCAAGGTTTGCACAACTTCTTTGGTGTCTGGGCTAATGATTTCCAACACTTCTTTACCTTGTTGCGTAGCAAAGCGAAAATGTTTGGCGTATTTAACTGCCGTTTGATGATGAGTTCTTGCTTTTTCTTGTTGTGAATTGGAACAAGCAAACAAAAGGAGGCTTAACAATAAAAATACAAAATGCTTCATAGGTTGTGAAGTTATAAAATTTGGTTTAAATGCATAAAAAAAGTCCCGAATAAATCGGGACTTCTCAATATTGGTGATTGCTATTATTCAGCTACAACACTAAATTTGAAAGTAGCGATAACTTCTTTGTGTAAGTTAGCCACTGCTTCGAAAGTACCAACTTCTTTGATTGGTTCTTCTTTAATTTTCAATGATTTACGATCAATGTCAAATCCTTCTTTTTTCAAAGCTTCAGACAATTGAACAGTGTTTACAGAACCAAAGATTTTTCCATTTTCACCTGCTTTAGTAACGATAGAAACAGATACTGCTTCCAATTTACCAGCAACTTCTTGTGCTTCAGCCAAAATCTTAGATTCTTTGTGTGCTTTTTGACGCATTACTTCTTCGTGTGCTTTTTTAGCAGAAGCAGTAGCCAAAACAGCGTAACCTTGAGGAATCAAAAAGTTACGTCCATATCCTGGTTTTACGGTAACGATTTCGTTAGCGTAACCCAATTTATCTACATTTTTCTTTAAAATTACTTCCATTTTCTTAATATTTTATTGCAAATTCAATATGTAAGGCTTATTTCAACATATCTCCAACGTATGGAAGAAGAGCGATATGACGTGCTCTTTTGATAGCCTTGTTTACTCTTTTTTGGTATTTTGCTGAAGTACCAGTGATTCTACAGTAAATTTGCCTTGTTCGTTAACCAATTTCAACAAAAGTCAGCGTCTTTATAGTAATAAAATTTGATTCCACTTTTCTTGAATCTACAGTATTTGTCTTTTCTAATTTCGATGTTAATCGATTGTTTAGATAACGAATATGTTTTTGAGCCATTTCTCTAAAATTTTAATGATTAATATTAAGCTTTTGCCAATTTAGCTCTTCTTCTTTCTGCGTAAGCTACATGGTCTTTGTCCATTTTCACAGTCCAAGAAACGAATCACACGCTCATCACGTTTTAATTCAGTTTCAATTCAGCGATAACAGGACTCTCAACTTCAAATTCTACTAAGAAATAAAATCAGTAGATTTTTTTTGGATAGGGTAAGCCAATTTGCGTAATCCCCAATTCTCCGAGTGTATTACACCTCCAAATGACTTGATGTCATTCTCGATTTTTTTTACTTTTTCTTCTTTGCCTTGATCGTCAGACAAACAGGAACAAAATGAAAACAGTTTCGTAAAAAATTCATAATTTTTATCTTTTAATTAATTTATAAGAGCTTAAAGATAAGGATTTTAATTAATAAACCAAAGGAATGACAATATTTTACACAAAATTAAGTCCTTACTTTAATTCCATCTCCAAATAGCGCGCAGTGTGCGATTGCTTGCTGTATTTTTTCACTACTTCTTCGGGTGTACCCGTTGCAATGATTTGTCCACCTCCTTTTCCACCTTCTGGTCCCACATCAATAATGTAATCGGCTACTTTTACGATGTCTAAATTGTGCTCAATAACCAATACGGTATTGCCTTCGTTTACCAAGCGCTGCAACACATCCAACAAATTGTGAATGTCTTCAAAATGCAAACCGGTTGAAGGCTCGTCTAAAATATAAATGGTTTTTCCAGTTCCTTTTTTAGATAACTCAGCTGCTAATTTGATGCGTTGTGCCTCTCCACCAGATAAAGTAGTTGATGACTGACCAATGGCAATATATCCCAACCCAACCGATTGCAAAGTGTCTAGTACTCGGTAGATTTTAGGAACGGATTCAAAAAACACAACGGCTTCTGAAATTGTCATTTCCAACACATCGCTGATGGATTTCCCTTTGTAGCGCACCTCCAAGGTTTCGCGGTTGTAACGCTTGCCATTGCAGGTTTCACATTCCACATACACATCGGGCAAAAAGTTCATTTTCATGAGTTTCATACCGCCACCCTTGCATGGGTTTCGCATAATCCACCCGCCACGTTAAATGAAAAACGACCGGGTTTTGTATCTCTAATTTGTGCTTCAGGGAGTGAACTAAACAAGGCACGAATTTCGTCAATCTTTGGTGTAGGTAGCTGGATTGGAACGTGGTGTGCGCCCAATTGGCGATTGATCCAATCTCAATTACTTTATCCAAATGCTCCAACCCATGAATGGATTTGTAGGGCAAAGGTTTGCGAACACCATTGTAAATTTCTGCCAACAACAAAGGACCACAAGTTTGGTTAATCAACGATGACTTGCCGCTACCCGATACACCGTAACGCAGGTCATAGTTCCCAACGGAATTTTTAAATCCACATTTTTGAGGTTATGACCTGTTGCTCCTTTTAACTCTAGAAAATTTCCATTGCCTTTTCTGCGCGTTGTTGGAATTTCAATTTTTTTGGTTCCTTTTAAATATTGAGTGGTCAACGAGTCGGATTCCATCAATTTATCCAAAGTGGTTGCGTTAACAATTTTTCCGCCGTGTTTTCCAGCTTTCGGACCAATGTCTACAATAAAATCGGCACTTTCAATCATTTGCTTTGTCTGCTCCCACCACAATTACGGAATTCCTGTGTCGCGCAAACGTTTCAACGAGTTGATTAATCGCGTATTATCCGTTGATGCAAACCAATGGATGGTTCGTCTAAAATGTACAAAACATTCATCAACTCAGAGCCAATTTGGGTAGCCAAACGAATGCGTTGTGCTTCGCCACCCGATAGTGTTTTTGCCGAACGATTGAGCGTTAGATATTCCAATCCTACATCAAGATAAATCTCAAAACGTGCTCGAATTTCTTTTAAAATTTCGGTGGCAATCACTTGTTGATCCGCCGATAAGTGATATTCAATATATCTGAAAAATAAGCCTCAATTCCGACAAATCCAAAGCAGCCAATTCACCAATATTTTTATCAGCAATTTTAAAATACATGGCTTCTTTTTTCAAACGGTGTCCGTTGCAAGTTGGACCGCCACTTGATTCATAGCTTCGCGCCCAACGTTGAATGGCGGCCGAACTTTCCTCCCTTGAAGTGCCGATCAAGGATGTGCATGATACCATCAAGTAACAGCGTTTCTTGAAGTACGCTCCAAATCAAGTGCCATACAAATAACGTTTAACACTTCTTCTGGAATATCTTTTAACGGTGTTTTTATATTAAAACCTTCGACAGTTAAGTAATTTTCAAGCTGAACAAAAATCCATGTGTTTTTGTATTCTCCCAGCGGAGCCAAACCTCCTTGTTTGATGGATTTGGAAGCATCTGGAATGATTTTATCCAGTGATGCCTCAGAAACTTCGCCCAAACCATTGCAGGTGGAGCACGCCCCATAAGGTGAGTTGAACGAAAACAAGTTAGGCTCTGGTTCTGGGTAACTAATTCCAGAAGTTGGACACATCAACAAACGCGAGAAATGACGCACTTCGTTGGTGTCAAAATCCATCACCATCATTTGTTTATCGCCTTTTTTCATCGACAACACCACTGCATCGTAAATGCGTTTTCTATCTTTTGGATCAATCAACAAACGGTCAATCACCAATTCAATGTCGTGAATTTTGTAACGGTCGAGCTTCATCCCCTTTTGAATGTCAACAATTTCACCATCAACACGCACTTTGGTGTATCCGTTTTTTTGAATTTGCTCAAACAATTCACGGTAATGCCCTTTTCTTCCTTTTACAACTGGCGCCAACAACACCACTTTTTTTCCCGAGTAATGTTCTAAAATTAAGTTAACCACTTGTTCATCGGAATACTTGACCATTTTCTCACCCGAAATGTAAGAATAGGCGGTACCTACACGTGCATACAACAAACGCAAAAAATCGTAGAGCTCGGTGATTGTTCCAACGGTTGAGCGGGGACTACGAGAAACAGTTTTTTGTTCAATAGCAATAACAGGGCTCAACCCATCAATTTTGTCCACATCTGGACGTTCCAAGCCTCCAAGAAATTGGCGGGCATAAGCAGAAAATGTCTCCAAGTAACGGCGTTGCCCCTCTGCAAAAATGGTATCAAAAGCCAACGAAGATTTGCCACTACCACTCAAACCAGTAAACACAACCAGTTTGTTGCGCGGAATTTTGAGGTCGATGTTCTTCAAATTGTGTTCTCGTGCGCCGTAAATTTCAATTTCTTCCATTATTGCTTGCTCGCTACTTTTTTTGTTGCACAAAATTACGCAATTGTGCTGGAACAATCAAGCAACAAATTTGCCCGAAAAACACACTATTTTTTGATTATTTAAAAAAACACCGTATTTTTACTATAAATTCGACCACTATGAAAATCCTGTCTGTACCTCAACTTAAAAATGTTGATGCTCTCACGGTGGAGCGTCAAGAAATCACTTCACACGACTTAATGGAGCGTGTTGCGGGTGAATGCATGGGCGCCATTTTTTGCCATGTAGACCAAGATGAAGAAGTAGTTGTTTTTTGTGGAATGGGAAACAACGGTGGCGACGGTCTGGCAATTGCGCGTTTGTTGTTTAAATGGCACGCTGCTGTGCGTGTTGTATTGGTGAAACACAAAGATAAATTTACACCCGATACGCAAAAAAATTTAGACAAATTACCAGCTGCTTTAAAACAAAATCTTCTTGTTATTGAAAAAGAAGAGGATTTGAAAAAAATAAAACTTCGACCCAAATCGGTTATCATTGATGCACTATTGGGCACAGGCGTTAACAAACCAGTGGATGGTATTCTCAAAAAAGTGATTGCACAAATCAACTTGCATCCAAGCAAAATTATAAGTATTGACACGCCAAGTGGCTTGCTGATGGATGATTCTTCGCAAGAATTTATTGAAAGTTGCGTGCATGCCGATTTAGTGTTGACTTTGCAATTACCAAAATTGGCTTTCTTGCTACCCGATAATAAACATGTGGTCAATGAATTTAAAATTATCGACGTTGGTTTTGATAAAAGGGCAATTTTGGAGCAAGAATCGAGTTTTTATTTTATGCAAAAAAGCGACGTTCTTCCGTTAATTCGTCCGCGTAACACGTTCTCCCACAAAGGATTATTTGGTCATGCTTTATTGCTGGCTGAAGCAAGGAAAAACAGGCGCCGCCATTATTGCTGCTGAATCGTGTTTGCGTAGTGGTGCAGGATTGCTTACAGTGCATTCTGTAGATAAAGTTACCAATGCCTTGGCCATTCGACTACCAGAGGCAATGACCAGCACCGATGGATTTGACAACCACATTACTCATTTTGACAATTTCTCAAAATACAGCGTTATTGGTTTTGGTCCCGGCGTTGGCAAACACATGGATACACAACAGGTTTTGAAATCCATCATTTATCAGCACCAAGGTCATTTGGTAATTGATGCAGACGGGTTGAATATTTTGGCAGAAAATAAAACATGGTTGGAATTTTTACCCAAAGAAACCATTTTAACACCTCATCCGAAGGAATTTGAGCGCTTGGTTGGTTCGTTTTCCAATAGTTTTGAGCGCTTGGATAAAGCACGTCATTTTGCAGCACGCCATCAATGTATTTTGGTGTTAAAAGATGCTTTTACTCATATTTGCATGCCCGATGGAAGTGTTGTGTTTAACTCTACGGGGAATCCTGGATTGGCAAAAGGTGGAAGCGGCGATTGTTTAACAGGAATAATTGTTGGACTCTTGCTCGAGGTTACACACCTGCAAAAGCAGCATTAATTGGCGTTTATGTACATGGGTTGGCAATGATTTGTGTGCTAAAAAAATGAGCGAAGAAAGTATATTAATTTCGGATGTTATTCAAAAATTACCTGTTGCATTTAAGCGCTTAACCAAATAAAAAGGTGTAAATAATTACCTGAACAGGTGATTTTTAATTGAACACACCGTTTCAATTCAATATTTTATTTACTATGCAACAAATTAAATCTATGAAATCAGATTTTGAAGCAGCAAGCGATAAGCCCGTTAAAAAAGAAGAAATTTTATCAACAACTATACATTCAAGTTGTTTTTGCGATAATTGTAGGTGTTTCGTTGGGTTATTTTTGGCCAGAAACAGGTAAAACTATGCAACCATTAGGAGATGGTTTTATCAAATTGGTAAAAATGATTATTGCCCCTGTAATTTTCTTAACTGTATCAACGGAATTGCAGGAATGAACGATTTGAAAAAAAGTGGGACGTGGCCGCAAAAGCGTTTGCCTACTTTATCTTTTTCCACCTTTAGCATTAGTTATTGGCTTGGTTGTAAGTCATTTCATTCAACCAGGAGCGGGGTTAAACATAGACTCAGCAACGTTGGATGCTTCTAAAATCAGTAAATACATACAAGCGGCCGAAGAAAATTCATTGGTCAATTTTGTATTCAACATCATTCCCGATACCTTATTTAGCCCCATGACAGGCGATGTAATTTTACAAGTGTTGTTGGTTGCTATTTTATTTGGTATTGCCTTGGCGGTAACAGCAGAAAAAAGTCACGGTGATTGATTTTTTAAACGTATTGCAAGTTCCGGTTTTTAAAATCGTGGAAATGTTAATGAAAACAGCTCCTATTGGTGCTTTTGGTGCTATGGCCTTTACAATTGGCGCTTATGGAATTGATTCACTGTTGTATTTAGGGAAATTGGTAGGTACGTTTTACCTCACATCTTTAGGGTTTGTGGTTATTGTGTTAGGATTTGTTGCTTGGCTCAATGGGTTTAATATTTTTAAATTTTTGCGTTACATCAAAGATGAAATATTTTTGGTGTTGGGCACCAGTTCTTCGGAACCTGCATTGCCCGGATTGATGGATAAATTAACCAAAGCAGGTTGTGATAAAGGAGTGGTTGGCTTGGTTGTTCCACAGGATATTCATTCAACTTAGATGGAACCAATATTTATATGACTTTAGCCGCATTGTTCATTGCGCAAGCGTGCAACATTCACTTAGAATTTGACCATTTGATGGTGTTACTTTTGGTAGCTATTTTATCTTCAAAAGGTGCGGCTGGAGTAACAGGAGCTGGATTTATAACCCTTGCTGCAACATTGACTGTGGTACCCGAAATTCCAGTAGCTGGAATGACCTTGATATTGGGAATTGACAAATTCATGTCGGAATGCCGTGCTTTGGTGAATGTAATTGAAACGGCGTGGCATGCGTAGTTGTTTCTAATTGGGAAAAACATTTAGACAAAGAACAGCTGAAGAAAAACGTTGGGATAGAGGAAGTAAAAATACTTTTTGTTGATTTGTTTTTTTTAAACACATCAACCTTGAATGAAAACATCAAACTTTTATTGGAAAATAAGAAAATGAGTGAGAAATGCTATTTTTCTTTTCCGTTGTTCATGCCTTTTTCAACTTTGCGGTACATGTAACGGCGTAAAACAGCATCATAAAGGCCATAGCAGCAAACACATACATAAATCCCCAACGGTTTACTCTTCCATGATGGTTTTGTAGGTTACAAACAATGTAATCAAAATAGCAAGAACCAACCAAAGCGTAACCATTAATTTATTGTATGTCTTCATGTGTTTTATTTTTGGGTAAAGATACTTCAAAATATTGGGGAAGTCCAACTTTGAAGAAAAAAATGCATATTAGAAATAGAGCACTCCACTTGTTAAACAAAGTAAATTCTAAAAAAATAGTGTATTTGATGCATTTTTGGTGTATATTTACACCATATTTTAATAAAAATGAAAAGACAAAGCATTTCTTTTACAGAGCCTAATGATGAGTGGTTAAAACAACAAATTGCCACTAAAGAATACACTAGTAAAAGTGAAATTATCAACGATTTAATTAGAAAAGTTAGAACACAACAACAAGAATTTGATTGGATTCGCACGAAAATTGAAAAAGCTGAAAGAAGTGGATTTACTTCAGATAATCAAGCACAAATATTACAGCAATCAAAAGATTTGTTGAATGAATAATTACAGAATTAGTACTATTGCTAAACAAGATTTAATTAGAATTCACCATTATGGTGTTTTAAAGTTCGGAATTCAACAAGCAGATAACTATTTCAATGCATTTTTTGATTGTTTTGAACTGATAGCTCAACAACCTTTTTCTTTTGAAGCAGTTGATTATATTAAACCAGGCTACCGTCGTTGTGTTTGTGGTGTTGATTCTATCTATTATCGAATCGTAGAGAATACAGTAGAAATCATGACAATTATAGGAAGGCAAGATTTTAGATAACATCAAAACTCCTTCATTATAAAAACCTCCAAAAACAACAAAAGCGACACATTCACTGCGCCGCTTTTGCTACTAAAAGTAGATAAAAGACTATTTATAATCTTTCAAAGCTCCTTTGTTGATTTCAATTAATTTCACTTCTCCGTTGAATGTCATTGCACCTGCAGACATTACAATTTTGTGTGGAAACAATACGCCACCAACTGCTTTGTAGTCAGAATAAGTCATTGTAACTTCACTTGGACCTTCTTCTCCCTCACCAGCTTTGCTGATAGTGACTGTTTTGATTTTGCTGAAATCTTTTGTATTGTAGTAATCATACGATTCGCTTTCACCATCGTTTAATTTTACTACATACATATCTGTTCCATTTTGGTTTTCAATTCCCAACAACTCATATTTCATTCCTGATTTTGTATAGTTGATTTCTGGAATCAAACCAGTAGATTTGTTCTTCGCTGCAATTTCTTCTGCAGTTAAGTCTTTTTTACCAGTTTGCATGTTGGAATTGTAACCTGTAGTTCCATCAAAATAGGTTTTTTGAACCATCATTCCTTGTGCTTCAATAGTCATTACATCGCTGTTTGGAGCTGCCCAAAAACGAACTGATTTTAATGGGAATGGTACTTGCGACATGGACATTTCCACTTCTTGACGCACCGATTTGATTTTTTTCAATTTTTTATCTCTTTCTTTTACTGTTTTAGAGCCAGTAAGTGCCAAAGAATATTTTTTAAACAATTCATCTGCTGTGATGTCCGCTTTTTTCATGTCTTGAACTGGCTCACCAAAAGCATCTACCACTTCAATGTTGCCATCCGCATCAAATTGTTTTAATTTTTCTAAAACTGACTCGTTTCCAACAACAATGATGTAACAATTTTTATCAGTATAGAATTTTTGAGCAATGTCCAACACTTTTTCTTTGTCAACCGCATCCAAATTTTTCAAATAATCTTTGTAATAGTTTTTATCCAAACCATTGCGCTCAATTTCTAAAGCAAAACGAGCAATTGTTGAAGGACTTTCCAATGAACGTGCAAAACGACCAGTTAACACCGCTTTTGCAAGACTCAACTCCTCTGCCGTAACATAGCTGTTGGTAATTTTGTTCAACTCGCTTAACAATTGAACAATTGCACTATCAGTTACTTCATTTCTAAAGCTACCACCAGCTGCAACATAAGCACCTTGCGGTTGAACGCTTAAATTTGAATAAGCTCCATAGGTATATGCCTTATCTTCACGCAAGTTTTGCATCAAACGTGTTCCAAACCCGCTTCCACCAAAAATATGGTTGGTTAAACTGCTAGGAATGTAATTTGCATCTCCAATTTTGATTCCAACAGGGAAAGCAACTTGAATATACGATTGAACCGCACCTTGTTTTTTAACAAAAATTACACGGTTGCCTTTCAAGTTTTTAGCCGATGGGTATTCTACTTTTGGTTGTAACTTACCTGTCCAAGAAGAGAAATATTTGTTCACTACTTCTTCCGCTTTTGCTTTCGTAATATCACCCACAATTACCAAGTAACTACCTTCTGGCACAAATGTTTGTTTGTAGTAATTCACCACATCGTCTCTTGTAATGTTTTTCAACGTTGCTTCTGTCATTACTTCGCCATAAGGGTGCCCTGTAAACAAAGATGTCATCAATGCATTTTGTCCCATAGATTCTGGGCTAGATTTAACTGACATCAAACTACTTTCTGCTTGTTTTACGATACGTTCAAACTCGCTTTGAGGGAAATTTGCATTCAACAAGATGTCTGAAAAGATATCCAAACCAGTGTCCATGTGTTTTGTCAAACAACTCAAACTCATGCTTTTTGCACCAGCGTCAATGCTTGCACCAATGTAATCTTTCTTTGTGTCAATTTCATCTTTTGAACGTTTTGTTGTTCCGCTCAAAATTAAATCTCCCGCAAGGCTAGAAACACCTGCTTTTTTACCTTCCAAACGTTCGCCATTTCCAACTGATAAGTTAAAGGTAACTTTTGGAATTTTATGGTTTTCTGAAAGAATAACTGTAATTCCGTTTGCTGTTTTAAAAACCACCGGATCTGCAATACTGATCGCCTTTGCAGGTGCAGCAGCTGGCACAACAGAACGATCCAATTGACCGAAAAGTAAAGCCGGTGAAATAAGTCCTAATGCTATTATTAATTTTTTCATTTTCGTCAATTATTTAGATTCTTCTTTTGGTAAATAATGTAAAATTACACGTGCATCTTTTGTAAAATATTTTTTAGCCACACGTTGAATATCTTCGCGAGTAACTTTCATGTATTTTTCCAATTCAACGTTTACATAATTAGCACTTCCACGATATACGTGTGCATCTGCCAACGCTTCGCTGATACCAGAAATTGTTGAATACGACGAAATTGCTTGGTTTTCAAACTGATTTCTTACACGCTCAAATTCTTCTTGTGTAATCAATTCGTTTTGAACTTTTTCAATTTGCGCATCAATTTCAGCTAAAATTGCATCCAACTTCACGTCTTTTTGTGCAATTGCTGCAATAATTTCAGCTCCTGCGTTTTCTAAACCATAAGCAAAAGAAAATGCCATAGAAGCCAATTGTTTCTTTTCTACCACATCTTTATTGATGCGTGAACTAGAACTTCCAGAAAGCACAGAATTTAAAAATTCTAAAGCATACATGTCTTCATTGCGTTGCTCTGGCAATACATACCCTACAAACAAAGCTGGCAATTGAATGTTATCGTAAACGGTTACCACCTCAGCATTGTTTGGCTTTTGTGAAGGTTTTGCCGGACGTTCAATTGTTGTTGGCTTGTTGCTATATTCTGCAATCAACGCTTTTGCTTTTGCATTTTTAGAAGCAAAGAAATCTTTAGAATCAAAGATTGATTTTTCAACACCGTATTTCGTTTTGAATTTATCATCTTTCAAACTCAAGTAATCTCTATACAAGTTGATTGCTTGTCCTTTTGGAATAGCTTTGAAATATTTATCAATCCATTTTTTAGTTTGTTCGATGTCGATATCACCTGCAATAGACAATGTTGCATTTGAAGGAACATAAAATGTTTGGTAAAAATTCACATAATCCTCTTCTTGCGCTGCATCTAAGTGCTCCATGCTACCAATTGGTTGCCATCCGTAAGTTGAGTTAGGAAACAAACGGTCAAACAATTCTTTGATAAACGTTGCATACGGCTGATTATCAACTCGCTGACGTTTTTCTTCTTTTACTACACTGCGTTGTGTTTCAATTCCTACGCTGTCCACTTTTGCGTGCAACATACGCTCAGATTCCAACCACAAGCCTAATTCCAATTGATTTGAAGGTAACAATTCAAAATAAAACGTTCTGTCCATTGACGTATTTGCGTTCAATGCACCCCCGTTTTTCTCCACATATTCGCTGTATTCACCGCGACCAATGTTTTTTGAACCTTCAAACAATAAATGCTCAAAGAAGTGTGCAAAACCTGTTCTGTCTGGTTTTTCGTTCTTTGAACCCACATGATAAAGTACAGAAACTGCTACGATAGGCGTAGATTTTTCTTGGTGTAGGATTACGTGAATCCCATTTGGTAAGTCGTATTCTACGAATTCAATTTTTTGTTGTGCCATTGAACCGAAGGACATGCAACCTACGATGATTCCTAAAACTAGTTTTTTCATTCGTTACATTTTTTTACAAATTAAATCAATCTTTTGTAAAAATGCTAATGAATTACTTCAATGGTTTAAAATATGGGTAAACGGTCCATTCAAAGGATGAAAATCAGAAAAAGGTTTTTTAGATATTTCCTTTAATTCCAAATCCTTTTAGTGCAATGGATGATTTAAAAACAGGCGTTGAACTGCTCATAGCCACCGTATCGGGTTGAAATTTCAATTGAACCGTATATGTTTTTAAATTTTCCAACGATTTATTGACACTTGCTTTGATGCCATCGGTTAATGTTGGATCCAACGTCATTTCAAGCGTATCGTCAGCTGGTGTAATTACCGAATGTTTGTCTGCAGCAACCACCACACGAAATTTCATCAAGGTTGTAATGTTGTCAACTTTCACTTCTGGAATGAATAGTGTATCCACTTGCCCGTTATACAAACGTGCCAAATCATACGAAACCGTGTCCACCTCTAATTTCATCCACTCTGAATTGGATTTTTTGGTAGCGTAATTCAACCACACTTCTTTGATTCTTACAGTTGCTTTTTTAGCCACTACTTTATCCGATGACAAGGTAACTTCAAACGAAGCATATTTGTCTTTTTTACAAGAAACCGCTGTAAAAGCAATGATTACAACAACGAATATCCAGTGAAATGTATTTTTCATATTGTGTGCGTTTGGTTCTAGCAAAGATACAATTATTATTTTACAACAGCTTTATACGCTTCTTTCACAGCTTGGATTACTGTTTGCACTTGCTCGTCGGTTAAATCAAAGTAAACAGGCAACGAAATTTCATTGGCATATTTGTTCCATGTTTCTGGATAATCTTCCATTTTATACCCGCGTTTTTTGTAAGCCGTTAACGTTGGCAAAGGCAAGAAATGCACGTTTACAGAAACATCACGATCAAAAATTTGTTGCATCACGGCATCACGTTGTTGCTCGGTGATTCCTTTAATGCGCAACAAATACAAGTGGTAACATGTTTCACGATTTTCGTCTTTGAATTTTGGTGCAATTGCCCAATCTTCGTTGGCAAAACCAGCATTGTAGCGATCAAAAATATGTTGTCTTCTGTCTAAATTTTCTTGGTAGCGATCCAATTCAATCAATCCAATAGCGGCTTGCAAATCGGTCATGTTGCATTTAAAACCTGGTTCTTCCACATCGTAGCGCCAGTTTCCTTTTTGTGTTTTTGCCAATGCATCTTTGTTTTGACCGTGTAAAATGAGCGTACAAAAATGTTTGTAAATTGCCTCGGCATCAAAAGAAGCTGGTAAATTAAAGCAAATTGCCCCACCCTCAGCTGTTGTTAGGTTTTTTACTGCGTGAAACGAAAAAGTGCTAATATCGGCAAGAGCACCCGCTTTTTTTCCGTTCATGGTTGCTCCAAAACTATGAGCCGCATCCGAAATCAATAAAATTCTACCTAATTTTTCTTGCAATTCATTGTTGGGTTGAAATTGCGATTTTGCGCCCTCAATCACTTCATACAATTTATCGTAATCGCAAGGGAAACCTGCAATATCCACGGCAATAATTGCTTTTGTGCGCGGCGTGATGGCTGCTTTTACTTTCTCTGCATCGATGTTAAAATCTTCTGCACCAATATCCACCATTACTGGTTTTGCACCAGCGTGAACAATCACATTGGCACTTGCACAATAGGTGTAGGCAGGTAAAATTACCTCATCTCCTTCTTTAATTCCCCACCAATGCAACAATACTTGCATTCCCATTGTCCACGAGTTTACAGCAACCGTTGCTTTACAACCTGTGTATTCTGTAATTCGTTTTTCAAAGTTTTTGGTACGTGGACCTGTTGTTATCCATCCGCTTAACAAAGCAGCGGTTACTTCATCTACAACTTTTTGGTCGATGCGTGGTGGTGAAAAAGGAATCATAATTTATTGATTTTATTGTTGCGAAAGTAGTAAAAAACTACATTGATTGTTGTGTTGACTGTTGAATTTATAAAAAATACTAGCGCTTGGATTTAAAAAAATCAACCACCAATTTACTGCATTGTTCGGCCAATAAACCGCCTTCAACTTTTGTTTTTGGATGGTAAATTCCGGCAAACCTTCCTGCTCCTCTTTTTTCATCGCTTGCTCCAAAAACAATGCGGTCTATTTGCGACCAATACAACGCTCCGGCACACATTACGCAAGGCTCCATGGTAACATACAACGTACATTCATTTAAATATTTTGCTCCAATGTTGCCACTTGCCGCAGTTATGGCTTGCATTTCAGCATGAGCGGTAGTATCGTTCAAACATTCTGTCAAGTTGTGGCCGCGTGAAATGATTTGATTATTGGCAACAATTACCGCTCCAATGGGCACTTCATCTTTTTCAAGTGCTTTTTGTGCCTCTAGGATGGCTTGTTTCATGAAATATTCGTCGTTGAACGGAGAAAGCATAACTTTTTAGTGTCTAAATTACGTTATTTATGCTGATTTTGGCACAAAAATGAACGATTTCAATAAAATTTTATAAAAATAAAGAGCTAACATAAGAGTTTCTCTATCTTTGTTTTGCATGAAAAAGAAAATAAATACACTTATTTCACTCAGTTCGGGCATTGTGCTCTTGGTGATTTTGTGGGGATTGTATGCCTCTTTGTTTTTATATTCTTTTCAAAGCAAAGCTCCCGAACATCATTTTGTGGTGCCAGAAAATGCTTCGTTGGTAGTTGAATTGGACGGTCGCGATGTGTTGTTTGATTTTCTCAACAGTACTTTTATCAAAGGTGAAGGTGATGAAATTGTGCAACTCATTAAAAACAGTAACAAAAAAACAGATGAACCCCAGCAATTTGGCATCAATTGGTTGCAACCTGTTATTTATTTTCAATCAACCTACAAGCAACAACCTGTAAAAGGAATAATTGTGCAAATCATCAATGCCCATGAATGGAAAAACAATAGCACAAATTTCTTCAACCAACGTTGTGTTTCGCAATCCGACGAAAATTCGGGTATTATTGTTCATTCCAACCAACTTTCTGAAAAAGAATTGCAACAATTTGCTCAACAATTGTATAAAAAAGAAGTGTTGGTGGGTAAAAAATTAGCCGACAACCACATCGTTCAGCTAAAAAACAGTTCCAACAATTGGCAATCCAACATCGATGTGCAAATAAACGATACAGCAATAGTTTCAAAAGGTACGGTATCGCTTGATAAATCTTATGCATCAACTTATGTGCAATATAAATTAACACCCGTGATTTTCATTTTACTACGGATGTAATTACAGACCAGCTCAACGATAGCCTTCAAAAGCTCATTGGAACCAATTTAGCTTTAGTGGGAGTGAGTTTAATTGCGTGGAATTATTGTGGACAACATCAACAATGAAATGGCGTTGATTCCAGATGCCGATTTTGTGTTGAGTTTTAAGCAAGCGACAACGATGGAGCAATTTGTGAGCACTATTCCCAATGCCGTTTTTCTTTCGATAAAAAAACAGTAACTATTGGCAAACGTATTTTTCACATTCGCCAATTGTCTAAAAACTCTATTTATTTTGGAAAAACTAAAAATCCAGAGCTTCATCCCAACCGTCAGCATGTTGGTTTATACACAAAAGGAGCGTTGAAACCGTTAATTACGATTGAGGGAAGTAAATTGGTACAAGCAATTGTGCGCATGAGTGCTCCCTACGTGTTGGCTACAGAATTATCAAACGAAGTTGTCAATTGCACCATTGCATTAACCTCTACTGGAAAAAACACGTATGATTTAGATGCTGTTTTTCGATTCAAGGAACAAGAAGGCTCGTTTATCACTTTTAAAAGTAGTGTTAATAAGCTGCGCAATAAAAAAATGGGATGTCGCTTGCACAACACCCCATTTCGTATCCATTCAATTCTTGTTTTACAAATCAAATTTAATTCCTTGTGCCAATGGCAAGCTATCGGAATAGTTGATAGTATTTGTTTGACGGCGCATGTAAACTTTCCAAGCATCAGAACCCGATTCACGGCCTCCACCTGTTTCTTTTTCACCACCAAAAGCACCACCAATTTCAGCTCCAGAAGTACCGATGTTTACATTGGCAATACCACAATCTGAACCAGCTTGCGACAAGAATTTTTCTGCTTCTTTCAAATTGTTGGTCATAATTGCAGAAGACAATCCTTGTGGCACATCGTTTTGAATAGCAATTGCATTTTCAACACCACCTTTGTATTTGATTAAATATAAAATTGGTGCAAATGTTTCGTGTTGAACAATTTGGAAATGATTTTGAACCTCACAAATTGCAGGTTTCACATACATTCCAGATTCATATCCTTCGCCAGTTAAAACTTCACCACCTGTGATGACAGTTCCACCTTCTTCTTTAACTTGTTTCAACGCATTTGTAAACGCATCAACAGCCAATTGGTCAATAAGCGGTCCAACATGGTTATTTTGATCCAATGGGTTACCAATTTTCAATTGACCATAGGCTTTCACCATTGCTTCTTTTACTTTGTCATATACTTCTTCATGGATAATCAAACGACGTGTAGATGTACAACGTTGTCCACATGTTCCAACAGCACCAAATACAGCACCTGGAACAACCATTTTCAAATCAGCACTTGGCGTAATGATGATGGCATTGTTACCACCCAACTCCAATAAAGAGCGACCCAAGCGTGCACCCACTGCAGCACCTACAGATTTACCCATTCTTGTTGAACCTGTTGCAGAAACTAACGGAACGCGTTTATCCTCTGCCATTAATTTTCCTAATGTTGCATCGCCAATTACCAAGTTAGAAACACCTTCTGGTACCGCATTTGCGTCAAAAACTTGTTTAATAATTTGTTGACAAGCAAGCGCTGTGATAGGTGTTTTTTCGGATGGTTTCCAAATTGTAACGTCACCACAAACCCAAGCCAATGCTGTGTTCCAGCTCCAAACGGCAACTGGGAAGTTGAACGCAGAAATAATTCCTACAACTCCAAGCGGATGGTATTGCTCATACATTCTGTGTCCAGGTCTTTCCGAATGCATCGTTAAACCATACAACTGACGTGATAAACCAACTGCAAAATCGCAGATATCAATCATTTCTTGTACTTCGCCCAATCCTTCTTGCAACGATTTCCCCATTTCGTAAGAAACCAACGTTCCTAAAGCTGTTTTGTACTCGCGCAATTTTTCTCCAAACTGACGAACAACCTCTCCTCTTTTTGGTGCAGGCCACATTCTCCATTCTTCAAAAGCTTCTTGTGCTTTTAACACAATTGCTTCGTAATCAACTTCTGTTGCAGAATCAACCGTTGAAATAAGTGAATTATCTACTGGTGAGTAAGATGCAATTTTTTCGCCTCTTGTATTGAACCATCTGCCGCCTGTTGAAGCGCCATTGTTTACTTCTTCTATTCCTAATTCTTCAAGGATTTGTTGAATCCCAAAATCGTTTATGACTTCTGACATTTTAACTTAGTTTTAATATTTCACAAATATAATATATTTTCAAAAGAAAATGAACAAATACTTATCAACTGCATTTGATTTTCACATCTATAAAAAGTTTGTTAAATTTACGTTTTCTAAATCAATAAAACTATGAAACGCATCTATTTGCCAGTAGGCATTTTTGTTTTGGGAATGGCTTTAATTAGTTGTTCGCAAAAAGCAACCGATAAAAACACAGAAAACATGGAAATTGTAAGTGAAATTGGCGACATCAAAGTGGATCGTTTTGCCGATGTTCAAGTATTGCGCTACGAAATAAAAGATTTTGATAAGTTAACCTTGAACCAAAAAAAATTGGTGTATTATCTTTCACAAGCTGGATTGGCAGGAAGAGATATCAATTACGATCAAAACAATCCCTACAACATTCGTATCCGCAAAGCATTGGAAGCAATTTTTGAAAACTACAAAGGCGAAAGAAGTGGCGATGACTGGAATAACTTTGAGGTATATGCCAAACAAGTATGGTTTTCAAACGGAATTCACCACCATTATGGGATGGATAAGTTCAACCCGAAATTTTCAAAAGATTATTTTCAATCGTTGTTAAAAGCTGTGAATCACACGCTTGATGCGGCAACATTGGAAGTAATGTTTAATCCTGAAATTGCAAAATCAAGAAAAATTAAAGACCCTAAGCAAGATATCATTGTTGCTTCGGCAAATGGGTTTTATGGCGATGGCATTACCCTAAAAATGGTAGAAGATTTTTATGCTAACGTGAAAAGTCCCGACCCTAAGCGTCCACTTGAAATTGGATTAAATTCAACGTTGATTTTAAACAATGGAAAAGTGCAAGAAGATGTTTGGAAATCGGGTGGGAAATATGGTAAAGCCATTGATCAAATTATTTTTTGGTTGAAAAAAGCAACCACTGTTGCCGAAAATGCACAACAAAAGGCGGCCTTGGAAAAACTGATTGAATATTACCAAACAGGTGATTTAAAAACGTGGGACGATTACAACATTTTGTGGGCGCAATCTACCAAAGGCGACATTGACTGGATTAATGGTTTTATTGAAGTGTATGGCGATGCGTTGGGAATGCGTGCGAGTTTTGAAAGCATAGTTCAAATTACCGATTTTGAAGCTTCTAAGCAAATGAAAGCTTTGGCAGAAAATGCACAATGGTTTGAGGACAATTCAACCATTATGGACGAGCACAAGAAGAAAAAAGTAAAAGGTGTAAGTTACAAAGTGGTGCAAGCAGCCAGTGAATCGGGCGATGCTTCTCCTTCTACTCCAATTGGTGTAAATTTGCCTAACAACAACTGGATTCGTGAAGAATACGGCTCTAAATCGGTGAGTTTAGGAAACATCATTGAGGCTTATGACAAAGCTGGTGGAAAAGGAATGATAGATGAATTTGGTTATTCCAAAGAAGAAAAAGAACGTGCTCAAAAACATGCTTATTTGGGAGGTAAATTGCACACGGCATTGCACGAAGTTATTGGTCACGCATCGGGAGTAATTAACCCAGGTGTTGGTCAGCCTTCAGAAACACTCAAACAATATGCAAGTACCTTGGAAGAAGCACGTGCAGATTTGGTGGGATTGTATTACATCTACGACCAAAAAATGATTGATTTAGGACTTATTCCATCGTTTGAAGTAGCAAAAGCAGAATACGACGGCTACATCAGAAATGGAATGATGACGCAATTGCAACGTTTGGAACTGGGACAACAATTAACCGAAGAACACATGCAAAACCGTCAATTGGTGGCAAGTTGGGCGTATGAAAAAGGACAGAAAGACAAAGTCATTGAAAAAATTGTGAAAGACGGAAAAACGTATTTTGTGGTGAACGATTACCTAAAATTACGTGATTTATTTGGACAATTGTTACGCGAAATTCAACGCATAAAATCAGAAGGCGATTTTAAAGCGGGGCAAGCATTGGTGGATAACTACGGTGTAAAAGTGGACAGAGCATTGCACCAAGAAGTATTGACGCGTGTGAAACCGTTAAACATTGCGCCCTATTCTGGTTTTGTGAACCCAACATTGGTTCCAATAACGGATAAAAACGGTGAAATCATTGATGTAAAAGTTTCTTACGATATGAATTTTGTGGAGCAAATGTTGCATTATGGTAAGAACTATAGTTTTTTGGAGAAATAAAAAAGTGAAATAAACAGGAAGCCGGAGCATTAAAACTTCGGCTTTTTTGTTGCTATTTTTGATGATATCGAACTATGTCGATATGTCGATATTACCCAACAAACGTTAATTTTAACAAATCAGCTCAACATCTGCGTAAAAAATCTTAATTTTGAAAAAAAATAAAAGAAGTGTATTTATTTTTAAACGACGTATCGGGCTCTGAAATTTTTGTAATTCTAATTTTCATTTTAATTTTCTTTGGTTCAAAGAGCATTCCGGGTATTGCGCGCACATTGGGTAGAACCATGCGCCAAGTGAAAGATGCTACTTCTGAAATTCAAAATGAATTAAAAAAATCTACCGACGGTTACAAAAAAGATTTGAACTTAGAAGGAATTTTTAGAGATACGGCAGAAGAAATTAAACAACCTCTTGACCAAATGGCTGTGGATTTAGATCATTCCATTCGTTACAACCCCAATTCAAAATTAGCAGTTAACCAACCTGCGCAAGTTGCAGAAAATGAAGCTGCTTCAACTGTTAGTGAAGAAAATTCAACCGATAAAGTGGAAACAACACCTCCAACTGAATCTACTGAAAACCAAGAAAAGACGGTTTAATAGCAAACAAAATCTGTTTATCGTTGACCAATATTGGTGAAAAAGCTAAATTTGAACCATGATTTCATCCGACAAAAAAATGGTACAGACATTTGTTACCGCTTGCGTAAAAGCAGGTATGGAAACAGTTGTTTGTTCTCCCGGTTCTCGCAATTCATCGTTGGTCATAGCATTCGACGAGCATCCTGCAATTAACTGCTACACAATTCACGACGAACGCTCGGCCGCATTTGTAGCAATGGGCATGGCTTTGGAATCTGGAAAACCGGTTGGAGCAGTTTGCACCTCTGGTTCTGCCATGTTGAATTATTATCCAGCTGTTGCAGAGGCTTATTATCAACGCATTCCGTTGGTAATTATTTCGGCAGATAGACCCGAAAAATGGATCAATCAGGGAGATGGGCAAACCATCGTTCAAAAAGGTGTTTACACCAATCATATCGAGGGGGAAGCACATTTTGACGAGTCCACCGATACGCAAGTTGTTGAAAACACCACCATTGATTTGTTTTCAAAAATTACATTGCATTCAAAAGGTCCTATTCATTTCAACATTGCATTGGAAGAACCGTTGTATCAAACAGTTGAAATAACAGATGAACTTCCTCAAAAAATAGATTGGATTAAAGAAAGAACTCCGTTGAACAATGAAGAAATGGAGGTGCTCAAAAAAGGGTTAGAATTGCCTAAAAAAATGATTTTAGTGGGACAAATGCCTCAAAATCCCTATTTTTTAGAAACTTTAAAAACATTGGCAAACGATACTTCTTTTGCAATTTTGGTTGAAAACACATCCAATTTAGTTTCCATGAAATGGGTACATTGCATTGATCGCACTTTGCAAACCATTCATTCAGAAGAAGAAGCTAATTTTGCACCCGATTTACTCATTACCTTTGGTGGAGCGATTGTTTCTAAAAAGATTAAGGCTTATTTGCGTAAATACAAACCACAAATGCATTGGAAGGTTGGAATTGATTTTCCAGAAATGAACACCTACGAAGCTCTTACCCACTCGTTTCAAGTGAGCGAAGCCAGTTTTGTGGATACATTGAACCGAATAAAAAGCGACTTAATTCCGTCCAACTATGGCAGCAAATGGAAACAACGTGATTTTATAGCGCAAGAAAAAGCTGAGCAATTCTTGGAAACTGCACCTTTTTCAGATTTAAAAGCCATTGAATTGTCGTTGGATTGCATTCCAGAAGGTTCACACATTCACATGGCAAATAGTTCCATTGTGCGTTATTGCCAGTTGTTTAATCCGTTGCAAAGCATGACCTATTTCTCCAACAGAGGAACTTCGGGAATTGACGGTTCTGTTTCTACAGCAGTTGGTGCAGCACTTGCAAAGCCTTCCAATTTACATGTATTGTTGACGGGCGATGTATCGTTTTTTTATGATAGCAATGCTTTGTGGAACAATTATACAGTAAGTAATTTACGAATTATCCTCATCAACAACGGGGGAGGTGGAATTTTTAATATTATCAAAGGTCCACGTGATTCAAAACAAAACGCTCGTTATTTTGATGCCAAACATCAGTTCAATGCCCAATACCTTGCTAAAACTTTTGGTGTAGAATATTTTTCTGCACGTTCAGAAGAGGAAATGATTGATTGCATGGCAGATTTTTACAATTATACAGAAAATTCTGGAATAAAATTATTGGAAATTCACACCCAAGACATCGAAAATCATTTGGTATTAGACCACTATTTTGATGCAATTGGTTAACGGCTTATTTACGTTCTTCCTTTGCAAGTAACAGTTGTTTCTTAAGAAAACGAATATCTTTTCTGGTTAAAAAGAAAATGTTTGTGCTTCCAAAAAGATGCTTGTTTACAAAATAATACTGCACTGTAAAAATAATGGTGTAGGTTGCTAATTGCGCATAGGCAGCACCCATCAATTGGTATTTTTGGATAAAAATTGGAGCTGTAATTAATGTAGTTAGCACGCCAAAAACAGAGGAAATGACGTTGTATTTTAATTTATCTTTTGCTAAAAATAAACTCGACAATAACGATGAATGACTGGATAGCAAAATTCCAAAGATGACAACATTTAAAATAACTGCCGAATCGTAAAATTCTTTTCCATAGAGCCATGGAATAACATAACTACTCACTAGTAAAACAACTATGCAAATCAACAATACGATGGTAAACATCAAGCGGGAGAAAATGGCAAATGTTTCGTTTTGTTTTTCTTGATTTTGAGCACTTAAAAACGATTCTAAAATCAATGAAATGGGCGATGAAAAAAAGTAAAGCAATTGAGCCAATCCAATACCAACCGAAAAAATTCCCAAATGCCAATTATCTAAATAAAATGCAATGAACCAAATAATCATGCGTTGGTTGAGAAAGATTAAAATATTTGCAAAGTGATTGAGTCCTGTAAATTTTAAAAAAATCTTTAAATCCTTTCCAAAGTGCAGGTTAAAACGAAAAAGATTTTTGTTCAACCGCACATAATAATACAACCAATGTGCAGTATTCATCAACAGCACTAAGATGGACAATAGGATAACATCTATCAAATCAACCGAATACACCTCAAAGCGGTTCAACAAATAAGCTATAGCAAATACAATTAAACTGTAAAAACCATTAAGCATTAAAATTTGATTGACAATTTTAAAATGTTTAACACCTTGAAAATAAGCTGTAAAAATAAGGTTGATTTGAGTGATAAGTATTGTTGACAAAAAAAGTAATATCAGTATAATGTTGATGCTATAATCAGGCATAAACAAATAGCTAAATTTGGTGTTGAGCCATACTGCAAGTGTAATTAGAGTAAACAATAAAGTTAGCGTGATAATAAACATAGCAATGCTTTTGATACTTTCTTCTGCAATTTTTTTACTACTTACAAAATAGATAATGCTATTTGAAACCGTAAAACCAAATAAGGTGATAAAAAGATTGATATTGGTATTAAATATGGTAAATAAACCTTTGTCTTCTGGACCTAAAATTCGGGTAATAAAAATACCTGCAACGATGCCAAATACATGTGCTGGTAGTTGAGCAAGAATTGTCAATAAAGTAGTTTTCGTAATGTTTTTGCTAGCTTTCACTTAATTGTTCCTGAGTTTCTTCGTTTTCTAAAGTATCATATTTTTTCCAATCAATCGATAAAAGTAATCCAAAAAATGGTAATAAAGGTGCACGCAAACGTACTAATACACCAAAAAGAATGGAAGTAAAACCTGCCATGAAGGCTATAACCAACACAAAACCAACAGAAAAAATCAAAATTTCATTTTTCCCAATAATTTTCATTTGTTTGCGGGGATTGTTCAATAAAAAGTAAATGGATAAGCCAATCAACAACATACTTTCCAATCCATTGAGAATTAATGAAGGTCGCAAAGCTTCCCATAAAAAAGGCCGATAAATACCCGCCAAAATTGATGCTGGAATTGCTTTAATGATTCCTAATGGAGAATAATCAATTTCACCCAATGAATAACGTTTGCTATCTCCTTCACCATAAGTTGCCGTGTTTTGAGTAAAATCTTGCTGAATAACCATTGCATCGTTGAGTGCACTACTGTTTTGCAACATTTGCTCGGCATTGATGTAAATTAGTGAATAGAGAAAACCACCAATAACAGCCGAATAAATAAATCCTTTAATCAAAAAACGAAGCATCGCAAATGATTTTATTTTATTGATAATTCCAGTTGAATACATAATCACAAGTGGAACAACCATTGCATTCAAAATAAACGGACGAGTATGATATACGATAAAGGCAAAAAACAATAAAACCATATAGTATTTCAATTTACTGCCCGTCATTTTGTTTGAATTCAATAAATTGTAAATACTCCATATCATGTAAAAAATGGAAACCAATACGATGGTATCTTTAGCAATCCCTGACGCCCAAAAGGCAACAGATGGAATAAAAAGAATGAAAAATTGAAGTAGTTTTTTCTTAAATATCCCCATGTTGGATACTAATTCATAGATTTTCCATGAAGCACTTGCAGTTATATAAGCAAAAATGAATGTGGTTGCAAAATAACTCCTAATGTTAGTAATCGAAAGATATACAGAATTTTAACCACAAAAAATGATTCTTCCTCCACATAGATAAAACGCATAGGATAGCCAATTTTGTAATTAAAATACCCATGAAATTTTTCCATCGTTGGAGGTGTTGTCATCAACTCCCAAAAATGATCAAAATTGTGAAACATGAGGTTTTGAAATGCTTCGGTTGATTTCCAATAAGCATAAGTATCCCCACCTTGCATTATCACAATATAATAAACCGCAAAAACAGACGAAAGCAACAATTTGTGGTAAACATTTAACCGAAACAGTTTGGCCTTTTTAGGGTCTGTTAACGAAATTTTATTCGATTTAAAAAGCATCATCCCAATAATAATGAGTAGAAATATCAACGTAGAGATGATATTTATGGGGCTATACAGTAACGAATAAAAATCTATGTTATACATGCTTTTACGTTAGTCTCATTGTTGAATGGAAATGCAAGATAGAAATTTTTCAACGATTGCCTATTTTTTCGCTCCAAATCTTTGATTAGGACACAATTTTAATTTTACGCAAAAGATGCAATAGCTGCTTGCTCATTGTAACTAAAACCACTAGTCCAATTACAACTCCAGTTCCGTTGGCAATCAAATCCCGAAAATCGGTGTGGCGACCTGGAACATAATGTTGTAAAAACTCCAACAAGGTACTTAGTAAAAATGCCAAAACACCAACGCCAATCCATTTTTTAGAACTGACCAATAAACCAGCGTTTATCGTTAAAACACTGTAAGCAATGAAATGCCCAATTTTATCATTAACCGTAACTTTCACCGGTCCATCGGGTGGCATTAAACTCAAATAAATGATACCAACTACCACACAAACCAAGCTTAATTTAATCCAATTCATAACGTGTTTCTTTATCTTTTTTAACTGCCGGAATTCCCTCTACCATCCATCTTGGCGCAGGTTGATTTTGTAAGTAATGGTCGAAAAACTGACGCATGCGTCTGCTTAAATCTCTTCTGTTGGGAATTTTCATCAAATTGTGATCATCATCGTTGTAGTTCAACAACCAAGCGGTTTTTCCTAATCGTCTGAGTCCAGCAAACAACTCAATACCTTGATACCACGGAACAGCACCATCTTTATCGTTGTGCATTATCAACAGTGGTGTTGTAACCTTTGGCAAATGAAAAACAGGTGAATTTTCTACATACAATTCGGGGGCTTCCCAAATGGTTTTTCCAATTCTACTTTGTGTTTTTTCGTATTGGAATTGGCGACTCATCCCAGAACCCCAGCGGATTCCTCCATAAGCCGAAAACATGTTTGAAACTGGTGCTCCAGCCATGGCAGCCTTGTAACGATTGGTCATTGTAATCAATTGTGCAGTTTGGTAACCACCCCAACTTTGACCTTGCAAGCCCATACGCGAAGCATCAATTTGTGGAAACTTTTTTAACACAGCATCTGTTCCGCTCATAATACAGTCATAAGCACTTTTGGCTGGGTGACCAGGTTCATAGCGAATGTCTGGAATAAATACAACATATCCTGCCGATGCATATTCGGTTGGAAAAATAATGGATGCTGTTGGTTTTGGCACATAATGATTGTGTAAATCGTCTGAATACATTTCGTAGAAATAAACCAATAACGGATACCTTTTGGTGGAATCAAAATTTTCTGGACGATAGACCAATCCCTGCAAATCAATTCCTTTGTATGATTTCCACGAAATAAGTTCAACCGTTGCCCAATTGTAATTGACTTGTTGTGGATTAGTGACAGAAATTTGCTTCCAATCGTTGGAAGAATTATCACTTAAAAACACCTCTGGATAATCATGCACATTCATTTTACGGATAATCATTGAAGTGTTGTCTTTTGCTTTTTTTACACTGGTAATTTTAGCATCCCAAACACCTTGTTTTTGCATTTTATCCTCCTTGAAAGTGTAGAAATGTGCACTTTTAGTAGATTTTTCTATACCCAAAAGATAGATTTCGTCCAACTCCACATAATTAGAATCTGTTTGAAAACGAGCTGCATCAAACTCAATGTTATGCTTCACACCTTCGTTATTTGTCAGATTAATCAACGTGTTTTTTGAAAAATCATAAACAAAAAAATCGTTTTTCTCTTTTAAGAATAAATGCGTTCCAGCTTTGTTCCAACCCAAATTTCCCAATGGTTCATCGTCCATAGGCATTCCGTTTTTATCAGCTGTCCACGTTCTATTTTTTTCAGCACAGGTTATACATTCAGTCGTATTCTCTTCTAAATCAACAGCATAATAATTAGCATCTTCACTTTGGAAAAAAACAAACAAATCGCCTTTTCGCGATAAACGAATTGCGTTGGCAACACCATTTTTAATGAGTTGTGTGGCACCTGTTTGCAAGTTAATACGGTAATAATCGCGTTTTCCTGATATATCCCACATGGAACTTAACGCATACGGGCGACTGTTACTCACCAAAGCATATTGTTGCAAATCTTTAAAATCAGCTTGTAAATCTAGTGTATCATTTTCCAACTGCACCACTTTATTGGTTGACAAATCGTAATAAAACCAATAGGCTTTTTTCAAATCTTTTTGCAAATTATTTAATTGTTGTGTATGCAATTCAGGTTCGTTATAGGTCCAAATATCCAATTTTACTTTCTCACTTTCCAAAAGCGTGTCTTTCTTTTCGGGTTGCGGAACAGCATAAGCACCAAAATAAAAACCGTTGTTGTATTTAGAAAATTCGGGCGTTTTATACTGCGAAACCGTAATTCCTTTTGGCATTTGCTGCGATGTGGTATCAATAAGAACGTTTAACTCACAATTGGAAAGTGTATAGTTGTATAATTTAAAAATTTTGGTTTTGGTGGTATCCGACGATGCTAAAAACAAACATCTGGATAATTGTTTATCAAATGTAACACCTTCAATTGCCTTAAAAAAGTTTTGAACGATATCAATTTTCCCTTCGTTTAAATCAACCACTGATAAAATGGTCGTATCATTTTGATTTTGAACCAGAGCCAACAACTCGCCTTTTTCTGAAAATTGGTAACTGGTAACATTTTTAAACGTATAGTTTTTATTGTTTTCCAAATTTCTGACCGTTAACACCGTTCCGTCCGATTTAGGTTCTTTCTTTTCGGGTGTTTTTTTCTTACTTTTTTTCTTTTTAGCAGTCGAAGTGTCTTTTAACTTATTATCGTTACTCAAATAACCAAGCCATGCATGTTTTTCATTCAACTGAAAACTTTTAATGTTGGCAATTTTTTCTGTTTTATTAGTTGAAAATGAATAAATAGCAAGTGAATCTTTGGGCCATTTTTTCTTATCTACTTTGTTTAATTCTACTTTTCTCAACGTATCATAGCCGGGCTCTAGGGTATAAACCAAATGTTTTTCATCCGAACTAAATTGCGCTTTTGTTCCTCGAATTACCGAATCCAAACGATTTTCTTTAGTATTGTACCAATACAAATACCCATCTCCTTTTAAAGGTTGAATTTCATAGGTAACATAATTGCCACTTTTTGAAATCTGTTCACTTTTCAAGGTTTTCCATTGGTCAAAAGCTTGATGATCAATCACTTTTTTTTGTCCCCAAACAGATGAGATAGTAATTAAACAGAATACAACAAACAGAACAAAGAAGCTATTTTTCATAACAAAATGTAAAAAATGAATTAAAATAATGTATAAAAGTAATAAATTCTAACAAATAGAAAATAACAAAGCAACTAACTGTGACTTTCATATACATTAGTGCAACTTTAATTGTGTTAAAATTTAAACAAACAAAATTATTTGCAAATTTATTGATTTTTAATTGTTTACAAGCAACTTAATTACTAACTTAAGCGTATTATTATTGAAAGACTTCTAAAAAACCACTTAACTATGAGACAACTTAAGATTACAAAACAGGTAACCAACCGTGAAACCGCCTCGTTGGACAAGTATTTGCAAGAAATTAGCAAAGTAGAAATGATTTCACCCGAAGAAGAGGTGGAACTGGCAAAACGTATTAAAGATGGCGATCAAGCGGCATTGGAAAGGTTGACCAAAGCCAATTTGCGTTTTGTTATTTCGGTATCAAAACAGTATCAAAACCAGGGATTATCTTTACCCGACCTTATTAATGAAGGTAACATGGGTTTAATAAAAGCTGCCGAACGATTTGATGAAACGCGCGGATTCAAATTTATTTCTTATGCCGTATGGTGGATTCGTCAGTCTATTTTGCAAGCATTGGCAGAACAAGCTAGAATAGTACGTTTGCCGCTTAATAAAGTGGGAAATATTAACCGCATCAATCGTGCTTTTTCAGAATTGGAACAAAAGTATGAACGCCCACCAACAATTGAGGAATTGGCAGAACATTTAGACTATACGGTTAATGATGTGCGTCAGTCTATGATTAACTCTGGTCGCCACGTATCGATGGATGCTCAATTGGTAGAGGGCGATGAATCTTCGTCTAGTTTGTATGATTTATTGGCCAACGATGCATTGCCTGCACCTGACGATACGCTTAAAGTAGAATCATTGCGCAAGGACATTGAACGCTCGCTTTCAACACTAACTTCTCGTGAGGGGGATGTGGTGCGTTTGTTTTATGGCTTGAACGGAAAAGCTCCTTTATCGTTGGAAGAAATTGGCGATCGTTTTGATTTAACTCGTGAGCGTGTGCGTCAAATTAAGGAAAAAGCAATTCGTCGTTTACGCCATACAGCACGTAGCAAAATGCTAAAAACTTATTTGGGTTAAGCAGGATCTATGTCCAGCACAACTTTGATGGATTTATTATCGGCATGACTTAAAAAGTTATCCAATAACTCGCTGAATTTATCTTTAACTTGAGCGTCTGGTGCATCGCGTTCTATCTTCAAGATAATTTGCTTGAGGTAAAAATTCTGTATGCGCTTGATGGATGGAAACTCAGGTCCCAACACGCGTTCTTTAAACACAGCTCGCAAGGCTCGTGAAAATTCTTCTGCTCCCCTATTGAGCACATGTTCATCTTTGTGTTTCAACAAGATGTGAATAATCTTGTAATAAGGTGGGTAGAAGAAATTTTTGCGTTCAATGATTTCATGTTTATAAAAACCTATGAAATCGTGTTGATGCACTTTTTGAATGACCCAATGTTCGGGATCACCCGTTTGAATAATCACTTTTCCACGTTCTTTATCGCGACCAGCACGACCTGCCACTTGCGACATAAGTTGAAAACTACGTTCAAATGCTCTAAAATCGGCACGGTTCAACATCATATCGGCATCTAGAATCCCAACCAATGCAACATTCTTAAAATCCAACCCTTTTGAAACCATTTGTGTTCCAATCAACACGTTGATTTTCCCTTCACCAAAATCGTTCAATATGGTTTCATAAGCTGTTTTGCTTCGGGTAGTGTCTAAATCCAAACGTTGAATGACGGCATTGGGCAAGATAATTTGCAAGTCGTCTTCAATTTTTTCTGTTCCAAATCCCAACATTTTAATGCGAGTGCTACCACATGCGCTACACGTTCCCATGGGAGCTTGCAAGTGACCACAATAATGGCATTTTAACGAATTGGTGTGTTTGTGATAGGTCAACGAAACATCGCAGTTAACACATTTAGGTGTCCAATTGCATATTTCACACATCCACATAGGGGTATAACCGCGTCTATTTTGAAACAAGATGACTTGCTTGTTGTTCTTTAACGTTTCTTTGATTTCATCTAATAAAAATAGTGAAAAATCAGATTGCACACTCTTTTGTCTGCGCGCTTTTCGCATATCGGCACAAAGAATTTCGGGCAATTGAACACCACTAAAACGCTTGTTGAGCTCTACTAAGCCATATTTGCCTGTTTGTGCATTGTAATACGATTCCATGGCGGGTGTTGCCGAACCTAACAAAACTTTTGCTTGGTGAATTTTTGCCAACACCAACGCTGCATCACGGGCATTGTATCGAGGTGATGGATCGTATTGTTTGAATGAACTTTCGTGCTCTTCATCAACAATAATCAATCCTAAATTGTTGAACGGCAAGAAAATAGAAGAACGTGCACCTACAATTAATCGAAATTTAGTAGGGTTGTTTTCCAAAACATTGTTCCATATTTCAACGCGTTCATTTTGATTGAACTTAGAATGGTAAACACCAATTAACTCCCCAAAATAAATGGAAAGTCGCTGAATTAATTGTGTAGTTAACGCAATTTCGGGCAATAAAAACAACACTTGCTTACCTGCTTCCAATTGTTCTTTGATGAGTTTCATGTAGATTTCTGTTTTACCAGAACCTGTAACTCCATGCAGCAATGTAACAAAATGGCTTTCAAACGATTGCTTGATTTGCAAGAAGGCCTGTTGTTGATCTTCTGACAACTCTTTGATGGCTTTATCGGTTGAATCAATTGATTTTAGGCGACTAACAGCCAATTTTTCAATAACGATGTAGCCGTTTTTTTCCAGTGTGTTCAACGTAGAAGCCGACATTCCTTCTTCCAATACTTTTTTCTTTGGAATATAGGCTTCTTTATTATCGGCTTGCAATTTTAAGAGCAATAACAAACCATCAAATTGCGATGCTTTGCTTTTATTGTTTTCAAGTGTTGTTAGCACATCATTGAGCTCTTCTTCCGAAAAAACAGGATTGATGGCAACAAAACTTTCTTTTTTGGGGGTATATTTTTGATTAAGTTCCTCTTGGGTAATAACAATGCATTTATCTATCATTCGTTTTACAAGAGGCTGCACATTTTTAATCGATAATATTTCAGATAATTCTTTGAGTGTCAACTCTTCTCGAACTTCCAGCGTTTCAACGATTTCCAATTCACGTTCTGCCAATTCAAGTTGAGCATCAAAATCGGGGTGCAACACTACTTTTGTTTCACTTGCCAGTTTAAAATTGGCAGGCAGAGCAGCATTGAGCACGTCACCAATGGGCGCCATGTAATATTTAGCAATCCATTTCCAAAAAACGTATTGATTACCATTGATAATGGGGGCTTCATCTAAAATGTGCTCCACATATTTGGCGGTATAATCGCTAGGCACATTGGAATGCACCTTGGTTACAACACCTGTATAAAACTTTGATTTTCCGAACGGAACAACAACACGAACGCCTTCTTGGATATTTTCATTCAGTTCAAAAGGAACACGATAGGTGAAGTCCCTGTGAACAGGAAGTGGTAAAATTACATCAACAAAAAGGGTAATGCGTTCATCCATTTCAATTAGTTACAATACCATGTTTCTTGCACAGGCGCTTGATCTGCTACGTGGCGCGAACAAAAACTTAAATTTCCTGTTTTTGGACCTATGCACAATTCTCTGCGCGATTTTTTATCCAATGTTTGAACGATGCTTGATGCAGCTGTTGCTGGTTTGTAATAACGCACTGTTTGACGAGCTGCCAAAATACCAATTACGTTGTGCCCCTCTGTAATTTTCAAGTTGGTAAACGTAGGTTTTGTTTGTGCCAAAGACGATGAAGGCTTGTTAACTTCGATGTAGTTAGATAATTCACTGCTAGCTCCTGTAAAGAAGAACTCAAATCCAGTATTAATTCTTTTTTCAATAGATGCTGAAACTGGAATTTTTTCGGCCAATGTTTTGTAAAACGTTTCACCCGAAAATGTAAACGTTTGTGAGCTGCTAGCACCTGGTTGCACATCGTATTCACCCAATTCAAACCAAATAGAATGATCGGTTGAATCTAACAATCCAGTGGTAAATTCACGGTAATCAAATCTTACTCTAGCATTTAATTTGTATGAAGAACCAACATTTGAAACTTGAATAGATTGATTAGCATATTGTCCCAAACTACTTCCAGATTGCGTTAATTTAATCGCATAATTGGTGTTTCCAACGTTGGATACAGTAATTCCGCTCACTAATTTTGTTTCACCAGTGATTACAATTCTTCCATCATCAATTTTTGCAGTCATTTGGTAACGTGCATCTTCTAACAACGGTTGATTGGCTGGGGTATCAAACGCATACACTTTTTGATCGGGTGCATAAAAAGCTCCATCTGTAGTTTTGTTGTGCAAAATGCGCTCGTCTAAAACAAACGTTCTACCTACCGAACCATTTGAAAGAATTTCTTTAATGGTTACTTCAACTTTATCAAAATAAGACGAATCAGAAATTTTTGCAATATCAACAGCACTCGTTTGTCCGTCACCAATAAATGTCCGAGTAATCTTGATGTAATGCGTTGTATCAGCTTGATCTAAAACACCAATAACGACGGCAGATTCTACACCTTGACCAACTAAATTTATTTTATCTTTACACGACGTAAAAACGATAGAAACAACTGCCAATAAAGCAAGTATTAAGCTATTTTTCATTTCCGATTTTATTAGAAGGTCAAATATAGGAAAATAGAAAACAACTTTTACACTATTTCAATCAATTATCACTACATTTTAATCAATGACTTTTACAAATCTCCTAATTTGATGGAAACTTTGCCAACGCTAATTTTTTGTTTTTCTAGCTGGCGATTGAATTTATCAATAACGATTTTGGCTTCTTCTCTTTTCAGATACAAACCTGCCAACACATTCAATTCTTCGCGTAGTTTTCGTAAAATGGTAGCTGTTCGATATACGCTCAACACCTCGTTATTAGAGAGTTTGTATTGGTTTTTCAAACTTTCAACCGCAGCATTAGGTGCTTTGAAATTGGATTTAACAGGATCGGTGTATGAATTAACCTCCACAACAATATCGCGCTCAATGTTTATCAATACTTCACTAAGACGCAAACGTTTGTATCGCTCGTCTTCTTTGCTGACAGATGAATAGGTAGATTTTTCGTTTTCCGCAAGGTCTTTTACCACCTGCACACCATTCCACTTCCCTATTCCTTGTCCACGTGCAATGATTTTAAATGCTTTTTCTTTATCCAACATCGCTTCAAAAAATTGTCGCACCGAAATACTGTCTTTTTGTGAAAACAAAGGGTTGTCAAGCACATATTTATCGGATTCAAATTGATCAACTAACGTCAACTGAATGCGTGCATTGTAATTGGGTTTTGAATCAACCAGCGATAAGTGCAACATAACCTCATCTGCATTGGACGACAATGGTGAATCGGGAATAGCAATCAACCGCACTTCAAAATCTTCTACTTTATCAGAAGGTGGAAATTGAAATTCTTGGGTGTATAAATCAAACGTTGCAGAATCTGCAAAGGTGTACAAGCCATTGTTGACTGTAAACGGAACCCAATTATAACCCATTTGTTGTTTGTATTCACTTAAACGTAATTGGTAGCGTGCACGTAAATCTATAGCTTCTTGTTTTTCTTTTTCCAATTCTTTGATTTTGGCTTTATACCAATCAAATTGGTTGTACAAATCCACAATAGTTTGCTGCCCTTTGCCTTTTTGTTTTTTTCCGGCATCGGTTGTAGGTGCTGCATCCCAATTATCGGCTCCAACACCTGCTTTAATAGCGCGTTTTTTTGCTTTTTTTACTTTTGCTGATGGTTTGCTGGAAGTGGTAATGGGACTGTAGCCCAAATCTGAGTAGCTTTTCTCTGATTTTACAATTTTTAATTCTGTTTCTCTTTTTTTCTGAGTATAAGTTTCAATCCAATAATCATAACCTCGTTTCCCTTCAATTTTTTCGGTGATACCCGCAATCATATCAAACTCCAACTTATTGATGATGCTTTGAAATGTTTCTCCAGATGAAAAAGCACTATCTGGCGAAAGAAAACGTGTTTCACTTGATCCAAATAAATGGTAGGTTTTTCCATTTTTTTCTATCACTACTGTTGTTTGTTTTTTTGCATTGTAGCCCCACACGTCAAAATGCAAATTGGTTGCTCGGTTCTCTCCCACTGTTTTTAAATCGGTTGTGGTGAAACGATAGGGCTCAATTTTAGCTTGTTCTTTTTTGGAAGTTGGTTTGGTTAGATACACTTCATACGGAAACAAGCCAATGGCACGTGGCAATCCTTTATTCCACCTTCCTTTTTCGTCTTTTTCACGTTCTTCTAACAACCCAGAAGTGATGCTACCATCACCAACTGCTGTTAAAACATTTCTAAAAGTGGTATAATCGCCACCCAAATACACAAAAATTTCTTTGGTGCGTTTTTCCACATATTCATTAATCGCCTTGGAAATACCTTTGATGACTAACAACGCATCATCGTTTGACATTTTACGGAACGAGCTCAACTGTGCCACTTTATCGTCAAGCGACAAACTTGGGTTTAACACATTGTCCATGCGCCCATGCAACCCATTTTGTTCATCGTTGAGCACCGAAGATGGCATATATTGTAGCAAAATCGCCTCAAATTCAGCATATCTAGGTTTATAAGTTTCAAAAAGAGCATCCTTGGTGCGTTTTGCCAACAACATTTTATTGAGTTCCCAAATGGCCGTTTTATTAGCTGCTTCGGCTAAAATACCTTTGGTAGATTTTGCAATTTCTGCTGTATGTATCACCAACAATTCTGGTTGATTGATGATAACGCTTTCCAATGAATCGTAATTAATATTTCCATTCGCAAATTTTATTTCTTCTCCTGTGTAGTCAAAATAGCGACCAATGTTATCGTTTAAAATCGGACTTTTTTTAACGATGTGAAACAAATAGGCACGTTCAACTGGCGACAAAGCTTCTGTTTGTGCAGTGGTTGTTCCAACAAAAATCAAGAAAAGGAAAAATAAAAGTTGCTTCATATTTTTTTATTAAATAACTCAGAAAATGAATTTTGTAACACTTAATTACTCATTCTTTTATAATGGTATGTATAGCCATCATAAGCATTTTCACTTAGGACTAAATCATGATCTGACAGTTCAAAAACGGTGTGATTGATTTTTCCATCTCCAGCATAATCAATTTCAAGTTGGTTTTCACCAAACATGTTGTTGACTTTTTTAAGTGTAAATTTTGCTTTATGGTCTATATTGCTATTAACATACCATTTTGATTTCCCATTGGAAAGAAATTCAACTTCTCTCACATCTGTTACTTCCTCACCTGCACCACTATATCCACCAGAAATGTGATTTAAGCTCCATTTGCCAAAAATTAATTTTGATTGCTCGTCTGGTGTAGTAATTTCTTTGGAACATGCAGCAAGAATGAAAGCTACAAGTACTAATAAAAGGTGTTTTGTTTTCATATTATTTAGTTGAATTGATTTTTAACTTATTAAAACTACTAAATAATATTCACTTCACGTTCCAACGCAATGTTAAATTTGGATTGAATGTCGGCAATAATGGCTTCTGAAAGTTCAAACACTTGTTTACCCGTTGCGCCACCATAATTAACCAATACCAACGCTTGATTTTTGTGCACACCATAGTTATCAAATGTTTTGCCTTTCCAACCTGCTTTTTCAATGAGCCAACCTGCAGGTACTTTTACATGCAGTTCATCCACAGGATAGTTGGGCATATCGGGATAGTTTGCCACCAATTGATTGTACAATTGTTTTTCTATCACCGGATTTTTAAAAAAACTACCCGCGTTGCCAATTTCTTTTGGATTGGGTAATTTGCTACTGCGAATGGCAATAACGGCATTACTCACATCTTTGATGGTTGGATTTTCAATTCCCATTGCTTGCAATTGCTCATTAATGGCGCCATAACTGGTATTGAGTTGGTGTTTTTTAGTCAATTGATAAGTTACACTCACAATTACGTATTGATTTTTGAACTGGCGTTTAAACACACTTTCGCGATAGCCAAAACCACATTGTTGGTTGTTGAACGTATGAATTTCTCCCGTTGGAAGATGGTAGGCTTCTAATGAATGAAAAACATCTTTTATTTCTCTGCCATAGGCTCCAATATTTTGCATAGGGCTCGCACCCACACTTCCTGGAATCAACGATAAGTTTTCCAATCCGCCCAAGTTTAAGTTGATGGTGCGAATTACAAAAGAATGCCAATTTTCACCTGCTCCTGCTTTCACCAACACATCATCGCCTGATTTTTCAACGATTTCAAAACCCATGATTTCATTTTTGAGCAAAAGTCCATCAAAATCTTGTGTAAAAAGCACATTGCTACCACCACCCAACAACATTAGCGGGGTGTTTTCTGGCTTTTGTTGCAACAATTGCTTCAACTCATCAACCGAAGAAAAAGTTGCAAATTGTTTTACACGTGCGGGCAATCCAAAAGTGGTAAAACTCGAAATATCAACGTTTGTTTGTATCATAAGTTCAAAAATAATGAAACTCCCATCATCATTTTTAACTTCTTACAACAGTTTCCAACAATAAAAAGTTATAAAACAAGAAAGTCTAGCTTTTTAAAAAGCTGAGAAAATTAATAAGTGGCTAAAACCTCAATATCAAAAATCAAAATGGAATTTTTCGGAATATCAGGCATAGAGCGAGAACCGTAGCCTACTTGTGGTGGCACAATGATAGTTGCTTTTCCACCCTCGCGAATATAAAAAGCTAACTCGCGCCAAGCCATAATTAGTTGATTTAATTGCAATTCTACAGGTTCTTTGGTTTGGTCAAATACTTTTCCATTCAATAAACGTCCGGTGTAAATGGTGCTAATCATTGCGTTTGCTTTGATAGAATCACCACTACCTTTTTCATGAATTTGATAATACATTCCTGAATCTGACTTGGTCATTTTCAAGTTGTGTTTTTTCACATATGTGGCAATTTTCTTATCAAATGCCTGTAATTCTTCATCGCTGTACGTTGAACAAGATGTTACCAATAAGGCTAGTAATAGGAAATAAATGAGTTTTTTCATGCTTCAAATATAAAAACTTATAGATGAATTGGTGTTAATTTATAACCTTTCTTTTCCAATAAACGCAAAACGCCATTTTTACCACCCAAATGGCCAGCACCCACAGCAATAAATGTGCGTTTGCTTTTTATGAGTGTTTCAATTTTTGGAATCCACTTTTGATTGCGTTCGTCCAATAATTCATTTTGAGCGTCCATCATGCTGCTTTTGTCTTCATCAATAAATTGAAACATAGCATCCACATTTTGTTGAAGGTAAATGGCATACATTTTTTCGAGTTGTTCTAATTGTCCTTCGGGATGACGAATAAATTCCATCACCATATTGCGTTGTGTCAGGGTGTCCATGTTATCAAAAATTGCCATTTGCTCAGCTACAGTTTCAAGTCCAACAGTTGATATTTTTTGCTCATTGGCCATTTGTTGGATGGTCATATCGTAGGATTTTGTTTTATCTACCAACTCTTTTTGGGTTGCCAACTGCACCAAAACAAACGGTTTCATTTTAAGGTAAGAAAGCATGAATTGAGCAGAATCAACCTGTAATTGTGTATGAGCCCATTGCAACAAAGAATCTTGCTGTTCGGGGTTAAAATACTCCAAAACAGTTCCTTTTTTCAAAAAAATATGATTAAAAACCTCCGCTTGATCCAACTGTGCAATTTCTAAAACTACTTGTTTACTAGAGTTTATAATTTTTTGCAACGATGCAGGAAAATAAAATTTGTCTTTGTCAATTAAATGAATGGTTCCAAAGATATAGGCGTCTTTTTTTACGTCTTTCCCTTCAATTTTCCACAATAAAGCATTGGAAGTTGTTGGGAAATCGGTTAAATATTGCCCAAACAAGGAAGAAAAACTCATCCAAAACATTAAAACCACTGCCAATTTTCTTATCATAAATTGCTTAATTTTACTAAATAATGACTTTCATCTTCATAAAGCAATTCTATTGCCAAACCAACGTTTTTGCACACTTTTGACAAACGATCAAAATCCACATACAACCAATCAAACCATTCTGTTTGATGGTCATTATAGCGCATTTGAAATTTAAAATTGCCATAATATTCTGCCGAAACATCCATCCACATGGAACCATCTTCTTCTTCGTATAAATACTGAATATCGGTTGAATCGCAAATAATGCAACCATTGGACGCCAACAACGTTTTGAGGTGAAGCAAAAATGATTCCAATTGACTCCAATTTCCAGCCAATCCAATGCCATTCATCAATAACAACAAGGTATCATAAGTTGCACCCGTGTAGGTATGTATGGACGAATGGATTGCAGGAATAGCAATTGATTGCAAATAACTAACCGCCCCAACTGATGTTTCTAATGCTGTAACATTTAACCCTTTTGATTGCAAGTATTTTGCATGACAACCAGCTCCAGCACCAATGTCCAAAACGTTTCCAGAACAATGACGCAACGCCACTTTTTCCAAATTAGGCATTTCTTTGTAGGAGCGAAACAAATAGGCAGAAGGTATGGCATCGTCTTCGCATAAATCTGACGAAACAACAATATATCTTGATTTTTTGGTGGTTGCGTATTCTAAAATGGCTTGACCAATTGGGTCATTTTTAGCATCCATGATTAATATTCGTCGTAATTTTCAAACGATGAATAATCGTCGTCGCTATAATCATCATCAAAATCATTGAAGCCAAATTCATCTTCATCCTCGTCTTCACCAAATTCTTCAAATTCACCAGCAAAAAGTCCGTCGTTGTCTTCTCCTTGACGAGAATCTTCGCGTGGTGCCGTTCCAACAGCCAAAGCCATTACTGGTTGAGCAGGAGTTTCTTTTTCATAGCCTACCAATTCTAATAAGAAAATCCACATGCGAATAAAATCGTACACTAAGATAATTTTTTGATCAGGCGCCTCAATAAAATCACGAACCAAGGTGTTTTTCATCATCGGTGTAGATGATTTTTCATCGCCAAAATTCATATCTTCCAATGTAACTTCTTGGCCTTTGTCCCACTCATCGTTTGACATATAAAAAGAAGCCATTTGGTCGCCTTTAAAGCCAAACGATTGCATACAGATTTTATACAAATCTTCAAATGTTGCTGAATCAGGGATGATTACATCTCTAAAAACTTCTTCCTTTTCTTTGGAATCTAATAAAACTCTAAATTTTAAACCGGCCATAATTTTATGATTATTGCGATAAAAATAAATAAAACTTTGAAAAAGGATGAAATCAAACCTCTAAAATTAGAGTTGCACTACCTTTTCATCAACTTTTTCATGTGCTGGTGCAAAATCTTTTCTACGAATGATTAATCGCAAAGACGAGTTGTAGGTGAAATAATTCCACACCCAGTTAATGAAGATAATCCATTTATTTTTAATACCAAAAATAGAGCGCAAGTGCACAAACATCCACGTTGCCCAGGCTAAAAATCCGCCAAAACGTTTTTTAGGCAATTCTACTACTGCTTTGTTGCGCCCAACGGTTGCCATGGAACCTAAATTATTGTACTTAAAGGCATTCAATGGTTGTTTGTTGCTCATTGCAATTAGGTTTTTAGCCAAATTTCGTCCTTGTTGAATAGCGGGTTGTGCCATTTGCGGATGTCCTTTTGGTAAATTATCGGATGCCATGCACGCAATATCGCCAATTGCAAAAATAGTGGAGTAACCTACAACTTGGTTAAATTCATTGACTTTAAGTCGATTGCCTGGCAAAACTTCTGCATTGCACAAACCGTCAATCATGTTGCCTTTAATTCCAGCCGACCAAATCAATGATTTCGTAGCGATGGATTCACCTCCTTTAAAAGTAACGGTATTTCCATCAAAATCATCTACAAATGTTGAAAGCATGATTTCTACACCCAAATCTTTCAAATATTGGTGGGCACGTTCACTCGATTCTACATGCATTGCATTAAGCACGCGTGTTCCACCCTCTACCAAAACAATTTTCATTTTAGAAAAATCCAATTCTGGATAATCTTTTGGAAGAATGTTGCTTTTCATTTCGGCTAATGCTCCCGCCAATTCGGTTCCAGTTGGTCCGCCACCAGCCACAACAAACGTTAAATAACCTTCTTGTTCGTTTTCAGGAGCACTTAGAGCTTGCTCAAAACGTTCTAAAATCACGTTGCGCAAGTGCAATGATTCATTCAAACTTTTCATTGGCAAGGCATATTTTTCAATGTTTTTGTTGCCAAAGAAGTTGTTGCCAGCACCGGTTGCCAAAACTAAGTAGTCGTATTCCAACTCGCCCAAACCAGTTTGTATTTTATTTTCTTCTGGTAGAATTAAATCCACGTTTGAAAGGCGGAAATGGAAGTTTTTAACGCCATGAAATATTTTTCTAAACGGAAAAACAATGGACGACGATTCCAAACCACACGTTGCCACTTGATAGAGCAATGGTTGAAACTGGTAATAATTGTTTCTGTCGATTAATACGACTTGATAATTTGATTTTGATAATTGTTGAGAAAGTTCTAATCCTCCGAAACCTCCTCCGATAATAACTACGCGTTTTTTCGCTACTTTTTGAACACTTAACTTCATGCTACAATAGATTATTGTTGCGCATGGTTTGGATGCAAAATTACAAAAAATCGGATGATAAACACAGTTACCATCCGATTAATTTATTATTTAAGTTCAATTATTTTGCAATAATCTTAAACTCCGTACGACGGTTTTCTTGATGCGCCGCTTCTTTTTCTTTTTCTGTTTTCAATTTTGCAATTTCAGCATCGGTGTGGATGAGCATATCTTCTCCGTAACCTTCGTATTTTAAACGGCTTTCAGGAATTCCTGCTTTCACTAAATAGGTAACCACCTCTTTGGCTCTATTGCGCGAAAGTTCTTTGTTCATTTCATCAGATCCACGAGAATCCGTGTGTCCGCTGATTTGAATTTTAATCGTTGGGTTATCGTTCAACAATTTAATCAAACGGTCCAACTCTGTTTTTGATTCGGGACGCAATGAATATTTAGCTAAATCGTAGAAAATATTTTTTAAGACAATGACTTGTCCCACTTCAACTTTCTTCATGTACACATCTTTGTTGTATTCTTGATAATCTGCTCCTTTTGGAATGTCAAAGTTTTCGGAGTGAAACAAGTAACCATCTGCTTTAACGGCAATACCGTAGTTTTTTCCAGCTGGTAATGATACCAAGAAACGTCCGTTAACTGGATCGGAGTCAAATTCTGCTAATTTTTCACCTTTTACGTTGTCGATGAGTTCAATTTTTGCGAACAACGGTTGTTTGGTTTTATCATCATAAATAGTTCCTTTCAAAATAGCCAATTCACCTCTTCTGTTGGATACAATTGGTTCTACAGGTTTTTCAACCACTACTTGGTTCAAACCGGCCAATAAAATATCCTCTGAATTCAAAATTGGTTGTTTTTCATCGCCTAAGAACGTGATTTTATACAAGTCTTTTTCACCTTTTCCATCTTCACGAAACGAAGTCATGTAGCCATAACGCCCCGATGCAGAAAGTACAAAAAACACATCATCATCGGGCGTATTCACTGGCATACCAATGTTGATAGGGTCGCTAAACGTTCCATCGGGTCTCAATTCAGTTGAAAAGATATCGTATCCACCAATTGAATTGTGGCCTTTGGATGAAAAATAAATGGTTTTACCGTCAGGGTGAACAAACAATCCGTCTTCATCATAAGGTGTATTGATGTTATCTGGCAAGCGTACAAGATTGTCCCATTTTTGCTTTTCTGCATTCCAAGTTACGTAGTAAATATCTCTGTCTTTTTCCATTTTATCTTTGCTTCCAGGCAATGGGCGACTAGAGACAAAATACAATCGTTTTCCATCGTTGCTATACCAAGCCGATGATTCGTGGTAAGGAGAACAAATGATGTCGTCCATTTTTTTAGGTTTGCTCCACACATCACCTTTGCGTACACTTTCATAAAGGTTTCCATCTCCATTATCGTCAATGTACACCAACATTTTAGATCCATCTGGACTCAAAGCCACCGTTGCGTCGTGTCCTTTGGTGTTGATAGGTTCACCCACATTTGTTGCTTTTGACCACGATTCACCTACGCTTTTTGAATGAAAAATATCTTCAAAATATCCACCGTTAATGGCATCCGTTAGTCCGCCAGTACTGGTGTTTCTTCTGGAAGTAAAATACATTTCCGATCCGTCGGCATTCATAATCATACAATATTCAGGATATTCGGTATTGATGTTGTTTCCCATGTTATCGATGAACACACGAATTGTTTTTTTCTCTAACTGTTTACCCGATTTACATTCTTGAATTTTCTTGGTTGCCGATTTAAGCAATTCAGGATCAGAATTGGGAGTTCCAGCGTTCTTTGATGCAAATTCATTGTAATTTTTAATGGCTTCGTCCCACTTTTGCAACAATTGATAACCTTGCCCGATGTAGTATTTTACATCAGCACTCACCAACGGATTTAAGTTGTATGCTTTTTCAAAATAAGGCAATGCGCGTGTTCTGAAATTGGTATGAATGTTACAAACTCCCAATTTGTAGTTCAACTCGGCATTGTTGGGGTTAAAATTGTATGCTTTTTCATAAAAGGGCATTGCAGCTTTATAATCGGCAAATGGTTGTTGAAGGTAAAATTCATCACCTGCCTTTATGTTTTTCAACGCTTCTTTTAATCCGTCTTTATTGTCTTTAAATGCACTTTTATCAAATGGAATATCTTGCGCAAACAATGAAGTACTAATGATTGCTGCTATAAATAGTGAAAATATCTGTTTCATAAATAGTTGATTAAAATTTATAACACTCGCTGTTTGAATAATAAGAATTGGCTGCTTCTATTCCCAATTCAGCTGCTTTTGACCAATCTTGACAAGATTGTTTAGGGTTGCGCAACATTTCATAGGCTATTCCACGATTATAGTAGGCACTTCCTAATTCTGCATTGAGCTGAATGGCTTTATCGCACATTTTCACAGCATCGTTCCATTTTTCTTGTTTCAGATAAACAGATGCTTTGTTGTTATACGCTGCTGCATAATCATTTTTTAGTGCTATAGTTAAATCAAAATCGGCAATAGCTCCATCAAAATCACCTTTTTCAAAACGTGCAAAACCTCTATTGTTGTAGGCAAGATAAAATTGCTTATCCAACGCAATTGCAGCATCAAAAGCCTTGATAGCTAAGTCAAATTGTCCTTTTTTGCGATAAGCTGAACCTAAATTGTTATGTGCAATAACCAATGATTTATCCAATAAGGTTGCTTTTTTATAATCGGCAATGGCTTCGTCTATTTTGTTTTGCAATTTGTAAACACTACCGCGATCGTTGTATGCAAAGGCATTGGATGGATCAAGTAGTATAATTTCGTTCAAATCAGCTAATGCTTTATCGTATTCTTTTTGCATAAAGTAATTCGTAGAACGTTTGTACAACACTTGTGTATTTTTGGGGTTAACGGCAATTGCTTTGTTCAAATATTCTTCTGATTTTTCTTTATTTCCAGTGGCATCATACATGGAACTCAATTTATACAGCGCATCGGAATTATTGGGATTTAATTCAACTGCTTTTTGAAAATCAGCTAAGGCGTTATCGTTATTTTTGAGTGCCTCGTAACACAAACCACGGTTGTAAAATGCCATTTCAAACGCTGGATAGGCATTGATAGCTGCCGAATATTTTTCTGCAGCAACCGTGTAATTTTTTGCTTGAAATGCTAAAATCCCTTCGTTATAGGCTGTTTCAGCAGCCAAAGGCATTTGTGTTTTGAGTTGTTCAACTTCTGTTTGAGAAAGTACTTTGACGTCTTCTTGGCTATAGACTCCTGTTGTGCAACATAAAATAGAAGCCACCAAAATCATATGTTTTATCATAAATAGCGTTTTGTATTCAATCAAAAATAATAAAAAAATCAACCCATTGAAAAGTTGGTGGTTATTTTTGAAATTTTCTACAAATTCAATTCTCCATTCCAAAATTTAAACACACCTTTTTTAAATATTATTATCTTCGCTTTTTTATTTCACTTGCAAGACATTATCCACATACAAGCATTGGCCAAAAAGTACAAAAACAGTAAGGTAAACGCTGTTGATGAAGTGCAATTGAACATTGTTGAAGGTGAAAAACTAGGTGTATTTGGTCCAAACGGAGCTGGAAAAACCAGTTTAATGGCTATGTTGTGTGGTATCGTATTACCATCCTCGGGCAGTATTTACTATCACATTGATGGAAAAAAACTCACCTGCAAAGACGCATTGCCCTTCATTGGATATGTGCCTCAAGATTTTGCATTTTATCCGGAGTTATCGGCACAACAAAATTTGATTTATTTCGGGAAAATGTATGGAATTCCAACCAATGAATTGAATCAACGCATTGACTTGTTACTAGAAAAATTAGGCCTTTCAGCATTTCGCTACCAATTGCTTTCTACTTTTTCTGGTGGAATGAAACGCAGAATTAATTTAGCCATTGGAATATTAAACAATCCTAAAGTGTTGTTTTTAGACGAGCCAACTGTTGGGGTGGATGTGCAAAGCAAATATGCGATTGACCAATTGTTGGAAGAACTGAATAAAAATGGAACAACTATCGTTTTTACTTCGCACCATTTGAAAGAATCTGAACAGTTTTGTGATCGGTTGGTTTTGCTCGATAAGGGAAAAATCATTGCCAACGGAACTATGGAAGCATTAAAACAACAATACATGGTGACTGATTTAGAACAATTATTGATTCAATTAACAGGAAAAGAATTGCGCGATTCATGAGAAAATTGAGGGCAACATTAATAAAAGAACTGCAATTGTTGGTACACGACAAAGTGGGCTTGCTTTTGATGTATGCCATGCCTGTTGTGCTTGTTTTTATCATTACGCTGGTGCAGGATAGCGCCTTTAAAATTGTGAACAATAATCAATTGGAAATTATAGTTGCCAATCATGACAAGGGTACATTGGGTGATACACTTGTGAAAATGTTGGAAAAATCGGGAACGTTTATCGTTGAAAAAAACAATCGTTTATCCGAAAAAGCGTTGCAACAAAAAGGCATCACCGACGGAAAATTGGCTAGTATTTATATTCCGACCCATTTTTCAGCATCTATTGAAAACAATTCGGGCAACGTTACCAAACTTATTTTAGTTGAATTTGGCATGAGTGAAGATTCTGTGAAGGCAGCCGAAAGCACCACCATAACTAATCTAATTGTTTATTTCGACCCCGTATTGCAAGAAAATTATCAATACACACTAAAAACCAACTTGCAAACGCTACTTTCTGGGATGGAAAATCAAGTATTGTTGCGTAATTTGTTTAAAGAAATGGGTTATGATGCAATTCCAGAGCACATTGCAAGTAAAATGACAGGCGAACAAACGGCTATTGTTGCCAAGCAAGCATCTATCAACGGCAAAACAGCTGTGGTTCCAAACGCCACACAACACAACGTTCCGGCTTGGTCAATTTTTGCAATGTTTTTTATGGTTGTTTCTTTGGGGGGCAATATTGTAAAAGAACGCAACTCAGGAAGTTTTGTGCGTTTGCTAACCATACCACCAAGTTTTTCATTGACCCTAATCAGCAAAATGGTGTTGTATTTGGGGGTTGCCATTAGTCAGTTAGCACTTTTGTTTGCCATTGGTTATTGGATTTTTCCTTTTTTGGAGTTACCTGCTTTGCAAATGCCAGGTTCTATTTTTCAGTTATTTGTTGTTGCGCTTTTATCTGGAATGGCCGCTGTGAGTTATGCCGTTTTGATTGGAACATATGCTAAAACGCAAGAACAAGCCAATGGTTTTGGAGCAATTTCCATAGTTATTTTTGCTGCAATTGGCGGAATTTGGGTACCAACTTTTGTGATGCCAACTTATTTACAGAATATCGCACTTATTTCCCCGTTACACTGGTGTTTAGAAGGCTTTTATTCCTTATTTCTAAAAAATGGCGACTGGAATTCATTGAGTTTCAGTATAATTTTTCTTTCTTTGTTTACAATAATTTGTCAAATACTTAGTTTTGCCAAATTAAAATCACAACAATATTTATAATTATGGAAATATCAAGAGACGAATTAACTATTGAATTTAAGCAACATTTAATCACTTATTTGAACTTGTTGGACACCAAAGTTGAGGACATTAAAAACGATGAACCATTATTTGGAGGTGATTTGGGTTTAGATTCAATTGATTCTGTGGAAATGATTGTTTTGTTGGATAGAGAATACGGCATTAAAATTAAAAACCCAACTGAGGGACGCCAAGTTTTAGTGGATGTCAACACCATAGTTGATTATATCATTGCCAATCGCACCAAATAAACCGCTATGAGAAAGGTATTTATCACCGGAATGGGTTCAATATCTTCTATTGGTTTAAACATAGCCGAGCAATTATCAAATTTGCGTGCCTGTAAAACAGGAATTGGAAAAGCACGTCATTTTCAATCCATTTATACCGAAACATTGCCTTTTGCTGAAATCAACGCAAGTGATGAACAGCTTAAACAAATGACGGGATATGCAGAATATGGTGCCACTCGCACCACGTTAATAGCCATCAAAGCATTTCAAGAAGCGGTTGAGAATAGCGGTCTTACGCAAGAACAGCTAAGCAATCCCAAGACAGCATTTATTTCCTCTTCAACAGTTGGGGGCATGTGCTATACTGATGCTCTTTATGCGGATGCAAATAACAAAGGTGAACCGTCAGAATTTTTTTCATCTTATGAGGGTTCCAACCACACTTTGCAACTTGTCAAACATTTTCATATAAAAGGTTATACCGACACTATCAATACTGCTTGTTCTTCATCGGCCAATGCTATTATGTTGGGTGCACGCCTCATTCAAAGTGGTAGAGCCGACAGGGCAATTGTGGGCGGAGCCGATTGTTTGGCAAAATTTACGGTCAATGGTTTTAATTCATTGCGCATTCTCAACGAGCAACCTTGCAAGCCATTTGACGAACACCGAGAAGGTTTAACTTTGGGAGAAGGAGCTGCTTATTTGGTTCTAGAAGCCGAAGATATTTGCAGTAACAAAAATAAATTGGCACTTGTCAGCGGATTTGGAAATGCCAACGATGCTTTTCACCCATCTGCAACGTCAGACGATGCCCGTGGACCAATTAAAGCAATGAAAGATGCACTTTTGTCTGCCAATTTAGAACCATCAGCTATTGATTACATCAATGCACATGGAACAGGCACCGTCAACAATGATGAAACCGAATCGTTTGCGTTTATAGAGTTGTTTGGCAAAAACATTCCACCGTTTAGTTCCACAAAAGCCTATACGGGTCACACACTTGCTGCTGCTGGAGCCTTGGAAGCAATTTTTTGTGTATTAAGTATTCAGCACGGTGAATTGTATCCCAACTTGCATTTTGAGCAACCTATTGCCAGCAGAGGACTGATTCCTGTAACGAATTTCCAGCAAGACAAAGAAATAAATCATGTGTTATCCAATTCGTTTGGTTTTGGTGGTAATGGCACTTCTTTATTGATTAGCAAAGTTTTAGAACAATAATTTGCATCTTAAAACAATTAGTTTCAAAAATAAAATTCATTTTTTTCATAAAAACACTTGTTGTTTTAAAAAATAGCTTTATTTTTGCACCTCAAATAAGGCTGGTGCCTTAGCTCAGTTGGTAGAGCAAAGGACTGAAAATCCTTGTGTCCCTGGTTCGATTCCTGGAGGCACCACATTAGAAAGCGAGGTTTTTACCTCGCTTTTTTTGTTTAAACAAACTACTATGAATTATTACGGATCAAGTTCAAAAGTTGGGGACTAAGCATAAATTTGAGTTAAACTTCGTTCAACGCTGCCAATACTCCTGCAACTTCCTTATCAAGTGAGTAATTATCCATTGCTTCTTGTTGAATGGCTGTTAAATCCAATTGCCCTTCTTCCATTTTTTTGCGCAAAGAATAATACGCTGCAATAAAAGACGCTTCGTTATTGAAACTGTATAAATCACCACGTGTGCCATGTCCTAAAACTTCGGGTGTACCACTGGTGTTGGTTCCTATCACTGGAGTTTTGGAAAATTGCGCCTCTACGGTTACCATTCCAAATGTTTCGCCTTCGCTTGACATAACAAACAAATCAATGGCAGCATAAAATTGCAATACTTCGTTGGTGGAGGGTGCAAACAATACCTTTTTTTCTAGCTGATTTTTGGCAATGTACTGCTTAACCTTTTCATAATAGAGAGCTCCTTTTGGATCGTCAACAGTGGGATTGCCTACAATGAGTAAAAAGACATTTTCACCTGTATCTATGAGTTTTTTTAAGGTTTGCACCAAAAACAATTGTCCTTTTTTTTCATCAATTCGCCCTAAAACGCCAATTACAAATGCATCGGATTGAAATCCAAAAAATTGTTGTGCTGCTTGTCTAGAGGGTTGTTCTTGCAAAAATGGTTCTTTGCGCACACCTAAAGGAACTATTCTAATTTTTTCTGCTGCAAGTGTAGTTTTTTCCAAAGCTTCTTGTCGCAACCATTCCAAAGGTGTCAACCACAAATCAACTGCTTTGAAACGCAAACGCTGAAAAAATCCTTTTTTGGGAATACCAATTTGCATTTGTTGTTGGTGTATGATTTTCAACGCTTTGTTTTTACGCTTTGCCCACATAAGCAGGTCTAAATCAGGACGAAAAGCAGTAAAAACTTTTGTAATTTGGTTGGTTTTGCAATAATTAGCTACTACTTGCGCATTGTTGAAATCAAAGTATTTTTTGACTTTTTTTAATTGTAAAACACACTCAAATTTGCCCTCAATTTTTTGAGCAAAAGTGGTATTTTCTTGACACACCATAAAAATACGAATGCCGTGTTGTTGCAATTCGGTTGCCAATTTGACAACGTTCATTTCCAACCCTCCCCATCCTGTTGATGTGTTTACAATTAAAACGTTCATTTACTTTCGTTGTTTTGGTATTGGTCGCGTTTTGAACCTGCATAAATGCTATATTTTCTAAAACTACATTCCAAACTACCGTTAAACAATTTGATTTTTGCTTCTGGTCGTAAACCTACCGTTTTCAATCCTTCCTCGCTAGAAGAAATCAACCAGCAATCAAAACCTTGCATTTCGGTTTTCATCCAATCGCCAATGCGTGCATATAAATCTGGGATGTTATCGCCCATACGCTCACCATAAGGCGGGTTGGTAATAACCATTCCTTTTTCAAAACCAGGGTTTTTAACTTCATCAAACGATTGCGTGCTCACCTCAACAAAACGGCCTATGCTCAATCTTCTTAAATTTCTTTTAGCCTTTAACATCATTTCAGAACTAATGTCGGAACCGATGATTTGCACTGGTAATTTGCGTACAGAACGGGATGTTTCTACTGCTTTTTGGTAAAGCTCATTCCACGATTTTTCATCAAAATTGGAGAAATTTTTAAATGCATAATGCTGACGCTCAATAGTGGACGGAATACCCGAAGCATACAAGGCTGCTTCAATTAAAATTGTTCCAGAACCACAAAACGGATCAATTAATGGTGTTTTTTTATCCCATTTTGCCAAACGAATCATACCGGCAGCCAACACCTCGTTGAGTGGAGCATCACCCGTATCGTCGCGATAACCACGTTGATACAAAGGCAAGCCACTAGAGTTGAGTGAAATAATAACTTTATCTTCGTTGATATGCACATCAATATGCACTTGCGGATTTTTTGCATTTACATCCGGGCGTTTGCCTGTTTTATCACGAAAAACATCAACAATAGCATCTTTTAGCAACAAAAACGGAAATTTAGTATGACGAAACAAGTGCGACATCACCACACCTTTTACGGCAAACGTTTTATTTTCATCAAAATATGCTGTCCAATCTATTTTTTTTGCTTGTTTGTACAAATCTTGCTCATCGCGAATTCTAAAAAACGCAATTTCCACCAAAATAGAAAGGGCGCAACGCAAGTTAAGGTTCATGTTGTACACATCTTTCCACGATGCTTCCAATTGAACCGCACGATTCAGTACAACAATATTGCTGTAACCTAACTCAATAAGTTCCTCTTTTAAAACGTTTTCTAAACCAAACAAGGTTTTGATGGTTACTAAAAGATTTTCATTAGGATTTGAAGGGCGACTATACTTGCTCACGTTTTTTTCAATTAAATTTATATAAATTTGTACAAAAGAAAGAAATTGAAAGCAATATTCCGCCATCTTTTTGCAATTGTTGTGTTTACCCAGTCATTTTTTATGTTGGGGCAAGAAAAAATTGGATTGGTTTTAAGTGGTGGTGGTGCTACTGGTTTGGCGCATATTGGTGTAATCAAAGCATTGGAAGAAAATGGAATTCCTATTGATTATATTTCAGGAACATCCATGGGGGCATTGGTGGGTGGAATGTATGCTGCAGGATATAGTCCCGAAGAAATTGAAGCTTTTGCCAAATCGGATGCTTTTTTGAAAATGGCTACGGGGCAAATTGAAACACACCAACGATTTGCCTATCGTGAGTCGGATGAGAATGCCGCTATGTTTAAGTTTGGAATTGCCATTGATAGTTCCATTCTTACGTCTATTCCCACTCATTACCGTTCATCGGCGTATGTGGATTATAAGTTGTTGGAATTATACGGTCCCGTTGGAGAAATGGTCCACAATAATTTTGACAGTTTGTTTGTTCCCTATCGTTGTGTTGCTTCGGATATTGCCAACAAAAAATCGGTGGTGTTTCGTTCTGGAAAACTCAACCAAGCCATACGCGCGTCCATGACCTATCCATTTTATTTTGAAGCAATTGAAGTCAATAAAACCTTATTATTTGATGGGGGACTTTACAACAATTTTCCAGCAGATGTAATGTTTAATGATTTTAACGTTGACTATATTATTGGAAGCAATGTTTCTTACAACAATCCAAAACCCAAACGCAATAATATCATTAGTCAGATTTCCAATATGTTGATGTTTTATTCCAACTATACCATTCCGTGTGAAAGTGGAATTTTGATTCAACCTGATATTAAATCAACTACATTTGAATTTAAAGATGCTGCAGAAATTATAGCAGAAGGTTATCGACAAGCCCAACCCTATATTGATTCCATTTTGCAACATACAACCAGAAGAGTAAGTAAAGAAGAATTGCAACAACGTAGAGCTGCCTTTCGAAATAAAATTATTCCTGTTCAAATTTCCAGTGTCACCACCAATATGCGCAAGCAAAAGCCATTTAGTTTTGCAAAAAACTCGATGATACGCCGAAAGGAAGAGAAGGTAAATGCAAAAGTATTTGAGCGCCGTTATTTTAGATTGCGGGCAACACCTCAAATTGGTTTCTTGTTTCCAACATTAAGTTTAAAACAAGACAGCACTTATAATTTAGATTTAACCGTAAATAAAGCCAAAGACTTTAATTTTGAAATAGGAGGACATTTTTCTACACGTGCTGTAAACACAGGATTTATTGGTGTTTCCTACAGTCATATTGGTAAGGTAGCTGCCAAGGTATATGCCAATTCCTATTTTGGAAAATTCTACACCTCAGTAAAAACAGAAGTTGGTATGGACATTCCTTCTACTTATCCTGTCAATATTTCGGGGAATTTTGTGTTAAATAAATTGGATTACTTTAGAAGCTTTGCCACCTTTTTTGCACCTGAACGTCCTTCGTTTCTTGTACAAAATGAAATGTATACAGGATTAGAATTTAAACAACCTATTTGGAATTCTATTAAAAGTACGTTTGGTGGACGTTATTTTTTATTAGAAGACCGCTATTACCAGGATAAAAACTTCACAAATGCTGACACTACCGATTTTACTCAATTTCAAGGTTTTACTGCTAGTTGGGAGTTGGTTCAAAACACATTGAATAGAAAACAATTTGCAACTTCTGGTCATTTTGCTGCTTTAAAAATTCGCTACATCAATGGTAGAGAGCATTCAAAATCGGGTACAACTGCGCCCATTCCATTTGACAATTATAAATACCACTCATGGATTAGTATTTCAGGAGAATTTCAATCCTATCCTGTTAGCTTAAAGTTTTTTCATCTTGGGTTGCACGGAAATGCTGTTTTCAACTCACAATCCTTGTTTTCCAACTATACAGCCTCTTTACTATCACTGAATGCTTATACACCATTGCCCGATATGGCTACGTATTTTATGTCAGAGTTTAGAAGCCCACAGTATGTAGGTGCAGGTTTAAATTTAGTGTTTACAATTAAAAAAGTATTAGATATTCGTGCTGATGGCTATTATTATCAACCCTTCCGAGCTTTGGTAAAAAACGACGATGGAACTTTTGGATATGCCAAACCATTTAAAGGAGAATCCTTTGTTGCCTCTGCATCTATTATCTATCATTCGCCGGTTGGACCCTTACGCGCCACTTTTAATTATTTCCCAAAACAACATATTCCATACGCTTTTCAAATAAGCTTTGGTTATGTTTTATTCAATGCGCGTGCAATTCGCTAAATCAAACCATAATTTTTCTAAAAATATTATGCTCGCATAAAATATTTTGTTACTTTTAGCATTGTTAAATGTAACTTAATGTCAGACATCAATCAATTAATCATAGATTCTTCCATTCGTTCGGCTTGGTTCAAGCTGTCAAGAATGTATAACCAAAAAGCGTTGGAACACGGTCTCACAATGTCCATTGGATTTATTTTAATGAACATCGATAAAGAAGGTACGCCCAGCACGCAATTGGGGCCGCGTATGGGAATGCAAGCCACATCACTTTCTCGCACCTTAAAAACGATGGAAGAAAAAGGGTTAATTGAACGCAAAGAAGAGGGTAATGATAAACGTAAAGTTTTAATTTTCCTAACTAAAAGTGGTGTTGACACTCGCCGAGAAGTGCGCAATTTCTTAGTTGATTTTAATAACAAAGTAGTAGAAAATATTTCCTCATCGAAATTAAAAGTGTTTTTTGAAGTGATTCAAAAAATAGACGATTTAATTGACAGTGAAATTCAAGAAAATAAAAATAAATAACATTAAAAATGAGCAGAATAATTAAAAAAGTAGCCGTTTTAGGTTCTGGAGTAATGGGCTCTAGAATTGCTTGCCATTTTGCAAATATTGGTTGTGAAGTTGTTTTATTGGACATCGTTCCAAGAGAATTAAACGATGCAGAAAAAGCAAAAGGTTTAACTTTAGAAGATAAAGTTGTACGCAACAGAATTGTAAACGATGAATTGCAAGCAACGTTAAAGTCAAATCCATCGCCAATTTATTTGCAATCGTTTGCACAACGCATTAAAACAGGAAATTTTGATGACGATTTAAAAGAAATTGCATCGTGTGATTGGGTGATTGAAGTTGTGGTAGAACGTTTAGACATCAAAAAACAAGTGTTTGAAAATGTTGAGAAATTCCGTAAACCTGGAACTATTATTTCATCCAACACCTCTGGTATTCCAATTCATTTAATGTTGGACGGAAGAAGTGATGATTTTAAAGCACATTTCTTAGGAACGCATTTCTTCAACCCTCCACGCTATTTACAATTATTGGAAATCATACCGACTCCTGAAACAAAAACAGAAATTGTTGACTTCTTAATGGATTTTGGAAGTCGCTATTTAGGTAAAAAGACGGTTTTATGTAAAGACACACCAGCATTTATTGCTAACCGCGTTGGGGTTTACTCCATTATGGCATTGTTTCATGTAATTAAAGAAGCAGGCTTAACGGTTGAACAAGTAGATAAATTAACAGGTCCAGTGATGGGGCGACCAAAATCGGCAACATTTAGAACTTGCGACGTGGTTGGTTTGGATACCTTGGTGCATGTTGCCAATGGGTTAAAAGCCAATTGCCCGAACGATGAAGAGAAAGCATTATTTGAATTGCCCGACTATATCACTAAAATGGTAGAAAACGGTTGGATTGGTGCAAAAGCTGGTCAAGGGTTCTACAAAAAAGTGAAAAAAGAAGACGGCAGCAGTGAAATTATGGTGCTAGACCTGAATACGTTGGAATACCGCTCGCAAGAAAAAGTAAAATTTGCTACGCTTGAAATGGTGAAACCTATCGAAGATTTGAAACAACGTACCAAAATGTTGTTTATGGGGCAAGATGCGGCTGGTAAATTGTTCAATCAACTATTTGGTGGTTTGTTTGCTTATGTGAGTAACCGCGTACCAGAAATTGCAGATGATTTGTATAAAATTGACGATGCAATTAAAGCTGGTTTTGGTTGGGAACTTGGGCCGTTTGAAACATGGGATTTGATTGGTATTGAGCAAGGTTTGAAATTAATTGCTAAAAACAACAAAAAAGCGGCACTTTGGGTAGAAGACATGAAAGCTGCTGGCTTTAATTCATTCTACAAATCAGAAGGTGGTAAACGTTATTTTTACGACATCCAAACGAAAAGTTATCAAATCATTCCTGGTACAGAAAACTTGGTTGATTTAGAAGCATTGCGCAGTGAGAAAAAAGTTTGGGGCAATTCAGACGTAACGGTTGTTGATTTAGGCGATGGTATTTTGAACCTCGAATTCCACACAAAAATGAACACCATTGGAGGTGGAGTCATTGAGGGAATCAACAAAGCAATTGATTTAGCCGAGAGCAACTACAAAGGGTTGGTGATTTCAAACAACGGTCAAAATTTCTCTGCTGGAGCTAATGTGGGATTGATTTTCATGATGGCTGCCGAACAAGATTTTGATGAATTGAACTTCTCCATTAAAGCATTCCAAGACACCATGATGCGTGTGCGTTATTCTAACATTCCAGTAATTGTTGCACCTCACAACATGGCTTTAGGTGGCGGATGCGAGTTGTCAATGCATTCTGACAAGGTGGTGGCGCATGCTGAATTGTACATGGGCTTAGTAGAGTTTGGTGTTGGACTAATTCCTGGTGGAGGTGGTTCCAAAGAATTCGCAAAACGCTTTTCAGACGATATGAAAAAAGGCGATATTAAAATCAATCGTTTCAGAGATCGTTTCTTGACTATTGGACAAGCCAAAGTTTCAACGTCGGCATACGAAGCATTTGAATTAGGTTATTTAAGACCTGGAACAGATGAAGTTGTGGTTAGCCGTAGTCACCAATTAACTCGTGCAAAACAAGCTGCATTGGAAATGGCAAACAAAGGTTACATTGCACCAAAACGTGAGAAAAACATCACCGTTGTGGGTCAAGAAGGATTGGGAATTGTGTATGTAGGTGCCAACTCAATGACATCAGGAAAATACATTTCAGAACACGATCAATTGATTTCTGAGAAATTAGGTTTTGTATTGTGTGGAGGTGATTTATCTGAAAACACCGTAGTTTCAGAACAATATCTATTGGATTTAGAACGTAAAGCCTTTTTAGAGTTGTGTGCTGAGCCTAAAACATTGGAACGACTTCAGAGTTTAGTGAAATTTGGAAAAATCCTTCGTAACTAAACCAAAGTTTTCAATTATAAATCTCAAGAAAGGTAGCGGGCAATAAAGTTCGTTACCTTTTCGTTTTATAGGATACTATCAAAATTACAACTTACAGGTTGTGATTTTTAGTTATATTTGAACTCAAATCAGCTAAGAATTATGAAATCAATTATTGTTTCTTCACTTTTAATCGTTGCATTAGTTGCTTGCAAAAGCACAACCTCTAAAGAAGTAGAGCAATCTGCCGCTACTACCAGTAATGACGGTCCAACAATTGCAGCCAATTCACAAGATGATAAAATGGCAGCTATTGACCAGCAATTGGATAAATTGTCTCGCATTGAGAGTTTAAATTATTCAAAAGAAGATGGAACTTCTATCAGCGCAATTGCATATATGGCAAGCCAAGACACCATTGCAAAAGTTGAAGTAAAACAATACAACGCCAAAACAGTTACCAATCCCAAAATTCATTTTTATTATGACAAAGGATTGTTGTTTGCTAGCAAAAAATTGGAAGAAAAAATAATTGATCAAACGGCTTATTTTTCTGAAGAAGTATCGTTTTATAACGAAAAAGGAGATGTAATTCAATCCAAAGAACGCATATCGGACTATGAAGAAGGGTTGATTAACGCGGCGTATAAAAAAATCAACAATGTTACTCACGACCCAACAGAAGCATTTTTGGTATTGAAGCAACAGGGTCCTTTTGCCGTTACTTTTCAAGGTTTTGTTGACAATGGACCTTATCATTTCTTAATTGTTGGTGAAAACGTTGCAAAAGATGGTTATACAGCTGCTCTTTCTATTCAAAAAGAAGATGCCACCATTAAATACTTAAGAAACGAAGGTAAAAAAGCGTTGGGTAAAGAATTAATGGTGCAATTTGTAAACCACATGGACAATCAAGGTTATGAAATGCAAATTCTAACTGATTTGGCATTAGTGGAGCGTAAAAAGAAATAAATCTTACGCTATAATCTGAAATTGAAAGCCTTTTGTTTTTAATAGTTGAACAATTGGAGGCAACACCTCTTTCAATCGTTCTTTAGTTTTACTATTATCGTGAAACACCAACACGTCCCCAGGCTTAATTTGTTGGGCTGCTGCAATGATTTTTTGAGTTGCAACCGTATTATCGTAATCTTTAGATAACCACGACCACATTATAATTTTATAGCGTTGGGCAATGATTTTATCCAACTTTTTAGGTAAACGTCCATAAGGCGGACGAAACAACTTTGAATTAATGTAAGCTGTTGCTTGCTCAATGGAGTTTAAATACACTTCATTAGCGCATTTCATACCGTTTAAATGATTCATCGTGTGATTTCCAACTTGGTGTCCATCTGCAATTAATTGTTTGTATAAATCAGGATGTTTTTGGACATTCTCACCCACACAAAAAAACGTGGCTTTAATTTGTTCCTTATTTAAGAATTCAAGCACCCATGGCGTGATATCGGGATTGGGGCCGTCGTCAAAAGTTAAAAAAACGATGGGTTCATAAACAACAATCCCCCAAATCCTTAAAGGAAATAGCCTTCTAAGAATTTTGGGGGATCGAAACATGTTTATGTATTTTTAAGGTTGAACAACAGAATCTTTTTTATTCTGCTCTTCAATCAATTGATTAAAATCAACGTTGGATGGGTTTACAGTGGCTGCTTCTGTGCCTCCACCTAAACTATAGCTATCCATTAATGCTTCAATATAGTCTTTTAATGACATGAAGTCAACTGCTTTGCTTGCTTTTCTATTCTCGCTAACATCAGCAATAGAAGCTTCTAACTTGCTATACAAGGTCTTGAATTTAGATTGCAACAAATCATCCACGTATTTTTTAGTTTGTTTTGCCAATTCGCCTGTTGGGTTTCCAGAAACAGCATTGGAAGCAGCAAATATTTGCAAATACGCATCCAATGCACTAAACAAATGTGGTTGGTTGTTGGACGAAAGCACAATGTATTCTGGACATGTCAAGAAATATTCAATAGCTTGGCGCAATTGTTTTTCCATTTTTAAGCCCAATGCATCGCCTTGTTTTTTATCGCCTGCACTGTAATACATTTCTACGAAATCAGAAACAACACCATCTGAATAACGTGGATATTCTGAACCTTGGTATTTGAATGATCCAACTGCACCTGGTTCTCCACTATCCAACACCACATCAATTGGCATTACTTCTTCTGCTCTATTCAACAATGCTGAAATATGCTTGTTGTTCTCAGCAATAGTTTGATCTGCATTTTTACGCAATTCTAACAATTTAGCAGCATCCGCATTTCCAGCTTGAGCACTTGTTTTTAAGTATTCTTCTGGATACGATTGTGCTCGTTTGATATTATCATTGCTATTCAAATAGTATTTCACCAATGAAGCAAATTGACTTCTGTATTGAACAACGTGACGACGAGCGTAGTAATCTGTCAACACGTTTGGATCTTTCATGTTGCCAAAATGTTGTTTTTTCATCAAACTTTCATACATTTCTTCAACATCCATTGGCGCTTCTTGTTGAATAGGATTCACTTCATAAGTAGAACCTGTTTGTTTCAATGCCCCCGCATTTAACAACGCTTTAGAAACATTGCTTCCATAAGGACTTGAGAAATAAATTCCACGTTTCCAATCGTTGTTTGCCAATACATCCAACATCATGATTTCTTCGCGAGTAATTGCTCGTGCAGATAATTTAAACTGCACTTGGTCCATGATTTTTGATTTATCTGTATTGGATGGTACAACCCCCGATTTCAATAAGTTTTCTTTATTTACTTTTAAAGAGAACGTGTTGGTAGGGAAGAAACGGAAAGTATTTGCTTGCGTTGTCAACATATTAGCATCGTTACGTACAAATGCCATTACCTCTGTTAAATCCATAGATTCCCATCCTGCATTTAATTGTTGCAATCCATTTTGAACCCCTTGAATTGCACTTTCATTGGCTGTGATAACACGATTTTGCAACGCATTAAATATTTCGCGCATTGCAGTGAAACGTGCATGGATATCGTTTACTAAATCAGCATCTTGAGCCGGTCTAACCAAAATAGCTTTCAATTGGTTAACTCGTTGAATTGCCCCAGGTTGTGTTACTTCTAAACTTCCAATTACTGTTGACATAGAAGAAGCAAAACCATTAATCGCATTAATTGCTGCTGATTTATTGTTTTTCAATCGCATTTCAATGACGCTTCGCAATGTTTCAGCCGATGCCGAATTAGAGAAATACAAATCGGTTAAAGTAACAAACTGAATTTGGTCGGTGCCACCTGTATACATCAACACTTGATCTCTTGTAAACTTGATTGGCAACGGATCCGATTCATAGCTTTTACGCATCATTTGTTCGGTGTACCAATCTGTTTGCATCAACGATAAGTTACATACACGCACATCCGAGCGGAAACCTTCAACTTCTTGAATATACCACAATGGGAAGGTATCGTTATCACCATTGGTAAAAATAATTCCGTTTGGAGAAACCGAACTCATGTAATTGTAGGCAACATCGTGCGCTGTAGTTTTTCCGCTTCTATCGTGGTCATCCCACTCTTGAGCCCCCATAATCACTGGAGCAATAAGTCCAAGCACCGTTGCAAGCACTGCCCCTGTATTTTCACTTTTTAATACTTTACCCAGAGCTCGCATGATACCAAGCATCAACAAACCAATCAATGCAATTACCAACCACGCGCGTGTGTTAGGGTTAGAAGCTTCACTTCCTAAGTCAAAAATGAAGAACAACACCAAACCTGCCAATGCAATCACTCCAGCTTTTTTGAAATGTTCTTTGGTAAACGATGTAAATGCATGATAAAGTGCATATACGCCAAACCCTATCCAAATAGCAAAGAAATAGAACGAACCAGCATACGCATAATCACGCTCTCTTGGCTCGTAAACCTTTTGATTTAAATAAACCACAATTGCCAAACCAGTTAACAAGAATCCTAAGAAAACCACAAATGCATCTTTAGGAGAACGATAAGCATGGAAAAATAAACCAATCAACCCAAGAATGAGTGGCATGAAAAACAAGCTGTTATTGGATTTATTATTGGTTGTATAGTAAGGTGCTTTAGATTGATCGCCTAGGCGTGCATCGTCTACAAAAGAAATTCCAGATTTCCAGTTACCCGCCATTTGGTTACCATCGCCCTGAATATCATTTTGACGACCTGCAAAGTTCCACATAAAATAACGGAAATACATGAAATTACACTGATAGCTAAAAAAATACTTCAAGTTTTCACCAAAAGTTGGCAACGGCAAATTGTCTTTCCCCATCTCTCCATCTCTGCGTGAAGCATCGTAGTTGGACCAATATTTATACCCCTCCACTTTACGCGGTTCATCTGGGCTATACATACGTGGGAAAATAGTAGATTGCTGATAAGCTGGTTCTGATTTTAAACGTGAATCAGCATTTACTTCGTAAAACAATTCTTTAACCTCAGCTCCATTTTCTTTGGCATATTTCTCTGCATCTTCTTTTTTCAAAAATGTTTTAAGGTTTTGTTCATTTTTTTGAGCAATAAAGCGACGTTGATAAACAGCATCTCTATCGCCCCAACCAGAACGGTCTGCATAAGCATCCCAAGTTCCATCTCCATCAAAACGTCCGCCTAATTCTTTAGAATTCCAATAAGGTCCAGATAAAAGTGGAGCAGCACCATATTGATCGCGTTTTAAGTAGGAACGTAAGTTCACCAAGTTTTCTGGGTTGTTTTGGTCCATTGGTGTATCTGCATTGGAACGAATCACGATAACGGCAAAAGAACCATAGCCAATAAATAAGAAAATCAAAGCAAAAATACTGTTGTACAATACTGTTTTTCCTTTTTTACGGGCATAGCGTGCACCATAAATCAATCCACCAATCAACAAGGCAAAGAAGAAAATGGTACCCGATAAGAACGGTAAACCTATTGAATTTCTAAAGAAAATCTCAAACGAAGAAGCAAAAGATATTGTTCCAGGAATAACTCCTTCTTGAATAACACCTAAAACAACAACCGAGATAATACCAACTAAGATAAATGTTTTAGCTTTAATTTCTTTCCACAAACGGAAATAGATTACATATCCGATAGCTGGCACCAATAGAATACCCAATAAGTGGACCCCAATAGCCAAACCAATCATAAACAAGATGAACAACAACCATCTGTTTGGAGCTGCTTCAATGGATAGTTTTCCTCCTTGCAACAGGGCCATTTCCTCGTCCCATTTCAAAATAGCCCAAAACACAATGGCAGTAAACAAAGATGACATGGCATACACCTCACCTTCTACTGCCGAGAACCAAAACGTATCAGAAAATGTATAAGCCAAGGCTCCAACAACACCACTTCCCATAATAGCGATCACGTCGCCACTTGAAAGTTCTTTTTTGCGTTCCAAAACCATTTTTTTCACCAACAAGGTAATGGACCAGAACATAAAAAGAATGGTAAATGAGCTAGAAAGTGCCGACATGGTGTTAATCCATACAGCAACATTGGTTACATCGCTAACAAAAAAGGTAAACAAACGTCCCAACAACATAAACAACGGAGCACCTGGAGGGTGACCTACTTCCAACTTATAGGCTGCCATGATGTACTCACCACAGTCCCACAAACTTACTGTTGATTCAATGGTTGAAAGATAAACAAACGTTGCGATTAGAAAAACCAACCAACCCGTTAAGACATTAATTTTTTTGTAGTTCATATTTAAGTTTTGAATGCGTAATCAAAAGAAAACTGCAATTAATAACTTGCGAAAATAGAAATATTCACCAATGAATTATAAATAAAGTTGCAAAAAAATGGTAAAAAAAGAAATTAAAGTAGAATTTATGAATGCAATTGGAAGGTAAGTTTCTATCAAAAGAAGATATAGTTTCTGAAAAATTATTCAGAAGCAAATAAGAATTTATTAGGCGAAACAATGTTCATTTTTACGGCATACATGACAATACCCGCTGTATTTTTAACTCCTAATTTGGAAAGTATGTTTTTGCGATGTGTGTTTACGGTGTGGTTACTCAAGCACAATTCTTCGGCAATTTCTGCATTGGTCATACCATCTGCTATGCGTTTAATGATTTGCACTTCTCGCTCGGATAAAGAGGTTGATTCACACGTACACCAATCAAAATCAATATCTTCTACATTGATTGCTGAGTGACGAATGGTTTCTAAAATTTGACGGCAGAAAAACTTTTTACCCTTTGCGGTTTCCACAACTGCTTCAAGTATTTCATCTAGGTCGCAATTTTTCTTGATGTAGCTTTGAACACCAGAACGCAATGCATCAATGAGTGTTTGTGCACTTTGTTCGGGAGTAATTGCAACAATATGCGTAGATGGATTTTTGCTTACTATTTTAGGAATAACATCAATATCAAAAAACTCAGAGGTGTAGTCTATCAAAACAATGTCAACTTCTGTTTTTTTGATAAAATCCAATAATTCTTTTGACGAGCCAACTTCTCCAACAATTTTAATTGACGCATTGGTGTTCAATGTGTTTCTAAGACCTATACGCATTAAATGATTGCCATCAGCTATTACGACTTTCATAATTAAGAATTATATCGAATCGCAAAATTATAAAAAATCGGTTAATTTAGAAAGATTCTAAATTTAATTTTAAAACAATTACAGCAAATTGTTTAATCGTTGGTTGAAGAATTATTTTCGTTTTCTGCTCTTAATTTACTGTGTTTATAGCCATATAGGAAATAAACAGCACAACCAATTAGCATCCAAACCAATAAACGCAACCAACTTTCTAGAGGAAGAGAATACATCAAATAACCACAAGTAATAACACCTGCAATTGGCACAAATGGAACCAATGGTGTTTTGAAAGCACGTGGAGCATCGGGCATTTTTTTACGCATTACTAAAATACCAACGCACACTAAACAAAAAGCCAATAAAGTACCAATACTTACCATGTGTCCTAAATCTTTTACGGGCACAAAACCTGCAAATAGGGATACAAAAACCATGAAGATTAAATTTGTTTTCCAAGGAGTTGCAAACTTTGGATGTACATCGCTAAAGAAAGAAGGCAACAATCCGTCTTTACTCATAGAATAAAACACGCGGCTTTGCCCTAACAACAACACCATGATAACCGAAGTATAACCAGCCAATATGGCAATAATTAAACCTTGTTTTAAAAATGTATAAGGTGTTGCTGCAAAAGCCGTAGCAGCTGGAGATGCGTCACCTGCAAATGTTTGATAGGGTACCAAACCTGTCATTACGTAAGAAAACAAAACATATAAAATAGTACAAACAACTAATGAACCGATAATACCAATAGGCATTCCTTTTTGTGGATTTTTAGCTTCTTGAGCAGCCGTGGATACCGCATCAAAACCGATAAAAGCAAAAAACACCATAGCAGCACCAGCAGCAATTCCAGGCATTCCTCCAAAATCTGGTTTTGATGGATCATTTGCAGGAATAAAAGGTTGATGATTAGACGGATCAATGTATTCCCATCCTAAAATAATGAACAACAATACCACAGCAACTTTTAAAATCACCAAAATATTATTGACTACTGCAGATTCTTTTGTACCACGAATCAATACTAGTGAAAGCAATGAAACAATAAAAATAGCTGGAAGATTAATAATTCCTCCTTCAAAAGGTCCATTAATTAAATTTTCGGGTAATCCCATTCCATACGATTCCAACAATTGATTGAGGTATTTAGACCAACTCACGCCTACCGTGGCAGCGCCAAGAGCATATTCTAAAACTAAATCCCATCCAATAAACCAAGCAATAAACTCACCCATAGTTGCATAAGAATAAGTATAGGCACTTCCGGCAACAGGAATCATTGATGCAAATTCAGCATAACACAAACCTGCAAAACCACAACCAACTGCTGCTAATACAAACGACAACGTAACTGCTGGTCCCGCATGTTCTGCAGCTGCAATACCTGTCAATGAAAACAAACCTGCACCAATAATGGCTCCAATACCAAGCGCTACTAATGAAGCAGAGCTTAACGAACGTTTTAATGCATTACCACTTGATGCCTCTTGCTGTAAGCTAGCTATTGATTTTTTGGCTTTCCACGAATTTCCCATATACAAAAAAGTTAATTTAGAGATTGTCAAAACTAACTAAAAAAGAAGAAAATCAAAGAAATATCGAATTTTGTTTTGCTATTTTTATATTATTTTATTGACAATCAATGTGTTAACAAGTAAAAATGTTAAAATTTTGTTGATTTGAGTAAAAGTTACATACATTTGCCAACACAAATAAATTTTATTTTATGAAAAAAATAGTTTTATCAATTTTATCAATTGCTACTGGGCTTACATTAAATGCTCAAACTCAAATTGGTAATGCAGGATTTGAAAATTGGGAAAATGTTTCTGGTGGGTCAGAACCTGTAAATTGGAACAGTTTCTTAACTGCAAGTGGAGGTTTAAATGGAAACGCTGCTAATCAATTGCAAAATTCTACAGATGTTAGACCTGGCTCAACAGGAACACACAGTGTACGTTTGAATTCACGTTCTGTTTTAGGGGTTAAAGCAAACGGAGTTTTAACCTTAGGAAGAGTTAATATGGGGAGTATCAATGCTTCAGACTTAGCAAACCATAACTATACCGTAACTGGTGATGCAAATTTTTCTGAGGCAATGACTGCTTTTCCTGATTCTATTGTATTTTGGGTAAAATTCGTTCCAAATGGTCACAACCAAAATGCACGTATGAAAGCAACATTACACGATAATTACAATTATCAAGACCCTGAAACAACTACATCTTCACAACATGTGGTTGCAACGGCTGTTTTGGATTACCCTAAAACTAATAATACTTGGGTTAGAAAAGCTGTCCCATTTAATTACAGTGGACCTGCTTCTTCCATTCAATACTTGTTGGTAACATTTTCAACAAATGCAACACCAGGTGGAGGAGCTGCAGACGATTATGTTTGGGTGGATGATGTAGAATTAATTTACAACGAACCTTCATTTAATGTTTCAAACACAACTGTTTGTGCAGGTTCATCTGTTAATTTCACCAATACATCTGTAATTAATTCAGGAGTTACTTCTTATTCTTGGTCTTTCCCAGGTGGTTCTCCTGCAACTAGTACTTCTGCAACTCCATCGGTAACTTACAGCACACCAGGTGCATACAATGCAACTTTAACGATTACCAATCAATATGGTAGTAGAACAAAAACATACAATAACTACATTACTGTAACCGCTTTAGACAATGCTACATTTAATTATCCAAATGCTAGTTATTGTTCCAATAGTGCAAATCCTGTTCCTACTGCTGTAATTGGAGGTTCTTATAGCTCAACAACAGGTTTGGTTTTTGCTAATTCAACAACTGGAGAAATTGATTTAGCAGCTAGTACGCCTGGAACTTACACTGTAACACACACAACAAATGGTGCGTGTCCAAACACTAGTACAAAACAAATTACAATTGTTGCTGCAGAAAATTCAACGTTCAACTATCCTTCTAATACAATTTGTATGACAGGTGGTAACCAAACTCCAACTGTAGCAACAAATGGTGGAACATTTTCTTCTTCACCAGCTGGTTTAACTTTTGTAAGCACTTCAACAGGTGAAATCAACGTGGCTGGTAGTTCTGAAAGAATACTTATGCAATTGTTTATGCAGTTGCTTGTTTATATTCAACAACAACTGTGAATGTAACTTTTTGACATCAACTTTCCAAGTGCAGATTTCAACTACGCACAAGCAAGTTACTGTGTAGATGCAGTAGACCCTGCGCCAAGTTAGCTGTAGGAGCTAATGCTGGTGTGTTTTCATCAACTCCAGCAAGGTTTGGTAATTAATCCAAACAATGGTATTATAGATTTATCACTTAGTGACGCTGGTACTTATACTGAAAGCAAGCATTGAAGCTTCTGGTTCTTGTCCATCTGCAACACATACATCTACAATTACAATCAATGATTTACCAACAGTTGGTTTAGTATTAACTCCAACAACGGTTTGTACTTACACAACAGCTTATATGTTAACTGGCGGAACTCCAACAGGTGGTTCTTATTCTGGAACAGGTGTTGGAGCTAGTATTTTTAACCTGCAGCTTATCCAAATGGAGAGACTGCAACCGTTACTTATTCATACACAGATGCTGCAACAACGTATAGCTTGTAGCAGCAACCATCACTATAGATGCTTGTGCGGGTGTTGAAGAAGTTGCAACTTTGATCTGCATTAACGGTTTTATCCAAATCAACTAGTGGATTGAGATTAAAGTTGATAATTTAGTAGCAACTACAACGTATGTTGTTATTGCAACAACAGGACAAGTTGTAAGCACTGGAGAACAAGCTCTACTGAAGCTACAATTGATTTATCGAATGTTGAAAGTGGAATTTACTTGTTGCAATTGAAACAAGAAAACGACGCAAAAACAATTAGAATTATCAAACAGTAAAAATTTTTATATTTTTGAAGTCCCTTATCTTCCTTTTGAAGTGAGGGACTTTTTTAATACATCATTCTATGAAACAGTTATTCTTATTAGCAATTTGTGTTTCCTGCTAACTTATTGGCACAAAGTGCAAAAGTGGTAGGTAAAGTAACCGATCAAGATAACAAGCCTATCTTCGGCGCAACGGTAATCTATAAACAAGATGTAACACTTGGTGCTTATCACGAAGAAGGTAATTATTTGATTGAAGTTCCTGTTGGAAAAGCAATTTTAATTTACCGTTATTCTGGAATGGTTACAGATACTGTAGAGTGTTGATGTTGTTGCGGCGAAGCAAAAGTGGTTGATTTTCAACTTTTCCCAATAGTCACTCAAATTCAGGAGTAGAAATTAAAGTTGGTGATTACTTGATAATAGTGAAAAGCTGAAACTCTTTAAGAAATCATCAAGCCAGAATTAATAGAAAGCAAAAACACCGAAGCATTGAAACAGCTTTGGACCAAACACCAGGATTGAATATTTTGGATGGTGAGCCTCAAATTCGTGGAGGTAGTGGTTTTACTTTTGGTGTGGGTTCTAAAGTTGCGTGAAATTATTGACGATATGCCAATGTTGTCTGGAGATGCAGGTAGACCTGAATGGGGCTTTATTCCAGTTGAAAACATCCATCAAATTGAGGTAATTAAAGGTGCATCTTCGGTGCTTTCAGGAAGTAGTGCGTTGTCAGGTGCCATCCATATTCGCACGGCATATCCTAAATTAAAACCATTAACGAAGGTAAATGTTTACAGTGGATTTTATTCTAAACCCAACATTGAAGGTGGTACATGGTGGAAATTGCCCCCATTAATTGCTGGTGTAAACTTCTTACATTCACGCATGGCAGGTAACTGGGACATTGTAATTGGTGGTAACTTTAATTACGATCATGGATACATGGGACCTCCTGTACAAGATTCTTTAGTAGATGTTTTTTCACCTGATACTATCTCAAATTTTTCGGAAAGAAAAATGACTTCACAACGTGCACGTATCAACTTTAACATTCGTCACAGAAGTAAACGTTTAAGAGGGTTGAGCTATGGTGTTAATGGAAACTTTATGTATGCTGAATCTCCACTCGTTTTTGCTTGGTTGAATGATTCATCAGGTTTATACCAAGGATATCCAGGAGCTGTATTTTTACAAAACCAATTTTTGTTTAATGTTGACCCATTTTTAAGCTATATATCTCAAACAGGAGGTAAACATTTCTTACGTACACGTGTTTTATATGCGGATAACGTAATGACTGCCAACCAATCGAACAGATCTACGACGTATTATGGTGACTACATGTTTCAAAAAACCATTCCATGGCTAAAAGGAATTGATATTATTGCTGGATTAACAGGTAAATACACCGATTCTTATGCACAGATGTATGTGGGAGGTGGAACGCCAAATAATGATTTCTTAAATATTTCTGCCTATACACAAGTTGAAAAGAAATTCTTTAAGTTATTAAACCTTTCAATTGGTGGTAGATTGGAATATTTTCAAGTCAATGATTCTATCACAGCTTTAAAACCAATTTTTAGAGCTGGTGCAAGCGTACGTGTGTTTCAAGAAACCTATTTTAGAGCATCTTATGGACAAGGATACCGTTTCCCAACTATCACAGAGCGCTTTATCCGCACAGGAGTTGGAAACTTTGGAGTATTTGCAAACCCTCATCTAAAACCAGAAAGTAGCTGGAATGCTGAAATTGGTGTAAAACAAGGATTAAAACTTGGTAGCATTTATGGTTATGTGGATGTTGCTGGTTATTGGCAAGAATATAAAAACACCATAGAATATTTGTTTGGATATTGGGGTTCTTCCTTCGTTACGCTAAGCGATGCTTTTGGATTTAAGTTCTTAAACACAGGTCGATCTAGAGTTGTGGGTATTGATGCTTCTTTTACAGGTAAAGCACAATTGGGTAAAAAAGCAGACATGGTGTTTATGATTGGATACAATTACATTTTACCTAAAACGTTAAGCCCCAATTATGTTTATGGGGTTGACTCTGTAATTACCAACAAAGTGTATAGCTACGATTCAACATCTTTAGACCCATCTAAACGCATTTTGAAATACCGTTTCTTACACAATGTTAAAATTGATATGGAATGGACCTTGTTTAATAAATTAGCTTTTGGAGGAAGTGTTAAATATTTCAGTAAAATGGAAAACATGGACAGAGTAATAAAAGAATTGGAAGATGCAACATCTGGTCCTTTTATGCAAAGTTTACGTTATATGGATTATTTCAAAGCAAACCAAAAAGGCGTATGGATTTTTGATGCACGTATTTCCTATGCCATTACTCCGCAGCATAAAATTGCAGTGATTTGCGCCAATTTATTGAATAAATCATACTCTTTACGACCGTTGAAAATAGAATCGCCTCGCACATTGATGTTGCAATACACATTTAAACTCGATGGCAATAGCTAATTGATGCACTAAAATCAATGGCAACAATTGATTTATTAATAACGGTAGTACTTATTCTAATCATGTTTGGAATAGGTATATCACTTACTTTTAGAGACTTACAAGAAGTGTTTTTAAAACCAAAAGCACTTCTTGTGGCTCTAAGCTCACAAATGCTCCTTTTACCACTAATTGCATTCGGAATTAGCACCATTTTTGACCTTCCACTTTATATAAAAATAGGTTTAATATTATTGGCTGCAAGTCCAGGTGGAACAACTGCTGGTTACATCACCTATTTATTTAGTGGTAACGTAGGGTTATCCATCGTTTTAACCACCATCAATTCTGTGTTAACAATTTTCACCATCCCGTTAATTGTCAACTTATCATTGCATTTGTTTTATGGTGCTGGCAATACGTTTCATCTACCATTTTTTGAGACCATGCGCGAGATTTTTATGGTCACGTTGATTCCAGTTGGAATGGGCATCGCATTTAGAAAATGGAAAGTAAATACAGCTCAAAAGATTGCTAAAATCACCAAACCCATATCAATTGTTTTATTAGGATGTGTGTTTTTACTAAAATTTATAGGTACCAACCAAGAAGCGGGTGTTACTATGCATGAAATTGGAGAAATTTTACCCTATGCTTTGCTTTTAAATGTTTTGTGCTTGTTAACAGGTTTTGGTATTGCATCCGTTTTTAAGCTAGGACAAAAAAATCAAATTACCATTTCAACCGAATCTGCAGTACATAATACAACTATTGCTTTTTTAGTTGCTGGTTCCATTATGCACCAACCCGATTTTGGAAAAGTATCATTGGTTTATGCTCTTTTTTCATTCTGGACAGCTCTTGCATTCTGCTTATTTATCATTAAATGGAAAAAGCCATCTGTTAAGAATGTAAATAAATTGTAACCATCTGTTAATAATTCTTTTTTTGCTGGTTGAATAATATTGCTTAATTTTGCATTGAAATTTCTGTTGTGTTGTCCTTGATACATTCCAATAATGTTGAAACCATTTCAGAAAAAATTATTTGTATGATGAAAAAGTAATGTTTACACTACAAAATACAAAGGCTGTTAGATCCAAATTAAGCCTTAGTTTATTGTGTTTTAACAAAACAAATGCTACATCCTATTATTACTTTCATCGTAGTTATCTATTCGCAATTTTATTAAATTCCTTTATATGAAAAAAGCAATACTTTCTTTCGGCTGTTTTGCAGCATTATCAATTTCTTTTGGGCAAGATTGCTCTAAGATTTTTATTTCTGAGTACGTAGAAGGACACGGAAACAACAAAGCTATTGAGATTTATAATCCAACAAATAGCCCAGTGGACATGAGCCAATACTTTTTGCAACGTTATTCCAATGGAGCTACAACCGCAAGCGCTCAAGGAACTGCAGATGCAAAAACCATTCAATTGAGTGGAACCATTCCTGCAAAAGGAACTTTGGTATATGTTATTGATAAAAGAGATCCTAATGGTACAGGTCAAAATGCACCAATTTGGGATGAATTAGAAGCAAAAGGTGATGTATTTTTATGTCCTGATTATAGCGCTAACAACGTAATGTATTTCAATGGTAACGATGCTTTACTTTTAGCTAAAGGAAGTGCAACCAATCCTAACTCTAATCAAACTGTTCTTATCGATTTGTTTGGTAAAATTGGTGAAGATCCAGATGTTGTTTCTGGTGGTAACTATAATGGTTGGACATCTGTTGCGCCATACAATGGTACAAGTGGAAACCCGTTAGACAAAGTGGTTACTGAAAACCACAGTATGATTCGTAAATCATCTATCAAAAAAGGAAATGTCCCTTCTGGTTCTCCTGTAGGTGTTACGTTTAATCCTTTATTAGAGTGGGATTCCATTCCAGCTTCTATTCCAAAAACAGATGCTAATGGAAACATTGTTTACCAAGCAGATGGTGTTACACCACAATGGTTGGGCAACTGGGAATCTTTAGGTTTTCACGCATGTGAATGTGACCCAAATTCAATGAGCGTTGCAAGCATTAATTTAGATGCTATTCAACTTTTTCCTAACCCTTCAACAGGTGAGTTTACGTTAACTGGAGTTGAAAATGTGGAAACAATTACCATCTACAATTCTTTGGGTAAAGTTGTTAAAGTAATTACTAAAAACACGCTTTCTTCTGTAACAATTGATTTGAATGAAAAAGCAGGTGTTTATTTTGTATCTATAAAAGATAAGAACAACAATACCGCTACAAGAAAAGTTATAATCAAGTAAATTTATTAGCCCTCTGGTAAACATCAGAGGGCTTTTTTAGTTTTAATTTATGAAACAAATCCTATTTTTTGCTTTCAGTTGCATACTTTTTACACATTCATTTGCTCAAACTGCAACAGTTAAAGGTATTGTAACCGATGCCGAAACGACAGAAACCATGATTGGTGCATTGGTACAATTCACCACTGAGTTAAAAGCCAAAACCGATTTTGATGGTTCTTATACCATTGAAAACGTGCCTTATGGCGAATATTCGGTACAAGTTTCAATGCCAACATACAAAACCAAAACTTTTAAAGTAACTGTAAACAAAGAAATTACCACTTTTGACTTTGTGTTGGGAGAAATTGCAGTATTGGAAGAAGTGCAAGTTACTGCCAATATTGTGCAAGATAGAAAAACACCGGTTGCGGTATCCAATCTTGATAAAAAACAAATCATTGAAGAGCTTGGTTCGCAAGACTTACCAATGGTACTCAACTCAAAACCAGGTGTTCACGCTACACAACAAGGTGGTGGCGATGGAGATGCTCGAATTACCATTCGTGGTTTTGACCAACGCAACGTAGGTGTAATGATAGATGGTGTTCCTGTAAACGATATGGAAAACGGTTGGGTATATTGGTCAAACTGGTTTGGTTTGGATCAAATTACACAACAAATACAAGTTCAACGTGGTTTGGGTGCTACAAAATTAGCCATGCCATCAGTTGGTGGTACAATGAACGTTATTACTGAAAATGCATTTGGTAATGCTGGTGGTAAAATTCAACAAGAATATGGCTCTGGAAACTTCTTTAGAACATCTTTCTCTTACCGTTCTGGAATGCTTAAAAATGGATGGGGATTTGTAATGTCTGCATCCTATAAGCAAGGAAACGGATGGGTGGATGGATTAAACACACAAGGTGGATTCTACTACTTAAAAATACAAAAGAAATTAAAAAACCATGTGCTTTCATTGAGTGCTTTTGGTGCCCCTCAACAACATGCACAGCGTTCCTACAACCAAAAAATAACTTACTGGAGTGCAAAATATGCCAACAAATTAGGCATCGACACAACAGGTGCATTGGATCATGGTATCCGTTACAACCAGCATTATGGTTACTATACGGATGGAAACGGCAAGCAAAAAATTATGGCTGCCAGAAGAAATTATTACCACAAACCACAAGTAACATTGCGTGATTTTTGGAAAATAAACGAAAAAGTTTCGTGGACAAACACAGCCTATGTTTCCATTGGTCGTGGTGGAGGTGAGCGTGAGAAAAACTCAGGTGGAATCATTTACAAAGAAGATGGAACCATTGCTTGGGATACGATTATTAGAAACAACCAAGAGGTTACTTTTTTTGGATCTAAATACCCTTCAATCGACCCATTGTATAGCACTACTGAGTTAAAATCTTCTCAAGTGTTGGTTTCTATGGTTAACAACCATATTTGGGCTGGAGGTGTATCGCAAGTAGATTATAAAATCAACTCTGATTGGAATTTTGCAGGTGGGGTGGATTACAGATGGTACAAAGGAACGCACTATACAGAGTTAACTAATTTATTGGGAGGTGATTATTTTGTAAGTAATCAAAACTTGAACAACCCTTCTCAAATGATGCGTGAAGGTGACAAACTAGGTTGGGAAGCCTATCAAAGTCACCGTGATGCTTTGATGCAATGGATAGGTGGTTTTGCACAAGCTGAATTTTCAAAAGGCCGTTGGAATGCTTTTGCTAATGTATCTTTTGTTGCAAACAGCTATAAAGGAATTGATTATTTTAAAAAGAAAGAATTGCATGTAGGCGACACTATCATTTACATTGGTGCAAAAGATTCATCTATTGTTTATGACGGAAAAATTTACAGCCATTCATCTAAAGAGTTGAAATACAACCAAACAAAAACAGTTTGGAGAACAGGTTTTACAGTAAAAGCAGGAACCAATTTCAATATTAATGAGAAAAACAATGTGTTTTTAAACCTTGGTTATTTAGACAGAACACCGTTGTTTAGCAATGTTGTTGATAACAATACCAACGAAGTTTTTAGTACAATTGTCAACGAAAAAGTATATGCACTTGAAGCTGGATATGGTTTTAGAAGCAAAAAAGTGTCTATTAATGCCAATGGTTATTTTACTTATTGGAAAAACAAACCTTTTCCTTTTGGTGTAAACGTACCAGATCCAAACGACCCAGGGACTTTTGTTCGTGCTAACGTAAATGGGATGGATGCTTTGCACATGGGTATTGAATTGGATGTTGCATACCGCATCATTAAAAGCTTAACATTAGAAGTAATGGGTTCTTATGGTGATTGGACGTGGCAGTCGGCAGAAACTATTGATGTGTTGGGAACAAAATTCACTTTTGATGCCAAAGGTGTTCACGTTGGTAACTCAGCACAATCCACTTATGCGGCATCCTTACGTTGGGAATTTGTAAAAAATGCTTACATCACAGCTAAATACACCTTCTTCGATAGATATTATTCTGACTTTGATCCATTTAGTTTAACTGGAGCAAATGGCGGAAAAGAATCATGGAAAATACCTAGTTATGGCTTGCTTTCAGGCTCACGCAGGTGTTATACGCTTAAATTTAAAAAATCAGCACATTGGCTTTTAGAGCAAATGTATTTAATATATTAAACAGAGCTTGTATATCTCTGACGCTAAAAACAACCAAAATGGAAGTGGTTTTGACGCTGCTTCTGCAGGTGTTTTCTTTGGTCAAGGAACTACATTTAACGTATCAATTGGATTTGAATTTTAATTAAAACACAAAATGAAAAAATTAGTATTAACACTTAGTTTGTTTGCTACAACATCTCTTTTTGCACAAGTCATTTCTATTGCCGATGCAAGAAATGCAGGTGTTGGACAAACAGTTACCGTGAAAGGTGTTGTAACCAACGGTAGTGAATTGGGTAACATCCGTTACTTACAAGATGAAACAGGTGGTATTGCAGCTTTTGGTGGAAGTATTAGTGGTATCAACCGTTATGATTCTATCACTGTAACAGGACCTTTAACTGAATTCAACGGGTTGTTAGAAATTGGAACAGGTCAATCTGGAGGAAACCCAACTTATACAAATCATGGAGCAGCTGTTGTCATCCCACAGCCCTTAGTTGTTCCTATTTCTGCAGTTAACGAATCCATTGAAGGTCAATTAATTACCATTTCAAATGTTACATTTACTGTAACTGGTAGCTTTGCAAGAAGTGGTAATTCAACTGTACAAATAACAAACGGTTCACAAACGCGATGTCCGTATTAATGGTTCAACCAATATTGATGGAACTGCTATTCCAACTGGAACAGTATCAATTACTGGTGTGGTTGGTCAGTTTGGAGCTAACTATCAAATCATTCCAAGAGATTTGAACGACATCGTTGCTTATGTTGCACCCGTTAGAGAAATCAATGTTTTGGTAGATGGCACAATCCGTTTATCGGGTAGTACAATTTATTTAGGTGCTGCAACTAACGCAACTATCACTATTGAAAATTTGGGAGTAGGCAACTTGAACATCTCCAACACCGTATTTTCTGGTGCACAAACGGCGAAACTTTCTCAACAAATATTGCTAATGGAACATTGGGTGCAAGTTCATCAACTCCATATACTTTAACAATAGCTCCAATTGCTCCAGGAACACACGAAGCAACTTTAACCATTTCTTCAGACGATGACGATGAAAGCCAATATATTTTGAACTTCCAAGCGGGTGGTACAGATGGTTTGGCAACTGCACCTACATCTAATCCAACTAACTTAACATTTCCTGTAAATAAAGCTTATAAGTTAAATGGTCAATTTACTGCAGGAACAGGAGCAACCAACTACATCGTATTGTGGAGTAATGGAAGTGCTGTAACTGGCGTGCCAGTTGATGGAACAAGCTATTTAAGAGGCGATCAAATTGGCAATGCAAAAGTGGCTTATGTTGGAACTGCAACAGGTTTTTCACCACGTGGAATTATTGCCAACCAAAACTATCATTTTGCAATCTATGCATTTAATGGTCAAGGTGGAATTGAAAACTATTTAACAACAGCTCCACTTGTTGGAAATGTTACTTCTGGCGGTGCTGAAATTGGTTCATACTATGCTGGAATCAATCACAACAACGCTACATTAGCAGCAGATTTAAAAGCACTTACAAACCCTCACACAATGATTACGTATTACAATTATTTGCAAACAATGATGAATAATTTTGTATTGCGTGACACAACTGGTGGAGAAAGTTTTGTTGAGTGTTATTATTCTGGACATAAAGAAGTTTTTTCAGGGCCATTTGCTTGGACTGCTCAAGACTTTTCGCGTGAGCACGTATTTGCACATTCTTGGATGCCTGGGAATCCATACAATAGTCCAGAAAAACCTCAATACACCGACCAACACAATTTATTACCTACAAAAATGACCGATGTAAACGGAGCACGCGGTAATCGTCCATTTGGTGAGGTTATTACACCTAATTTTACATTCATGGGCACAAAAAGAGGGGTTGATGCAAATGGTAATGAAGTGTATGAACCAAGAGATGAAATTAAAGGAGATGTAGCGCGTTGTTTAATGTATGAAGCAGTTACTTACAACGGAACAAATGGAACATGGGCTTTCCCAAGCTTTATTAGCTTCATTTTTCCTTATGGACAAAATGCAGATGTGATTTTACAATGGCACTTCCAAGACCCACCGTCTGATTTAGAAATTGCTAGAAACGAATACATTTACAGTATTCAAGGAAACAGAAATCCATTTATTGACTCAGTTGACTTTGCTTGTTACATTGATTTTTCAACAATGAACTATGATGCAGATGCATGTGGTGATTTAAGTGTTAATTCTATTGTAACACAGACGTTATGGTTTATCCGATTCAACTAATGAAACCATAAACATTGTATCTCAAATTTTGAAATTTCTGCTATAGAATTGGTAGACAATCAAGGAAGAATTGTAGTAGCAAATAACAACATTGCGAATACGGTTGCTCATATAAACGTTAACACGGTTACAAGTGGAATTTACTTAGTAAATATCCATACAACCAACGGAACAATTACACAACGAGTAGTTATTCAATAATAGTTTATTTTTTAAAAGAGCGTGTTAGTCTTTGGATTGACACGCTTTTTTGTTGCTTCAAAAAAGTGTTAGATGGCTAATTTCTTGTTTTATTTACTTCGAAAAATAGATAACAATCATAGATTTTGAAGCGTATTTAAAGGCACAAAAAAAGGTCAACTGCATTAACAATTGACCTTTAAATATCGTAAAGTTTGCGCTATTATTTAGTAGCTCCTTTTTTAAAGTCGATTAATTCAACATAAAAGCACAAAGCTCCTTTGCTGTTTCCATAAGCTAAATCAGCTGGAATGTACAAACGGTATTTTCCTCCTTTTTTCAATTGTGGAAATGCCATTGTCCAACCTGGAATTACCGATTGTAAACTAATTGTTAATGGTTGCCCTCTATCAAACGATGTTTCTAAGGCATCCCCTTTTGTATTGGTTAAAATATAATGTACAGTAACATCATCTGTAACAACTGGTGAACCACCTTTACCCTCTTCAACCGTTTCAATAACAATTCCTCCTTCAATTGTTTTAGCATTTTCAAAACTTTTGCTTTATCAAAGAAGGATCTTTTTCCAAATTCTTGCATTTTTTGGTTTGCTCAGTTTGTATTTCCGTTTGAAAAATCATTTGTCAATAAAGATGCGATTCACCTTTATCCAAGATAGTATCTTTTTTCAACAACGCATCACGGTATCCGTATGCCAAGTACTTCATATCGAATTTATCGATTTTACCAAACTCTTTCAACATTTGATACATTCTTGATCCGTTCAATTTACCAAAACATTCAGATCCGGGTATTTTTTTAGTAGAATCTGGCGTATTAAACGTTGCTCCAAATGCTCCAATTACTGTTTCTTCGCAGCTTTTATAATCACCATCGTTCAATGCCGCTTCAAAACCTTTAGAAACAGCTTCAAAATCCAAAATACTTGAAGCTTCAGCACCAGCATTTACAATTGGGCTCGCAAAATCGGCACCCAAAGCATAGGACAATTTTTGTTTCTCAGAATCAAACTTGATTACTTCTTCTTTATCTTTTCCGCCACACGCAACAATTACTGCTAATGGCAAAACAAATGCAATTATTTTTTTCATTATTTAAAATCAATTAATTCAACATCAAAAATTAATGCCATATATGGCTGAATTGAACCACCTGGAGCATGTGCCCCATAAGCCAATTCTTGTGGTATGTATAAACGGTATTTTGAACCTTTGTTCATTAATTGCAAAGCTTCTGTCCATCCTGGAATTACTTGACTTACACCAAACGTTGCCGGTGTTCCTCTTTTTATAGAACTATCGAAAACAGTTCCGTCAATCAAGGTGCCTTCATAGTGCACTGTAACAGTTGAATTGACAGATGGATGATTTCCCTCCCCTTCTTTTATTACTTCGTATTGTAAACCTGAAAGTGTTGTTTTAACCCCTTCTTTTTTAAAGTTTTCTGATAAAAATTTCTCACCTGCTAACTTGTTTGCCTCAAATTGTTGTTGAGTAGCTTTTTCCATAAACTGCTGGATAATTGCATTGGCTTGCTCTGGAGAATATTTTGTTGGTTTGCCTTGTAATACATCTTCCAATGCTTCTGTAAAGGCTTCAACAGATAAAGTTCCTAAATTTTGTTGGATTAAACTTCCTGCAATGCTCATGCCTACACAATAGCTTACAGCATCTAATTCTTCGCTCATATACTTGATTAATTTTAAGGTACAAATGTAATGACTTTTCATGGAAGATAAAGTGCACAAAAAATTATTATTTAAAAGAATGTAGCGATTAGTAATAAAAAAACCGATGCACACTTGGCACATATACAGTGAACTTCACAACAAAAGGTATGGCAATAAGTAAAAAAACAACTGCTTTCATCATTTTCTAGTTTTTATTAGTAAAATATAGGTAGCACGTAAAGCAGTTGTTGAAAAATGAACAATGGTAGTGCGTATTAGTAAATTGAATGAAGTACACTACAGCAATTATGCTGAATGCTTAAATAGAACGTAATGGATGTTTTCGTTCTGTTAGCTAAAACTGGTGAGCGTGTGAGTATAAAACTACTGTTTGCAACAGTAGCGCTGTTTTGTCGAAGAAAAAAATCATTCGTCGAAAAATTAAACTAATTGATATAAATCAAATAAAAAGAAGAAAGTATTCGTGTATTTATATATTTTACATTACATTTACCTGACTGTTAAACAAATGATTGCTCCAAAAGAAATAAAAGAATTAGTTGCAAACTATTTATCCATCAGTGATGGGTTGGCAAATGAATTGGCTGCAATTGCTACGTTGGTGCACTATAAAAAAAATGACACTATTTATGTTGCCAATGAAATCACAAGTACTGTTGGTTTTATCAAAAGTGGTTTGGTACATTCGTTTGTGTACGATTTCAATAAACACCCCAAAACTGTTTGGTTTGGTGAGCCAGGTGATTTTATAACGTCTTTTCATGCTTTTTTTACCAATAACCCAGGAATAGAAACCATTCAGTGTATAGAACCAACAACTGTAGTTCAATTTGAAAGTCATGCGTTTAAGGCTTTAACTCAAAAAAATCCTGAAATGTTATTGCTGTATTCTAAAATATTGGAAGAATGTTGTTTGTTTTGGGAAAACCGTTACATTATTAATCAAATCAATGAAGCCGAGGAGCGTTATGCCGATTTTTACTACAGGGCTAAAGAAATGATAATTCGGATTCCATTAAAATTATTGGCAAGTTATCTTAATATTCGTCAGGAAACGCTGAGTAGAATTAGAAAAAATTGGTTGAAATAAAAATCTATTCCTTTTAAATACCAACTCCCTTTTTAAAGTATATTTCAAAAAATTAAGTTAAAAATAGTCTACTACAATAATTCTACTTATATTTGCACACCCAAAGTGGGTTACATAATAATCATTTAAACAATATTTGCATGTATTTAAGTACTGAAAAGAAGAAAGAAATCTTCGCAAAACACGGTGGTTCTGAAACAAATACAGGATCTACAGAAGGACAAATCGCATTGTTTACATACAGAATTGCGCATTTGACTGAACACTTGAAAAATAACAAAAAAGATTACAACACTCAACGTTCATTACAGTTGTTGGTTGGTAAAAGAAGAAGCTTTTTGGATTATTTGAAAAGAAAAGACATCGAAAGATATCGTGCTATCGTTAAAGAATTAGGATTACGTCGTTAATTCTTTACGAAAGTAAATTTATTGTAGAGGGGACATCGATTTTGGTCGAATGTCCCTTTTATGTTTTTTATACAACTTAAGTAAATAATTAAATATGAATATAGGAATCAAAAAGTCCATCATTACCGGAGGTAAAGAAATTTCCATTGAAACAGGGAAATTGGCAAAACAAGCCGATGGTTCGGTAGTGTTACGAATGGGCGACACAATGATTTTAGCGACTGTTGTTGCTAATAAAGAAGCAGGAGAAGGCGTTGACTTTCTTCCACTAACTGTTGACTACAAAGAAAAATTTGCTGCTGCAGGTCGAATTCCAGGTGGTTTCTTCCGCCGTGAAGCGCGTCCATCAGAGCGTGAAATTTTAGTAATGCGCATTGTTGACCGTGCGTTACGTCCACTTTTCCCAGATGATTACCATGCTGAGGTGCAAGTAATGATGCAATTAATTGCTTATGATGGCATCAACTCACCGGATGCATTGGTAGGTTTTGCTGCATCTACAGCAATTGCTGTTTCAGATATTCCATTCAACGGACCAATGTCAGAAGTGCGTATCGGTCGTGTAGATGGTCAATTCATTATCAACCCTACGTTGGAAGAAATGAAAGTATCAGACATCGATATGATTATTGCTGGTACGGCAAAAGACATCAACATGGTGGAAGGTGAAATGCACGAAATTTCTGAAGACGAAATGATTGAGGCAATCAAACTAGCGCACGAAGAAATTAAAAAACACTGTCAATTCCAATTGGATTTAGCGGCAGAAATTCCAACTGCTAATCCAAAACGTGAATATTGCCATGAAAAACACGACGAAGAATTCCGTCAAAAATTATACGATTTTGCATTTGAAAAATGTTGCGACATTGCTCGTCAAGGACTTGCATCTAAAGAAAAACGTGCAGAATTATTTGGCGCAGTAAAAGACGAGTTCTTTGCTCAGTTTTCAGAAGAAGATCAAGAAAAATACAAACCATTCTTGGGCGGTTATTTCAAAGAAACAATGAAAAAAGCTGTTCGTACAGTTATGTTGGATGAAGGAAAACGTTTGGATGGTCGTAAATTTAACGAAATCAGACCTATTTGGTCAGAAGTTGATTACTTACCAATTGTACACGGTTCTTCTATTTTTACACGTGGTGAAACACAATCGTTGACAACCTTAACATTGGGAGGTAAACAAGACGAACAAATGATTGATGACGTGACTTATGAAGGAACAGAATCGTTCATGTTGCACTACAACTTCCCACCTTTTTCTACAGGTGAAGCTCGCCCAGTTAGAGGGACTTCTAGAAGAGAAATTGGTCACGGAAACTTGGCATTAAGAGCCTTGAAACGTGTTTTACCAGCAGATTTCCCTTATACCATTCGTTTGGTTTCTGAAATTTTAGAATCCAATGGTTCATCATCTATGGCAACTGTTTGTGCAGGTACTTTAGCATTGATGGACGGAGGTGTTCCGATCACAGCACCAGTTTCTGGTATTGCAATGGGATTGGTTGCAGATGGTGGAAAGTTTGCTGTTTTGTCTGATATTTTAGGAGATGAAGACCATTTGGGTGACATGGACTTTAAAGTTTGTGGTACAGCAAAAGGAATTACTGCTTGTCAGATGGATATTAAAGTTGATGGTTTGCCGTACGAAATTTTAGCACAAGCATTGAATCAAGCAAAAGAAGGTCGTTTACACATTTTAGGTAAAATCACCGAAACAATTGCAGTTCCAAATCCTGAGTTGAAACCACAAACACCGCGTATTGAAGCGTTCAACGTTCCAAACGATGTGATTGGTGCAATTATCGGGCCTGGAGGAAAAATCATCCAAAAGATTCAAAAAGATACCAATACAACTATTTCAATTGAAGAGTTGGAAACAGGCGAAGGTAAAGTTCAAATCTTGTCAAACAATGCCGACGATATGAAGGCAGCTGTTAAAGCGGTGCGTTTAATTGCTTTCCCACCTCAAGTTGAAGAAGGTGAAGAATACGAAGGAAAAGTAAAAGGCATCAAAGAATTTGGATGTTTTGTTGAAATTTTGCCTGGAACAGACGGTTTAATCCACATTTCTGAGTTTTCTTGGGAAAAAGTAGCAAAAATGGAAGACGTTTGTAAAGAAGGTGATGTTTTGAAATTTAAAGTTATTGGAAAAGATCCAAAAACTAAAAAATGGAAATTATCACGCAAAGTTTTGTTACCAAAACCAGAAGCAGCAAATTAATAGAAGTTTAAAATAATTTCGTACCTTTGAAGTCCGTTCATAAGAGCGGACTTTTTAATTAAAAATTATGGCAAATAGAAGACAAATCAAAAAGGTAATCAATAACGTAATTATTGATATCGTTGAAGCTAGTTATTCAGTTCAATTGTTTAATGAAAGCAAAACAGAGGCAAGTAACAAAATTATTGATGCAGCTGCAGAGTTGCAAGATGACTTGTTGAGCAGAATTAACAATGTTAAATCTAAAAAAGATTTTCCTGCGATAATCGCTGATTTTGAGGGCAAAACAGACGAATTATACGACCAAGTAAATAAATTGTAAGGTTTAACAGTAAATTTTTTAATCAACTCGCTTGCATTATCAAATTTTATTGTTAGTTTTGCACCCGCAACAAGCAATTTAAACTGTTGTTTAGGGAACGTTGTGAAACTGTCCCATGGTGTAACTGGCAACACGTCTGATTTTGGTTCAGAAGAGTCTAGGTTCGAGCCCTAGTGGGACAACAGATGAAGAGTAAGATTAGTTTCTTACTCTTTTTTTGAGATTTTTTTGGGGTACCGTCGTAATTTTCAAGGAAGCACGACGTAGAAAATAAGAACGGTGTAAGCCCTAGTGGGACAACAGCTTTGTTTAAAAAAATAACTTTTACCTTATTCATTGTTTAATTAGATCTGTAAGTCTATTTCAAAGCTAAACATTGTACAAAAAAATCCTGTCTTCAATGAAAACAGGGATTTTTTAATTTTATTAAACTAAATAACTACAAGTTAATTATTTAGCGGCGTTGTATCTTTTTGTAACTTCTTCCCAGTTAATGATGTTGAAGAAAGCCGAAATGTAGTCTGGACGACGGATGCCTGGTAGTGCAAGTAATATGCGTGTACTTCCAAACGTCTAATCCTAAGATTGGTGTGGCAGAAGAGCCCTCGATGATTGGATTGTCTTGGTTTGGAGATGACGTAATAGTTAATTTTCCACCATCCACGTTTAACCATGCCCAACCTGACCCAAAACGAGTAGCTGCTGCTTTTGAAAATTCTTCTTTGAACGCATCAAATGAACCAAATGATTGGTCGATAGCTGCTGCTAATTCACCAGTTGGTTTTGTCCACCTCCATTTGGAGAAAGAACTGTCCAAAACAAGTTGCGGTTATAAAAACCGCCACCGTTATTTCTTACAGCAGGCTTGTCTGCACATACTTTTAAAATTTCTTCGATTGTTTTACCTTCTAAATCTGTTCCCGCAATTGCGTTGTTTAAATTAGTGGTATGCTTGGTGGTGCTTTGTATGGTGAATTTCCATTGTTCTAGCATCAAAATGTGGCTCCAACGCATCGTATGCATATGGTAATTTTGGCAATTCAAATGACATAACTTTTTATTTTAAATGTTAAACTTATATTTCTACCCCAAAATTAGTCAATCTGATACGTTTTTGCAATTTATAAGCTAAGTATTTTAAAAAAGTGATAATTTAACTCCCCAAAAGTTGCCAATTATGAAATTCTTATACATTTTGCGTCATGCTCAACCTCATAGCACCGCCCCTTCGGGAAATGATTTTGATCGTCAACTCAACGATAAAGGCAAACAACAAGTGCAATTATTAGCCGCTTTTTTAGAACAACATCCCATCTCAGTCCCATTTGAATGTGTTGTTTCTACTGCTAAACGAACACAGCAAACCTTTGCAGGCATACAAACTGTATTAGAAAAAAACAACTGTTATCATGGTGCTGCTTTTTACGACCAACTGTATCATGCATCCCAATCAGATTTGTTGCAATTCTTGTGGAATTACACCAGTGAAAATAACATCTTGTTGGTGGGACATAACAATGGTATTTCAGACATGGTAAGTTATTTTATCGGAAAAAATGTGCATTTAGAACCAGCCGACTTTATTTGTTTGGCTTTTGATGTGGACTATTGGAAAGAAATTAGTGCTGATTTGGCAACTGTTGTGTTTCACCGTCATTTTTAGTCCACGTTGTAGATTGATTGGTATTGTTTCCTTGTTCAGAAGCTTGTTCTTGCTCAGTGTCTGTTTTATAGAGATACACAATTTTTATAGGCAACATCGATGTTGGACTTTCTTCTGCAGTTGATTGTTGGTGAAATTGGGCTTGTTTTTCGTTCCAAATAGCTTCTAAATCGGGTGGCTCAATGCCCAATTCTTTTTCAATTTCGTATTGATACTTGGGGGCTTGAACGGCTTTTGAACGAAATGCAAATGCCAACAGCAAACCTGCCACCAGTCCCATAAAATGACCTTCCCAAGAAACCGATGCTTGTACAGGAAAAATGCCCCAAATTAAATTACCATAAGCAAAAATTACTAACAACGAGATGGCTTGTAAGGGCAAATATTTGCGCAAAACACCTGATGTAAAAAGAAAACCTACCAAACCATAAATAACTCCACTGATACCAATGTGATATACACCTTTGTTTTGCGCATAAGCCCAAACTAGTAGCCCAGTCATCAACCACAGTAAAACAAATACTTTGAACGCAATTGCACGGTAATAATAAATCAACATGGTGAGCAATACCAACAAAGCAAACGAATTATTGAGAATGTGATGAATATCGTGACGAGAATGCAATAAAGGCATGAACAAAACGCCTTTCATCCCACTCCACGTGCGGGGCAACATGCCTAATTTGTCAAAATCGTAATGATAAACAGATTGCACCCATTGCACCAACCACAAAACGACGAGTAGCAATAGTGAATATATCACCGATTCAAAAATAGACCCAAAGGGATGTTGTTGGTGTTTCATTGCATAAGTTTTGTCAAAATACATGCCTCATTTTTTTTGCGCCAGATTGTCAGACGAACACCATCCAACGCATATTTTTTGCACCTTGCTCCAACAACTTTAATTTTCAGCTATCTTTGTCTAATGAATCAAACGTTTGGGAAAGAATACAAACTGTGTAGTAAAAAAACAATTGATGCGTTGTTTCAAGAAGGGCAACGGCTGAATGTTTATCCCTTGCATTTGACCTATCAACTAATTGATCAACCCAATTCTAAAGCACCTTTTCAAGTGGTGACATCGGTTCCAAAACGTCAGTTTAAACGAGCACATGATAGAAACTACATCAAACGGCTGTTGCGCGAATCGTTGCGGTTGAACAAAACAATTTTGGAAGATTTTTTAGCCAACGAAAATTTAAAAAACAAACAATTAGTTTTATTTTTGGTTTATCGTGACAATAAACAACCAGAATATCAGTTTTTATTTAAAAAAGTAAATAAATTATTACTAACATTGGTAGCTACATTAGAAAAGAATGAAAAATAACACCATCCAATCCTTTGCTCTTAGTGCAATAGCTGTTTTTATCATCAGCATTCAATTTTCGTGGGCGCAATCGGAGCGTTTTGAAATCATCAAAAACATGGAGTTGATTGATGAAATCTATGAAAATTTGGATAAATATTACGTTGAATCGCCTAAAATTGGAAAAATGTCGGTGGCAGGAATCAGCGCTATGTTGGAAGACCTAGACCCCTACACGGTTTTTTATCCCGAATCAGACATTGAGGATTACCGCTTGATGACGACGGGACAATATGGTGGAATTGGTGCTATCATTCGTAAAATTGGTGATTATGTGGTGATTGCTGAACCTTATGAAGGAAGCCCGGCAGCCACAGCAGGCATACGTGCAGGCGATAAAATTCTTGCAATTGACGGTCGTTCCATGCAAAAGAAAAATACGGATGAAGTTTCAAGCAACTTGAAAGGACCAAAAGGAACAACAATTACAGTTGAGGTAGAACGTCCGAACGGAGCTAAAGAAACGGTTAAAATTACACGTGATGAAATCAAAGTGCCCGATATTCCTTATGCCGGAATGCTCAACAACGAGGTGGGTTACATTAAATTGACCAGTTTTACGCAAACAGCAAGTTCTGAAGTGAAAAAGAATTTCTTGTCACTCAAAGAAAAAGGTATGAAAAAATTGGTGTTCGACTTGCGTGGAAATGGTGGCGGATTGCTCATGGAAGCCGTTCATATTGTCAACATGTTTGTACCAAAAGGGCAATTGGTAGTGCAAACAAAAGGCCGATTGGTAGAAGAAAACCGTGAATACAAAACCGTGAACGAACCCTTGGATTTAAACATTCCAGTAGTGGTGTTGGTGGATGGTGGTTCTGCCTCTGCAAGTGAAATTGTTTCTGGAAGTTTGCAAGATTTAGACCGTGCTGTAGTAGTGGGCGAAACATCGTTTGGAAAAGGATTAGTACAACGCACGTTGGATTTGAGCTATGGAGCAAAAATGAAACTAACCATTGCAAAATACTATACGCCGTCTGGCAGATGTGTGCAACGATTGGAATATTACGATAGAAACGAAGGCGCAAAACCGGAGGATGTACCCGATTCATTGTTACACGTGTTTAAAACCAAAAATGGTCGTGACGTAATAGATGGACGTGGTATTGAACCCGATATGAAGGTAGAAGCGCCCGAATTATCGCGTTTAGCATTAATGATTTATGCCAACAATGTGTTGTTTAACTACGTTACCGATTATGTGAAAACGCATCCTTCCATTGCGCCAGCAGAACAATTTAGATTGTCTGATGAAGATTATGAGGCGTTTAAAAAATATGCAATTCAAGATACATTTACGTATTCAACAGCTTCTAGAAGAGCAATTGATGAAAATGCAAAAACCATTGAAAAATTTAATGGACGACGCCAAAGCAGAATACGAGGCATTGATGGCTAAAATTACGCCGTCAAAAGAACGTGATTTGGTGAAATTTGAAGCACAAATTCGCCAGTTAATTGAAAACGAAATTGTTTCTCGCTATTATTTTCAGCAAGGAAGAGTGCAAAATTCTTTCAACCATGATGAGGTGTTGAAAAAAGGAATAGAGGTGCTCAACAATACGCAACAATACAATACAATTTTAAAGAAATAATTCGTTTTTAGTACATCAACTCGTTCAAATGCAACAAGGAATTTTTTCACAACGTATTCACTCGTTGATACAATTTTTTTCCTTTGCATTGATTGCAATAGGCATGCCTACGACCAAAGTTTTGATGTCGTTTGGACTTGTTTTTGCTATTGCTAATTGGGTTTTGGAGGGACAATTTGTGCAGAAATGGCAAATCATTCGTTCCAACCGCACGTTGATGCTGCTTATAGGTTTTTATGTGTTGTTTATTGTTGGCGTTAGTTGGTCGTGGGATACCATGCAAGGATTGAAAGATTTAAAATCGCGTTTGCCTTTTGTTTTTCTACCTTTGATTGTGGCAACAAATCCGCAACAGCAAGTAAAATATTACTATTATTTGCTCTATTTATTTTTAGCTACATTGTTGGCAACCTCCATTTTTAATGTGGTGTATTTTCAATTGTACTTAAAAAACAACATTTATGAAGATATACGAGGAATGTCGCGTTTGCATCTCACATTCGCTATGGTTTGCTGATTGTTTTGGGCATTTGTAGCGCTTGTTGGCTGCAATGGCAAGCAAAAAAATGGAATTGGGGTTGGACTGCATTAGCTATTTGGTTTACATTTTATACGTTTTATTCTGCCATTCTTTCCAGCATTCTTGCCCTTGGTATTGGTAGTGGTTGTTTTTGTTGTTTTATTTCTTAGCGCAATGGAAAAAAAGCATTGCCTATTTGTTTGCTGGTAGCGTAGTTGTGGGATTGGGTGTTTTGTTGTTTCTTGTGACAAACATCCAACACGAAAAAATTGATTGCGCCACATTGCCCGCAGTAACCGAAAATGGCGTTCCGTATAACCACGAATGCGATAAATTTTCTGAAATCAATGGCAAGACAATATTTGCATATTATTCGGTTATTGAGCTGTTTCATGAGTGGCAAAAAGTATCCAAAATGGATTTGATGCGCTCCGATAAGCGTGGTGGGATGTTGCGTGTTACCTGTGCACGTTACATGACGGCTATGGGGCTTACCAAAGACAAAAAAGGGTTTCAACAATTATCGGCACAAGACATTCGCAATATTGAAGATGGATATACTTATCCCAATGAACGCAACGAATTGTTGATGCCGCGTTTGTATGGAATCAAATACCAATTGCTCAACAATCAAGATCCTAATGGGCATTCCTTATTGCAACGATTGGAACATTGGAAAACCTCACTTTACATTATTCAACACAATTGGTTGTTAGGCGTGGGAACAGGAGGGAATCAAAAAGCTTTTGACGCAGCTTATGAAGCAACAAATAGTCCACTTTCACCCGAAAACAGAGTGCGCAGTCACAACTTGTTTTTAACGTATGGTGTCAGCTATGGCATATTGGGAGCTTTGTTTTTTATTCTTCTAATGGGAGCTTTGTTGATAAAAGCTTGGAAATCCAACAACCTATTGAATATTTCAATTGTTGTGGTACTAATCAGCTCTTTTCTTACAGAAGATACCGTAGAAACTCAATTAGGCGTCACCCTATTTGGATTTTTTATTGCCTTGTTATTTGTAAATTGGAATACAACTGAAAATAAATTCAATTAACGAATTTCAAACCCAGCACCAAAACCTTTTTCTGGTACCATAAAGCTCAACTCTCCTTTTTCGTTTTCGGCCATTAAAATCATACCTTGCGATTCTACACCTCTAATTTTGCGAGGTTCCAAGTTAATCAATACAGCAACGGTTTTTCCCACCACATCTTCTGGTTGGTAGTGCGCTGCAATACCCGAAACAATGGTGCGTTTATCAATGCCTGTATCCACCAATAATTTCAATAATTTATCGGCTTTTTCAACTTTTTCTGCCTCAAGAATGGTTCCCAAACGAATGTCCATTTTTGTAAAATCGTCAAAAGTTGCATTGTCTTTTTGCGGATTGAAATTGGATGCGGCAACAGGATTGGCGTTTTTCAATTTTTCCAATTCAGCTTCAACCATTGCATCCTCCACTTTTGTAAATAAAATTTCTGGTTGGTTGGTTGCATGTCCTTCTGCTAAAAGATCTATTTTTCCAGCATTTTCCCATGATTTTGACTCAAAATTCAAGAATTTACTCAATTTTTGAGCTGTTTTTGGTAAAAATGGCTGTAAAACGATGCTTAAATTTGCTGTAATTTGCAAGGCAATGTTCATGATGGTTTCAACACGAGTTGGATTTTCTTTTACCAATTTCCATGGTTCGTTTTCTGCCAAATATTTATTTCCTAAACGTGCCAAGTTCATTGCTTCGGCTTGTGCTTCACGCAATTTATAGTCGTAAATCAACTGACTAATTTTTGCAGGAATTGCCTTCATTTCAGCAAGCACTTGTTGATCAGCATCGGTCAATTCGCCTAATTTTGGAACAGCTCCACCATAATATTTTTGGGTCAACACCAATGCACGGTTTACAAAGTTGCCTAAAATATCGGCCAATTCGTTGTTGACTCTGGCTTGGTATTCTTTCCACGTAAATTCACTGTCTTTGGATTCAGGTGCAATGGCAGAAAGCACATATTTTAATTCATCAATGCGCTCTGGATAACTGGCAATGTATTCGTGCAACCAAACAGCCCAATTGCGTGAAGTTGAAAATTTTTCACCTTCTAAATTTAAAAATTCATAGGCTGGAACATTGTCGGGCAAGATTAAATCGCCGTGAGCTTTCAACAAAATAGGGAAAATTATGGCATGGAAAACAATGTTGTCTTTTCCAATAAAATGCACCAATTTACGGTCGCCTTTCCAATATTCTTCCCAGTTTTTACCGTTATCCATAGCCCATTGCTTGGTTGCCGAAATGTAACCAATAGGCGCATCCAACCATACATACAATACTTTTCCTTCGCTATCTGGAAGCGGAACTTTTACGCCCCAATCCAAATCGCGGGTCATTGCACGTGAATGCAAGCCTCCGTCTATCCACGACATGCATTGTCCCAACACTTGATTGCGCCATTTTTTAGGCTCGTGTTGTTGCACACCGTCCAAAGTTCCTTTTTGTATCCATTCTTTCAACCAACCTTCGTGGCGTTGCATTGGCAAATACCAGTGCGATGTTTGTTTCAACACAGGTGTTTTCCCACTCAAAGTAGATTTTGGGTTAATCAATTCAAGCGGACTAAGTGCAGAACCGCATTTTTCACACTGATCGCCATAAGCATTGGCAGAATGGCATTTAGGACATTCTCCAGTGATGTATCTGTCGGCCAAAAATTGTTTAAATTCTTCGTCGTAATATTGCTCACTTGTTTCTTGCGTAAACGATCCGTTGGCATGCAACACTTTAAAAAACTCTTGCGAAGTTTCGTGGTGCAAAGGCAACGATGTACGGTGAAAAATATCAAATGAAATGTCAAAATCTTTAAATGAATTGCCAATAATGGTGTGGTATTTATCAACAATTTCTTGAGGCGTGATGCCTTCTTTTTTTGCACGCAAGGTAATCGCAGCACCGTTTTCGTCACTTCCACAAATAAATGCTACATCGTGGTTATTCATTCGCAAGAAACGAACAAAAATATCGGCTGGTAAATAAACACCGGCAACGTGTCCCAAGTGTAAAGGTCCATTTGCATAAGGAAGAGCAGCTGTGACTGTGAATTTATCTTTTTGCATACAAATTTTGATTAAGTGGTGCAAAGATAGTGAAAATGCAAAAACGAAGCACAGATATTTAGCACTACAATGCGATGAAATGTTGCAACAATTATCTTCCAAATTAAAAAATAGTGCACCCCAACATACAACGCAATTAAAAAAGTAGCATATTTGCACTGTTGTTTTTAAAAACAAATAATACAATGGGTTGGAACTCAATTCTTTTAGCTAAATAGCTATTTTCAAATGGAACAGCAAGGAAGTGTAGAAAAACGTCCTAAAAAACGTTTTTGGAAGTGGATTAAAATCACTTATTTCATCGGAATTCACATATTGGCAGTTTTTGCCTTTGTAATGATTGGTATTGCCGTTGCGGCTAAATTTAAGTGGACCAACGACCAAGGAAAAGTGGATGTCAACAACCGTTATTTTGCGCAAATGGCCAACAAATATAACCAAGGATTTAAGTTGGACAGTTTGAATTTTGAGAGCGAAGAACGTCAAATGTATCAACGTGTGGGTTTGTTGGCACAACATTATCCCTACAATGCTAAAACCATTTTGGCAGCCTATGAAAAAAGCGGTGATTTGATGGTGGCTTTGCGCATGTTGGATGCAACCAACTTATTGCTTAAAAACGACAAGGCGTATCAGAAAAAAGTAAGAGAAATTGAAGCAAAAAAAGACGATAATACACTTTCATTGTATCCTTGGGCCAATTACACCGAGTGGAAAGATTTTTGCAAATATGTCAAAGCCGACAAAAAAGCCATTGATTCTGTTGCCAAAATTACCGGTGTTGAATCGCGTTTGATTGTTATGTGCTTGGTGGGCGAGCAAATCCGTATGTTCAACTCCTCGCGTGAAAAGTTGAAAAACCAAGTGTATAAATACAACCACATATTCTTGCCCAAAAATAGAGGATACGGTGTTACTGGAATTTTGGAAAGTACGGCTTTGCGTATTGAAAACACCTTGTTTACACCCAACAGCCCATTTTATCCGGGCGATTATTACCAAAAATGCATCAATTTAAAAGATACTTTTCCAGGTTCTGTAATTGATTCCATTGAAGCACATAAATTTCCTACAATTCAACGTTTGATTCAAGGTGGAACGCATTATTACTCCTATTTATACACCGCTTTGTTGTTGCGCCAATACCAATCGCATTGGGAAAAAGCAGGTTATACGTTGGCCTATCGTCCAGAAATTTTGGCATCCTTATTTAATTTGGGTTACCAAAAAAGTAAACCCGGCCCTAGTCCGCAAGTGGGTGGCTCCAATTTTAAAGTTGGCGACCACGATTATACCTTTGGTGGTTTGTGTTTTGAGTTTTATTACAGCGGTGAATTGTTGGATTTATTCCCACTCACTAGTCGCCCGTTTATCCCAACAGAAGAATTGGAAAGAACCATTGTTTTTCCAGAAGTTGAAGAAGAAACACCCATTGAAACTCCAACCACATCGGGTGGTGGACTTCAAATGATGCACCAAATTGATTCGTTGTAATTTTTGGAATGTTTTGACGATTTATTGAAAAAATTAGATTTATTTAGTAATTTCATCGTTGACTATTACCAAAAATGAAAAACATTTGTGCTCTTATTGTTACTTTGTTGTTGACGCAAATTGCAGGTGCGCAAGATATTCATTGGTCGCAATTCAACGATAATCCTATTTTTCAAAACCCTGGAAATACAGGGAATTTTAATGGCGACATCCGTTTTGTTGGTAATTTCAGAGATCAATGGCGAGCGGTTTCTGTTCCCTACCAAACAATTTCTGTTTCTGCCGATGGTAAACTGTACAATTACCGAAATTTAGGAATAGGTGGAATGTTTTTTCACGATGTTACAGGTGATGGACGACTGAGAACCATTGAACTACAAGCAAACGTGGCTTATTTACTTAAATTAACCAAAGATTCTACCCATACCATTACCCCGGGAATTAATTTGGGGATGAACCACCGACAAGTGAATTGGAATGCTTTTCAATTTGGAAATCAATACAATGGCCAATATTACGATGCCAATTTACCAACCAACGAATTGTATCAATCCGACCGAAAAACCAATTTTAGTGTGGGCGTGGGCGCTGTTTACCGTTATTTAATTGGCAAACGAAAAACCTTGGAGGCAGGAGTGGGCGTTTTTAATTTAAACCGACCGAATCAAGGGTTTTTTAATGAAAAAATTCACCGCGACATTCGCACGTCGGTTTTTGCTAAGTTTTACTATCCGATTGGGTTGGATTGGGACATCATTCCGAGTTTTCAATTCTCTTTTCAAGGAAAATACCGAGAGTTTATTGTGGGTTCGTCTGTTAAATACACCATTGTCAATCGTTTAGCAAAATATGCAGCAGTGTATGGCGGAATTTGGTACCGTGCAGTTGACGCGGCCTATTTAACTGTAGGGATGGATTACCAGCAATGGTTTGTGGGCTTGAGCTACGACATGAACTTATCTACCTTAACAAAAGCCAGTAGAGTAAGAGGTGGTTTTGAAGTTGCTGTGCGTTATATTTTATTCCGATTCAAACCTAAGAAAATTGTTCACCGTATATGCCCAGATTATATTTAATAGCGTTGTTTTGTTGTGTTTTCTCCATTTCTTGTGGACAAAATATGCTATCCAAATACCTCAAAGTTGCCGATGAAAAATACAAAAAAGGCGATTATTATTATGCCTTGGAATTGTATTCAAAAGCCATGGAAATTGATTCCAACACCATCGATATTTTGTGGAAAGTAGCAGAAACACACCGTGCCTACAAAGATTATAGAAAGGCAGAATATTACTACGCTAAAGTGTATGAACGTGAATTGGGAAAAATATATCCTTCCAGTTTGTTGCAATTAGGATTGATGCAAAAACAAAACGGAAAATACGATCAAGCTATAGAAACGTTTAAAAAGGCTAAGAAAAAATACAAGGACAAGAAAAAAGATTATTTGTACCTTAAATCCAAACAAGAATTAGAATCCACACTTTGGGCAAAATCAAGGGAAGATATTGTTGAAAAAGGTGATTTTGTGCGTTTACCCGAAACGGTGAATACCAAAAACTCTGAATTTGGACACAATTTTGTGTTGAACGAATTGGTTTTTTCATCCCTTCGTGCCGATTCCATCAGTGCCAATGAAGAAGTGTATGAAAAACATTATACCACCTCTCTTTTTAAATCCAAATTTGAAGAAGGCAGGTTTGATAATTCAATCAAATGGCAAGAATTAACCTCGAATAATGAAAATACGGGCAATGCAGCTTTGTCATTGGATGGAAAACGCCTATATTTTAGTTCGTGCAAAGATGTGGATGGCATTAGTTATCAATGTAAATTAGTGGTGGCAAAATTTGTTAACGGAAAATGGGGAATGGTGGACACATTGGGAGAAATCATCAATGCGCCCAATGCCAATACCACTATGCCTGCAATTGGAGAATTAGACGGCAAAGAAGTATTGTTTTTTTGCTCGGACAACAGCCAAGAAACAAAAGGTGGATTGGATTTATTTTACACCACTATCACCAACGGCAACCAATTTGGAAGGGTGAAATCCATTAAATCGCTCAACACCATTGACAACGAAGTAACACCGTTTTGGGATAAAAATCAGCAACGTTTGTATTTTGCCTCTACGTGGCACAACGGCTTTGGTGGTTTTGATGTTTTTTATTCGCAATACAAAGATGGTCAGTTTGAGGAACCGCAAAATGTGGGGCAACCCATCAATAGTCCGGCCAACGATTTGTATTATTTCAACCGCAACGATACGAGTTATGTTACCAGCAACCGCATTGGTGTGCTTTACAGCAAAAACATAACTTGTTGCAGCGATATTTTTGCATTGTATCCGCCAATGAAAGAAAATCCGCCCACGATTAAAGAAACATTGGAAGAATTGAGCAAACGTTTGCCCGTAACCTTGTATTTTCATAACGATATTCCAGATCCACGCTCGTGGGACACCGTTACCAAATTGAGCTACATGACAACTTATAACGATTATACGGCAATGATGCCACGTTATCAAAAAGAATATGCAGTTGGTTTGGATAAAGATAAAGCCGAAGAAGCGAGTGAAGATATTGAGAACTTTTTCACACAATACGTTGACCAAGGTGTGAAAGATTTGGTGTTGTTTAGAGATTTATTGCTCGAAGAATTGCAAAAAGGAGCACGTGTGAAAGTGGTTGTTCGAGGGTTTGCCTCACCGTTGGCAAAAACAGAATACAACGTTAACCTCACAAAACGTAGGATTTCATCGTTAATCAATCATTTGCGTGAGTTTAATGGAGGTGTTTTTATTCCGTATTTAGATGGAACAGCTGCCAATAATGGTCGTGTAGTTTTTGAGCAAGTTCCTTTTGGAGAATACAATGCCAACCAGTTGATTAGTGATAATCCCAACGATACAAAAAATTCGGTTTATTCGCGTGCTGCAGCATTGGAGCGAAAAATTGAAATTCAAAGTGTAACCTATTTAGACAAGCAAGCTGTTTTTCCATTGGTTGTTCAAAAACCCGTGTTTAATGCAGGTGTTTTGCCGTCGGGACAACTCATACAAGCCGAATTTGTAGTTGAAAACACATCGGATAGTCTTGTAGAATTGCAACCTAATTTAACTCCCAACAGTTTCACCACTTTAACGATGGCACAAACAACCATTCCTCCCAAAGGAAAAATCACCATTGGCATGCAACTCAACACCAAAGGAATGATTGGCCATACCGTTAAAACCGTTGAAATTCCGGTCAATAACCAAACAGAGCAACTCAAGTTGGTGGTAACAATGGAGCTGAAGTGATTGTTGAGTATGGTTATTTTGAAATGAAATTATAAATCCCTTTCATTAACAATCATTTCAGAAAAATGAAAAAACAATTAAAAAATACTTCGCACTTTGATAAGTATTTCATATATTTGTAAAACGAACAAGTAAAAACTAAATGAAAGTTAGGGTAATAACCGAAATATCAATATGGGAATATTGCGCCACTAACGCGAGAGCAATTCCAAGTTTCCACATATTTTTAGAAAAGCTTAAAAATTGTGATTGGAATGATTTGAATGATATGAAGGCAGATTTTCCTAAGTTAAGTATAATTGGTAATTGTGAAAACAACAGAATTGTATTTGATATTGGAGGCAATAACTATCGGATGATTTGCGATTATAATTTTTATAAAAATTGTTGTTTGTATGTTGCTTTTATTGGAACACATGCTGAATATGATAAAGTAAATGCCTGCACAGTTCAAATGTTTTAGTTTTACGCCATAATAAGTTTAAAAGAAAGAAATATGAAATACGCAGAAATTATAAACAAGAAGCAGTACTATGAGTACAGCCAGCGACACTTGGAATTAGGAAAAATTTTAGGTGCAGGAAAAGGGAATGATGATATTGAAAGCGAATATTATATTCTTGATTTAATTTTAGAGGATTACACACGAAAAGTTAAAAGTCCTTTTAATGATTTAACACCTGTTGATTTACTCAAAGCATTGATGAAAGAACATGGCTATACCGCATATAAACTTTCAAAAGAGTTGGAAATTCCCCAATCAATTCTTTCAGATATTCTCAATTATAAGAGAGGTTTTAGCAAGGAATTAATTCGAAAATTTGCTACTAAATTTAAGATGAGTCCAGCATCTTTTTTTAAAGAATACACATTGGTTAAAGCATCTAAAATCGTTTAAACACATTTAGATTACTATTTAATATAAAAAATTGAATGCAATTTATACGAAAATATTGGGTAGCAGTAATATGTGTAATAATATTTTTTGCTCTTTTGTTCAATCTATTAAATGAACATAAAAAAGAAAAATTATTACAAAAATCAAATTCTGTAATAGGCTTATTACAGAAAGAAGATCATTCTAGTCTTAAATTTAATGATGGTATTTTTATATTTTTTGTAAAAAACAAAAATTATATCATTAGACATAAAGGTGATTTCTCTCATTTAAAAAAAGGCGACACCGTTTTAATAGAATATGCAATGAAGATCCATCTGTTGCAAGGGTTGTTGATAAGTATTATATGCAGAAATACAAACATTTAAAAGAAAAGTAGAAAGTAACATAAACTACAAATACAAAAAAATTAATCAATCACTGCCCAAAACACTCTTATCTCAAAAACACTAACTTTAAGCTAAGAACGGCAATTGCTTATGAGAGTGGCAACCAAAAACACAAACAAATAAACAGTGGTGGAAGGAAATTTGTTTCTCCAATTACTGATGCCGCCACCATTGCAACGGATACCAAAAACATAAATTTGTAGCATATAGAAATTAATAATGGATAATCGTTTTACGGACATAATTCAGCTCATTAAACAATCTCGGACTAATGCAATAAAAGCCGTAAATGCTGAACTAATAAACCTCTATTGGAACATAGGTGAATATATCAGCAAGAAAATTGAACAATCAGAATGGGGCGACTCTGTGGTGACTGAATTAGCCAATTTCATACAGACAAAAGAACCAGAAATAAAAAGGGCTTCTCCGATAAAAATATCTGGAGAATGAAACAGGTTCTACGAGACTTACAAGCACTTCCCAAAACTCTCACCACTGGTGGGAGAGAAATTGTTGGTCAAACAATCTGTTGATTTTTTCCAGATGTAAAACTGTTGAAGAAATGGAATTTTACCTCAAAATGGTTAAACAAGAAAATTAAAGTAAACGTGAACTTGACCGCCAAATTTCTGCAAGTCTTTTTGAGCGAACAATGATTGGCAACTCAAAACTCTCGACAGCGTTGAGAGAAACGAATCACGACCTAACCAATACTTTTAAAGACAGCTATGTATTTGATTTTTGAACTTACCTGATCCACATAGTGAGAGCGATTTACAGCGTGGACTGATAAGGCAATGAAAACTTCATCCTTGAACTTGTAAAGACTTCTTGTTCATCGGAGAAGAATATAAGTTGCAAGTTGGCAACAGCGACTTTTTCATTGACTTGCTGTTCTACTCACCGTGGACTTCAATGTTTAGTGGTATTTGAACCCAAAAGCAGATAAATTCAACCCGACCACTTAGGACAGCTTAACTTTTATTTGGAAGCGTTAGACAGAAATGTTAAGAAACCAAATGAGAATCCGAGCATAGGGATTTGCTCTGCAAAGCAAAGACAGCGAGGTTGTTGGTATCACAGAAATACCGACAGACTGGTTTCGGAATATAAAACACACTGACAACTTTCTCCAAAAATACAGCGAGCATGACAATGGACAGGTGACAAATAAGCCACTCTGCCCATCGGTTTGACAAAAGTGGTGGTTAAATGCTTCATTTCTCCCACAAAATGCTCATATCTAAAAATAGTAGTTTTAAGAGTGAAAGCAGTTAGCACAGTCACTAACAATTTTCATTAAATTTGAAAAGGAACGCAATTGAATTTTATAAAAAAAAAAAAACACTTTAATTGACGTAGAAAAAATGGTAAATATCTTGGCAAAATATCGTTGTTTGATTTTTTCTTTGTTGATTTTGAATTATTATGATGATAAAATAATCCCATAAATCAAAACAAATTGATTATGATTCAAAAACAGAATACTTAAAATCTGAAGATTCTTTAAATGATTTAAAGAAGTGATTCTTATACTAAACAGTCAGAATCAAAAAAATAATTCAAACTTTGTAATTTTAAAATATCTCATCTTGAAAATAGAATTAGAACATTTGAAGATAAAAATTATTTGAATACGATTATTGCATTTGATAGACAAGGTAATTTGATTATTTCGTTCTTACTATTATATCTCTGCCCTTATAAAAACAAAAAGAGGTATATTAGATTATTCTTGACAGATCACTTTTTAATGACGAAATTTTGCTGTTGTGGAGATATGATGAATTATTTCAATTAAAAACAAATGGGAATATTGATACTATTCGTTTTTCTAATGATAAATGTTTATTCTAATGTCAATCTAAACAGGAAAAATAATTTCGATTTAAAATTATTGACCAAAAAAACAAATAATGATACAATTCGTCAGAGAGTCATTTTTGTAGATAAGGATTTTTGGATAAATAAAAAGCATGATCAATATGCTATAGGTTTTTCAATATTGGTCTGATTAATAAAACAAATAAAAAGAATAAAACAGATCTAATAAGCACGAATGGTCGGAAGAAATTTCTTCCCTTTTTGTATTTATTAACCTTAAATTAAATATAAAACAACTGATTATCAATAAAATAACTTGTTTTTAACTTATTTACTTATCTTTAATGCTGATAATCAATATATTGTATCGATTTTAAAGATCATAAAGTTGAGTAAATAGGTGCTTCAAGTTATACAAACCTTTGGCGAAATTATCCTCAACTAACCAAAGTTGATCATTATGCTAAAGTTCTTCATGGACAAAAGTTGTTTTACTTTTGATGTATGGTGTTATAAATGATCGGTTAAGTCAACGCAGCTTTGAAATACATTCAACGATCCATTTTTTAAGCAGCTTTCATTTGAACGAAGATGAACGCGTGCGTAGCAATATCAGACGATTTTATCTAAAATAGACCCTGATTATTTCAAACAAATTTATGATTGTATCATGATCAGTTTTCGAGACATTATCATCAAAGGCCAAGAAATTTAATCTGTTAGAGTGGATAGTACGATGGTATCAGATGTTACTGGTAAAATGGTGACTGGATTGATAATAAATCTGGCAAAAAGACCACTAATATCGTTGTTTGATTTTTTCTTTGTTGATTTTGAATTCGTGTGATGATAAAATAATCCCCACTTTAAAATCAAAACAAATTGATTATGATTCAAAAACAGGAATACTTAAAATCTATGAAGATTCTTTAAATGATTTAAAAGAAGTGATTCTTATACCTAAACAGTCGAATCAAAAACAAATAATTCGGATAACTGATAATTTTAAAATATCTCATCTTGAAAATAGAATTAGAACATTTGAAGATAAAAATTATTTGAATACGATTATTGCATTTGATAGACAAGGTAATTTTGATTATTTCGATTCTTACTATTATATATCTGCCCCTTATAAAAACAAAAGAGGGGAGGTATATGTTAGTTGTATTCTTGACAGATCACTTTTTAATGACGAAATTTTTGCTGTTGTGGGGGAATATGATGAATTATTTCAATTAAAAACAAATGGGAATATTGATACTATTCGTTTTTCTAATGATAGAGAAGTATTTATTCCAATATCCAATCCTAAGCAGGGAAAAAATAATTTACGATTTAAAATTATTGACCAAAAAAAAACAAATAATGATACAATTCGTCAGAGAGTCATTTTTGTAGATAAGGATTTTTGGATAAAATAAAAAGCATGATCAATATGTATAGGTTTTTCAATATTGGTCTGATTAATAAAACAAATAAAAAGAATAAAGCAGATCTAATAAGCTCACTTGCAAGAAAACAAGCAAATCGCAAAAAGAAGCATCCTCAACATTAAAAAAATTAAACCTGCAAGGCTTCCAAATGCTTCCAAAAATCGGGATAGCTTTTATTGACGCTTTCTGCACCTTCTATTGTTAGCTCAAGCTGACCAACAATGGAAGCAATGGCCAGTGTCATCGCAATACGATGGTCGTTGTGGGCATCAACTAAATTTGCAACCAATGGTGCGCCCCCTACAACAACTAGCCCATCGTTTTCTACAAAAATTTCTACTCCTAATTTGCTAAATTCACTCATTAATGCTGTTGCGCGGTTGCTTTCTTTGTTAGCAAGGCGATGAACACCCTTTATTTTTGAAATTCCTTGGGTAAAAACAGCAAGCGTGGTCAATGCTGGAAATAAATCAGGACAATGCGTAGCATCAAATTCAAATGCTGCTCTTTGTGTTCCATCGATTGTAATACCATCAGAAGAAGTGCTAACACGGCAATTTGCAGCCAGCAATGCTTGTAAAAGTGCCTTATCTGCTTGTTTGGATGCAAGCGATAACCCATCAATTTGAACATTCACCCCCAACGCAGCTGCCACCAACCAATACGAAGCCGAACTCCAATCGCCTTCAATGGTGTAGGTGGTTGGTTGAACTGCTTGTGCACCTTCAATTGCATACACACCGTCTTCCAAAATAGTAATGTTAATGCCAAATTGTTTCAACGTGTGGAGCGTCATGTCGATGTATGCTTTGCTTTTGCAATTTTCCACTTTTAGCACCGTTTTTCCTTCCACTTGCGAAAATGCAATCAGTAAACCAGAAATGTATTGCGAGCTATCTCCACCATCAACAGTGTAGTTGCCCGCATGCAATGGACCTTTTACAGAAAATGGTAAAAACCCCTTGTTGGATGAAAATTGAACCCCCATTTGAGCGAGGTATTTTTCAAAAAATAAATGATGACGTTTGCGCAAAGACCCCTCTCCTATCATTGTTATTTCATGATTTTGCAAAGCTGCTATACAGGTCAATAAACGCAGTCCTAAACCACTTTCTTCGCAGTTTATAGTTGAAAGTTGCGATTTTTGATTATTTCCAGCAATAATTATGGTATTTTTATTCTCCATTTTTACTGTGGCTCCAAGTGCTTGTATGGTGTGCAACAGAGCTTGTTCGTCGTTGCTTGAACCTACATTTTTTAGAATAGAATTGTTGGTTCCTAATGCGGCAATTAACACTGCACGTTGGCAATCGCTTTTTGACGATGGTATCAAAATTTTACCCTTGTAGGTGCCGTTTTTTACTGTGTAATTCATGACTTATTCATCACTTTTTCTTGATGACGGATTGATTCTTGGTGAATGGCATCCATAATTTGGCGAATAAATGTTGCCGAAAGTCCATCTTCACTTGCACATTTTAGTCGGTTGGCAATAATAGTTGTCCAATGCTGATGCTGCAAAATGGTGATGTTGTTATCGCGTTTAAACTTACCCACTTCTTCGCTAATTTTCATACGTTCCAAGAGCAATTCAAAAATACGTTCGTCTAAATCAGCTGTCATGGAGCGCAATTTTGCCATATCTCCAACCACTTCACCTTGAATTTCGTTGTGACGCAATACCAAGTTAGTTAATATGGTTGCAAGTTGATCTACCGTAATTTGTTGTTTTGCATCCGACCACGCTTGTGCAGGTTGTGGATGCGTTTCTATCATCAAACCATCAAAATTGAGGTTCATTGCCGATTGCGACAGTTCAAAAATCAAATCGCTATTTCCAGAAATATGGCTAGGGTCGCAAATTAGTGGCACATCGGGCATACTTTCTTTCAATGCAATAGGAATTTCCCAATTGGGCACATTTCTGTATTTTTCGTGTTTATAGACCGAAAATCCGCGGTGAATGGCTACTAAATCAGAAATTCCAGCTTTGGCAAAACGCTCAAAAGCACCAATCCATAATTCCACATCTGGATTTACAGGGTTTTTAATCATCACAGGAATAGAAACACCTTTTAGTGCATCAGCAATTTCTTGTACAGCAAAAGGATTTACTGTTGTGCGAGCACCAATCCAAAGAATGTCTATTCCGGCTTTTAGTGCTTGTTCAACATGCGATTTATTGGCCACTTCTGTTGTAGTTGGCAATCCTGTCATTTTTCCAGCTTGAACCAACCACGGAAGTGCCTCTACGCCAACACCTTCAAAAGAATCGGGGCGCGTGCGTGGCTTCCAAATACCTGCGCGCAACACATCAATTTTTGCTGTTTGTGCCAATTGTTGAGCAACTAACATTACTTGCTCTTCTGTCTCGGCACTACACGGTCCGGCGATGATAAATGGTCGTTTTTTTAATATGGATTGTGTTAAATTCATTTTTTGGCGGTGCTTACAAAATCTTTTAAATAAAATGGCTCAAAATAAGCTACATCTTCAAATTCTTGGTGGTTAAATTTTTCATAAGCTTTCGTAATTTGACCTTTTGCAGAGCACAAAATAGCAGTTACAAATTGAATGTTGCGATTTTTCCATAATTCTTGCATTTTTGGAGCTCCATCGCCAATGGCTATAAATGGTTCAAATTGTTGGTAGGTGGATTCATCCAGAATATCAGCCGAAATTGGTTTTAGCATATTCAATTGGGTATCATAAATGGCAGAAAACACCTCCATGCGGCGTGCATCAATCATGGCACAAATGGTAGAATGGGGATGTTGTTGGTGTGCTAAATATGCTAGACTATACAAAGCATCAACCGAAATTAAAGGAATAGAAAGTGCAAAACACAATCCTTTGGCGGTTGAAACACCAATGCGCAATCCTGTGTAGGAACCCGGACCAGAAGTAATGGCAACTGCACTCAATTGCTGAATGGAAAGTTGGGCTTGTTTTAGTACATCCTCAATAAAAAGCGTGATGACTTCTCCATGCAAATACTCACTGTCGTCACTTTCTTTGAGGGCGATAAGTTGACCGTTTTTAGAAATAGCAACCGAACAGACTTTTGTTGCTGTTTCCAAATGCAAAATGTAAACATCCATTATTCTATCACTTCCAATTTGAATCCAACACCGTGAATGTTACTGATGGCAATACGTTCATCGTCTTTAAAATACTTGCGCAATTTAGTAATGAACACATCCAAACTTCTACCTACAAAATAATCGTCTTGTCCCCAAACAGCATTTAAAATCATTTCACGTGGCGTGACTTGATTTTTGAATTTTGTTAAAATACGAAGTATATGAGCTTCTTTTCGGGTTAGAGTTCGTTCACTATCACCACAAGACAAGGTGTAGTTTTCAGAATCAAACTGGTAATTTCCAATTTGAATAACCTTTTCTTGTTCCTCTTCCACATTGATGTTAACACGTTTTAGCAACGCCACAACTCGCAATTGAAGTTCTTCAACAGAAAATGGTTTGGTCAGGTAATCATCTGCTCCGGCTTTAAATCCTTCAATTTTATCTTCTGTCATTGATTTTGCCGTCAAAAATAAAATAGGAACCTCCTTATTAATTTTTCGAACATCGCGTGCCAGTGTAAACCCATCCATTTTGGGCATCATCACATCAAATATGCACAAGTGAAAAGCTTCTTCATTGAAACGTTTAAATCCTTCAGCACCATCAATACACAAAGAAACTTTGTAACCATCTCTTTTTAATTGATCTGCCACCACAAAACCAAGACTGGTATCGTCTTCAACTAACAAAATTTTTGGAGTCATAACTCAATACTTTATGTAAAGTTAATAGATTAAAAATTGAAAACCGTAAGAAAATTGATTTTTTTAAAAAATTGAAGAAGCAAAGTTTATATAAAAAAAACAAGAGCTTCAGAAAATCTAAAGCCCTTGCCACACTAATCAACCTAACCTACTACTACTACTACTTGATGCAAAGATAAGTCAAAATTCAGGTCAAAAAACATGTTTTGCGGTCACCTACGAAAAGTGCAAAAAATAGGAAGGGTAAAATAAACGCTTTTTTTCCAAGCTTAAACATCCAGCATTGCCTACTACTAAACGGTTTAACTTGTATTTTTAACTTAAATGTTCATATTTTAACATTCAAAACTCATTTTTAGGATTCCAAGGATGACAATTTTTTAGACGTATTATTTTCGACGAAAACATGAAAATTCTTTCAAAAAAGGGTGAAATATTCGTAGAAAAATGGATTTTGATAGTTTTCAACACTCTCTTAAAAGTAGTTTGTATTCAAAAATGAACTTAAGAATGTCGTTTGCAAGAAAATTGATTTAATCTAGTCGGAAATAAAAGCCTTCAACATTAGATTTTCTTACATTTGTAACTCTAAATATATAAAGATGCGTTCAACTATTGTTTTTGTCATTCTTGTTATAGTTTCTTCTTGCACCACAATCAAAAGTAGTCAACTAAAAAATGGTGATTTACTCTTTGTTTCGGCAAATAATGAAGGACTATCCAAAGCAATTGATGCGGTAACACAAACCAAACAATCCACCCATTTTAGCCATATTGCTTTATTAGAAAAAAAAAACAATCAACTGTTTGTAATGCATGCAGGCACTAAAAATGGGTCAGAACGCATTTCCTTGCAAGATTTTGTGTTAGATGAAAAAAACGACAAAAACACCATCACTGTATATCGTTTAAAAAGAAAGTATCAACACACCATCAAAAATGCAATTGAAGTAGCCAAAACATGGTTGGGGAAACCCTATAATTATTCCTACGTTTTATCGGATGAAAAACTCTACTGTTCAGATTTTGTACAACGTAGTTTTGCCAAGGATACGGTTTTTAAGTTAAATCCAATGACCTTCATCAATCCTCAAACAGGAAAAACGGATGAAATGTGGATAGAGTTTTACAAAAAGCAAAACATTGAAGTTCCAGAAGGAAAACCAGGTTGCAATCCAAACGGAATGGCAAGTTCTGACAAAATTAAACGAATGGGTATTTTAAAATAAACAACATGTTGCAACATCTTCCATTTAGAACCAAGCAATACATTTATAGTATTACGTTAATCGTATTTCTTTCCTTGGTTTGTTATTTATTGGAAGATTATATCCATTACTATGTTGTTGCCTTGGTGTTTTTGGTAACGGTATCCATTTTAGCTATTGTTTACGACATTATTCCTGTTCTCGTATCAGCCATTTTGAGTGGTTTTGTACTCAATTTCTTTTTCATTAATCCGGTGTTGCACTACAAAATACATACCTATGAAAATGTATTGCTGTTTTTCATCTACTTGTTAATTGCCTTGGTGAGTGTGGTTATTATCAATAAAATCAGAAAACAAGAAAAACTATTGCGTGAACGCGAGGAAAAAGAAAAAACGATAAAACTTTATGACACTTTGCTCAATTCACTATCGCATGAGTTGCGCACCCCCATTTCAACCATCATTGGAAGTATTGATACGTTGAAAGAAAATAAAGAAACACTATCTGCAGAATATAGCAATGAACTTTTGGGTGGAATTGAAATTGCTGCCTTGCGCCTCAACCAACAAGTTGAAAACCTACTTAACATGAGTCGCCTTGAAACAGGTAGTTTAACCCTCAAAAAAGATTGGTGCGATATTAATGAGTTGATTTTTATGGTCATTCAAAAACTATCCAATAAAAGCCACAACAAAGAAATAGTTTTCCATCCCAACGAGAATTTACCTTATTTTAAATTAGATGCTGGAATAATTGAACAAGTGTTGTATGTATTAATTCACAATGCCATTGTTTACACCCCCGATTTTTCTAGAATTGAAATTGAAGCATTTTTGCAAAACGATAAATTAGCAGTAAAAGTGCGCGATAACGGTGTTGGAATACCAGAAGAATTTCAAGAATCTATTTTTGAAAAGTTTTATCGCCTTCCCAATAGCAAAGCCGGAGGTTCTGGTTTAGGTTTATCCATTGCAAAAGGATTTATTGATGCACATCTAGGCAAAATTTTCTTAAATTCACCCTCCAATGGAGGTGCTGAGTTTTGTTTTACAATCCCAGCAGAAACTTCTTATATCAATAGTTTAAAAAATGAATAAGCCAGTTGTATTAGTAATTGATGACGAACCACAAATTCAAAAGTTGTTGCAAATCAACTTAGAAAACAACGGTTACAAGGTGCACTATGCCATGACGGGTAAAGAAGGATTGCTATTGGCAGCCAATCAAATCCCGGATGTTATTCTTTTAGACTTAAACCTTCCTGATATTCATGGGCATCAGCTTTTATTGGAATTGAGAGAATGGTACAACAAGGCAATCATTATTCTTTCGGTGTTAAATTCAGAAGAAAACATTGTAAAAGCATTGGACAACGGAGCAACGGATTATTTAACAAAACCATTTAGATCGGGGGAATTATTAGCGCGCATTCGCTCTGTCATACGCAGAAACAGTTTGGATGAAAGTTCATCTGTTTTGCAAATTGGCGACATCGAAATTGATTTAATTGCACATGTTGCCAAACTCAACAACGAGGTCTTAAAATTAACGGCTACAGAATATAATTTATTGGTGTTGTTTGCAAAAAATGAAGGGCGCGTTCTCACCCACCAACAATTATTGAAAGATGTTTGGGGCGTGGGCAATCAAAACGATACGCAATATTTACGTGTTTTTGTTGCGCAACTTAGAAAAAAGATAGAAAAAGATCCCAATCAACCCAAACACATCATCACCGAAAGTGGTGTTGGCTATCGTTTTCAATAATCTTTATAAAATCTTTATACCAACGATTCACTTCTTTATTTTTTTCTTATTGAATCTGCACCAATTTTGTTGCTCAAAAAATAATGATTCATGGGAAAACATGCCGATACCGCATCTAAAGTAAGTTTTGCAACCTTGTTAATTGCATTGGGAATTGTTTATGGTGACATTGGTACCAGTCCACTCTATACCTTCAAAGCAATTATTGGTCAGGATATCATCAACGAAATGTTGGTTTTGGGAGGTGTATCGTGTGTGTTTTGGACCTTGACTTTGCAAACAACTGTAAAATATGTCATCCTTACATTGCGTGCCGACAATGAAGGCGAAGGAGGAATTTTTTCTTTATTTTCATTAGTTAAAAGATATGGTAAATTCATCATTATCCCAACAATGATTGGTGCCTCTGCGCTTTTAGCCGATGGAATTATTACTCCAGCCGTTACGGTTACCTCCTCCATTGAAGGTTTAAAAATGATTGAAGGATTGGAGCATTTGCACCACGTTCCAATTGTTTTGGTAATTATTTCGGCGGTGTTTTTTGCTCAACGCTTTGGTACACAAACCATTGGAAAAGCATTTGGACCCATCATGTTGATCTGGCTTACTGTTTTATTGGTGTTGGGGTTCAATCAAATTATCAATTCTCCTTCAGTACTTAGAGCTTTAAATCCATACTATGCCTATAATTTATTGGTGAATTATCCACAAGGTTTTTGGATTTTGGGAGCAGTATTTTTATGTACAACCGGAGCCGAAGCGTTGTATTCTGATTTGGGTCACTGTGGCAGAAAAAACATTTATGTGAGTTGGGTTTATGTTAAAATTTGCTTGGTAGCCAACTACTTAGGTCAAGCGGCATGGTTGCTTAGCAACGAAGGATTGTTTTTAAGAGACCAAAACCCATTTTTTGAAATCATGCCGCAATGGTTTATTTTGCCAGGTATCATTATTGCAACACTTGCAGCCATTGTTGCTTCACAATCTTTAATTAGTGGTTCTTTTACATTAATTAGTGAGGCTATCAACTTAAATTTTTGGTACCGTTTACGCATTAAACAACCCACAGAAGTTAAAGGTCAGGTTTATATTCCAAGTGCCAACAATTTACTTTGGATTGGGTGTATTTTCATCGTTTTGTTCTTTCAAACATCTTCTAAAATGGAAGCCGCTTATGGGTTGGCAATTACCATTACAATGATGATGACAACCTATTTGCTCTCCTTCTTCCTCCTTTATAAATTAAAGTGGAACAAAATTATTGTGTACACATTAGTGCTTATTTTTTCAGTGATCGAAATATCGTTTTTCATTTCCAACGCATTAAAATTTGGACACGGAGGTTACATTACCATTTTGATTGGAGGAGTTTTCTTCTTAGTGATGTACATCAGTTTCTTTGGACGAAAAATTAACGATCGTTATACGCAATATGTGAGTTTAGGTAAATATGCTTCTAAAATTGCGCAATTAAGCAACGATGAATCCATCCCCAAATTTGTGACACATCTTATATATCTTTCCAAATCCGATAAACGAGAAATTATTGAAGAACAAATCATTCAATCTATTTTTGCTAAAAAACCCAAAAGAGCAGATGTATATTGGTTTTTCCACATCAACAGAACCAACAATCCCTACACTTTAGACTACGATGTATCTGAATTGGTGGACGATAAAATTTACAAAATCATTGTTAACATTGGTTTCCGCATCAAGCCACGCACTGAAACCTATTTCATTCAGATCATAAATGACATGATTGAAAACAAAGAAATGAGTTTTCATTTAAAAAATCATGGTTCAACCGTTTATAATCCCAGCATTGATTTTAAATTCATTGTGATGGAGCGCTTTTTATCCGTTGAAAACGAATTTGCATTAAAAGAAGGCCTAACACTGAAAGCCTATTTCTTTTTACAAAAAATAGCACAAAACGACGAAAAAGCCTTTGGTTTGGATAAAAGCGATGTGCTTGTGGAGCAAATTCCGCTTGTTTACCAGCCTGTTGGTGTTGTTAATTTGAAACGAAGAATTTAGGAGGGGAAGTCAACTAATAAAAATAGTAAACAAGGTGAGTGCTGTTTAAGCAACCAAGCAATGTTTGTTTGAAATGTGTAAAAATATCCAACATTGGGTGTTTTTATGAATGAATTTTCTTACATTTAACAAATGTAACCTTAAACAAGCAACTATGAAAAAATTATCTTTAAAAATAGCATTAACAGCACTTATAGGCTTTTTAGTCTTTTCTCCACCTCCATTTTTAGCCAAGACAGTCCTCATTTTGAATGGGCGACAAAAGCAGGAGGAAACTATTCTGATGAAGGTTATAGCATCACAGTTGATAACCAAGGAAATAGCTATATTACAGGATATTTTCAAAACACCGCTATTTTTGGAAGTACGACCTTTACAAGTAATGGATATTATGATATTTTCATCGCCAAATTAGATGCTAATGGAAACTATCTTTGGGCAAAAAAAGCAGGAGGAAATAGTGAAGATGTTGGTAGTAGCATCGCAGTAGATAGTCAAGGAAATAGCTATGTAACAGGCTATTTTAATAACACTGCCACTTTTGGAAATACGACTTTAACAAGTAGTGGAAGTAGAGATGTTTTCATAACTAAATTAGATGCCAACGGGAATTTCCTTTGGGCTAAACAAGCCGGGGGAATTAATCAATATGATGAAGGCATTAGCATAGCAGTAGATAGCCAAAGCAACAGCTATATAACTGGATATTTTGGAGATACCGCAACTTTTGGAAGCACGACTTTAACAAGTAATGGATATTATGATATGTTCATCGCCAAATTAGATGCTAATGGCAACTATCTTTGGGCCAAATCAGCTGGGGAAAGTAGTCTTGATTTTGGTTTTAGCATAGCAGTAGATAACCAAGGCAACAGTTATGTAACGGGACGGTTTCGAGGTTCCGTAGCTTTTGGAAGTACTACTTTAGCAACTTATGGTAGTCTTCAAATTTTTATAACCAAATTAGACACCAATGGAAACTTCCTTTGGGCTAAACAAGCAGGTGATTGGAATGGCAATGCTACTGGTTGCAGTATCGCAGTAGATAACCAAGAAATGTCTTTGTGTCAGGATATTTTTCATTCCTCGCAACATTTGGAAGTACGACCTTTACAAGCAATAATAGTAATGATGATATTTTCATAACCAAATTAGATGCTAACGGGAATTTTCTTTGGGCTAAACAAGCCGGGGGCAATAATCTTGAAAATGGTAAAGGCATCGCAGTAGATAGCCAAGGAAACAGCTATCTAGCAGGCTATTTTGAAGACATCGCTGCTTTTGGAAGTGCGACTTTAACAAGTAATGGAAACCAAGATATTTATATCACGAAATTAGACCCCAACGGCAACTTTATTTGGATAAAACAAGCGGGGGGAAGTTATAAAGACATATGTAGAGGCATCGCAGTAGATAACCAAGGGAATAGCTATGTAACCGGAGTTATACAAGACACTGTAACTTTTGGAAGTACTACTTTAACGGGTAATGGATCTTTAAACATTTTTGTTGCAAAAATAAACAACTCACCTCTTTCTGTTCCTACTTTTGAATCTTTCACCAACATCCTTATTTACCCCAACCCTGCTACACAGCAAATTACCGTTGAAAGTAGTAATGCGCTAAAAGTAATAGAACTACAAGACATGAGCGGTCGACTAATTACCAAAAAAAATGTTGCAGGAGAGAAAACAAACATAAATGTTTCAAACCTCAACAAAGGCGTTTATTTTGTAAAAGTGGTTGATAACCAAAACAAAGTAAAAGTAGTGAAAGTGGCGAAGGAGTAAGAAAATAGAAAGGTTAATTTGGATTTTTGTAGCACAATAAATCGCTTCAATTATCAAAAGTCTATTTTTATTTTTATTTTTGGGGGGCGTGGATAAATTTCACTCTTTAAAAAATAAAGAAAATGAAAAAAATAGTATTAAGTATCTTTTCATTTGTACTTATTGCAAGTATAAATGCACAAACAACAACAAATGCTCCAGATAGCGAATATAAATTTACAAAAATTGCTCATTTAGACGCAACACCTGTTCAAAGTCAAGGAAATACAGGAACTTGTTGGAGTTTTTCTGCCTTATCGTTCTTTGAATCAGAGTTGATTCGCAAAGGCAATAAAAATCCAGATGTACTTTCAGAAATGTTTATTGTGCGTAAAGCTTATGAAAGCAAGGCAGATAAATACATTCGTATGGACGGGAAAACAAACTTCTCTCAAGGAGGTGCTTTTCACGATATTCCTTATGTAGTTAAAAGATACGGAATCGTTCCACAAGAAGTTTATAGCGGATTAATTAATGGTGCAAAAAAATACAACCACGACGAATTGTTTGCGGTATTAGAAGGTATCGTTAAAGGTGTTAACAACGGAAGTAAGCCTATTTCAACATCTTGGAAAATAGCTTTCAATTCAATTTTGGATGCTTATTTAGGGCAAGATGTTAAAGAATTTGAGTGGAAGGGTAAAAAATATACACCACAATCGTATGCGCAAGCAATTGGGTTGAACATGGATGATTATATTTCATTAACATCGTTTACCAACCATGAGATGAACAAACCTTGTATGTTGGAAATTCAAGACAACTGGGCTTGGGGTTCTTCTTACAACGTGTCTTTAGAAGATTTAAACAATGCGGCTATTTACGCATTGAAAAATGGCTACACACTTGCTTGGGGATCGGATGTTTCTGAAAGAGGATTCTCTTTTTCTAACGGTTTGGGAATTGTGCCAGAAGATCCTGAAACGATTAAAGTAAAAGGTAGAGACAATTCAAATTTTTCAGATGGTGGTGCAGAAAGAACATCGGATGCGTTTAAAACTCCTGTAAAAGAGTTAACCATCACGCAAGAATTACGTCAAGAAGGGTATGATAACAAAACTACAACAGACGACCATGGAATGCACATCGTTGGGTTGTATAAAGACCAAAACGGAACCAATTATTACTTGGTGAAAAACTCTTGGGGAACAGGAAACTATCCGCAAGGTTATTTGTATGTGTCTGAAAACTTCTTTAAATACAAAACCATCAACATCTACTTGCACAAAAGACGGTTTGTCGAAAGAGATGAAGAAAAAATTAAATATTCAATAATCTTAATAAGAGCCATTTTAGCGTCACTACTATTATGGCTCTTTTTTAAAAACTATTTCTATGAAGAAAACTTTACTTTTAATCAGTTCAATTTTTATTGGCTATTCAACATTTGCTCAAACGCAAAGATGCGCTACAGTTGAATACATGAATTACCGTGAAAACCTCCAAAACGGGTACATTCAAGCTACACAATCGGTATTTAACACGGCAAAAAAATCAAATCAACAAAAATCGGATGAAACTTACATCATCCCTGTAGTTGTGCATGTAGTTTACAAGAAAGCGCAAGAAAACATTGCCGATTCTGTAATTTTAGATCAAATTCGCGTGTTGAACGAAGATTACAACCGTTTGAATGCGGATTCTGTCAACTTGCGCAATGAATTCTTACCCTATGTTGGCAATGCAAAAATTGAATTTCGTTTAGCAGAATTTGACCCGAATGGCAATCCAACAACTGGAATTACACGAACTCAAACAACCTTAAATTCATTTTTAGAAATGGGTTCTGGATTGGCAGAGAAAGTAAAATCTACAGCTGATGGAGGTATCGACCCATGGAACCAATCTCGTTATTTGAATATCTGGGTATGCAACATGGCTTTGACCTGGGGTACAACCGAAATACCTATGGTATTAGGTTATGCAACACCACCTGCTAATTTACCTAACTGGCCAGCTGGAAGTACTGGCAATATGAGCGATGGTGTTGTGATTCAATACCAAGTATTTGGAACCAACAACCCTACTCCACTTCCTGGAGGTACTCCGTATGTGGTAAAAGGAAGAACTGTTACTCATGAAGTAGGTCATTACTTAGGATTGCGTCATATTTGGGGTGATGGTGATTGCACACAAGAAGATGGAATTGATGATACTCCAAATGCAGATGCTCAATCACAATCAGATTGTAACAAAACCAAAAACACATGTGTGGACGCTATTGACGGTGAAGACTTGCCTGATTTAGTTGAAAATTTTATGGATTATTCAGCAGAAGATTGCCAAAATACGTTTACAAAAGGACAAGTAGAGTTAATGCGTGCTGTAATTGAAAATAACCGTTGGGACTTGGTAAATGACAACGACGCATTATCGACAAAAGCAGTTGATATGATTGCAACATCACTATATCCCAATCCAGCAAACAACACGATTACGTTGGTGAGTGAAAAAAGCTTAAATGCTCATTTAACTGTTTTTGATGGCAATGGTAAAGAAGTTTTAACTTCTAAAATCAACGGAATGAAAGCAGTATTAGATATTTCATCGCTTGAAAATGGAATTTATCACCTTCAAATTGAAAACATGGGAGGTGTAAAGAAAATTGTAAAAATGTAATACATTTATCTATTTCACAAAAAGGGTTAATGACCGTTCATTAGCCCTTTTTTATTGCTTCAATGCATTGCACCATTCCTTCTGTAGCTGGTTTATTGATTACCTGAAAATAAGAAGGAACATGCATTGTTGATGCGGATGGGTCGATAAGAAAACACCTGCAATCATTGCTTGTATAATGAATCAAGCCTGCTGCTGGGTAAACGTTTAAAGATGTTCCTATGACAATAAAATCAGTAGCAGTTTGGATAATGGATTGAGCAAGCGCATAATTGGGAACCTCTTCGCCAAACCAAACCACATGGGGGCGCAATGGATAGCCATCATCACAAAAATCTTTTTCTACGTTTAAGTCACCTGTAACTGGATAATATTTTTCTTCTTGTTTTGGACCGCTGCTTTTAGCCAATAGAATATTGCCGTGCAAGTGAACAATGTTGGTGCTTCCTGCTCTTTCGTGTAATTCATCAATATTTTGAGTGATAACAGTAACCTGAAACTCTTTTTCTAACTGCGCAATAAGCAAATGAGCACTATTGGGTTGAACAGAAAGAATGTTTTTTCTTCTTAAATTATAAAATTCTTGCACCATCTTGGCGTTAGCTTTCCACGCTTCTGGGGTAGCTACTTCTTCAATTCTATAATTTTCCCACAACCCTCCAGCATCCCTAAACGTTGATATACCGCTCTCTGCACTCATCCCTGCCCCACTAAAAATTACTATATGTTTCAATTTTTTCATATTAGCTTAATCGTTTAATTCCAAAAATGACCCTATTTATTTTCAATGATTAACAACCATTTATACATTTAAAAGTTTAAATTTAGGCTAAAATATTGTTAAAATTATAAACATGAAAAAACAAATACTCTACATTGCCTCTTTATTGATGGCAAGTCAAGCTTACTCACAAATTGTGTTGAGTGAAAACTTCGACAATGGTTTGCCTGCAACATGGACTCAAACTACTTTGGCAACAGATGGTGGTTGGAAAAACGGAACTGCTGCAACATTGTCAAGTGATTATGTAACTTTTCCAGATTTGAATGGAACTAAGTTCATGGGGACAAATGACGACGCTTGTAACTGTAATAAAAGTGCCGATCGTTTAATTTCTCCATCCATGGATTTAACTGCTGCAGGAGGTAATCCATTTTTACAAATTGATTATATGTTCGTTAAAGGTTCTTACCAAGGTGCAACTGAAGCAGGAACAATTGAAATATCAACAAATGGAGGTACAACTTGGACAGTGTTAAAAACTTTAACAGGCTTGCAAGCATTTGAATGGAGAACAGATTTAATTGATTTAAGTGCTTATGCTTCAAGTAACGATGTCAAAATTTCATTCTTATACAATGATGGCGGTGGTTGGTTGTTTGGATATGGAATAGATAACTTTAAGGTATACGTACCAGAACCAAATGAAGCTGTATTGGTAAGTGCATCAGTTAATCGTTATTCTTTAACAAACGTTAATAACAATATTACATTAAGTGTGAAAAACATGGGGTCTAACCCTATCACATCTTTGGATATTGAGTGGAACGACGGAACAGCGCGCAGCAACAATTAGTACAAACATTGCTGTTGGTGCAACTGCCAATGTAACTCACACAACACCTGTAAACTATGCAACAGCACAAACAAAAAATATTGCTGTAAACATTACACAAGTAAATGGTGGAACGGATCCAGACATGTCTAACAACAGTGCGGCAACAATTTTCACTACTATTTCTCAATCACCTACAAAATTCCCAGTAATTGAAGAAGGAACAGGTACATGGTGTGGATGGTGTCCTCGTGGTGCAGTAGCAATGGATTATATGTATCAAAATTACCCAGATTTTATTGGTGTTGCTGTTCACAATGGTGACCCAATGACTGTAGCTGCTTATGACGCTGCTTCTGATTTTTCTGGTTTCCCATCTTCTCACATTGATAGAGCATTGAGAGATCAAGATGCTTCAACAACAGATTTTGAAAATGGATACAATGCAAGAAAAAATGTAAAAACTCCAGGTAAAGTTTCTGCAGTTGTTACATCTAATGGAAATGCGGTACAAATTGCTGCAACAGCAACTATCTATACAAACTCTGCAACAGAAGATTACAGAATGGGTGTAATTATTACAGAAGACAATGTTACTGGAACAACAACTGGTTATAATCAAGCAAATTACTACGCTGGTGGTGGTAGCGGTGCAATGGGTGGATATGAAAGTTTGCCAAACCCTGTTCTTGCTGCTAACATGGTTTACAACCACGTGGGAAGAGCTTTAATTGGTGGATATGATGGTCAAGCGGGTTCTATCCCTGCTCCAGTAGTTGACGGACAAGCAGTAAATTACACGTTTAACTATACTGTTCCTTCAACTTCAGTTAAAAATAACATGACTGCAATTGTTGTTTTAATTGACAACACAACACATGAAATTTTAAATGCACACAAAGTTTCTTTAGGAACTGTTAGTGTAGCAGAAATTGAAACTATTGGATTAGAAGTTTATCCAAATCCTGCAACTGATAAAATCAACGTTACTTTTGAAGCAAAAGGTGGTGATTATGCAATTCAGTTGACAGATTTACAAGGAAGAGTAGTGTTAACTGAAACACATTCTAACTTGTCTGGAAGCCAAAACTTTGAAATCAACACAAGCAAATTAACTGCTGGAAACTATTTAATCAGTGTTTCTCAAAATGGTGGTTCATTTACAAAAATGATTGCTATCCAATAATAGAAATTAATTTTCTTGACAGAAAGGGGTTCAGTTTTGAATCCCTTTCTTTTTTTGCCTTATCTTCACTATCTTTGTACCCTATTTTAAGCAATCATCTTTTCGTTAATGACAAATAAGGAATTTCTCTCTCGTTTTGAACAATTACCACTGGTAGAAAAAACGGCTCAACAACTGCAAAACCATGAATCGCGCATTCATTGGAAGGGATTGGCAGGAAGTGCGTCTTCTATTTGTTCTGCTGCGGTTTGCTCACAAGTTCCTGGCAATCATTTATTTATTCTAAGCGACAAAGAAGAAGCTGCTTATTTTTTAAACAACATTGAAGGGTTGTTTCCTGATAATAACAACATTCTCTTCTATCCTGCATCGTTTAGAACACCCTATCATTTTGAAGAGGTGGACAATGCAAATGTTGTGGCACGTGCCGAAGTTTTGGATAAAATCAATTCGGGAAAAAATACGTGGATTATCACCTATCCCGAGGCATTGTTTGAAAAAGTGCCCACTCAAAAAAACTTAACTAAAAATTCGTATAAAGTAGAAGTTGGGAAAACCTATTCTATTGATTTTCTGAAAGAAGTATTGCTCGAAAATCATTTTGAATACGTTGATTTTGTTTACGAACCTGGTCATTTTTCCATTCGTGGTGGAATAGTTGATGTTTTTTCATATTCCAATGATTTTCCATATCGTATAGAGTTTTTTGGCGATGATGTGGAATCCATCCGCACCTTTGATGCATCAACACAGCTTTCAATAAGTACGCACCAGTTTTTTACCATTGTTCCCAACGTGCAAGGGCGTATGGTGAGTGAAGGTAATGGTAGTTTCTTAGAATTCATCGGAAAAAACACCACCATTTGGATAGCATCGTGCGATAAAATTAAAGAAACACTTAAATCGGAATACAAAAAAGCAGTTGCCATTCATTCCGAATTGCCCAATACGGTGAAACACACCATTCCTTCTGAATTGTATGTGGATGATACATCGTTTTTAGGTGAATTAAACGCATTTTCAACCATTGAATTGGGAATTGACACGCATTTTGAGAGCCACTTTACTGCAACGTTTGATTTTCTGCCACAACCCTCGTTCAACAAAAACTTTGAATTGTTGCGCGACGACCTCATCGCACGTAAAAAAAATGGCAATGAAGTGCTTGTTTTTTCAAATCAACCCAAGCAATTGGAACGGTTGGAACAAATTCTGGAAGATATTTCTGCAGAAGAAAAACCAACCTTTACACCAATGAATTTCGCGTTGAGTGAAGGATTTATCTCGCCCTCTAATCAATTGGTTTGCTATACCGACCATCAACTTTTTGAACGCTATCACCGCTTTAAACTCAAAGAAGGATTTAAGCAAACGCAACAAGCATTAACACTCAAAGAAATTTACAACCTCCAAAAAGGCGATTACATAACACACATTGATCATGGAATTGGGCAGTTTTCTGGCTTAGAAACGATTGATGTCAACGGAAAACCACAAGAGGCTATTCGTTTGGTTTACAAAGATGGCGATGTTTTATATGTTGGCATTCACTCCTTGCACCGCATTTCTAAATTTACAGGCAAAGAAGGCTCTATTCCAAAAGTTAACAAACTTGGAACCATTGCTTGGACCACTCTGAAAAACAAAACCAAAAAGAAAATTAAAGAGTTGGCCTACGACCTTATTCAACTCTATGCCGAACGTAAAAGCAAGCCTGGTTTTCAATTTTCACCCGATTCTTATTTGCAAAACGAATTGGAAGTTTCGTTTATGTATGAGGACACTCCCGACCAATTGAAGGCAACTTTGGCTGTAAAAGAAGACATGGAAAAACCCATACCGATGGATCGTTTGGTATGTGGCGATGTTGGCTTTGGAAAAACAGAAGTGGCCATACGAGCAGCATTTAAAGCCGTGGGCGATAACAAACAAGTGGCTGTTTTGGTGCCAACAACTATTCTTTCGCTTCAACATTATAGAAGTTTTAAAGAACGTTTAAAAGACTTTCCATGCCGTGTTGACTATATCAATCGATTTAAGTCGGCAAAACAAATTTCAGAAACGCTAAAAGACCTCAAAGAAGGAAAAATTGATATTTTAATTGGAACACACGCCATAGCTTCCGACAGAGTAAAGTTCAAAGATTTGGGGTTGATTATCATTGACGAGGAACAAAAATTTGGCGTTTCGGTAAAAGATAAGCTCAAAACCATGCGTGCCACCGTGGATACGCTAACATTAACGGCAACACCTATTCCACGAACGCTTCAATTTTCTTTGATGGGTGCCCGCGATTTGAGCATTATCAACACACCTCCACCCAATCGTCAACCAATTATTACAGAAATCATTCATTTCAACGAAGAAGCCATTCGCGATGCGGTTGCCTATGAAATTAGTCGTGGTGGACAAGTGTATTTTGTGCACAACCGTTTGGCCAACATAAAGGAAGTTGCGGGCATGTTGCAACGTCTTTGTCCGGGCATACGCATTGCAATAGGGCACGGACAAATGGACGGTAAGGAATTGGAAAAAATCATGATGGGCTTCATCAATTACGAATACGACGTGTTGTTGGCTACTACCATCATTGAGTCAGGGATTGACATTCCGAATGCGAATACCATTATCATAAACAATGCGCACAATTTTGGGTTGAGCGATTTGCACCAATTAAGAGGTCGCGTTGGTCGTTCCAACAAAAAAGCATTCTGTTATTTAATTTCCCAAAAATCATCGTTGCTAACTACAGAAGCACGCAAACGCTTGGAAGCATTGGTTCAATTCTCAGATTTAGGAGCTGGATTTAACATTGCAATGAAAGATTTAGACATTCGCGGAGCTGGAAATTTATTAGGTGGTGAGCAAAGTGGTTTCATTGCCGAAATTGGCTTTGAAATGTACCAGAAAATATTGAACGAAGCCATTGAAGAATTGAAAGAAAGCGAGTTTAAAGAACTTTTTGAAAGTAGAAATACCGATTCGCCACTACAATTTGTGCAAGATACTGTTTTGGAAACCGATTTAGAAATTCGCATTCCAGACACCTATGTAAACAACGTTGCCGAGCGTTTGAGCTTGTATCAAGAAATGAGCACGCTCAAAAATACGGCTGAGTTAAAAGAATTTGAAAAACATTTAATTGACCGTTTTGGTCCAACACCACAAGAAGTAATTGATTTATTTCAATCGTTTGAATTGCGTTGGTTGGCACAAACCATTGGATTAGAAAAATTGGTTATCAAAGGCGGAAAAATGATTGGTAGCTTCATTTCCAACCCTCAAAGTCCTTATTATGAATCGCCGTTGTTTACAGATGTTATCAAAGCCATTCAAGCAAATTCTGGAACTTTTAGGATGAATGAGAAAAACGATAAATTGCGCATTATTTCCGAAAACATTCACAGCCTAAATGAAGCCTACGAAACATTGTCGTTGCTTCAATAGAAAAACAATTTTAAGACGATTTGTTTATTTGCTGATATTGATCAAATCAAAGTTTTGATTGGATAGGATTTCCACGTTTTTGTTTTCATATCCGTGACCTCCACCTACTTGCTTTGAATCAAAATTGTTCATGATAAGTTGACCAGCTTCTTTGCCCATCAACAATTCATAACAATAGTTAAACGTAACGTCGTATCCTTGTATCGCCACTTTTGTGAAATCTGAACCGTATTTTGCACGGTATTTACGGTGGTAATACTTCGTTCTATCGTAGTTGTAATTCAAATCCATTGATGATGGCATAGAAATACGGTAGTTTTTTTTCTGCAACGCATTGATGCTTTCAATATCCGACCAAGCATCTGTTCCAAAAATATAAGAACTTGGACCAAATTTAGTTCCCAATTTCCCAATTTCATTCATAAAATTAGCCGCCGATTTCGGATCATTGGTTGGATAAACAATCGCCAATTTCATGTTGCTGGATACAAACTGTTTCAAATTATCGGGTGTAGTTTCAATCAATTTGCCGTTTTTAGCAATGCGTTTGTACTCTGAGCGGAATGCTTGATACAACGAAGAGTCTTTTGCAAGTGTTGGACGCACCAACAATACATTGTCGCCATTAAATTTCAAAGCAATGAATTGTGCCAACCCTTTCATTAGTGTAATGTCACTTCCCATAGACGCATACACATACGGGTTGTTTTGCAAAATTTTAGTATCCACATTAACTGGACACACCATTTTTATTTTTTGTTGCAAACACCAATTGGCAATAATTGGAGCAAGGTTTTTGTTCAAAGGTCCAATCACCAAATCCATTGTACTCATTTCTGGTTTTGCCAAAATTTGTTTCACTTTTGACTCGTTGTTCTCAATGTCATACACATAAACTTTGGCACGCAATCCTAATTGTTCCAAACTATCAAGGGCCATTTGTGCACCCATTAAAAACTCAGCCGACATGATGGAAATGCGCTCGGAATAACCCGGACCTTTATCCAACATAAAAGGCAATAAAATAGCTACACGATATTCTGCTTTCTTGGTGTGCGAAGTTTTGCTATCAGTTGGTAAATCAATAACTTTTACTGGAACTGGGCGAACCTCAACTTTTGAAATATTTTCTTTTTTCAACGGTATTTTTACAACCTCACCAGGTTTTACAACATTGGATTTTTTGTTGTTAAATGCCACAATTTCATCAACCGCAACCATATAGCGTTTTGAAATACTATACAATGTTTCACCATTAGCAACGGTATGCTCCACGATGGAATCATTGAACGTAATTTTTATTGGTGCAGCCGTTTTTATTGGCTCGTTGTTCGTTTTTTCTACAACAACAGCTTTTTCACCCGTTGCGTAGGTAGAAGTGATAATTTTTAATTGCTGTCCAACCTTCAACCCATTGACACATTCTGGATTCCATTTTTCCAAATCTTTAACGTCCACATCGTATTGTTTTGCAATAGAATACAACGTTTCTTTTGCTACAACAGTGTGTGTTTTGGTTTCAGTAATTACAGGAACTGGAATATAAACTTGCTGACCTTCTTGCAAACCTTTTTCAATACCGGGATTTTTTTCTACAATTTTTTCTACAGGCACTTCATACATCTTGTGCAAACCCCACAACGTGTTGCCTTTTTGAACAGTATGAACATACACTTTTTCACCGTCTTTTACTTCAATTTTTACATCGTTTAATTGAGCAAAAGAAGTAAATGCAATTAGAAAAATACCAATAAGAAATAGTTTCATGTGTTGAATTTTTTTATTGAACCGTACAATCAATGTGCCAAATGGTTATTCCCACTCAATTGTTGCAGGTGGTTTAGAGCTAATGTCATAAGTAACTCTGTTCACACCTTTCACTTGGTTGATGATTTTATTGGAAACTTTTGCTAAAAATTCATACGGTAAATGTACCCAATCGGCAGTCATACCATCTGTTGATGAAACAGCACGCAATGCAACTGCATTTTCATACGTTCTTTCGTCTCCCATTACACCCACCGATTGAACTGGTAAGAAAATTGCACCCGCTTGCCAAACATCGCCATACAAACGATCTTCTTTCAAGCTTGAGATGAAAATGTAATCCACTTCTTGCAAAATGCGCACTTTATCGGCTGTAACTTCGCCCAAAATACGGATTCCTAAACCTGGTCCAGGGAAAGGATGACGTTGAAGAATGGTATCGTCCATGTTCATAGATTTACCAACACGTCTCACCTCGTCTTTAAACAACAAACGCAACGGTTCTACCACTTTCAACTTCATATAATCGGGTAAACCACCTACGTTGTGGTGCGATTTTATAGTTTTTGAAGGACCGCCATTTACAGAAACTGATTCAATTACATCTGGGTAAATAGTTCCTTGACCCAACCAAGTTGCGCCTTCAATTAATTTTGATTCTTCGTCAAACACATCAATAAACGTTTTACCGATGGCTTTTCTTTTTAATTCTGGGTCGGTCAACCCTTTCAAAGCGGCAAAGAAACGTTCAGAAGCATCAACACCTTTCACGTTTAATCCCATGTGTTTGTAAGAATCCAACACTTCTTCGTATTCATTTTTACGCAACAAACCGTGGTTCACGAAAATACAATGCAAGTTGCTTCCTATGGCTTTGTGCAACAACATAGCTGCAACAGATGAATCAACCCCACCAGATAATGCTAAAATAACTTTATCGTCTTTAATTTTTTCTTTGAGTTCGGCAACGGTTGTTTCAACAAATGAAAGCGGTGTCCACGATTGGTCGCATTTACAAACATCCACAATAAAATTGCGCAACAACAATGCTCCTTCCAATGAGTGGTAAACCTCAGGGTGGAATTGGATACCATACGTTTGTTCGCCTTCAATTTCATAACCAGCCACTTCAACATCTGACGTGCTAGCAATGATTTTATAATTGGAAGGAACAGCTTTTATGGTGTCACCGTGCGACATCCATACTTGAGAACCAGTCGTCATTCCTCTTGTTAACACACAATTGGTGTTTACTTTTGCCAAATTAGCTCTACCGTATTCGCGAATGGTAGATGGCAATACTTCACCCCCAAATTTTGCAGCTAAATATTGTGCTCCAAAGCAGATGCCCAACAAAGGTAATTTTCCTTTAATTTGACTTAAATCTGGAGTTGGTGCATTGGCATCGCTCACAGAAAATGGGCTTCCTGATAAAATTACACCTTTTACATCGCTTGTTATTGCCGGAATTTTATCCCAAGGAAAAATCTCACAATAAACATTTATCTCACGTATTCTTCTGGCAATCAACTGTGTATATTGAGAGCCGAAATCAATTATTAAAATCTTGTCTTGCATGGTGCAAAAGTAAGAAAATAGGATGTGATATTGCTAATTCTGGATGGAATTTTATTAAATATCCAACACACCAACCCCTTGACGCACAATTTCTGGTTCATCGGTGGTGCAATTAACAATTGTTGAAGCTTCTAGCTGACCATATCCCCCATCAATAATTATTGCCACATCTTCCTCATAACGTTCGTAAATAGCATAAGGATCAACAAAATAATCTTGAATCAAATCGTCGTCGTTGTGCAAAGAGGTTACAGCAATTGGATGACCTAATTCTTCCACTATTCGCTGCACAATTGTATTATCGGGAATACGAATACCCACTTCTTTTTTATTATTGCCAAACAATTTAGGGATTTCATTGGTTGCAGGCAAAATAAAGGTAAAAGGGCCTGGTAAATTTTGTTTCAATACTTTAAAAATTGGGCGAGAAATGTGTTTTACATAATTAGAAATATCGCTAAAATCCTTGCAAATGATTGAAAAGTTGGATTTTTCCAATTTCACGTCTTTGAGTCGCGCCAATTCTTGCAAGCCTTTTTTGTTATACAAATCGCAACCCATAGCATAAACTGTATCGGTTGGAAAAATGATAACACCTCCAGCTTTTAATTCATCAATTATTTGACGAATGATACGATCATCGATGTTGTATGGGTTGATTTCTATTAACATGAAAACTTACTATTTGAAAATAACTGTTGTTGGAATTCTGAATAAAACAAATTTACAAATTAAATCGCATATATAGGTATATTTATCTAACTTTGCGCCGGAATATAGTAAATATGTTAGTACAAGTAGTTAAGTCCAAAATCCACCGTGTGCGTGTAACGCAAGCCGATTTAAACTATATCGGTAGTATTACCATTGATGAAGCGTTGATGGATGCGGCAAATTTTATAGAAGGAGAACGTGTGCAAATTGTTAACCTAAACAACGGTGAACGTTTGGAAACGTATATTATAAAAGGAGAACGAAATTCTGGAACAATTTGTTTGAACGGTCCGGCTGCCAGAAAAGTGGCGGTAAACGATGTTGTAATTATTATTGGTTATGGCATGATGGACTTTGAAGAAGCAAAAACGTTCAAACCATCGTTTGTTTTCCCTAACGAGCAAACCAATTTGTTAGATTAACATGTCAAAAGATACCATTTTAAAGGTTGTAAAAACAGTTTTACCTTTAGCAATTGGTATCTATCTTTTTTGGTTGTTTTTTTCTAAAATGACCGATGAACACATTGCTAGTTTCAAACGTGCATTGCGAGAAGCCAATTATTTTTGGGTTTTCTTGGCAATGGTATTGGAATTTGTTTCTTTGTGGTCGCGTGCTCATCGTTGGAAATATTTGTTGGAACCCTTGGGCTATTCCACACCTTGGAAAAACCGTTACCACGCATTGATGGTAGGTTACTTGGCCAATTACACCCTTCCTCGTGCTGGTGAACCAACTCGTTCGGCAATGCTTTTTCGCTCAGATGGTGTTCCTTTTGCAAAATCGTTTGGAACCATAATAGCAGAACGTGCGGTGGATGTTGCCATGCTAGGATTGGTAGTATTAATCACCATGGCGTTGGCTGCCAATGATTTGAAAACTATTTTTGCATCTATTGAAGAACAATTGGGAGGGAAATCGGCTGAAACAACTGGTTTTGATTTTAAACAATTGATTTATTTTATCGGTGGCGGTTTGGTGTTGGTGGGTATTTTGGTGTACATTTTCAATGCTAAAATCCGCGAAAAACTAAAGCAATTCATTGTAGGCTTGCTGAGTGGTGTTTTTGCCATTTTTAAAACCAAAAATCCGTGGATGTTCATTGTCCACACCTTTATAATTTGGGGCAGCTGGGTATTGATGTTTGTGATACCATTCTATTCTCTCAAAGAAACAGCTGATGTGTCATTTACAGGGATGCTCATCGGATTTGTTGTAGGTTCGTTGGGTATGTCGTTAACCAATGGTGGAATTGGTGTGTATCCGTTGCTTGTTGGAATGGTTGTAGCATTTTATTTAAAAGACACACATCCAGCAGATGCAACGGGAATAGGCAATGCATTAGGCATGATAATTTGGTTGGGAAATACCATTATTATGATACTTTTAGGATTAATTTCATTAGTTTTATTACCTAAAAACTATTCCAAAGAAGATGACACGTCTCGAACACCTCAGCAATAAAATTGTTTCGCTAGAAGAAGCTAAGCGCAGAATGAATATTTGGCGACTTGCAGGCTTAAAAGTAACCTTTACCAATGGTTGTTTTGATATTTTGCACAAAGGGCATGTAACCTATTTAACCCAAGCGGCAGATTTAGGCAATCGATTGGTGGTGGGTTTAAACACCGATGCTTCGGTAAGAAGACAAGGAAAATCACCCGAGCGACCAATCAACGATGAAGCTGCAAGAGCTACTGTATTGGCCAGTTTAAGCGCTGTGGATTTAGTAGTGTTATTTGACGAAGACACGCCACTAGAACTCATTGAGGCATTGCAACCCAACATTGTTGCCAAAGGAAGCGATTACGATGCACAAGAGCGTGATACAACTTCAAAAAAATACATTGTTGGCGCCCATTTAATGGACAAGACGGGAGGTCAAGTTGTTGCCATACCACTAGTTGAAGGTTTTTCAACCACCAACATTATTAGCAAGATTAAAAAATAAGTGAGGAAAAGGAATTATCCTGATCTGAAGATACAAAAAAGGCCGAATCGTATGATTCAGCCTTTTTTTATAGTTTTCAATTGGATATTAATTATCCGATTTTACTGCTGCGTCTAAAAACTCTCTGTTCAAACGTGCAATGTTTTCTAAAGAAATTCCTTTTGGACATTCTACCTCACAAGCACCTGTATTAGAACAGTTACCAAATCCGTCTTTATCCATTTGCTCTACCATTGCCAACACACGTGATTTTGCTTCAACTTTACCTTGAGGCAACAATGCAAATTGAGAAACTTTAGCAGAGATAAACAACATTGCAGAAGAGTTTTTACAAGTTGCCACACATGCTCCACATCCAATACATGTTGCTGCATCAAACGCTTTGTCTGCATCGTCTTTTGGAATTGGAATAGCATTCGCATCCAACGTGTTTCCAGAAGTGTTTACGTTAACGTATCCACCCGCTTGTTGGATTCTATCAAATGCAGAACGGTCAACAATTAAATCCTTGATTACTGGAAAACCTCTTGAACGGAATGGTTCAATGTAGATTGTATCTCCATCGTTGAAAGAACGCATGTGCAACTGACAGGTCGTAATTCCTTTTCCTGGTCCGTGTGGCTCACCGTTGATAAACATTGAACACATACCGCAAATTCCTTCACGACAGTCGTGGTCAAATGCTACAGGTTCTTTCCCTTCGGCAATTAATTGTTCGTTCAACACGTCCATCATTTCAAGAAATGACATGTGCTCGTTTATATTATCGACTTTATAAGTTTCGATTCTACCTTTATCGTCACTATTTTTTTGTCTCCAAACTTTTAATGTTAATTTCATTATGCTTAGATTTATGATAATTGTGGATGAACTCCGCAACTATCTATTTATAACTTCGTTGTTTTAATTCAATTGCTTTAAACACTAATTGCTCATCGTGCAACACTGCGTCACCAGGATTACCGGTGTATTCCCAAGCTGCAACATAAGCAAAATTAGCATCATCTCTTAATGCTTCACCATCCTCTGTTTGTGATTCTTCACGGAAGTGACCACCACAAGATTCTGTACGGTGCAATGCATCCACTGCAAACAACTCTGCTAACTCCATAAAGTCGGCAACACGAGTTGCTTTTTCCAATTCTGGGTTCATTTCGTTCATTTCACCCGGTACAAATACATCTTTGTAGAACTCTTCGCGGATGCGTTTAATTTCAACAATTGCTTCTTTCAAGCCTGCTTCATTACGCGCCATCCCTACGTTGTCCCACATAATTTTTCCTAATAATTTATGGAAATGGTCAACCGATTTTGTTCCTTTATTATTGATGAAGAATTCTAAACGTTCTCTTACGCTCTTTTCTGCTTCTTCAAATTCTGGTGTATCTGTAGAAATTTTACCCGTGCGAATTTCGTGTTGCAATTGATCACCAATTGTATAAGGCAATACGAAGTATCCGTCAGCTAACCCTTGCATCAATGCAGATGCTCCTAAGCGGTTAGCTCCGTGATCAGAGAAGTTCGCCTCTCCAATACAGTAACAACCGTCAATTGTTGTCATCAAGTTGTAATCAACCCAAAGTCCACCCATTGTATAGTGTACCGCAGGATAAATCATCATTGGTGTTTTGTATGGGTTATCATCAACGATTTTCTCATACATTTGGAATAAGTTTCCGTATTTAGATTCAACAACTGCTTCACCCAATTCTCTGATTCTGTCTTCAGAAGCATTGTGTTCATGCATTAAGTTAGCTTTTTCCTTACCATAGCGCATAATAGCTGAGCTAAAATCCAAATAAACAGCTTCTCCTGTTTTATTAACTCCGTAACCAGCGTCACATCTTTCTTTCGCAGCGCGCGATGCAACGTCACGTGGAACCAAGTTACCAAATGCAGGGTATCTTCTTTCCAAATAGTAATCTCTATCTTCTTCTTTAATTTGTGTTGGTTTCAAACGTCCTTCGCGAATTGCAACTGCATCTTCGATGTTTTTTGGCACCCAAATACGTCCGTCATTTCTTAACGATTCTGACATCAACGTTAATTTAGATTGGTAATCACCAGAACGTGGAATACATGTTGGGTGAATTTGCGTATAACAAGGATTTGCAAAATAAGCTCCTTTTTTGTGTGCTCTCCATGCTGCTGATGCGTTTGATCCCATAGCATTGGTTGATAAGAAGAATACGTTTCCGTAACCTCCTGTTCCAAGCACTACCGCATGTGCAGAGTGGCGTTCGATTGCTCCAGTAACCAAGTTGCGTGCAATAATTCCTCTTGCTTTACCATTTACAACAACCAATTCCAACATTTCGTGGCGGTTATACATGGTGATTTTACCTTTTGCAATTTGACGGTTCATTGCTGAATAAGCACCCAACAACAATTGTTGTCCTGTTTGTCCTTTGGCATAAAAAGTACGTGAAACTTGCACCCCACCAAAAGAACGGTTGTCTAACAAGCCTCCGTAATCGCGTGCAAAAGGAACACCTTGTGCCACACATTGGTCGATAATGCTTGCAGACACCTCAGCCAAACGGTAAACATTTGCTTCTCTTGAACGGTAGTCACCACCTTTTACCGTGTCGTAAAACAAACGGTAATCAGAGTCACCATCATTTTGATAATTTTTTGCTGCGTTGATACCACCTTTGAGCTTGCAATTGAGTGTACTCTACGTGGAGAATCTTGGAAACAAATGCTTTTACATTGTATCCCATTTCTGCCAATGATGCAGAAACAGAACCACCAGCCAATCGGTACCAACAACAATAATATCAATATTACTTCTGTTTGCTGGATTTACCAATCCAACATGATCTTTGTATGATTTCCACATATCCTTTACAGGACCTGCAGGGGCTTTTGAATTTAATTCTTTGACATAATCTCTTTATTTTATCTCGTTAAATAAATAACAATTGGAATAATAGCGAACAATGCAGAAACAAGTATTGCAAACACTTTTCCTGTTGTTTTAATCAAATTATTGTATTTTCTATGGTTGATTCCTAATGATTGGAATGCAGAAGAGAACCCGTGTAACAAGTGGAATCCTAACACCAACATTGACAACACATAAACAACAACTGCCACTAATGCGTTTGGATTGGCTGCAATTCCAGCTTCTTTTGTTTTATCGTGTCCAAAAAACGCATATACCAATGAATGCAAGTCTTTGTAACCATCAGCCACTTTCATTTCTTGACCAGAAGCTTTGTAGTTTGGATCGTATTTAGAGTAATTTACGTAAAATTCTGGTTTTTTGTGAGAATAATCAATTCTAACCTCATCTGCAGGAACATAATCACCTTTAGTTGTATAGTAATATCCAACAATTGTATCTTCAATTCCACCCATTTGACTCATTTGAGGTTTAGCAATAAACTCTTTGTGAGCCGGCATTGGTTCTGATGAATGTTTCATTTTCCACCAGAAATTTTGCATGTGTAATACGATGAAAATCAAAATCAACGAGCCCAAAACTGCCATGCTGCGTGAATACCACGGAACGTTGCTATGTGGATTTTTGTAAACGTATTTAACTGGACGTGATTTCTTGTTGTGGATGGTAATTAAAATTCCATCAATTGCGTGAAACAACACAGAAATGTAAGTTAAATACGAAAGCACTTTCACGATAGGATTGGTTGTCATGAAGTATGCATACTCGTTGAAAGCTCTCTTGCCTTCATTACCTGCAATGGTAATTAATTGTAAGTTTCCTAGTAAGTGACCTACTAAGAAAAGACATAAAAAAAGTCCGGTTAATGCCATCCACCATTTTTTGGCGACCGAAGACGATAAAATTGCTGATTTACTCATAAATAATAATCTGAAATAATTAACTCAATCTTTACTATTGCCACAAATTTAATCGTTCTAGGTATTGATTGTCCTAAAAGTCTGTAATTTAGATTGAGTTTAAATTAATATAAAATCAAAGCAATTTATAACATATTGATTTTCTTGTTGTTATCAAATTTTATGTAAACAAACAATTTATTACATGTTGAAATTTTAAACGATTGATGATTTTAACATTTTTTTTGTTCATTCAATCAGCAAATTACTTAATTTTGGTGAAATTAAAACCGTTTGATTTCACACCATGAAAACAGTTCACTTTTTTATTGCAGCAAGTATTTCAGCAACTTTAATTAGTAGTTGTTCATCAGAAGCAAGTACGGTAAAAAAAGAAGTTAGCACCCAAAAGGTGGAACAAGTAGCTGTTATTCCCACAAAAATGCTTTCATTAGAAATTGATGGCATGACGTGTGAAATGGGCTGTGGTTCACAAATCAGAAAAGCATTAGTGGCTACGGGTGGCGTTGAACGTGTTAAGTTTGATTTTAAAATGGGGCGTGCAACTAACACTGCTTTTATTTCTTTTGACGACTCAAAAATATCTGAAACAAAAATTGAAGAAATTGTTGCTGCTTTAAACAACAAACAATTTACATTAGGCAATGCCTCTGTTGCAGATTATACACCAGAAGAAAAAAGTAGTGGTGCTTCAGCAACAACAAGCTCTTCGGTTAAAATTAACCTTCCAACGGTTGAACCAACAGAAGGTTTTACCTTTAAAATTCCAAATTTTATCGATTTGATTGTAAATGTTTTGACGAAACGCTAATCAAAATCATTTATCAATACTTCTGTTCTATTAAGTAATATTAAACTACTTTAATCTATTTTTACTGCATATTTCACAACATTCAAATTGACACTACTTATGTATAAATGCAAATGAAATCGATTTCAAAAAATACAAAAGCAATTTGTAAAATCAGTGAAAATGTAGGATTGACGGTTAAAAATTGAAAACTATGAACTATAAAATAATCATTATCTTGTCATCAATCGGGTTAATAATGGGACTCTTAACGGTGAAAGGTTTCACTCAAAAAATCGAGCCGTTTCTTTGGTTACTGTTTGGTATCGCTACCTCGTTGGTACTTTCAAAAAACATCGATGAAAAAACCTTCCTTCACGGACTAATAATTGGGCTTACTTGGGGCATCATAAACGGAATGATACAATCCGCTTTTTTTGACACATACATCTCTAACAATCCACAACTCCAACAGAGTTTTTCTAAATCAACTTTTATACAACCAAGATACTTTGTTTTAGCAACAGGACCAATAATCGGACTCATTACAGGACTTGTGTTAGGTGGATTATCTGTGTTGCTTAAAAAAATAGGGTGAAAAAAGACTTTTATGTTTGTAAAGCCTCTCTAAGTCAAAACTAAAATCAAATAGATATTACGCAACCTATTTTTTCTTGTTGTAACAGGTTCTACAGAGCGGTTTGTATTTTTCTTTAGCTCCCACTAAAACTTGTTGTTCATTTTCCACCAAACGGTAAGAAAAATGTGCCAAATTACCGCATTCAACACAAATTGCATGTACTTTAGTAACGTATTCTGCAAGTGCCAGCAATTGTGGCATCGGACCAAAAGGATTGCCTTTGTAGTCCATATCCAATCCAGCAATAATAACGCGCACACCATTTTCTGCCAATTCATTCACCACTTGAATCAATTGATTATCAAAAAATTGAGCTTCGTCAATGGCAACCACCAATTCTCCATTCCAATGGTTTAAAATTTCACTGGAGTGTTCTACAATCTCGGCATCAAAATCACTTCCTTTGTGGCTAACCACTTTTTTATTATGGTAACGATTGTCAATTTTTGGTTTAAACAACAACAATTGTTGATTGGCAAACTCGGCTCTGCGCAAACGGCGAATTAATTCTTCTGTTTTACCTGAAAACATGGAACCACAGATGACCTCTATCCATCCGTTCTTTTTTTGATTGCCTGGAAATTGCTCTAAAAACATGTGATAAAAATAGTGTGATTCCGATGAATTTGTCAACTAAAAATCAAAACTTTTATCAACAAAAAAAGTGACCACTTTGCAATGATCACTTTCTTTCGTCGAAAAAAAGGGTGTTTACATTTTAAAAGTTACACCTCCATTAATAATTGATTTGCCATAACCAACTTCTGCATGAATTCCTACGTTTCCTTTAGGATAGTAGCGAATTCCAACATGTGGTCCAACAATCAACATAGCTCCTATATCGTTGCCATTATAATTTTTATATCCGTTTTTCAAAATGGCAAAAAATGGTCCTGACCCAAGAGATAAACCACCATATACATCTAATTTTTCGGCAAATGATTTTCCTGTTTTATCGGCAATTAACTGTAAAAAATGGAAGTTGGCAATAAAGCTAATTGGAATACCAAATCCACGGTAGGCACTTCCCCATCCATAATAACCATCCCAATCATCATCATAATCATGATAATAAGGTCCATATTTAGCCCCATAAAATCCCCACAAACTATTGGAAAAATTAAAACCGGCATCAAAACCAATTCCTACATATTTATGGATACCAAACTCACCTTGAACTGATACAACACCAGATAATGGAGAGAACCTCCCTGATACACCATGATTGTTGTATGAGAACCATGTATTATGGTTGGCCATACCTAAACTAATAGAAATTTGTTTGCTTCCTTTCCCCCCAAATGCTTGCGCATTTACACTTTCCGCATTGATTAACAAGAATGATAACAATGCAACAATTACTACTTTTTTCATTTTATAAAATTTATTAATATTGTAAAACAACGTGGTTTTTTAACAATTTGCATACCAAGTCGTTTTTTTTAACTTTTCATGAAACGGTATAAAACAAGATATATTGTAGTTATTAACAATTCTTCCTCAAAATATTTTTATGGTCTGCAATTTGTTGGAAGAATATCTCGTTAATTTTGAAAAAAATACTATCAAAATAAAAAAGTCATGGCAAAATATCTTTCTCAAAAAGAACTTGTAGAAAAAATTAGTGAGAACATCTCTAAAATTGAAACAGCACAAATGGATTTGCAAGGAATTGAAGCTCATTTGGATGTTGTGAGAGAACTTTACGAACGCACCATTGCCTTGCGATACAAAGCTTTTGAAGCTAAAACATCTGTTGCTGTTACACCTTCTGTAAAAGTAGAAGTTGCACCAATGGTGGCTGCTCAAGAGCCAGAAATAATTGTAACGAACACGTTTGAAGAGCCTGCTCCAATTATTGATGAAACTCCAAAAGCTGCCGCGTTAGATTTTGATATTTTTGATGCACCATCAACAGTGGAAGAAGAAATTAGTTTTTCTACAGAAGAAGATCCAATTATTGAAGAAATAGAGGATGAGGTTGCAGTATTTGAACCTATTGAGCAAGCACCAGTAGTTGAAGAACAACCAAATATTCCAACTCCTATTGTTAACACACCAATTGAAGCGCCAGTTACTGCCTCATCCATATCGTCAGATTTTGTTGCATTAACACAAACCATCAATAATAAGGTAAAAAATCAAATTGGATTTATGCCTTTAGATTCGTTAGTTGGTTCATTTGGGTTAAACGAGCGTTTGTTGTTTATTAACGAATTGTTTGACGGCTCAAGTGAAGCTTTTTCGGATGCAATTAAACATTTGGATGCTCGCCATAGCTTATCAGAAGCAGCACACTATTTAAACGAATTAGGAAGTCAATATGCTTGGGAAACAGATAATGAAACCTTAGAAGAATTTATCCAAAAATTGTGTCGCCGTTTTGAATAGAAGAAACTTTTTAGCTGTTTTTGTAGCATTTTTGTGTTGGCAACTATCGTTTTCTCAAGTAGATGATGTAAAACGAATAGTTAAACAATTATGCTCACCCGAATTTCATGGTCGCGGATATGTAAATGGTGGTGATTCTATTGCTGCTGAATTTATTGCTCGTGAATTTCAAACAATTGGATTAAAACCTGTTGGGAAATCGTATTTTCAAGCGTTTCATTTTCCAGTAAACTCGTTCCCAAAAAACGCTCAGTTTACTTTGGTAAAAAAAGACGGTTCAACCGAAGAATTAGAGGTTGGAAGAACAATCATTGCTAAAGAAAATTCACCATCGTATCGTGGAACGCTCCATTATCGAGCTGTTCCAATACATTTATTGTTTCAAAAAGACAGTTTGCAAGCCATCATTCAAACGGCCATGCAAGGAAAAACATACAATGCCATTGCGTTGGATTTTAGAACTACGGCAGCAGACACATTAAAATTAATTCGCGGAGCGGAAGAACAATTTGCTACCTACGTGCCTGTTATATTGCTAACGGATAAAAAATTTACTTGGTCGGTAGCTTCAACTGCAACTAATTTTCCAATTTTAGAGCTACAAGCAACAAAAGCAGATGGCTCCCCTATTCGTGTTGAATTGGATGCCGTTTTAAAACAACACCATGCGCGTAATGTGGTTGGGTTTTTGCCCGCTAAGAAAAAAACTAAAAAAACAATTGTTTTTACAGCGCATTATGATCATTTGGGGCGTTTGGGACAAAACACTTATTTCCCAGGTGCTAATGACAATGCCAGCGGAACAGCCATGTTGATTGCTTTGGCGCGTTATTTTAAAAGCAACCCGATTGATTACAACATTGAATTCATTGCATTTGCAGGCGAAGAAATTGGATTGTTGGGTTCAAAACATTATGTTGAACAACCATTACTGCCACTCAAAAACATTCGTTTTTTAGTAAATTTAGACATCTTTGGTAGTGGCGAGGACGGCATAACGGTTGTTAACGGTGCCATTTTTCAAAACTATTTTGATTTATTAACCAGCATTAACGACCAACAACAACTTTTAAAACAAATAAAAGCACGTGGATATGCTGCCAATTCCGATCATTATTGGTTTACAGAAAAAGGTGTTCCTTCGTTTTTTATCTATACGATGGGTCCCAACAAAAACTACCACGATATAGACGACACCTACGAAAATCTTTCGTTTGCAGAAGTGAATGATTTGCAAACCTTGTTGGTGAATTTTGTAAAGCAGTTGGATTCCGTTATTGGGAAATAAAAAAATTCATAACTATTTAGAATTGTTCTAAACAACAAACATCTATCTTGCTGATTTACAACAATATAATTGTAAATAAAAAAATTAATTTTTACGAAATTGACTTTTATCAGTTTTTAAATCAAAAAAATATCTTTTGATAACTTTGTTCATATACCACAAAAAAGGTATTTTTGCGGAGTAATTTAGATTTTATTTAAAACTATTCTAAATAACAACCAAAGAAAAATTAGGCAATATAGATTACCACAGTGCTGATATTCAGCGCTTAACGGAAGTTTTACAATATGGGTTATACAGAAGAAGAATTAGCGGAAGACCTCAAAAACCAGGAATACAAATATGGTTTCACCACCGATATTGAGTCGGATGATGCACCAAAAGGGTTGAATGAGGACATTATTCGTTTAATTTCAAAGAAAAAAGATGAGCCAGAATGGATGTTAGAGTACCGTTTGAATGCTTACAGAACATGGCTAACGATGGAAGAACCAAGTTGGGCACATGTTTCGTTTGAAAAACCAAACTACCAAGACATCATTTTTTACTCGGCACCAAAGCAAGCTACAAAGGCTAAAACGTGGGAAGAAGTGGATCCAGAGTTGAAAGAAACCATGAATAAATTGGGTATTTCTTTGGAAGAACAAAAACGTTTGCAAGGTGTGGCGGTTGATTTTGTGATGGACTCTGTATCCGTGGCAACATCTTTTAAAGAAAAATTAAAAGAATTGGGCATTATTTTCTGTTCTTTTTCGGATGCGGTGCAAGAACATCCGGAATTGGTGAAAAAATACATGAGCACTGTTGTTCCAGTTACCGATAATTACTACGCTGCATTAAATTCGGCTGTTTTTTCGGATGGAACGTTTTGTTATATTCCAAAAAGGTACGTTGCCCGATGGAACTTTCAACCTATTTTAGAATGAACAAATCGGGTACGGGTCAGTTTGAACGCACCTTAGTTGTTGCCGATGAAGGTTCGTATTGTTCGTATTTGGAAGGATGTACTGCACCTCAACGCGATGAAAATCAATTGCACGCAGCTGTAGTTGAATTAATTGCAATGGAAAATGCAGAAATTAAATATTCTACAGTTCAAAACTGGTATCCTGGAGATAAAAACGGAAAAGGTGGGGTTTTCAACTTAGTTACCAAACGTGGTTTGTGCGAAAGAAATGCAAAAATTTCGTGGACACAAGTAGAAACTGGTTCGGCAGTTACTTGGAAATATCCTTCGTGTATTTTGAAAGGCGACAATTCTATTGGTGAGTTTTATTCTGTTGCTGTTACCAACAATTTCCAACAAGCAGATACCGGAACAAAAATGGTGCATTTGGGTAAAAACACAAAGAGTACAATTATTTCCAAAGGTATCTCTGCAGGAAAGTCACAAAACTCTTACCGCGGGTTGGTGCAAATTCATAAAAATGCTGCCAATGCGCGTAATTTCTCTCAATGCGACTCGTTGTTGATGTCTGATACATGCGGAGCACACACATTCCCATACATTGAATGCAAAAACAGTTCAGCAAAAATTGAACACGAAGCAACAACTTCCAAAATTGGAGAAGACCAAATATTTTACTGTTTGCAACGTGGTATTTCGGAAGAAAAAGCAATTGGTTTGATTGTGAACGGATATTGCAAAGAAGTATTGAACAAACTTCCAATGGAATTTGCAGCCGAAGCACAAAAACTATTGGCTGTGAGCCTTGAAAACTCGGTTGGATAGTTGAAATTAATAACGAATTAGAATTTTAGAAAATGATCAAGATAACAAATTTACATGCCTCAATTAATGGCAAAGAGATATTAAAAGGATTAAACCTTGAAGTAAAAGCGGGAGAAGTTCACGCAATTATGGGACCCAACGGAGCTGGTAAATCTACCCTAGCATCTGTTTTGGCAGGTAGAGAAGATTATGAAATTACCGAAGGTTCTGTTGATTTTGACGGTACCGATTTATTGGAGTTGAGCACAGAAGACAGAGCAAGAGAAGGTTTGTTTTTAGCTTTCCAATATCCGGTTGAAATTCCCGGCGTTTCAAACATCAATTTTTTGCGCACGGCTTTGAATGAAATCCGTGAGTACAGAGGCGAAGAACCAATTCCTGCTAAAGATTTTTTAGCAATGGTAAAAGAAAAATCAAAATTGGTTGAATTAGATGGTGGTTTGGCTAGTCGCTCGGTAAACGAAGGTTTTTCGGGAGGTGAAAAGAAACGCAACGAGATTTTCCAAATGGCTATGTTGGAACCAAAATTGGCTATTTTGGATGAAACCGATTCTGGATTAGATATTGATGCTTTGCGCATTGTTTCAAACGGGGTGAATGCATTAAAAACAGATAAAAATGCAACCATCGTAATTACTCACTACCAACGTTTGTTGGATTACATCGTTCCGGATTTTGTACACGTATTGCACGATGGTAAAATTGTGAAAACTGGTCCGAAAGAATTAGCGTTGGAATTGGAAGAAAAAGGCTACGATTGGCTAAAATAAATTGATTTTTGCGATAATTGCTCAATTTATTGGTTTTAAAAATAATTTTTTAGAGGCTTGCCTCAAACAAAATAGAACATGGAAGTATTAGAAAATAAAATCACGAAGTTTAGAGAAGGTTTAGCACAAACTAACCTTCCTTTTCGCGATAATTTATTGAAAACTGCGGAAGAAACATTAAACACATTGGATTTTCCAACAACTCGTGTGGAGCGTTGGAAATATACACGTACCAACAAAATTGCTTCTACCAATTTCTTCTCGCGCAAGGATGTGGTTTCTAATTTAGAGTTGCCGTTGACAGATGCTTACAATTTGGTATTTGTGAACGGGTATTTGAATACAGAACTTTCATCAAAAAACTTCCCTGCAGGTGTAGAAATTACATCGATTGAAAAATCAAACAATGAGGTGTTGGGTTCAAAAGTTGCCATAGAAACCGAAGTTTTTACTGCTTTGAACACGTTATATGCAACTGATGGTGCTTCCATTCGCATAAAAGCTAAAACTGTTGTTGACAAACCTATTCAATTGGTGCATGTTATTACAGGCGAAAACACCATTGCAACGCTAAGAAACGTAATTGTAAGTGAACGTTTATCTGAAGCAGAAATTGTACAAGTGTTCTTATCGCAAAATGCCAATGCGTCGTTTACCAACAACGTTACAGAAATTCATGTTGAAGAAGGTGCAAAGTTGATTATTGACAAATTGCAAAACGAAGACGAAAGCAATTTCCACTATTCAAACGAAAGTGTGAGCCAAGAAAACAACACGAATTTTAAAATCAACACCATTACACTAAACGGTGGTTGGGTTAGAAATGATTTAAACATTGATGTTGACGGTCAGAATGCCGAAACACACTTAAACGGAACATACGTATTGAAAGGAAAACAACACGTGGATAACCATACTGTTGTAAACCATTTAAAACCTAATTGTCATTCCAACGAAATGTACAAAGGTGTGATGGACGAAAACTCAACAGGTGTGTTCAACGGGCGCATTTTGGTGAGCAAAGATTCGCAAAAAATTGAAGCCTACCAATCCAATGGAAATGTGTTGTTGTCGGATAGTGCCGCAATAAACACCAAGCCAGAATTGGAAATTTATGCCGATGACGTGAAATGTTCTCACGGAACAACTACGGGTCAGTTGGATGAAGAAGCCATTTATTATTTGCGTGCTCGCGGTATTTCTGAGAAATCTGCCAAAGCGTTGATGGTTACAGCATTTATCAGCGATGTTTTGGACAGAATGGAAAACGAAACAGTAATTGAATACGTGCACCAACAGTTAAACAATCGTTTTGGTTGGGAATTTTAATGCTATAATTTCTATTATCGGTTAATGTAAGGCACAAGTATATTGAACACCAATTTACTGTGGAAATCAATATCGGATGGTGAAGGTTTGTGGTTGTTTTTAATAATAAAATAACGAATCCACGAATCGGCAACAATGTAAAGCGTATTGAACACCATTTCTTGTTGTTTTTTATCAAAATCGGGTTTGAAATAACTCATTTGAATCAACATTTCAAAGAAATCTAAAAACAATTGTTTTCTATTGTCTATCAAGTTTTGGTAGGCACTTGCCAATTTTGGAAATTGGTGTATTGTTTTGGGCGATTCTACCATGATAAATCGATAATTGACCAAAATGGTAAAACCTTCGGCAAATTTAGCAGTAATAATTTCGTCTAAATTTTGAAAATCATTAAACGTATTTGAAGAAATGATAGACAACATTTCATTGTCTAACTGATCAAAAATAGAAGTTAGTAACAATTCTTTGGTTTTAAAATAATAGCGAACGTGTCCATCGCTTATGTTTAAAGCACTTGCAATATCCCTAAAACTTGTTTGGTTGATTCCTTGCTGGTTAAGCAATTCTACAGCACATTTAAGAATTTTACTTTTCATTATACAAATATAAAAAAAGTTTGTACTTTTGTTTAGCTCATTTGAGCTATATAATTTTTTAGTTATGGCTGTTGAAAGAAAATGTAGCAATTGCAACCAATGGAACAAGGATGAAGACTATTGTGTTGCGTGTGGAACAGTGCTATCGCCACAAATCATTGAAGAAGAGCGTGAAAAAGAACGTGAAAAACGCAGAGCAAATGTCAAAATAACAAAAGTTGAAGAATTTTTTGCAAAATGGAAAAACAACCGTTTTTTACCTTTGAAATTATTGTACTACGTGATTTATTCCATTTGGGCAATTATAATGGGTGTTGCTTTCTTTTTTGCCTATATTACGGTGGGTGTGAATGGATAAACTTTTGAAAAAACCTGTTGTTTGGTTATTGTTGATGGCAATGTTTTATTTTGTTATCAAAATTTCAAAGCAGTTTATAGTTATTCCTTTTGTTCACCATTATTTAACAGATCTATTATTCATTCCTACGCAAATGTTGGTGTGTTTAATTGTAGTTCGCTTTTTAAAACAAAATCAATCCATTACAATTCCATTCTGGTTAATTGTTATCAATGTGGTATTAATGTCCTTATTGTTTGAATGGTATGAACCTATGGTTAAAAATAATACCCAACAAACTGCTGATGTTTTTGATGTTGTGATGTATGTTTTAGGAGGGATTTTATACTATTTGATACAGAAAACTTGGTTTCAACGCAACATTGAAAATCGTAACAACTAAATTTCCCCTTTTTTATATTTTTCGCGCCAATACATTTTTTGTTGTTCGCGTTCTAAGATTAGTTGAGCAATTAATTTTCCAGAATTACTTCCCTTTGGTGCATTGGCCAAAGTTTGACGCACTTTTTCTTCCGACACATCAACACGGTAGAGAATAGCAACCAATTGATTGAAATCGTGTTCAATTAAATGGTTAAGATAATTGCTGAGTGCTTCAAACAATTGTTCATTGTTGCCAGAAGTTATTGATATTTCTGATAAACCAACAAGACTAGCAACTGATTTTAAAGCAATTTCATTCATACTTATTGCACTTCGTTATCTCTGAACGAAGATGGGATTAAATCGGGGATGATTTTTAAAATTAAAGGCAAAAGTAGCGCACCACCAGGCAACATAAAAATAGCGAGAGCTGGAACAGAACGTGCCACATCAAAAAATTGGGTTTTCACTTTTTCTTTTTCTTCGGCAGTTAGTTCTTGCGTAGCCGATTTTTTTACCAACCCTATCAATTCTTTACTTTCTGATAATTCTTTTGCCAATTTATCTTTATTGCGCAATAATATTTTGGTCCAACGAGAGGTAATTTTATCATACGCCTTTTCATACGTATTTTTATTACTCAGAAAGTTGATATCGATATCGCTGTTGAGGATAAAATGTTCTACCGTAGCCAACGATTCTTCAACTTCATCTTCTTCAAAACCAGTGACATCTAATAAATGTTGAATAGAATCTATTTCTGTTGGTTCCACCTCTTGATTGCCATAAATGGTTAAAAGTGAAACATCCATTAAATAGCGACTAAACAATATATTAGAATGAATGAGATTTGTAAAATAATCAAACGAAACATTACTTTTTAAGCATTGCGTAGCCTTTTCTTTAAATTCACCTTCTAAATTAGCAGCATTTAAAAAGGCATTGAAAATAACTTTTTCTTTTTCGTCGATTTCACCATCCGATTTAGCAGCTAAAATTATCGCAATCAACACATTGTAGGCGTATTCTGAATACGTGTTTAAAACCGTTTTATCGTCACAACTTAGATATCTATCAAATAGAATAACGTCAAGATAAATCAAACTGTTATTCATTGTATCAAACCACCTACGACTATCAAAAATACTAGTTGAAACATCTACCCTTTTAGATAAAATATTTTCAATTTTTGCATATTTATCTTCCTTCACCCAAAACAACAATAAATCTTGAATGTTTTTGGTATTATAGGCAGAATAGTATTCTATTAATTTATTGGTGAAATCTTCTTTTAATGTGTCGCTAACACCGTGTTTTTGAATATAAACCAGCAGCAATGTTTCAAACAAAAGCACTTTTAGTTTTTCTGCATCGGTCCATTTATTAAAATCTTGCTTATTAAAGAAAACAAAACAAATAGGGTAACCAAAAACTATCCCTGTTTTACAACTTAAATAATGCAAATGTTCTTGCGGAGAAATAGCTGATACCAATTCATAATTAAGGCGTATTTCCTTGTTTTCTACAAGCGAAAAATATTTATTTATCCAACCTTTTGAACCTGGCAACAGCATAAGAGCATTAATTTAAAGCAAAATTAACTATTTCAATCAATATCTTCCTTTTTTTCAGGCATATCGATTAAATTATCTTTAAAATAGGTGTCAATCACTTCTAGGATGGATTCATAAGTATTTTTTCGAATCTTGTCCAATTTTGATTTTTTAACCCATTTTGCTTTTGTAATGCCTTCTTCGCGTTGAGGAAATAAATCTTTGGGTCCTTTATAGTTGAGTTCATACCAATATGTTTTTTTCAACACCAGCTTATTTTTTCCTTTGTAGGTATCCAAGTAAGTGTGATAGGTATGACAGATTAAACATTCAATCTTTGGGTTGTTGATACCACATTCTTCTTCAATTTCTCGGATGGCACCTAATTTGGGATCTTCATTTTTATCTAATTTTCCTTTAGGAATATCCCATTTTCCAAAACGCTTGATAAACAAATAGCGTTTTTTTCTACGCACAATGCCACCTGCTGCCTCAATTAGCTTATGATCAGCAAATAAACGTTTAAAATCAGCCGTTGCATCATCGGAAAGCAAAACAATAGGCTCTTTTATAGGTTGGTCGGCAAACAATGGAAAAAGATCGTCGCGAATGGATTTTATGTTTGAAGCAAAGAGTGTTTTGCAATCAAAATAGGTTTGATTTTTTTCGCAAATAATTATTGGTCTATTTTCAACAAAAACTTTGTACATTTGCACCATGATTTTAAATAACGATAGAGCTGTAAAAGTAGCAGAATTTTTGTTACAAATCAAAGCGGTAAAATTACAACCACAAAAACCGTTCACTTGGGCATCGGGTTGGAAGTCGCCAATTTATTGTGACAACAGAGTAACTTTGTCTTATCCCAACATACGCACATTTATTCGACAGAATTTTAGTGCTGCCATTTTGGAGCATTTTGGTAAACCGGATGTGATTGCTGGTGTGGCTACAGGTGGAATTGCACAAGGAGCGTTAGTAGCAGAGGAATTGGGCTTACCGTTTATTTATGTACGTAGTTCTAAAAAAGAACACGGCATGGGCAATCAAATCGAAGGTTATTTTGAAGAAGGCCAAAAAGTGGTGGTAATTGAAGATTTAATTTCAACTGGAGGAAGTAGTTTAAAAGCTGTTGAAGCATTACGTGAAGCTAATTTGCAAGTAAAAGGTTTGGCGGCAATTTTTACATACGGTTTTGATGTGGCGGATAAAAATTTCCAAGATGCTAAATGTCCGTTTATCACTTTAACCAATTACGATGTTTTATTGAAAAAAGCATTGGACGACAAATACATTACGAAAGACGACATCGACTCTTTGAAAGAATGGAAGGTGAACCCATCAGAGTGGAAACAATAATAAATAAGAACATTGCTATGATTATAGAAAGTACAAAAGTTGACGTGAATGCACAACCAGAGGCAATTTACAATTTTTTAAAAGACGCCAACAATTTAATTCATTTATTACCAAAAGATAACGTTTCTGATTTTAAAGCAACAGAAGCAGAATGTTCTTTTAAAGTGCAAGGTGGAGTTACCATTACATTGGTACAAAACGGAGGTGAAGCACCCAATAAATTATTTTTAAAATCGGGCGAAAAATCACCATTTCCATTCAATTTAACCATTCATATTGATGCTGTTGGCGATAAAGCTAACGGACACATTGTCTTTGATGGTGAAGTGAATATGTTTTTAAAAATGATGGTAGAAAAACCGTTAACTAATTTGTTTAATTACATGTCGAACAAATTGCAAACACATTTTGCATAAACCGTTTGATAATAAGAATTTGAAATGAGAGATTTTTTAAAAGTCTCTCATTTTTTTTATAATTCGAAGAACGACATGATTGCAAAAAAACGCTACTGTTTACTGTGATTTTTGTAACAAAATAGATTTTTTTTTAAGCTGAGTACAAAATTTACTTGTTTATACGTTTTACAATGTTAACTTTGTAATCGCTGGAATTCATGAACGAGAAAATTCAACATATCATTCAAGAAATACGCTCTAAGAAAGAGGTGTTAACACGTTCGTTGCAACAACAAACAACGAGGGTTCAACAATTAGAGCAAGAAGTGGAACAATTGAAAGCAGAAAAAACAACTTCTGCACAAGAACTTGCGCGTGCAATAGAGGAGCAAGGTCAGTTTCAATTGGTAAAAGCACAACTTGAAAATGAAAATGCTGAATTAAAATCGCTTTTGGAAGCAGCGAAAAAGCAAGTAGTCGAGGCGGCAGTTGTTGAAGATAAAACCAACAACAATGCTCAAATTGATGAACTGGTGAGGGAAATTGAATACTGCATTGGACAGTTAAAATAAAATGCATGAGTGATAAATTGTCGATAAAAGTTGTAGTTGCTGGTCGTTCGTACCCGCTTTCTGTTCGTCCAGACGAGCAAGAAAAGGTAATAAAAGCGGCTGAAGAGATTAACAAATCAATCAAAACATTACAAGACAATTACGCAGTTAAAGACATGCAAGATTTGCTAGCGATGACGGCTTTGCAATTAGCAATAAAAACAGCTCCCAAAGTGGAGAAGGTGGAAACACCTGCTGATTACAGTGCCATTGAAAAGGCATTGGAGCAACTGTCGAGCGAGTTTAACGAGCAATAGCAGCTATTCAATAAGTGATTCCCACTGGATTTATTGGTTTTTACAGTAAATCGGTGGGTTTTTTTATTTAAAAATTTTTAAAGAAATGTATTTAATTATTGGATTGTTATTAGGAATTATTGGTGGTGGTGCTGGAGCATTTGTGTTTTTAAACACTGCCCAAAAAACCAAAAGAGATCAACTTCTAAAAGAAGCAGAATCGGAAGGAGAGGCGATTAAAAAAGAGAAAATTCTTCAGGCAAAAGAAAAGTTCTTGAAATTAAAAGAAGAACACGAAGATGCTATTAAGCAACGTGAGCGCAAAATGCAATCTACAGAAGACAGAATGCGCAATCAAGAAAAGCAATTGTCTCAAAAAATTGAAGAAGTAAATCGCAAAGAAAAGCAAGCAGAAAAAGAGTTAAAAGAGTTTGAAGCAAAACGCGAAGCCCTCGATGCTCGTCAGCACGAATTGGATAAAATTCACCAAAAACAAGTGGCTGAATTATCAAAAATTTCTGGATTAAGTCCAGAAGATGCTAAAAATGGATTGATTGAAGCATTGAAAGACGAGGCACGCACTGCTGCAATGGCTCACATCAAAGAAATTGCCGAAGAAGCAAAATTGAACGCCAATAAAGAGGCAAAGAAAATTGTGATTCAAACCATTCAACGTGTTGCAACTGAGCAAGTTGTTGAAAATGCAGTAACAGTGTTTAACATTGATTCTGACGAGGTAAAAGGACGAATTATTGGTCGCGAAGGGCGAAACATCCGTGCAATTGAGGCGGCAACTGGCGTTGAAATCATTGTTGACGACACCCCAGAAGCAATTATTCTTTCTTGTTTTGACCCTGTTAGACGTGAAATTGCACGTTTAGCTTTGCACCAATTGGTTTCGGATGGTCGTATTCACCCTGCACGTATTGAAGAGGTGGTTGCCAAAACGAAAAAACAGTTAGAAGAAGAAATTGCAGAAACTGGTCGCAGAACCTGTATCGACTTAGGTATTCATGGTTTACATCCTGAGTTAACGCGTATGGTGGGACGTATGAAATACCGTTCATCTTATGGTCAAAACTTATTGCAACACTCCCGAGAGGTTGCCAACATGTGTGCAATTATGGCATCTGAACTAGGATTGAATGTCAAATTAGCAAAACGTGCTGGTTTGCTTCACGATATTGGTAAAGTGCCAGATGAAGAGCCAGAATTACCACATGCCATCTTGGGTATGAAAATGGCGGAGAAATACGGTGAAAAACAAGAAGAATTGAATGCGATTGGAGCTCACCACGATGAAATTGAAATGACATCGTTGATTTCTCCAATTGTACAAGTATGTGATGCCATTTCTGGTGCTCGCCCAGGTGCTCGTAGAGAAATTATTGAATCTTACATCAAACGTATTAAAGATTTAGAAGCATTGGCATTGTCTTATGATGGTGTTTCTAGTGCTTATGCTATCCAAGCTGGTAGAGAATTGCGTGTGATGGTAGAAAGTGAGCGTGTTTCTGACCAAATGGTGGATGAATTGTCGTTCAACATTTCACACAAAATTCAAACAGAAATGACGTATCCAGGTCAAGTGAAAGTAACTGTAATTCGCGAAAAACGCTCGGTTAACTACGCAAAATAATGGATAGTCTAGCAAATAAAGTAATTTTAGTAACAGGTGGAGCCGGTTTTATCGGTTCCAACCTTGTTGCTTCACTTTTAGAGCTAGGAGCAACCGTTAGAGTATTGGATAATTTAGAAACTGGGCATTTCAAAAACATTGAACCGTTTTTAAAGCATCCCAATTTTACATTTATTGAAGGCAGCATTGCCGATTTTGACACGTGTTTAAAGGCAACTGATGGAGTAGATGCTATTTCGCATCAAGCGGCATTGGGTTCTGTTCCACGTTCCATTGCCTTTCCACACAAAACACACGAAGCCAACGCTACAGGATTTTTAAACATTATTCACGCAGCCAAAGAAAACAACGTTAAGCGATTTGTATTTGCAAGCTCAAGTTCGGTTTATGGCGATTCCAAAGCATCTCCAAAAGCCATTGGTACCGAAGGAAAACTGTTGAGTCCTTATGCAGTAACCAAAGCTTTGAACGAGGAATATGCAAGTGTTTATCACAAATTGCACGGCATGCAAACAGTTGGATTGCGCTATTTCAACGTTTTTGGTCCCAATCAAGACCCCAACGGAGTTTACGCTGCAGCCATTCCAAAATTCATTGATAAACTAATCAAAGGAGAAGAATTGGTGATCAACGGTGATGGTGAACAAACACGTGATTTTACGTTTGTAAAAAATGCGGTTATGGCAAATATTTTGGCATTAACAACTACCAACGAAGCTGCTTTTGGTCGCCCATTTAACGTGGCTTGTAGCCGTTTCCAATCGTTGAATCAAGTGGTAGCTGTATTGAAAGAAAACTTGGCAAATAGAGGTCTTTTATCGCAGAATGCAACTATTGTAAACGGACCAGACCGAGCTGGTGACATTCGTGATTCGCTTGCAGACATAACTGAAACAACTGCGCTGTTGGGTTACTCCAACGTTATTCACTTTGAGGAAGGAATAAAAGCGTTGATTGACAGCATATAACTTATACTTATTATGAAAGCCATTAAGCGTTTAACTAGTAACAACTTTGTTAAATCGGTTGCTGTTTTAATGACAGGAACGGTGCTTTCACAAGTTATTTCGCTTTTAATTTCGCCTGTTTTAACCCGTATTTATGAACCTGAGGTGATGAGTGACCTCAACCTCTACACCCGTATTGTTGGATTTTTAGCCGCTTTAGCAACAGCGCGTTATGAATTGTCATTGCCACTTCCTAAAAAAGACGAACACTCGTATTTAATTTACCGATTATCGCTTAAAATTGCTATAATTATTCTAGCGGCACTAAGTGTTGTTTCTGTTCTTTACTTTGCATTTACAGGTTTTGACTTCAAACTAATAAGCTTTACTGCTATTACTTTGACCAGTGCATTTTTCCTTACATTCACCAATCTAGGAGTAAACTGGGCAATACGCAAAAAAGAATTCAAGCGCATTTCGTTGTCCAAAATTTTGGTGTCGGGTGTAAGCAATGTTTTCAAATGGCTATTTGGAGTGTTGGGCATGGGAAGCAATGGATTGTTGTTAGCTTCGTTGCTTGGTTTTGTTGTTGCTTCACTGACGTTTATCAAAGAATGGTTTACAATTGACAAAAATCACTCATCGTTTCGTTCTACTAAAAAACACGTGTATTAGCAGGTATTTACAGGGAATTTCCTTCGGTAAGCCTTCCACATGCAATGGTAGATTTAGGAAAAGATTTATTGTTGGCCTTTTTATGATTTTTTACTTTAGCAAGGATGTTTTTGCTTGGTATAGTTTATCGTATTCTGTTTTGCAGCTACCAATTTCGGTTATCGGTCTGGCAATTGGACAAGTGTTTTTTAGTCGCTGTGCCGAATTAGCAAGTAATGGACAATCCACGCTACCACTGTTGAAAAAAACATTGCTAACGTTATTTATTGTTTCCATTGGTCCGTTTACAATTTTATTTTTATTTGGTGAGCCTTTGTTTGGATTTATATTTGGTAAAAATTGGTCAAACGCTGGATACTATTCCCAAATTATGACCATTTGGTTTGTGGTTCAATTTTTAAATTCGGTTGTTTCCACCTTGCCCTCCGTTTTGCACCGCCAACGCGAGTTTTTCTATTTAGGAATTATTAGTGCCACCATTCAGATTACAGGATTTGGGTTGTTGCCTTTAATTATCGGCAAAGCAACGATGAATTCCCAACCATATTATGGATTGTTTCTATTGCACAAAGTATATTCTTTTGTTATGTTTTAGTTGCCATGTTGCAATTTGCAAAAAAGGAGTGAAAAAGAAATAGACCCAATTACGCATCTTAAAATCAACTGCTTTTTTTGGAATACACATTTTATAGTTGCATATAAATTTTACAATATTAACTTTGTGATGATTGAACATTAAATTTAAAACACTTCATTTTTGAGTCACTCCAACATTACAAAACCAATTCAAATTTCGAAGTTTTTAAGAAACAGACAAAAAAGAATATGCATTCAGCTGAATTAACACTTGATGAGATAAAATCAAAACCATTAGCAATAGTATTTGTTTTATGGTTGCTTGTCTTACCTTTTGGTGAAATGGCAATATCATTAAGAGTTGGTCCCGTTGTACTTTATCCAAGCCTTATTTTTAGGAATCGTTATTTGTTTGTTGGGTATTCGGTCCTTTTTTAAGTGGAACAACCATTTGCTAATTATTTCCATTTTCATTGGAATATGGTTAATTCAAGGTTTCGTTCAATATTTATTACAACAAAAACAGATTTAGCCTTGTTTGATCTGAAAGTTTTAATGTATCAAGTTATTACTACTGGGGCATTGATTACTTCCTTTTCACAATTGGGTAAAGAGTTTTTCTTAAACTATTACTAAATGGATTGCGCTACTTTCTATTGATTTTAGTTGCATTTGCAGTTTTTGAAATGACAACAGGCATCCATTTACAAGGCGCAACAACTGATAAATTAACTAATTTACCAGTTGCGTTTTTGCATTATGCACCATTTTTTATATATGACAACTCTAATAATTTTATTGCTTTTTATTTATTTATCCTTACATGGATATTTTTGTTGGATAAATCATGGGGTAAAAACGTTTATTTGATGTTGTGCTTTACCCTGTTTGGCTATTTTGTTTCAGAATATGCCGACTCCAATCTTGGCAAACTTTCTTTGTTTTATTAGCATTGTTTTTAGTTAGCACACTATTAATAAAAATTAAACGCATTCAATTAGTGTTTGGTATTATTGGTGTTGTGCTAATCGGAATCGTTTTATATAAACAACCAATTTTTTGGGGACCAAAATATGAAAATGGACAAAACTACAGAATTAATGGGTTTATTGTTGTTAAAGACAGCCTTCAACATCTAAAAGTTATTTCAAAAGAAAATTTAAACTCAAATGAACAACATCAATTAATACGATCTTGATTCAATTGAACGTTTTAATCCACATAAATCAAACAATGTTAGGGTTAATTTAATTGAAAATGGAATTTACTAATTCAAAAACATCCATTTTTGGGGGTTGGCCCAGGGCAATTTTATCAATTACATTTGGATAAAAAAGTTCCTCATGATACGGGCACAGTTACTTCAGCACATTGTTTTCCAATAGAAGTTACAGCTGTTTATGGCTTCATTGGTTGGATATACCTATTTTTCATTGTTTTTTATTTTATTAAAATCGCATTAAGTAAAGCGTTGAGTTATGAGTATTACCTCAAATTTTTTATTGCTGGAATTTTATTAGTATTGATTTGGATGATGCCCGCCAACTTTATCTTTTTAGAAATTCACCGTTTAACACTGCCCTTACTAGTAATTACTTTCATTTCATTAAAGCAAAAACCAGCACATGACTAGTGAAAAATCATACCGTTTTCATTTTTTAACTATTTTAAGCGGAAATACACTAAGTCAGTTAATTCCCTTTGTAATCGCACCGTTTTTAACTCGTGTTTTTACAACGGAAGATTTTGGTGTTAATGCCAATTGGTTGTCTATCGTTACGCTTATAGGTATCATTTCTACAGGTCGTTTAGAAATGGCGATACCTTTGCCCAAAAGCAACAAAGAGGCTAGTCGGATATTTTCTAGTGGCTTGATATTCACCATTATTTTTACTTTATTAAGTCTATTATTAATCGTTTTTGACGACCAAATTGCTAATTGGTATAAAGATCCTGAATTGAAATATTATTTACAAATGGCGCCAATAGGTGTTTTTAGTGTGGGATTGCTGAATATATTTAACAATTGGTCCTTGCGTCATAGAAAATACAGGAGAATTTCTGTTGGAAAAGTAGTTCAATCTATTGTAAACAATGCAGGTGCTTTGTTTTTGGGTTATCTTTCTTTTGGGGTGTGGGGTTTATTAATTGCATGGGTTGTTTCTCAATTTTTAAATGCATTTGTACTCATAGAAAAAGGTGATTTAAGCTATTTGTTTAGAAGAAAAAATTTTAATACCTCCAATTTCAAATCAATTGTTTCAAAATACAAAGATTTTCCTTTAGTAAATAGTTTACATGCATTTACCGATATTTTTGCCACTCAATTCATCTTGTTTTATTTGATTGCCGTTTATTTTTCAAAAGAGGAATTAGGGCTATTTTTTTTAATGCACCGATTTGTTAGAGCTCCCATTGTTTTGATATCTAGCTCCGTTTCGCAGCTGTATTACGTGGAAGCCAGCAAAGCCATACAACAAAACTTATCTGGTTTGCCGATGGCCTTTAAAACCATGAAAACAGCAAGTATTTTTGCAATTCCTTTTTTAATTGTTTTGCTGTTCTTTGCTCCATCCATTTTTTCATGGTATTTGGGAAGCGAGTGGAGAGAGGCGGGCGTTTATGCACAATATTTGGCACCCATGTTTTTTTTAAGTTTTTTTGTATCTCCATTATCGGGAACGCCGTTAATTTTTAACCGTCAAAAAACGTCATTTATTATCAATCTTTGTGGATATGTGCTGACCTTAGGCTCCATATTTCTAGGATATATGCTAGAATACACATTTGCAGAAACTTTGATATTATACGCAATATCTTTTTCTTTACTTTATTTTGTACTTTTAGTTTGGTATTTAAGTTTACTTAGAAAATGAGAGTGATAATAACAGGACTTCCATTGTTTTCAAAGCGGATGGCAGATGATTTGAATGAATTTACGCATTCAAAACAGTTCATTTATTTGAATACCTATTATTCTAAATGGGATCAAATAAAATTCATTTGTTTGTTGCCATTTGTTGCTGGTGTGGTTTCTATGAATGGCGTAACAAGCAAAAGCGGAATTCTAGATTATGTTTGCTTATGGAGAAAAAAAATATGGATGCAATGGATGGGAACCGACCTATTGCTTGCCAATGAAAGATCCAAAAATAAAACAATCAATACCAAATACATTGAAAAAGCTTGTCATTGGGTAGATGCTCCGTGGATGCAACAAGAATTAGCAGACATTTCTATTGCTTCAAAAACAATCGATTTTAAGTTTCTCTCTAATATCCCAACAACATTAAAAAAATATAAAAAACTGGAGGTCTGCACTTATATTCCTCAAAACAGACAAGAGTTTTATGGTATGCACTACCTGTGTGAATTGGCAAAAGCACATCCAGAAATTGATTTTCATGTATATGGGACTAAAAATCCTGATGATTTTGTACCAAAAAATGTGATTTGTTGGGACTGGCAACCCGCAGATGTTTTGCACAAAAAAATGAGTGAAAGTGCAGTGTTTTTGCGATTAACAAAACACGATGGATATTCTGTAAGTGTAATTGAAGCCATGAGTTTAGGCTGTGAAGTTGTATCATTTTTTCCTTTTGATAAAGCACATGTTGTTACCGAAACTTCTATTTTACCTACCTTTGCTCGAGTAATTCAAGAGATTAATGAAAGAGGTTTAACTCCCAACTTTCATCTTCAAGAATATTATCAGAATAAATACAAGAAAACTAATGTTCTAACAAATTTATACAACGAATTGAAAGACTATTTTGAAAAATAAACAACATATAGCATTAGTTACTACATGGTATCCGCCTAAACAAAGCGTTGAAACCAATAGAATGCTTGCATTTGCAACAATTTTAGCAAACGACTTTTGCGTTACCGTGTTTGCGCTGGACGAAAAAACTCATACTGTTAAAGAACACGACAATTTATATGTAAGATATTCCAAATCAAAATCTATTTTTGATTATTTAGAAAACAAAACAACAGATTCTAGAAGCATTCATTTTCTAAAAACTGGAATGAAAGTTATCTTGGCTAAAGTTGTTAAAAATCCGCTCAAAAAGTGGCAAAAACGAACAACTAAAGATTTGATTCAAACACACCAGCAATCCCCATTTGATCTTATTATCAGTAGCTTTGCGCCTCAAGAAACACATTTAGCAGTTATTGGTTTTAAGAAGCGTTACTCTGAAGTACCTTGGATTGCAGATATGCGTGATGAAATGTCAAAAAATCCAGACATCTCTTCTAAAACAAGAAATGCCTTAATTCAAGTTGAGCAATACGTCAATTCTTATGCTAATGCAATAACAACTGTTAGCAGTCCGATTCTAAATGACTTCAAAACTATTTGTCCAAAAGTAACTCATTTTAAAGAAATTAGGAATGGTTACAATCATGAATTAACACCCTTAACGCATCAAAACAAGGTGTTTACTTTTGGATATTTTGGAAGCTTTTATGGAGGTAGAAAACCTGTCATTTTTTTTAAAGCTTTACAACACATCCTGGATAAAAACAAAGATTTTGAATTCAAATTTGTAATTGTTGGCGCTCATAAAAACTTTGAAATTCCTGCTCAAGTTGAAAAATTTGTAGAAATTAGGCCAATACAACCTTACCTTGAAGCTGTAAAGATGATGATGCAAATGGATATGAACGTAATCATCCAACCCAGATCTCAACGAAAAGGAGTGTTTTCTGGAAAATTATTTGATTATATTTCAGCAGCACGACCTGTTTTAGCGATGGTGGACAAAGACGATGTGGCAGCTAAAATGATTTTAGATTTTGATGCTGGTTATGTTGCCGAATGCGATGATTTGGATGAAAATATTTGTGCTATTGAAAAGGCTTTTGATGATTGGAAATCAGGAATAGTTAAAAAAGCTTCTGAAGAAAACAGATTGAGCTTACACCGTAAAAACCAAGTAAATGAATTGAAATTGTTAATCAACACTATTTTGTCATGAAAGTTGCACACATAGGTTCCAATTCTGTTCATGTTTCTCGATTTATTGAAGCGCTTAACACTCATGCTGTACAACAAGTACTCATTGCAGAAACACCTGTTGACATTAATTTCAACATCCAAACATTATTGGTTGATTTTCATACATTTAATCCATTTACACTGCTAAGAAATAAGCGTTTAGCAACCAATTTTTTAAAAGAATTCAACCCAGATATCATCCACATTCATCAAGTAAATAGAATTGCTTTTTGGATTGCTCTGATTGCTAAAAAATTAAACATCCCTGTTGTTACAACTGCGTGGGGCAGTGATGTGTTGTTGATGCCTCAAAAAAATTGGCTTTATCGTTATTTGGTTACCAAAACATTGCAAAATAGTAAACTAGTAACAGCTGATGCGGATGTTATGCTTCATGCAATGCAAAACTTAGTTCCTGCGGGTGTTCGTTATGAAAAAATTCAATATGGAATAGATCCTGTTGAGTTGACTTTAAATAAAGAAAAAATAGTTTATTCAAACAGATTACACAAGTCGTTGTATCGAGTTGATAAAATAATCGAATATTTTGCAGAAGCTAGTGCGCACGACTCTAATTATCAATTAATTATTGCTGCAACTGGTGATGAATCTGAAAAATTAAAAAACCTTGTTGTTGACTTAAATATTGAAAATAAGGTTGAATTTGTAGGATGGGTTAATGCTGAGCAAAACCGTTATTGGTATTCAAAAGCTCAATTTTATGTTTCCATCCCATCAAGTGACGGTACTTCTGTGAGTTTATTAGAGGCTATTTCGGCTGGTTGCATTCCTATTGTTTCTGATTTACCTGCAAACTTAGAGTGGGTAAAGGATGGGAATACAGGGATAATTGAACAACCAAATGAAAATCCAATATTAAAAGCATTTCAATCTCAATTTGACAATGCGCTAATAGAAAATGCACAACACGTTAACAAACTGGCGAGTAGATCATTTACTGTACCTCAATTTATAACTTTTTATCATGAATGCATCAGCCGTTGAATCGAATAAATATGCAGTTTGGTATCCACGAATTATTGGATTAATAGCTTTTTTTGCTTTGTTTGATTTAAAAGCAAATGCTATATTAAAACTAAATGTATTGCCAATTTTAATTCTAGGTTTTTTAGCTTTGGTTATCACCGGTATTGTAAAAAAACAATTGAAATTTAAGTTAAAACCCTTAGCTGTTTTATTGATTGCATTTTATGTTTTATATGCCATTTATGCCATTTACACTAGAAACCCACATCAAGCGGGTGTGTATCTTGAGAATAAATTGTCGTTTTTAATTTTACCACTATTATTTAGTTTTAGGCCTATTTTTACAATCAAAAAAGATGCAATAATCTATGGATGGATAGGTGGAACACTGGCTCTCTTTTTAGCTTCTATCGTAAATGGAGTAGCGTGTTATCTCAATTCTGAAGCTAATTCAAGTTGCTTTATTAGCTCTAATTTTTCTTTTCAATACCATCCAACGTATGCTTCTGTATATTATACTGTTTCATTTTTCTTAGCTTATTATGCGTGGAAAAACAAAGTAAAATGGTTTTCTGGGTGGGCAACAATTGCATACATGACTGTGTTTTTTATTGCTGTTTTCCTTTGTGTATCTCTAGCAGGCATGCTCTTTTTTATGTTGGCACTATCCGTAGCAGTATTACTATTTATAAAAAATAAATGGGGTAAAAAATGGATGATAATTTCTATGATTGTTTTGCCATTTATGCTTTATGGTATAATCAAAGGCGTTCCAAGAATTGAAGGAGAATGGTCAAACGCTGTTTGGTATGCAGAGCAATATATGAAAGAACCAAGAACTTATGTTGAAAAATGTAAACCACCACATTCTGGAACACAAACACGAATAATCATGTGGACTGTAGCTTACCATGCTTGTATGCACTATCCACTTGGAGTTGGAACAGGAAATGTTGACGAAGTTCTTGCAACCTATTTGAGAAAATACAACCAAGAAAACATGGTGGAATACCAATACAATCCGCACAACCAATTTTTACAAACCTGGTTGGAAATCGGTGTATTGGGATTGTTGTGCTTAATAGGGATTATCGTTTACCTTATGTACATTGGCATTCAACAAAAAAACTACTTAATAATTTTAGTTGCTTTAAGCCTTGCATTTAATTGCTTGTTTGAATCTATGTTGCAACGTCAAAGTGGTATTTTCTTTTATCCATTTTTATTTTTTATTTTAGAGTGGTTTTCAACCAAAATTAATCCAACAGACAATCGTTTATCTGAATAAATCTATTTTTAATTCATGAAAAAAATCATCACCATACTTGGAGCACGCCCGCAGTTTATCAAAGCTGCAGCTGTTTCTGCTGTATTTAAAAACCAAGTAAACGAGTTGTTGGTGCACACTGGGCAACATTATGATGCCAACATGTCGGATGTGTTTTTTGAAGAACTCAACATTCCCAAACCGCAGTATCACCTCAACATTGGATCGGGCTCACATGGCGAACAAACGGGCGAAATGCTCAAAGCAATTGAAAAAGTAATACTAGCCGAACAACCTGATTTTGTAATGGTGTATGGCGATACCAATTCCACACTGGCCGGAGCTTTGGCGGCTTCCAAATTGTTGATTCCTGTCATTCACATCGAAGCAGGATTGAGAAGTTTTAACAAAGCAATGCCCGAAGAACAAAATCGCATTTTAACCGACCATGTGTCGTCGTTGTTATTTGTGCCAACGCAAACTGCTGTGGACAATCTAACCAACGAAGGAATTACTAATGGCGTGCATTTGGTAGGCGATGTGATGTATGATGGCATTCTTCATTTCTCGAAAATTGCTGAAGAAAAAAGCGATATATTAGAAAAATACCAACTTGAAAATAATCAATTTGTGCTTTGCACCATTCACCGTGCAGAAAACACCAACGATCCCGCACGTTTAAAAGCTATTTTTGAAGGTTTAAATCAAGCAAAAGTTAAAACAGTACTTCCATTGCATCCACGCACACAAAAATACATTGCAGATTATGGCATTACGTTAGAAAACCACATTCAGGTGATTGAACCTGTGGGCTATTTGGACATGGTGCGTTTGGAAAGTGCTTGTTCTAAAATCGTTACCGACAGTGGCGGCGTACAAAAAGAAGCATTTTTCTTAGGAAAACCGTGCATCACCATGCGCGATGAAACCGAATGGGTGGAAACCATAGAAAATGGCTGGAATATTTTAGTGGGCGCTGATAGCTCAAAAATTGTGAATGCATTGCAAACGTTTAACCCAACTGTTGAACGAAAAAATTACTTTGGAGATGGTACTGCCTCTCAACAAATTTTAGCGCATATATTGAAATAAAATTTACGCAAATGAATCAACTTTCTGTAGTTATACCTTGTAGAAACGAAGCACCATTTATCACCGAATGCATTGAAGCAATTTATGCGGCACAATTGCCCAGTGATACCGAATTATCTGTTTTTGTAGTAGATGGAATGAGTACGGATGCCACTCGCGAGATAGTACTAGAACTCACCAATCGTTATCCTTCATTGGCGTTGATTGATAACACCAAACAGTTAACACCTTTTGCGTTTAATTTAGGAATACATGCAAAACCGTGCGATTATGTACAAATCATTGGTGCACGTCATATTATTTCAGAAAATTATTTAATCAACAACTTGCAAACGTTGCAAAAAGACAGTTCTATTTGGTGTGTTGGTGGCAAAATAATCAACGAATATGTGAACCCAACAGGAAAAGTAATTTCGTTGGCAATGGCAACACAATTGGGTATGGGAATTGGAAATTTTAGAACTTTAAAAAATTCAGGTTTTACCGATACCGTTACCAGCCCGATGTATCCTTATTGGGTATTTGAAAAAATTGGCTTTTTTGACGAAGAACTGATTCGTAATCAAGATGATGACTTTAATTACCGGGTAACAAAAGCTGGTGGAAAAATCTATTTTGATGCTTCTATTTCATTAAAATACTACGTTCGTGGCGATTACAAAAATTTATGGAAACAATTTTTTCAATACGGCTATTGGAAAGTCTTTGTAAATAAAAAACACAAAGCGGTTACAACCTTTCGCCAGTTGATTCCGCCTTTGTTTACATTTTACTTGCTACTCAACGCCCTGTCGTGGCTAATTGGTGGGTATTTTGCTTTTATTGGAACCTTGCCTTTGTTTTTATACTTGGGGCTGGTTACCTATGTTTCATACGACATTCAACAATCCAATAAAGAGCTAAAATTATGGGATATTTTCAAAACATTTCCAATTTTACATGTTGGCTATGGCTTGGGATATTTGAATGGAATTTGGGATTTTATCATCCTTAAAAAATCTCCTTCCGAAAAACAAAAAATGCTTAGTCGCTAGTTTTTATAATATTTTTTGTAAATTCACATAAATTTAATACCATGAAAAAGATTAATTTAATAGTATTTGCTGCACTACTTTTAGTTTTTAGTGCGTGTCAAAAATACGAAGAAGGACCTGCTTTTTCTTTGTTAACAGCAAAAACAAGATTGGTAAACCATTGGACCATTGAAACCTATGATATTGATGGTGTTAACCAACCAATAAATGTAAACACCAATTTGGAAATGGATTTTTTTAAAGACAATACCTTTAAAAGAACATGGACCATTTTTGGCTTTATGACAGCAGAAGAAGGAGATTGGGAATTTACCAACAACAAACTCAATGTTTTATTAAAGAAAAAGGATGGAAATATGGAGTTATACAAAATTGTGAAATTAACCAATAATGAGCTCAAAGCAAAATACACCGATCAAAATGGTAAAACACACTCCTATTATTTCAAAGGGAAATAAAGAATTGAAGAAATAAAAAAAGGACGGATAAC
>JAWKMK010000029.1:0-29771 GCA_041392275.1 Crocinitomicaceae bacterium | reverse complement strand
AATTTCTTCCGACCATTCGTGAGTCTTCGGATTCCTTTTTTTATGCCCATTTTTTTATTATTTCAAATTTACAATCATTATTTTATGGTTTTTAAATATTTAGAATTTTTCTTTATCAACTTGTTTTTCTGTGTTTTATTCGGTTTTTATCGTTTACAAACGAATGTTTTTCGACTACAATTAGTTATTAACCGAATGTTTTTTTGTTGCTCCTCCAACTTTGCATCGTCGATTGATGGTAATCGGCAGCAATAAACAAATTTTTCAAACTTTTAAAATTTTACATTATGAACAATTTAAGAAACAAAGTTAGTTTGATTGGTCGCTTAGGTATGCAACCAGAAGTTACAACAACAAGTAATGGAAAAACGTTAGCGCGTTTTTCACTTGCGATTAATTCTTCTTACAAAGACAAAGATGGTAATTGGAAAGAAGAAACCCAATGGATGAATATTAATGCATGGGGTAATGTGGCAGAATTGGTAAAAAAACTTTTATCAAAAGGACAAGAAATTGTGGTTGAAGGGCGCTTAGTGAACAACAGCTATGAAAGCAAAACAGGTGAAAAAAGATTTTCAACCAACATTGAGATGAATGAATTTTTACTCTTAACGCCAAAAGCAGACAAATAATTAAATAGTAACAATGACGTGGGGAGTTTGACCGATCAACGTATTACTCCCCACACTAAAAACAAACAAGTATGAATCACGTAAATTTAATCGGAAAAATGTGCTCGGCACCAAAAATTGTTGAGTTAACCAACGGACGAAAATTAGCAAAGTTTTCAATGTCAACCAATGAAATGGTATTAACGGCAGATGGAGAAACAAAAAAAAGAACACAATGGCACCGAATGAGTGCTTGGGGGAAATGGGTGAAAATATTGGAAGAAATGGGCGAAGCAGGAATGGAATTGGCTATAGAAGGTAAATTGATTACCCATTTCTACAATAGCAACGGAAAACGCAAGTGTGTTTCTGAAGTGGAAGTAAATGATTTGGTAATTCTTTAAAAACAGAGCGATATGACAACAATTAGAAATCACGTAACATTGATTGGCAACATTGCTTCTGAAAGAAGAACTACCCAATTTGAAAACGGAAACAAAATTGTGCGTTTTGACGTTGCAACGGACAAAGAATACAGAGCAAATAATGGTAAAATGAAAAGCACTCAAGAATGGCACAAGGTGTTTGCTTGGGGCAACATTGCAAATTTTATCGAGCGTTTTGGAGAGAAGGGAAAGAAAGTGGCGATACATGGACGTTTGATAACCCGCTCGTATTTCAGTCCAGAGGGGGTGAAAAGAACAATAACCGAAGTAGAAGTAAAACACATACTCGGCTTGTAATTTTCACTCCTTTCAAATAGAACCTCCTATCTTACAACTAAAAAAACCAATGGACATTGACCGTTCCATTGGTTTTTTCAATTTATAAATTATAAATACTGTTATTTAGCGATTTCAATTTTTAAGGTTGATTTGCCTTCATTACTTATTAATTGAAGTAAATAAATTCCATTTTCCAAATGAGTTGCGTCAATAGACAATTGCTTTGTTGACATATAAGTTTGATTGAAAACTAAATTTCCTAATACATCAATTAATTGAATTTGATAATCATTTGATTTCTTTGTCTGAACATTGATTACACTACTTGCTGGATTAGGATAAACAACAACGGCAGAATTATCGGTATTAATAGACTGAATATTAACCAAAGGATTGGTTGTGAAATCATCATTGGAAGTGTAAAAAGACGACCAAGGTTTTAGGCGAATAACATACACACTTGAACCGCCTGGACCAATTTCTTCGTTATATCCTACAGCTATTGCACCAAAACTATAGGTTGTTACCATATCTCCCAACACTTGTTGAGTAGCATATTCAACCGCGCCAATGTTGCCATAATATACTGGTATATTATTGTAACCATAAAAAATGACATCGTCTTGACCGAAAGAAACACCTTCTTCAAACATTGATGTGGCAACACAAAACAAACCGTTTTGAGCAAATGTGGTGATTGCTTGTCCTTGCATGTAATTACTTCCTGAAATATCCGAACCGATTAATGAACCATTGGTAGCGTTTACTTTTAAAATAATATGGTGATTGTAGGTGTTGTTAACATTGTCTTTAATTGCACCAATTCCATAAATGACACCACTAACAATTTCGATATCATTTACTTTAAAATCAAATGAATTGATGGAATGGTGATTGGTCCACAAGGTATCACCGTTATCTTGCAAACGCATGAACCAAGCTTCATTTTTGGTGCCAATAAAACGTGTTCCAGCAACTATGAAAGTAGAATCGTCCAACATTTTAATGGAAAAAGCATTGTCTTCGCCATCGTTGGCAAATTGCTTGGTCCAAAGCTCATTTCCACTGGCATCAGTTCTAACAACATAAACATCAGTTAACCCATCAGTTGTTTTATTGGTTTCACCAACCAATACAAAGCCGCTATCAGAGGTGATAGCCATATCGTGCATGCGCTCCCAACCATCTGTTCCAAATGTTTTGAACCACAATTCATTGCCTGTTTCATCAATTTTCCACAATGCAAAATCATACGCACCATTGCCTGATGAATTAGTGAAACCTCCAACAAAATAACCTTCATTGGCAACATGTTTTACCCTTCTCCCCCAATCGGTTTCAGTGCCTCCATAACTACTTGACCATAAATAATTGCCTAGGCTATCAATTTTAAGCAAAAACATTTGAGAAGGGCCATCTGTAAAACTAGAGGATGAACCCGTAATGATGTAACTCGAATCGGGTAATTCATCAATTCCTTGACCGTAATCGTAGCCACTACCCGAGAATTGTTTGTAGAACGGTGTTTGTGCATTTATTGAAAAGGCTACAACCAGAAAGAATAAAATAATCAATGCTTTCATAATTTATTAATTAAATCGATAACTTAAATTCAATGATGCAGCGTATCCTCTTCCAAGTCCAATCATCCCAATTAAATCACTGGTTGCCAATCCAACATTGAATTGTTTCCACACACCTTGCACATACAAATTTGCTCTAAAACCTGTAAAGCCTCCATAAGAAGCGCCCAATCCTAAACGAAACCATTTTTTACTTCGGTAGTGGGCTCCAGCGTAAATCAACGGCAACGATCCGTTTTGCACATACACCTTAGCACCATAGTAAAACTGAAACATTTTGGTATTGTGTTCATCTATGATTTTACCAATTTGAAACGTAAATGGCAAAGCGACAACTTTAGAAACGGTATCTCTTTTCAAGCCCAATTCATCACCAATGTTTTTATCTTTTCCAAAAATGGTTGTTCCATTAATAATATCCGACAAGGTGTAACCATCGTGGTGCAAAACAGTATCCATCGAATAATTTCTAATGTTTTTATTGATAAAACCTATGCCTAAGTTTTGAAAGCTTAATTGCAAGTAAGATGGTTTTTCATCTTTACCTACTTTAAAAAATAAATTTGCATCAAAACCAACACCAACACCTTTATAGAACGGACCTGCTGCCATTTGTGCTTTTCCTTTTATTCCAATTTCGGCATTAAAACCATCGGCATCTTGCAAAAAATAAGCATCTTCATTGTAGTAACCAAAATAATTGGTAATTCCATAAATATTTAGCGTAATACTTGATTTTGTTTTAGCATCGATAAAGCCAAAACCAATTTTATGTGCACCCATAAAACCGGCAACCATGTTGGATAAATTCACTTCTGAGCCTAAGTAGGGTTCATTGCCACGAAATAACAAACCAAAGGCACCTTTGCGGTAGCGAGCTGCTCCACTATAAAACGCACCTGCTTTTACAATAATTCCCCAATTCTTTTTCTTAAACGGTTGAACTTTATAATTGATGTATTCCAACGTTGGATCGGTATAAAATCCCAAGCGATTTAATGCTTTTTGCTTTCCTTCTACTTTTTCAATTAGTGTAGATGAAATTTCACCACCGAAAATAAAATTCTTTGAAAATTTATTAGGCAAAGCTGTTGCAGCCAATTCACCCGATGCAAACACATTAATCTCATGTGCCTTGTTGGAGGGTATCATACGCAAAAGGAGTAAATTTTGTGAAAAACCATTCAATGAAAAGGTGGTTAACAAAATTAGAATCATGTATAGAAAACGAGTCATTCAGCTTTATATTTGATTATCAAAAATAATAAAAGTATTAATTAATACCCAGCTTGTAAAAATTTAATGTAGATTTTGATTTTGTGCATTAATCAAACAGAAGTCATATAACACACAAAAAGCTGTCTTATTCAGACAGCTTTTTGACTAATCTATTTTATTGTTTTATTTAACTACGGTAACAAATCCATGGCCTTCTAGAACTTCGCCTAGTACACCTGTAACTTTGTATTTATAGAAATAAACTCCTTCTGTTACTTCTTGACCAGCTTTGTTTTTGCCATTCCAAATTGGTGGATTTGCTTGTGCTCCACTTCCCTCAAACACTTTATGTCCCCATCTATTTACAATAATTAGCTCAATTGAATGTGCGTTTGTTGTGTTAAGGAAAAACTGTTCATTAACACCATCACCATTTAATGTAATAACGTTTGGTGCATCAACAGTTGGAATTGGGTAAACACACGAACCATCATCTATTACAGCATTAGGATTGTAGTTAGTTGCTGTTTGGTCCATACAACCACAAGTAACAATGGTAATTGTAACAGCAGTTGTATCGTTACAACTCACATCGCCATTAGAAGCTACCAATTGAATGGTTGTTGTAACATCAAATGTTTGTGAAAAAGAACTTGTACTCGATGTTGGAGCTCCAAATGTTCCAGTTCCTAAATCCCATTGGAAAGAATTTGCATCTTGACTTCCATTGCCAATTGTGACTTCTAAAGGTGTACAACCAGTTCCTGGATCTGTTGTAATTACAGCAAATGGAACGTTTTCAACATTAACAAAAGCACTATCTTTAACTGTACAGTGAACCACATTATCTGTCAATTCTAATACATACCATCCTGGTGCCAAATCGCTCAATGCACTTTGATTAGGGAAGGTAATGGTTGTATCTGTTTGATACGTCCAATCAAAAGTTAAGTTATATGAACTTGGATTGCTTGGATTTTGCAAATGTGCACCATAAGGAAACGATGTTGCTGAAACTGTTCCAATTGGTTGACAGTTGGCAGGAGTTGTTAGGATAGAATCTATAAACAATGTTTGATTGACCGTAACAGTCACTGTATCACTTCCAGTATATCCACAAGCGTCGGTTGCGGTAACAATGTATTGAATAGAACCTTGTGTTGTATCAACAGTAGCTAAATATCCTGTATCTCCCACATCTCCATTTGACCAAGCATAGGTGTATGGACCAAAACCATTGTATGCGCTTGCAATAACTGGAACCGAATCGTTAATACAAAATACAGTTGGGTCAGTAAAGTTTAGCTTAACATCCACCGAGTCTAGAATGACTAGCGTACCAGTAGATGTAAGGGTATCACCACAAGCATTAACAATAGTTGCAGTAATAGTTACTGTTTCATTGTTATCTGAAATTCCATCTGCACCAGGTGTAATGTTAACGACAACTGTATCAACTCCAATATTAAAAGTAACAGAATCAGCCAAATGATTGTAATCAACACCATTTGTAGCTGTTCCTCCAATAGTATAATTAATAGTTAAAGTCGTATCATTTTGGCTTGATGGTCGGATAAAATAAATATTTGCATCGCTACAGCCCTCATAAATTGTTGTGTCACCTGTTACAGTTGCTACCACTACTTGAACAGCATCTGAGTTAAATGAATTTGCTTTAAGGTAAACCCCTGAATTCAAAGCTTGATCTCCCACATTTGCAACAGCAATTTTTATATGGTAGGTTTCACCACATTGCAAAGAAATACCAGCAGGTAAATTCACTGTACCGCCGTTATATCCTTCTCCACTATAGGTTGCATATTGTGTAGTGTAATACACAGAATTTGATTGCCAGTTTGGATCTTGTGCCGCACACGTTGATGCTGTTCCTGCTGTTCCTGCGGTACCAGAATTTACAGTATTAATTGCAACTGGAACATTTGTATTAGGAATTAAAGCCATGTTTACAGCTCCATTGGTGTAAGGTCCAGTTATTCCAGGTCCTGAAATAAAAAATCCAAAAACATCATTAAATCCAGAGCATACATAAGTTGGATATTCTGCCGATGCAAACATGTATTCAAAAGATAAATTGTTCCCTTGCGCCACAAAATCAAATTCTAACTTACCACCATTGGTAACATTATTGGTTGCTATGGCATTCAAATCTGCATCTGAAGCTACGGATGAACCACCACTTGTACGAATGTAAACACCACTAGAAAACGGAAAGTTGGTTGCAGTAAAACTTTTTGCATTACCTTGCATAGTAGATCCTCCAGCTCCATTAAAAGTAACATTGGATGCAGTAACTCCATATCCCAAAAGAATATTGTTAACCAAGTTATTAGGATTCATTGTGCTTTGATAGGTGATGGTTGTTTGCGCCACAAGTGAGAGCGAAATTGTTACAAAACAACTCAAAGCTATTAATTTATTATAAAAGTTTATCATCGTACTAGTTATTTAGTTTTGAAACGTAATATTTCTTAGTTAAGTTGCATTAACTTTTTCAAAAATATAAAACTTCCTTTCTTTTTTGCTAGAAATTAAGCAAATTTGCTAAAAAAAATAATATGAATCAAACACAACAGTATATCCAAGTTAATAAAGAACGTTTTTTAACGGAATTGTTAGATTTGTTAAAAATTCCTTCAATTTCAGCAGATAAGGCATATAGCCAAGATGTGAAAAAAACGGCAGAATTAATTGCTGAAAAATTTACAACTATTGGTCTCGACAAGGTAGAAGTTTGTCCAACAGCTGGAAATCCAATTGTTTATGGAGAAAAAATAATTGATGCGAGTTTACCAACCATTTTGGTTTATGGCCACTATGATGTGCAACCAGCAGACCCTATTGAATTGTGGGATAATCCACCATTTGAACCAATCATAAAAAAAACAGCCATTCATCCCGAAGGAGCAATTTTTGCACGTGGTGCTTGTGATGACAAAGGACAAATGTACATGCACGTGAAAGCGGTTGAGGCGATGTTGGCTACGAATGAATTACCGTGCAACGTGAAGTTAATGATTGAAGGAGAAGAAGAAGTGGGAAGCACCAACCTTTCCATTTTTGTGAAAGAAAATGTGGAAAAATTAAAAGCAGATATCATTTTAGTTTCGGATACTGGAATGTTGGCAAATGATACGCCATCCATTACAACAGGTTTGCGTGGGTTGAGCTATGTGGAAGTGGAAGTTACTGGTCCAAACCGCGATTTACACTCAGGCTTATACGGTGGATGTGTTGCCAATCCGATTAATATTTTAACAAAAATGATTGCCTCTTTACACGATGAAAACAACCGCATTACTATCCCTGGTTTTTACGATAAGGTGGTGGAATTATCGGATGAGGAACGTGCAGAAATGGCAAAAGCTCCTTTCTCATTAGAAAAATATTGTGATGCGTTGGACATCCGAGAAGTGCATGGTGAAACAGGTTATTCAACTCCAGAAAGAGGTGCAATTCGCCCGACATTGGATGTCAACGGAATTTGGGGTGGATACATTGGAGAAGGTGCAAAAACAGTGATTCCATCAAAAGCATTTGCAAAAATATCAATGCGTTTGGTACCGGATCAAAATTCGGATGAAATTACAGAATTGTTTAAAAAACATTTTGAATCCATTGCTCCTGCTAGTGTAAAAGTAGCTGTTCATCCACATCATGGTGGTGAAGCTTCCGTTACTCCGATAGATTCGGTTGGATACAAAGCAGCAAGCATGGCTTACGAAAAAGCATTTGGCAAAAAACCTATTCCGGTAAGAAGTGGTGGAAGTATTCCAATTGTTGCTATGTTTGAAAAAGTATTAGGATTGAAAACCATTATGATGGGATTTGGATTGGACAGTGATGCTATTCACTCGCCAAATGAGCATTATGGTTTGTTTAATTATTACAAAGGAATTGAAACGATTCCATATTTCTACAAGCATTTTACAGAATTAAACAAATGATTGTATCGAAAAATATATTGAAATGGGGGTGTCTTGTGGCACTCCTATTTGTTTTTAATAGTTGTACTATTGAAAATGTTAGCTATGTTGGAGTTGATGGTTTAAAATTTGAAAAACTATCTGGTCGTGATTTATCACTGTCGTTTAACTTAACCCTCAATAATCCAAACAAGAAAAAAATAAAAGTACAGCCCACATTATTTGATTTGTATATAAATGAAAATCAAGTTGGAACTGTTCAACTGGATCAAACAATTGAAATACAGCCCAATGGTGTTTTTCCAATTCATGTTCCTATTACTTTAAATTTACAACAAGGAGCCATACCTGTGATTATTGCTGGAGCGTTAAAACAGACAGCTAAAATTCGGGTTGTGGGAAAACTCAAAGGCTCGATGTATGGAATAACCAAAAGCAAGAAAATTGATGAAACCAAGGAAATTTCTTTAAAAAATTTGGGTGATAATAAACTTTTTAACCTCTCTTTTTTCTAAACAAAGCTAAAATCATATAGCTTAACGGAGTAACAATTAAAAATGCAATAATTGAAAGCAATATAGCTCCAACAAAATATTGAAATGTATTGGCTTTTATTGTATCTAAATCAAAGTGAAAAAATTGAGCTGGATCAATGGCATCCGCTGTAAAATATTGTCCAACCAAAAAACTTGCATAAATAATAAACGGAATCATTGGTGGAATGGAAATATTGGCTGCTGCGATAAACAAAATTTTATTTAATCGCATTAATATTGCCAAAGGAATACCAACCAATAATTGAAATCCCCAAATAGGAAAAATCCCCATAAACACTCCAAATCCTAATGAAACTGCTTTGCGCATGTTGGATTCTTCGGGTTTAATGGCTTCGTGTTTAATGGCTTCCCAAGTACCTTTGGACAATAATTTTTTAGGAAAGAAATATAACAAAGCACCAATAAACAACACACTGTTTAGCACCGAAATGCGGAAGAAATCTTTACCCGGACGAAAATGCGAAACACGTTCTGTAGGATCGTATTTCACACTAATTGGAACGGGAATAAATTTTACTCCTTTCCATGCCAAGCGCACAATCACCTCAATTTCTAACTCAAATTTTGTGGTAAACAAACGCATTTTTTTTAGTGGCGGAAGCGGGTAAGCACGAAATCCTGTTTGTGTATCTGGCAAACTAATGAGTGTTTCTACTTTGAACCAAAAATTAGAAAATTTATTGCCAAAAGAACTTTTTCCAGGAACACCTTCTTGTTGCATGTTGCGTGAGCCCATTATAACAGCTCCCGGATGTTCTAAACACGCTTGTATTATTTTGGGTAAATCGTCGGGAGAATGCTGTCCATCCGAGTCAATGGTAATGGCATAACTATATCCTTTTTCATTGGCATGTTTAAACCCTTTGCGCAATGAATAACCTTTCCCTCGATTTTTCTCATTGTTCAAAACTGTTATGCTATTTTGATAGTCGGAAAGAATTGTTGAGGTTGCATCTGTTGCACCATCGTTGACAACAATTATGTGTTTTGGAGAAACATGTTGCATCACTCCATCAATAACCCTTCTCAACGTTTTTTCATTGTTGTATGTGGGAATTAAAACACAGGCGTTTATTTGTTCGATGGTTGCTTGCAATGGCGTTAAATTTGATCCAAAAATAACAAAGAATTTGAGAAAATAAGAATTGTGCCTACAAGTTATTTACGAATTACATGCACAGTTCCATTCAATTCAATTTTGATGATTTGCGACGCTTTGTCCATTTTTTCATTCAATCGTTGTTCCACAATTAAGTCCACCCCAGATTTTATTTGTGGTGAAATGGTTGCAAATGAAGTGGGACTTTTCTCTCCACTCAAATTAGCCGAGGTGCTTACAATAGGTTTTCTCAACCCGCGAATTAATTGCAAGCAAATAGGATCTTTTGTGATGCGTATGCCAACGCTTCCGTCTTCTGCCAACACAGATGGCGCAAGTCCTTTTGCATTGGGATAAATTATGGTGAGTGGACGCGTAGCTAAATCCACTAAATCGTAGCAAATGGGATTAAAATCTGGAATGTAGCGTTCCAACATCAAAAAACTATCTACCAACACAATAAAGCTTTTATTTTCTGGGCGATTTTTGAGTGCTAAAACACGTTGGCAAGCAGTTTCATTGGTGGCGTCACAGCCCAATCCCCAAATAGTATCGGTGGGATAGAGCATGGTGGCTCCATTTTTCAATTGTTCAACGATAGGTGCTACATCCAATTTCATTATCTTTTAGAATTTATTTTAACCATTTGATATGGTTGTGTTTCAACTAAGCCATCAATTTCACCAGAAATTTCAATCATCATCAACGTATCATTGAGCAAGTTATAAAGTATGCTTTTCGGAAAACCGTGTTGTAGATTTTCCACTCTAAATCCGTTGTTGGTTGATAAAACACCTTTAAACGATTTGTTTTTTTGCAACGTATCTCTTTTTAAGCTAGAATAGCTGAGCGAATCGCCAACAAGTGTTAACTGTATATTTTCTACAAATAATGTGTCATCATCTGCCAAATAATAGCTTTTTCCTAAAAATAACGTATCGTTTAGTTTTTTCCAATCCTCATACAATACGCCTTCTTTATCATCACATTGCCACAAGCCTTCCAACCAATTTATTGAAAGTTCCTGATGGGGCATTTTGGAAATTACAAGTTTGTTTTTTCGTTCATCCGAAGGATTGCATCCAACAAATAATTGAACTAAAACAAGAATAAACGATAGTTTTAAAAAATTCATCGTCGAGGATTTATAGAACAAATGTACTTATTAACCTGAGAATGTCAATTGAAAAATAAAAACTTATTCCAACTAAAAACATTTGTAGCTATTTTTGATGTGATGAATATTCCAAAGTATCTAAAAAATAAATACATCATTGCATTGGGTGTATTTGGTATTTATACATTGTTTTTAGACGATGTAGATATTTTTGTGATTGTACGTCAGAACATGAAACTTTCCAAAATTGAGCAACAAAAAGAAGATACACAGACGTTGTTGAAAGATACCAAAGCAACACTTGAAAAGTTGCACACTCTTAATGGAATTGAGCGCTATGCGCGCGAGAAAAAATTGTTTAAAAAAGACAATGAAGATATTTTCGTAATTTCTTACGAATAGTTTATTCTGCTTTTTTTCTTTTAAATTTATTGACCAATCGACTAATGTCGTATAGAATTGATGGCACCAACAATAAGTTGATGGAAATGGCAAAAATAAGGGTTGTAGAAACTAAAACTCCCAATGCTTTTGTGCCACCAAATTGTGAAAGCATGAATACGGAAAATCCGAAGAACAGAATAATGGACGTGTAAAACATGCTCAATCCCACTTCTTTTAATGACTCAATAACACTTTTGGCAATATCACCAGTGTTTTTCTTTAACTCTTGACGGTATTTGGCTAAAAAGTGAATAGAATCATCAGAAGTAATTCCAAATGAAATATTGAAAACCAATAATGTAGACGGTTTTAATGGAATATTGAGCAAGCCCATTATTCCGCCAGTTAAAATTAAAGGAATTAAATTAGGAACGATAGAAACCAAAACGATACCCCAATTTCTAAACAGCAATGCCATTAATACACTCACTGTTATGACAGCAAATAAAATTCCGTCAAACAAACTGTCTATCAAATAACGTGTACCTTCAGCAGCAACAACAGCCGTCCCGGTTACAGTAACTCCCAAATAACTATTGTCTAATGTTTTTCTTAGTTGTTTGTTAAAGTCATTGTCTTTATAATGAGCAGATAAATCAGCGATTGTGACTCCATAATGTTTGGCTAACTTTTGAGCAATCGTTGGATTTTTTAGCAAGATGGAATCTATATAATTGAGCTCTCCAGAAACGACATTGACATAAAAATGCTCTTGTTTGTCTTTAAACGGATTGATTTTTTTATCAATTTCAATTTTAATCTGTTGCGCTTTTTCGCTCATTTCATACGAACCATAATCTTTTATTTGCGTGCGAACACGAATGGTGGTATTGGTAGTATCCAACAATTCTTTTAACTGCAATGTTGAACTAATACTTGCTGCATCAAAGTTTTCTATATATTTCTGCAAATACACTTTGTTTTGGTTGTCAAACAAACGGTATTTTGTTGAATCATTGCCATGATAGGACATGTTTACTGCTTTGATGAGTTCAACCAAGGAAATAGCTTTAGAAAAGGCTGTATCTTGACCCAGTAATTGTTGAACAGCATCTACTTTTTGCAGTAGTTCAGGATTGTAAAGATTTTCTTTGTTTTTATAATTGATGAGTACTTCAAATGGAATGGAACCACCTAAATTGTTTTCTAAAAACTGAATATCTTTTACAATTGGGTCGTTCGGAGAAATATCACCTGTTAGATTCCCAGTTGATTTTACTTTTAGCATCCCAATTCCGCTAAATACAAGTGCAACGATTGTAGCCACATACACCCAAACTCGACGTTTACTTACAATGTAAACTGTAGCTCTTACAAATTGCACCGCCAAGCCTCTATCCAAATGGCGCAAATGTTTGTCTGAAGGAGCTTTTGTTAGGGTTGAAATAATCGGTAAAATACAAATAGACAGAAGGAATAAAACCAAAATAGAAACACCTGCAACCAAACCAAACTCCACCAAACGATCGGAATTGGTGTACATGAGCGAAAAGAAACCGATTGCAGTAATGAAATTGGTAATAAACGTAGCGTTTCCTACTTCTTTGATAACTTTGGTTAATGCTTTTATTTTATTACGATGTTGTTTTATTTCTTGGTGAAAATGCGTCATTAAAAACACACAATTAGGCATACCTATGACAATCATTAGCGGCGGAATAAGCGCCATTAAAACCGAAATGTGATAACCCAACAATGCAATAATTCCCAACGACCAAATTACGCCGATACCAATAACAATGTTGCAAATTACTACCACTCGGTGAGAGCGGAAGAACAAATAAGTAATTAACGACGTTGCAAGTATTGCGAGAGCAATAAACAAGTACATTTCAGAAACTATGCGCTTGCTCAATATCACACGAATATAAGAAAGTCCAGAGAAGCGAACTTTACCAAAATCCTGCTCATAAGACTGTGCCAATTCTTTGATTTTCAGCACTACATTTGCCTTTTTCTGATACGTCAAATAATCGTCTTGCACATTGATGACCATCAACGAAACATTGGTACTGTCATTATACAATATCCCGTTATAAAAAGGAACACGTTTTACCTCATCTTTAATTTGAGTAATTGGTTTTTCAATGTAACGGGTGTCTGAAAAAATCTTACGCACATCAAAACGTTGTTTGCTGGTATTATTTTCAACGTTGAATAACGTTGCCTCGGATATAACACCGTCTATTCCTTCAAATGTAAGAATAGAGTCGCCCAACTGTTTCCATTTTAAAAATTTATCTTCGGTATAAAGAGAGTCGGTTTGAATGGCAATCACAAAAGATCCGCCTTCATCACCAAATTGTGATGTAAATTTTTGATAATCTACTTCTGCTTCTGAATCTTTGGGTAAAATGAACCCATATTCATTATCTAATTTGATGTTAATAGCAGCTTCGTAACCAAAGAAAACAGTCAATAGAGTTAACGCTCCTATTATCAAGAACTTAAACCTTAAAATAATGTATGCAAAGTAATACCACATTAATATTTACCGACTGTTTAATTAAAGAGTGTTGTAAAAATAAAAAAATATTTGAAAAATTAACATCTATCTTTTTAAGCATGAACGAAAATTAAAAAAGGGTTGCACACCTATTGTACAACCCTTCTAACTATAAAATATCGTTACTTTAGTTACTTTGGCTGTTGTTGTTGCCCTCCTTGTGGAGTTGCACCATTTTGTCCACCTTGTGTACCTTGTTGTTGTTCAGTTTGTGCTTTCTCAGCTTGTGGAGTTGGTTCAATTGATTTTGTTCTCAATGTCATTATAATGCTTAACACAGCAATGATTCCTGCTAACGACCAAGTAGCTTTATCAATGAAATCACTTGTTTGTTGAACACCACCTAATTGGTGAGCCGCTCCAAAGTCAGAGCTTAAACCTCCACCTTTTGGATTTTGAATATACACCACCAAAATCAATAAAGCACTTGCGATAATAATAAGTATAGTTAATAAAACATTCATAATTTATGTATTTAATTTTTTAGTTAATTCTTCAATTTGAGTTGCAAAGAAAACCTTTTTTTCTGGAATAATCAACATTAATTGTTGATAAATGTGAATTGCCTTTGGAAAATTACCCTGAGCAGCAAAAATTTTTGCAAGCGTTTCACTAACAGGGAGCTGAGAATCGTCAATGCTATCCTTTGCTTTTTTTATTGGATTGTACATTTCTTTTTTCTCTGTTCTATCGGCAAATAATTCTTCTTTTACAGAAGGTTTTGGTGTACTTTCAACTGGTTTTTCTTCTGATAAATCCGCTATAATTGGCTTCTCTTGAATTGGTTCAACATACGCCTCGTTTTTACGCAACCACGATGTAAAACTTCTCTCCGTTTCTTCTTCTACAATTGGTTCAACCGGCTTTTTCACTATTAAAGCATCAATTAAACGTTGTTTCTCGCGTTCTTTTTCCTCTTGCTCTTTATTTTGTAGCGCTTGTTGTGCCAATTTTGCTTCTTCTGCTTCTAATGAATAGGTTGCAGCACCCGATATGGTTTGCAATAATTCATCCGAAAGTGAAGGAAGTGCTTCTGAAGTTTCTTCTGGTTGAGTTTGTTCTTCAACAGTTTGTTCAATGATATCACTTTCTGCTAGAGTATTCTCAATTTCAGTATGTACCTCAACTGTTTCATGTGTAATTTCAGGTACAACTTCTACTTTTAATTCAGTTTTTGGTTCTATCGATTGAGTAGCTGCTTCTACAACTATTTCTTTTTCTTCTTGTACAATTTCTGGTGTTGTTTCTACTACTTTTGGTGTTTCTTCAACAACTATCGATTTTTCTTCAATTATTTCTACCGGTTGAATAGGTGTTGGAGCAACTGTTTCTACAACAACTTCTGTTTCAACAATTGATTTTTGATGCAACAAATGATACAGTACGGTTCTGTCAGCAATGCGATAGGCGTATTTTTGCAATTCACTATCTAAACGCACGTCGTTGGATTGCGCCAATGCTTTTAAATAGAGCAAAGGAAAAACTTGTGAATAGGGATAAGTTACACACAATTTTTCAAGCGATTCTATGTGCGATGAAGCACACAACTCTGGTCGCTCTATCAAGGTTGCTATTTCAGTTAAGTTCAACATTACCAATTGGAAAGTAATTGATTAATAACATCTTGCACAATCTGAGAATTGATTTCAGAAAGCAATTGCGATTCAACAGAACTCACGTCTTGATTGGCGTCAAAATCAGCAAAACGCGTGCTAACTGCATTCATTTCATGCGAATAATTTTCATTGGGACAATCAAATACAATTTTAAACATTGCCGAAACAGTCAAACGGTTTTTAGCAGCATTATCGCCTTCTTGCAATGCAATTGGGCTAACGTTGTAACTAGTGATTTTTCCAGAAATAAAAACTTGCGGTTGCTTGTTAACACTTGAAAGCATCAATTTTGTATTGTTTTGAATCCCTGATTTTACAGCTTCTGTTAACTCAACTGGATAATTAATTGGGGCATTGGGCGCAGCAACCTCCAACACGTCCATTTGAAAATGGGTTAAACATGCATTTAGAGAACCAGTGTCGTTAAAGGAAACACTTGTTGGCCAACACGAAGTTAAGCCCAACAACAAACAAGTTATTGCAAGTAGTTTTCTCATTCAGACAAGTTGTATTCTTTAATTTTGCGGTACAAAGTGCGCTCCGAAATTCCTAATTCTTGAGCTGCATTTTTTCGGCGTCCGCGGTGTTTTTCCAATGCTTTTTTTATCAAATCTTTTTCTTGATCTTCCAAAGATAATGATTCTTCAACAACTTCGTGCACTTCATAAGCATCGTCTACTTGTTGTGTTGCATCCATCATATCTTGTGGTAACAGAACATCTGGAGTGGTTGGTGCAATCAATTTAGTTGGTTCCAATAACGGCGCTTCAATATCATTATACAAACGGTTGATGAGCTCCACTTGTTCACCCGATACGGCAAATTTATCGCCTTTGTTGATGATTTCAACCACCAATTTTTTCAATTCGGTTAAATCTTTTTTCATGTCAAACAGAAATTTGTACATCAACTCACGTTCATTGATGCTATCCATACTTTCTGTTGTTGACAACATAGTAGATTTTGGTTGAATGGGTGTTAAATATTGTTGAAGCGTTGCCGCATCCAATTCGCGTTCGGTTTCAATGATAGAAATTTGTTCCACCACATTGCGCAACTGACGAATATTTCCCGGCCATTGATAGTGATTGATAAGCGCAACAGCATCCATGGTTAAACGAACGGTTGGCATGCGATATTTTTCTGAAAAATCACTTGCAAACTTGCGAAACAATAAATGAATATCGTCTCCACGTTCTCTCAAAGGCGGTAAACTAATGGGAACAGTGCTCAAACGGTAATATAAATCCTCTCTAAATTTACCAGAAGCAACTGCTTTTTGCATATTTTCATTGGTTGCAGCTACAACACGCACATTTGTTTTGTACATTTTGGAAGAACCAACACGCATAAATTCACCCGTTTCCAACACACGAAGTAAGCGTACTTGTGTTTGCATAGGTAATTCAGCCACTTCATCCAAGAAAATTGTTCCACCATCTGCCACTTCAAAATAACCTTGACGGTGACCAACAGCTCCTGTAAACGATCCTTTTTCGTGTCCAAACAACTCAGAATCTATTGTTCCCTCTGGAATTGCTCCACAGTTAACGGCAATATATTGTTTGTGTTTGCGCGTGCTCAAGTTGTGAATTACCTGCGGAATGATTTCTTTACCCGTACCACTTTCTCCAGTTACAAGCACAGAAATATCCGTTGGTGCCACTTGAATAGCAACTTCTAAAGCCCTGTTTAATTGTGGGCTGTTACCAATTATTTCAAAACGTTGTTTTACTTGTTGTAAATTCATCTTGATTGGTTTTTGGTTGTTTTAAGCAAACTCAGGACTAAGTCCATTGCGTTCCAATATTTCTACCACTTCTCCTTTTAATGTTGCAGAAGTACAATCGGTAATTTTTACCATGATGTATTGGCCTTTTTCAAAATTTCCTTTCGGGAAAATCACCATCGAATTTCTTCCATCGCGACCACACCATTCGTCTTCTGAACGTTTAGAGGTACCTTCAACCAATACTTTTGTTACTGTGCCAATTTGTTTTTTATTCCAATACAATGAATCCGCTTGTTGCAAATCGATGATTTCGTTCAAACGTTTGCTTTTCACCTCTTCTGGAACATCGTCTTCAAACTTACGTTCAGCCAACGTTTTAGGGCGTTCAGAATATTTAAACATATAAGCATATTCATAACGCACTTCTTTCATTAAGCTAATCGTATCGTTGTGTTCTTCATCCGTTTCGCCACAAAATCCAGTGATGATGTCGGTAGAAATAGCACAATTTGGCATGTATTTTCGAATGGCGTTAATTCTGTTCATGTACCACTCGCGTGTGTAATTTCTGTTCATACGAGCCAATACTTGCGTGTTTCCAGACTGAACAGGAAGGTGAATGTATTCGCAAATGTTTTCATATTTTGCCATGATTTCCAATACTTCATCGGTCATGTCTTTTGGATGCGAGGTTGAATAACGCACACGTAAATCCGGTGATACTTTTGCAACCATTTCCAGCAATTGAGCAAAATTTGTTGTTGCAATTGTTTCGTCTTTCACTTCACCTTTTGAGGTCATGTTCCAACGATAGCTGTTAACATTTTGTCCCAAAAGAGTAACTTCTCTATATCCTTTATTGAATAAATCAACGCATTCACTAACAATGGTTTGCGGGTCTCTTGAGCGTTCTCTACCTCTGGTAAATGGAACTACACAAAACGAACACATGTTGTCGCAACCACGCATAATGGTTACAAATGCATTAATTCCGCCAATATCTAAGCGAACGGGTGAAATATCAGCATACGTTTCCTCACGAGAAAGCAACACGTTTACAGCTCGTTGTCCCGAACCAACCTCTTCCACCAAATTTGGTAAATCACGATAAGCATCTGGTCCAGCAATTAAATCCACCAATTGCTCTTCTTCCAATAAGTTGGTTTTCAAACGCTCAGCCATACAGCCAAGGATACCAACAACCAAATTAGGATTATCAGATTTTCGTTTTTTAAATTCAGACAAGCGGTTTCTAACACGTGTTTCAGCATTGTCACGAATAGCGCAAGTATTGATTAATACCACATCAGCATTATCCAATTCTTTTGTAGTAGAATACCCATTTTTGGTCATAATTGAAGCCACAACTTCACTGTCCGAAAAGTTCATTTGGCATCCATAACTTTCAATAAAAAGCTTTTTACCATTTGGATTTTCAGGTGTTTCAACTCCTAAAGTTGCTTCTCCTTGACGTGCTTCGTCAATTACTTTAATTCTACTCTCTCTAATATTTATGCTTGAACCCATTCTTTACTTTAAAATAGAGTGCAAAGATAGCAATAAATAAAATTCTGCCAAATTGTCACAATGATTTAACTATTTTTAAAATAAGTTGTCCAACAGCCATTGTTTTCAAGTGGTTTATAAATAAATAAGATATTTTTGTATTATTTTATTATTTAGATTTATTTTAAATAATAATTAATTCGTAAATTTGCTGAAACTTTAAAATTTTTAAAAGATGAAAAAAGTAGCATATTCTTTAACAGTGGCATTGTCACTAATCGTTTTGGCTTCTTGTGGTGGAAAACAAGAACCAGCAGCAGAAACTCCAGCAACAACAACTGAAGAAACAGCAACAACTCCAGCAGAACCAATTACATTGGAATTAAATGCTGGTGATGACATGAAATACGACAAGACAGAATTTACCGTAAAAGCTGGTCAAAAAGTAACATTGAACTTCCACCATACAGGAAAAATGGCAAAAGAAGCAATGGGACACAATTTTGTATTGTTGCAAGAAGGTGTAGATGTTGCAGCATTTGGTCAAGCGGCAGCTGGTGCAGCAGCAACAGGTTACATTCCAGAATCTATGAAAGGAGATATCATTGCACATACTGATTTAATTGGTGGTGGAGAATCTACAACTTTAGAATTTACAGCACCAACAACAGCAGGAAATTATGCATTTATTTGTTCTTTCCCTGGTCACTATGGAATGATGAAAGGAATTTTCATTGTTGAATAAGACACAAAAATAAATTTTTGAAAAGACCGTAATTGAAAGTTGCGGTCTTTTTTTATAGTCATAATCGAGCCTATCTATACAAATATTAAAATTTTAGCTTACTTTTGCATCCCATAGCCAGATTGTAGTTTATGAAGAACATTCGAAATTTTTGTATTATCGCCCACATTGACCACGGTAAAAGTACCTTGGCTGATAGATTGTTGCAAACCACCGGTACAATTTCTGACCGTGAAATGCAAGATCAAGCATTAGATAATATGGACCTTGAAAGAGAACGTGGTATTACCATCAAATCTCACGCAATTCAAATGAACTACAAATTTGAAGGTGAAAATTACGTGTTGAACCTAATTGACACTCCGGGACACGTGGATTTTTCTTACGAAGTATCTCGTTCCATTGCTGCATGTGAAGGAGCTTTGTTGATTGTGGATGCATCGCAAGGGATTGAAGCACAAACCATTTCCAACTTATATTTGGCAATAGAACACGATTTGGAAATTATTCCTATCCTCAATAAAATGGACTTACCAGGAGCAATGCCAGAGGAAGTTACTGATCAAATTGTTGACCTTTTGGGGTGCGATCCAAGCGAAGTTATTCCAGCGTCTGGTAAAACAGGTTTGGGTGTTGATAAAATTTTAGAAGCAGTTATTAAACGTATTCCTGCACCAAAAGGCGATGAAAACGCACCGTTGCAAGCCATGATTTTTGACTCTGTATTTAATCCATTTAGAGGAATTATTGCTTATTACCGTATTAAAAATGGGGTACTTAAAAAAGGACAACAAGTTAAATTCTTTAATACAGGAAAAGAATATATTGCTGATGAAATCGGTACGTTGAAAATGGATTTAATGCCAAAAAACGAAGTAAAAGCGGGTGACGTTGGTTACATTATTTCGGGTATTAAGCAAGCCAATGAGGTAAAAGTGGGGATACCATCACTTCCAAAACAAATCCTTGTTCAGAAGCAATTAAAGGTTTTGAGGATGTAAAACCAATGGTATTTGCTGGTATTTACCCAGTTGATACAGAAGATTACGAAGAATTGCGTTATTCAATGGAAAAATTGCAATTAAACGACTCATCCTTGGTGTTTGAACCTGAATCTTCGCAAGCATTAGGTTTTGGTTTCCGTTGTGGATTCTTAGGAATGTTGCACATGGAAATTATTCAAGAACGTTTGGAAAGAGAATTCCGAATGACAGTTATTACTACTGTACCCAACGTTTCTTACCATGCATATATGAAAAAGAATCCAGATGAGCTATTGATCGTTAACAACCCTTCTGAATTGCCAGATCCTTCTGGAATGGATAGAATTGAAGAGCCATACATCAAAGCACAAGTGATTACAAAATCAGAATACGTTGGGGCTATCATGACTTTGTGTATTGAAAAACGAGGTGAACTCCGCAATCAAGTATATTTAACACAAGATAGAGTTGAATTAACCTTTGAAATGCCTTTGGCAGAGATTGTATTTGATTTCTACGATCGTTTGAAAACTGTTTCAAGAGGTTATGCTTCGTTTGACTACCATCCAATTGGCTATAAACCATCCGATTTAATTAAATTGGATTTATTGTTGAATGCAGAACAAGTGGATGCTTTATCGGCATTGGTGCACCGTTCCAACGCTTTTGATTTAGGAAAGCGTATTTGCTTGAAATTAAAGGATTTGATTCCACGTCAACAATTCGAAATTCCAATTCAAGCAGCTATTGGTGCTAAGGTAATTGCTCGCGAAACCATCAAAGCATTGCGTAAAGACGTAACGGCTAAATGTTATGGTGGTGACATTACTCGTAAACGTAAGTTGTTGGAAAAACAAAAAGAAGGGAAAAAACGTATGCGCCAAGTGGGGCGTGTAGAAGTGCCACAAGAAGCATTCTTGGCGGTATTGAAGTTGAACGATTAATACGTTACTTTATTCCTCGACTTTTCTTAATTGCTTCGTAAGCTTCCTGAATTTTTTGGAATTTTTCTTTGGCTCCTTTTTGGAACTCCTCACCCATTTGCGCTACTTTGTCGGGGTGAAACTTAACAGCCATTTTGCGGTATGCTTTTTTGACTTCCTCATCAGTTGCTGACTCGGTAATTCCTAAAATTTTGTAATCTGAATTCACATCGCGGAAGAACATGTTTTTCACCGAATCAAAATCCACTTGTGGAATCCCCATTTTATAGGCAATATCGGCTATTACATGCAATTCGCTTTGCGATACTCCACCATCAACGTTGGCAATACCAAATAAATAGTGAATCAATTGGATGCGGGATTCTGGACGCAAATGCAAGCGTACATCGGAGCAAATATCGTTGAGTGGAATATCGGATTCTAAATAATTTTTAAGGCTTTGCAAATGCAACACATTGAATTGATCGCCAAATTGCTGTTTGAAAAATGCTTTGACATAATCCAATTCAATTTTTAGTACCTTGCCATCGGCTTTCATCACAGCGGCAGAAAGCGCCATTAAAATGGTTGGAACATCCGTTCTTCCTGCGCGATGTTGAAAATAATCTCTGATTTCTTGTGCCGAACGTCCTCTAAATTGTTGTCCGCCACCATCTCTTTGTTGGTCACGGACACGTTGCATATTGTCAATGTATGAACCTATAAAAAATCCAAACAACGCACCAAAAAAACTTTTAGTAGCAAAATAAAAAACGAATCCTAAAATTAAACCAAACACAAAGTGTATTTTAAAATAAAAGTGCGAAAATAATCTTTTTTGATGGGATATCTTGCGTACTTTTTCTTAAAAAAATGTAACAAAATTCTTTGGACTCTTAATAATCCAAAATCTTCACTTCTGTTCTTCTGTTTTCTTGGTGTTCGTCTTCTGTACATGTTACACCATTCTTACAACGGTTTACCAATTGCGTTTCACCATAACCTTTTGCTCGAATTTGTGCTGGTTTTACACCTTTGGTGAGCAAATAATTAACGCAACTTTGAGCACGTGCTTGCGATAGTTTTAAGTTGTAAGCATCACTACCTCGTGAATCGGTGTGAGCGCTTAATTCAATTTTTAATTCATTTTTAAGAATAAAATCGGCCAATTTATCCAATGAAGCCATACTTTCTGGTCGCAAAGTAGCTTTATTTAAGTCATAGAAAATATTTTCCAACTTAAATTTCTCTCCTTTTTTAATGGGCGTTAACTCCAATTCCAATTCAATTATTTTTCCGTCTTCATTAGAAGTGTTAAAGCCTCTATCGGCATCAATGTAGCCTTTTTTTGCTGCGTGCGCCCAGAAATTTTTATTTCTATCTACTACCAAAGTCACCAAACCATGTTCGTTTGTTACTAAAGTCGTATCCCAATTGGTTGAAAAATGAGAAACGGTTGTTGCAGCTTCGTTTAATGGTTTTCTGGTATCTTTTGCAATAACGCGCAAAGCAATTGTGATTTTAGTTGGCAATAAAAACAAATCAGCTGTTAGCACCGAATCTTTTTGAATACCTTCTGATGAAACATTTTCTTCTTTGAGTAGTTTAAAATCAGATTTTGCGGTGCTCACTACATAGTTTTCATTTTTACGAATCATCAAACGTACATTTCCTTCGTTATTGGTAAAAAACTCTTGTTTCTCACCTGTTGTTTGGTTTGTGAGCGAAATTGGTTGTTGTGCCACAGGTTCATTGGTAGTATATTTTTCATACACGTTTACCACTAATTCCAATTGAACATCCTTTTTGGTAAAAGCATAAATTCCATCAATGTTATCTCTTCGGTTGGAGGAGAAAAATCCTTTTATTCCGTCGGTTTGTAGTTCACAAATCATCCCAAAATCATCGGTAGAGGTATTGATTGGATAACCCAAGTTAACTGGTGTCGTGTTTTTTGTTAAGCTCGCTTCAAACAAGTCCAAACCTCCCAATCCAAAATGCCCTGACGAAGCAAAAAACAGACGATCTTCTACCACAAAAGGAAACATTTCTTGCAAGTTGGTATTGATGTGCGATCCCAAATTTTCTGGCTTCGACCATTTTCCATCTACCCATTGAGTTTTGTAGATATCCGTTTGTCCATATCCTCCTTCCATATCCGAAGCAAAATACAAAGTTTTCTACCATCTTCCGAAAAACAACCGTGACCAACGTTATAGGCATCGTTGTTGTACTCAAACGGTACTAATTTCGTCCATTTTCCGTCCACCAATTCAGAAAAATATAGTGCTAAAACCACCACGTCTTTTCCTTTTCGTTTTCCGAATTTATTTTTGGTAATAACCATTTTTTGTTGGTCTTTGTAAATGCAACTGGGCCATCGTGCGCTTTATCCAAAAATTGATGTCGCAACAATTTACCATTTCCAATAGTTGAATCCGATGCAAAATTACTTTCCATCAAGCTAACATAGTAGGAATTATCCCATTTGTAGCGCCCGTTTAGTACCTCTGTATTTTTTGATTTTGTGGCATAAATAAGCCCATTTTTGTAATAAACAGGCGAAAAATCACCAAAAATGGATGAAATATTGGTTTTTTTGACCGAAATGTTGCTGGAATCTGCAAATAATTGGTTAAACGCCTTTAATTCATTTTTAAGCTGACTGAAATAGGTATTGTTGGGATACAAACTGTATGCAATTCCCACTTGTTTCTCAGCTTTATCATAATTGCTGGAATAACGAAGCGCTTGAATGTAAAATTCGCGATCTTTTTCACTTAGATTGGCTTTTTTATCCAAAAACTCAAAATACGAAATGGCTTCTTTCATGCGAAAGAGTTCATAGTTAGAAATGGCTGCTTTTCTTACATTTTCTAAGTTTTCTACACCCTTGCCTTTTATGGTTTTGTTTGCTAATTCGTTGTACATTTCAACACATTCATAATATTCCATGCGTTTGAAAAGATTGTCGGCAACTTTTTGCTTCAATTGACCAAAGCAAGCAACCGACACAACAATAAATATGCTTGTAATTATTAGTTTCATCTTAAAAATATCTTGGTGAAGTATAAGGTATGCGTTTGGTATGGATATCTAATTGCAGAAAAATTTCATGCGATCCACTTTGGTATTTCATCAATCCGTTGATTGGAAAATCATAGACATAACCAAAAGTAAAATCTTTGATAATAATTCCAATGTTGGCTCCTATTGACTCGTTGAAACGATACATTAAACCTGTCCACAAACGTTCATAGGATAATAAACTAACATTTACATCAAAGGTTATTGGTGCATGCGGTGTAAATTTTACCAATGTTGAAGGTTTTAATTTCAATACAGAATTTAAGTCAAACACATAACCAGCTGCCAAAAAGAAGTGACGAGCATTGATTTGTTTTACTAAATCCAAATCAGTTTTGATGGATGCTTCAAGTAAACGTGGAGAGGAAATACCGATGTAATGCTTATTCCCATAATAATAAATTCCAGCACCAATGTTGGGTTTTGTGGTGTTTATTCGCTGACCAAAAAATGGGTCGTTGACATCGTTCACAACCGATGAAGTAAAATCAAATGCCATTACATCTGCACCAACCGAAAGTCCAAGCGCTATTCTACTTTGGTTTTTCTTACTCACTTGGATGCTTCCGCTAATATCGGCAAACACAGATGTGCGGTTGCGTTTACCAATTTTATCGTTCACCATGTGTGCTCCAATTCCCAACGATTTGAATAAAAGTGGAGCATGAATACTAAACCATTGAGAGCGTGGAGCACCGCTAAATTTTATCCATTGGAAACGTCCAACAGCTGTCATGCTAATGGCATCTTTACTACCTGCATACGCTGGATTAAAATACAACGGATTATACATGTAGATGGACATTTGCTCGTCTTGCTGTGCATTTGCCTTAAACGCACATAAGCATAGTATAAATAGAAAAATATATTTCATCAAAAAGTAGTTTTAGTATTCAACTTCAATGTATCCTTTGAACGGAGGGGTATTATCAGCATCGTTCAAAATCAACACATAAAAATAGGTTCCAGTTGGCACTTTTCCACTCGAACCAATTGTGGAACCGTAATTTACCTCTCCTTTCCAATCGTTGTTGTAAGGTTGATTTTTGTAAATTAAGTTACCCCAACGGTTATATATTTCTACCGAAACATTGGTGTAGGCCTCCAATCCTGGAATGTGCCATACATCGTTTAATTGATCATCATCTGGTGTTATTAAATCAGGGATAACCAAACATTTTGCATTGGGCTTGATGTCTAAATAGGTAGAATCTTTTGCCACACAATGGTTAGAATCAGTTATTGTCAAGTAATACCAACCTGTATTTTGTGGCTGTGCATTGGTCAATACAAAATTTTGATTGTTCGTAATAAATCCTTGTGGTCCCGTCCATTCGTAGGATACATTTTGTGCATCTGTGTTAAATGGCACCGACTCACCCGGACATAAAACACCATCGTTGCTTAAGTTTAAATCAAGTTGAGGTGTTGAAATACCAATTTGAATACTATCTGTTGATTGACAATTGTTATTATCGGTTCCAATCACATAATACCAACCCGTGTTGTTGTGATTTAGGTCTGAAACAGTTGCTGTATTGCCCGTAGTTTGGAATCCATTTGGTCCACTCCAATTGTAAGTTGTTGCACCAGATACTGACAACACTGCATTTGAATGATTACAATAAATTCCAGTATTAACATCTGTAGTTACAGCCAACGTTGGGTTTGCAACCAGCGTTACCATTACTGAATCTTTATCCGAACAACCATTTGCATCTGTTCCAACCACAACATAATATCCATTATTAATCAATTGGAAATTTGGAATTTGAACGTTTGCCCCTGTTCCAACAAAAGCGTTTGGCCCTGTCCAGTTATAAGTAACTCCACCTGTCGCTGTGAGTGAAGCAGTGCCATTTTTACAAACAACAGCACTTGATGCAGCGTTTGCAATATCTATTGTTGGTTGCGGATAAAGCGCAATGGTTTCGCACGACGGAGAACTAACACATCCATGTTCGGTTGCTGTTACACAGTAATTTCCAACATTTGCATTGGATAAATCAGTAATTGATATGCTCGTATTGGTGCTTGAAAATCCGTTGGGTCCACTCCATTCATAAGTCGCACCTCCAGATGGTGTTACAGATAATGTTGCTGTTGCGCCCAAACAATGTTGATTACCATTTGTTGCAATAGTTGGAGCTGAAGGAGCAACGTGCATAGTCACATTTACAGGTCCATACTGCACCGAACAATTGTTGTTAGTTACGGTTAAGGTATACGCTCCTACTGGTAAATTATTAACTGTTGCGGTGTTACCCACTACATTGTTGGAAGCATCTGTCCATTCAATTTGAGCGCCAGATGGACTAACCGACAAGCCAGAAATACTTCCTGTATTAGCATCACAATCGGTTGGTAAACTTACCGCTGTTCCAGTAATCACAGGCAATGGGTTAACCGTTACACTAATGTTATTAGAATTTGAACATCCACTTGTTGTTCCAGTCACACTGTATGTTGCATTACTTGTTGGTGATACAATGATACTTGAATTGGTTGATCCATTGCTCCATAAATAGGTTGTTGCACCCGAAGCAGAAATGGTTACCGATTCTCCTTCACAAATAGTATTAGCAGTTGCATCTGTATAAATAGAAACAGTTGGTAATGGTGTAACAACAACATTGTAATTATCGTTGGCTGTACATCCACTTGTTGTTCCAGCAACAGAATAATTGGTAGTTGAAGATGGTGAAACCGTAATACTTGTGTTGGTTGAACCATTGCTCCATAAAAAGGTTGTTGCACCCGAAGCAGTTAAGGTTACACTTTGTCCACTACAAATTGCACTTGCATTGCTTGGTGTTATAGTAACAGTTGGAGCAGCAGGATTGGCAATAGCAACCGGTCCGTAGGTGGCAGTACAGCCATCATTTGTAACTGTTAAAGTATAAGAACCTACTGGTAATCCGCTTGCATTTAATGTATTTCCAACAACTACATTGGATGCATTGGTCCATTGATAGGTAGAACAAGAAACAGGCGTAACATTAAGTCCAGAAATAGTTCCATTACTTCCATTACAATCGGCTGGCGTTGTAATTGGAGTTCCACTTATTGCTGGATTTGGTTTCACAACAATGGTGATGCTTTTATTAGCCGTACAACCACTCACTGTTCCTGTAACCGTATATGTTGTTGTTGTAGATGGAGAAACAGTTATTCCAGAAGTTGATGCACCTGTATTCCATGAATAGCTATTGGCTCCCGACGCATTAATTGTGATTGAAGAACCATTACAAATAGCGGTATTGTTAGCAACATCAAAGTCAATAATAGGAGAAGGGAGAACTTGAACATTCACGGCTAATGTTTGTTTGTAATCGCACAAGCCTGTTACTTCGCAATAATAAGTTTGAGTAGAGCCAGGTGTAACTGTTACTGATTGAGAAGTACTACCATCATGCAACCATTTATAAGTTGTTGCTCCAGAAGCGGTTAATGTGACACTTTGTCCACTACAAATTGCACTTGCAACACTTGGTGTTATAGTAACAGTTGGAGCAGCAGGATTGGCAATAGCAACCGGTCCGTAGGTGGCAGTACAGCCATCATTTGTAACTGTTAAAGTATAAGAACCTACTGTAATCCGCTTGCATTTAATGTATTTCCAACAACTACATTGGATGCATTGGTCCATTGATAGGTAGAACCAGAAACAGGCGTAACATTAAGTCCAGAAATAGTTCCATTACTTCCATTACAATCGGCTGGCGTTGTAATTGGAGTTCCCTTATTGCTGGATTTGGTTTCACAACAATGGTGATGCTTTTATTAGCCGTACAACCACTCACTGTTCCTGTAACCGTATATGTTGTTGTTGTAGATGGAGAAACAGTTATTCCAGAAGTTGATGCACCTGTATTCCATGAATAACTATTGGCTCCCGACGCATTAATTGTGATTGAAGAACCATTACAAATAGCGGTATTGTTAGCAACATCAAAGTCAATAATAGGAGAAGGGAGAACTGAACATTCACGGCTAATGTTTGTTTGTAATCGCACAAGCCTGTTACTTCGCAATAATAAGTTTGAGTAGAGCCAGGTGTAACTGTTACTGATTGAGAAGTACTACCATCATGCAACCATTTATAACTTGTTGCGCCAGCTGGTGCAGTAAGTGTAACCGAAGCACCCGCACAAACTGGTGCAGGAGGTGGAATTTGAGAAATTGAACTGTATTAGCAGAAATAGTGTAGTTACAAATATCACCAGCATAACCATCCACCATTAATAAATAATCGTTTCCAACGGTTAATCCATTTGCTGTAATTGTGAAGCCTGTTGAGTTTTCTTTAAATTGAGATACTGGAGCAAAGTTGGTGCAATTATTAGCGCTAAATATTTGCATTTGAATACCTCCACTTGGGTAATTACCAACAAAACAATCGGCAATTGAAACGTTGAGCGTAACAGATGTTGCTGCTGCAGTAAATCGTATCCAAGAATTATTTTCAATATTAACATCCAAATACGGTGAAGAGTAAGGTCCGGGAATTGTTCCAGGATAAGGATAATATCCAAAAGGACCTCCTGTGTTTACACCATCTGGTTGGTTTACTCCTGCAGCTGTTTCGTTATTTCCATGCATATTCCCCGGTCTGTCAGGTGTAAATGCAGGAGAGGTTGATGCGCTGTAACCGTTAATATCACAAATATAAAGCGCATTAGCACACGCATCGTTGCTATTCGTTGTAACACAAATTCCAAAAGTTCCTTGCGAAGTGCCATAACCCCAATAACGTAAATAGACAGTTGAACCTGGTGTAAGTCCAGTTTGATTTAACATGGGTTGCAAATCGTGTGCAGTCCCAGGATAGTTATAATTTTCGGAACAAGCAATTTGAGTTAATCCTGCACAACTTCCAGAATACAAAGCCATTACACCATCGTTAATTTTACCAGCTCCCATATTTGGTTTAATATTGATGGTTAAGTTACCACTTGGAGGAACTGTTATTGCAAACCAAACGTCGTGTGAGTTGGTTCCAAAACCACCAGCATAAGGAGGGTTGATTGCCCCCGCACATGCAGTAGGAGTTGGATCTGACATGTTAGCTGTAGCTCCAACGGTTGTAAATTCCATGTAATCACATTCAGAAGTAACTGTTGGTATTTGAATTGCATCAACACATTCATCGTTTATTGGAGCAGGAGTTGGTGTTCCAGTAACACAAATATTAAATGTACCTCTATTATCGGTATAATAATCATAAACTCTAACGTAATAAGTTGCTCCAACAGTTAAACCAACTAATTGCATGCTTTCTGTTCCACCGCTATAGGTATTGTCGATACAAGCTTTGGATATTAGTGAACTACATGTACCAGAATACACCCCAACTATTAAATCTATTCCGCTAG
>JAWKMK010000028.1:0-36519 GCA_041392275.1 Crocinitomicaceae bacterium | reverse complement strand
TGGGTAAACATTTATAATTTCATCAATGATAAAACGTTGACGGTTTTCGTGTCCACGAATAGCATTGTTTTGTCCTTTTTTATTGAATCCGCCCATATCCAAATCTTGACCTTGAGGTTCTTGTGTAAACGGATGTGGCCCTGTGTTCAACGTACGGTGATTATCTGCTTGTTTAGTGCCTTGGAAATCATAACCATCTTGCACGATATCAATTCGTCCTCTTCTAGCAGCTTCTACTAAATCAATCCAATAATAACGGAACATTAATTTTCTTGTATCAATTTCACGACGTTTGTAGAAACGTTGTGGTTGTGGGTAATACATATCTGCTAAAATTGGCACAAGCATAGGATCTTCATAAGAGAACTTTCTATCCCAATTCAAGCTAAAAATACTTCTATTGATATCTCTATCTGAAGGTTCAAAATCTACATATTCCAATGCACCTTCATCAAAATACAATTCAGAATAGTTGATGAATTTTGACGCATCTTCATCTTCCATCAAATCTGATAAGTAAATTTTTTCTCTAGCAATAGAGTCACGTACCCAATCTACGAATTGGCGATACTCATTATTGGAGATTTCCGTTTGGTCCATATAAAATGCTTGGACAGACGCAGTTTTAGCACGCGTTTGGTGTAAAAACGGTACATCTTGATCGTCTTCACCCATTTGATAGGAACCAGCTTTAATGTAAACCATCCCAAGTGGAATTTGTGGATGATAAACCGGTCTTCCAAGTGTTCCAGTTAAGTGCCCAGTTCTTGTCTGACAAGAAGCGAAAATTGCACCAACAAAACCAATTAACAAAAGTTTTTTCATTCTACCTCGTTTTAATTTGCCGAATCAAAAATTACGTACTACAGGATCAATTCTTTTTTGATGTAACGGCATTGCCTGAAAAAGGTTACAAATATATTTTATTTTTTTTAATTACAACCATCTTGGGTGACGCGAAGTTTGGATCGGCACCGGTGGTAATTTATAACAGTATCTCAATGCGATTTCATGTGAACCTCTTGAAACACTAGCTAATTTATTTGTTGTAATATCATAAGAATAACTGATTACCAAGCCATTGATTGGCATATAACCTACCATCAAACCAACTGCATCAATTGTTCTATAGGTAATACCACCATACAACATATCTCTCCAAATATAACGTGCGTTGATATCTGCAGAAAATTTTGTGAATTCAGTACGAATTAATGCTTGCAAATCAATTTTACCATCTTTTCCAATGTTATTAAACGTCTTACCTCCCATGATGTAATAGTGACGTTTTGTTTGATAAGCGTGATCAACGTTATTAATTTTCTTTTTCAATAACGACTCGCTCAAGTGTGTAGATGAAATACCTGCATACCAATCAGCATTTCCTTTGAAGTATAAACCGAAGTTTAAATCCAAGTTTGTTGAATTAAATCCAACAGGCAAGGAAATATCATTTTGTGTTGTTGGAGGAACCCATGTTGGATTTTGACCAAAATTAATCATACCAATACCAACACCAATTCCTAAAGTACCAGCACTTCCGATATCCAAAGGATAAGAATAGTTTAACAACAAGTTGTTTTGTCTGTTAAAACCAATTGCATCGTGATAAAAAGACAAACCTAGTCCTCCAGGAAACCATCTTCTCATGTTGGCTTCAAATTGAAAACAACAGAGTTTGGCGCTCCATTTACTTTATCCCATTGATTTCTGTACATCAACGTTGCGCACAAATCTCTATCGAAACCTGTAGCACCAGGATTTACACTCATCTTATCATAAATAAAATGGGTAATCAACTTATCCTGTTGAGCCATAACTCCACCTGAAAAGTGAATAAAAAGCTGAGATAACTAGTAATCATTTTTTCATATAAGTATTATTTTTAGGCAATATCATTCAATATTTATCCAAAATTAGTAAACAAGTTGGCGACTAAAGTAATGATATTTTTTTATTTATTCAGATTTTTTTAACAAAATCGTAAAAAAATATTTTTCCATTTTTTTAGAATGCCAAATAGTGTTTAATTAATTCATTAAATTTTTAGATTCTTTTAGCAAAATCTCTTTATTTATTGAAACAACACCTGTTTGTTCACAAACCAAGCCTCCTGCTATATTTGCAATTGCAGCTACAACTTGAATAGGCGCTCCAGCAGCCAGACACAATGAGGCCACTGAAATGACTGTATCTCCTGCTCCACTTACATCTGCAATATTTCTTAAATGTGCTGCAATTTGAAATTGTTCAGCATGATTTTAATAAAACGCCAAATTCTGATAGTGTAACAAAAGGAAATTGCATTGTTTAACTTGCTTTCTAAAATTGCTATCGCATCATTAATTGCTGTGAGGTTGTCTTTAAATGAGAAATCAAAACCGGTTCCTTCAATTAATTCTTTTAAATTGGGTTTAAACAAGGTGACATTTTTGTATTCAAAGAAATTGTCTTTTTTCGGGTCTACCGTTGTTATCACTCCTTTATTATTAGCAATTGCAATTAACTCATGAATAACACGAGGAGTTAAAACACCTTTGTTGTAATCTTCAAAAATAACGACATCTACTCCATTTTCTATAATGGATTTAACTTTATCAATTAATTCGGTTTCTTCATTTTGATTAATCGGCGACGTTTGTTCTGCATCAATGCGTAAAAGATGTTGGTTGTTTCCTAAAACACGTGTTTTAACGGTTGTCATGCGTGCCGAACTTTTGATAATACCCGCATTAGAAATACCTGCATTATCCAATAATTGCATTAACAAATCGCCATCTTTGTCGGCACCAACGCATGAACACATAATGGGTTGTGCACCTAAAGCTACTAAGTTTAATGCAACGTTGGCTGCTCCACCTAAACGCTCCTCGTGTTTGGTTAAATTCACCACTGGCACAGGTGCTTCTGGACTAACGCGTGTAACTTTTCCCAGCAAATAGGCGTCAATCATTACATCGCCAACAACTGCTACTTTAAGTTGATTAAACTTTTGAAATAGAAAATCCAGTTCCATTATTTTAACTTTTGCAATGCCGTTTTTATTCTATCCAAGGGCTTCAATTAAAACTTCTTCTGATGTGGCATAAGAAATACGAATGCATTTTTATCTCAAATGCCTCACCAGTAACAAGTGCTACAATGCTTCGTTGAGAATAAACATACACAATTCCTCTGCTGTATGAATTGTTTTTCCGTTATACGATTTTCCAAAATAAGAGGAAACATCTGGAAATACATAGAAAGCTCCTTCTGGCACATTGACCTTAATTCCGTCAATGGCTTTTAATTTTTCGAGTACTAAATCTCTACGTCCTTTATACGCTGCAACCATGTCTTTTAACACTGTTGGATCTGCTTCCATAGCCGCAATTGTTGCTTTTTGTGCAATTGAACATGTTCCAGATGTAAACTGACCTTGCATTTTTGTGCAAGCATCTGCAATGTTTTGAGGTGCACCTATGAAACCAATTCTCCAACCAGTCATTGCCCATGCTTTAGAAGCTCCATTGACTGTAACTACTTGGTTATAGATGGATTCAAACTGAGCTAAACTTGCGTGTTTGCCGACAAAATTAATGTGTTCGTAAATTTCATCTGAAACCACAACTAATTTAGGGTATTTTACAATTACTTGTGCCAATTGCTCCAATTCTTCCTTGCTATAAACAGTTCCGGATGGATTACAAGGTGATGAAAAAATCATCATTTTGGTTTTGGGTGTAATTGCACTTTCTAATTGTGCTGGTGTGATTTTAAAATCGGTTTCGATTCCTGTTTCTACTTCAATAGGAACACCTCCTGCAAGTTTTACAATTTCAATGTAAGAAACCCAATAAGGCGTTGGCACAATAACTTCATCTCCTTCATTAATCAAACTCAGCACAACATTGGCAATGGATTGTTTTGCACCTGTTGAAACAACAATTTGACTTTTTGAATAATTTAAGTTGTTATCACGTTTGAATTTTTTAGAAATGCTTTCGCGTAAGTCTTCGTAACCGTTAACAGGTGTATATCGAGTAAAATTATTATTCATCGCTTCGAGTGCCGCATCTTTAATAAATTGAGGCGTATCAAAATCGGGTTCCCCTAAACTCAAAGAAATGATATCTTTTCCTTGCGCTCTTAATTCTCTACTTATTCTAGACATCGCTAGTGTAGCAGATTCTTCCATATTGTTTAATCGATCGGAAAATTCCAACATATTATTTTGTTTTTACACAAAACTAAACAAAGAACTGAGATAAAATAACTATTTATTAATTTTTTAGACCAATTATTCTTAGAAACTAATGAGCACCATCAATTTGACGCATAAATTCTAATATATCTCGTGCTTCATCGTCGCTTAAATTTTGATTAGGCATTCGTGTTAAACAAATTTCTAATTCTTGGGCAAGAATAGGATCATTATCAATCATTGCATCGGGATTGGTTATAAAATTCATTAACCAATAATGTTTTCTACGTTTGGTAACTCCTTTCCATCCTGGTCCGACCAATCGTTCATTTGAAAACTTATGGCAAGATGCACATTTAGTTTCACTTATTAGTTTTCCATTTTCTGCACGTTTCAAATCAAATGTTGAAATATCTACATTTTGTTCATTGAACTTACCTATTCCTTTAGATACATCGTATTTTTCTTGACTTTCTTTACTAGGAATTTCATCGCATGCTATAAAAAGCAAAACAGATAGAACAAAGATAAAATAGTTTTTTCATAAGTTTATAGTTTTAACAATTTACAAATATAAAACATTGATTGCAAATAAAATATGATTACAATCACAACAATCAGGTAGTTTTTAAGCTGTTTTATGTTGGTTGTTTTAGTATATTTGCCTAAAAAAAAGAAATGATCAAATTTGTAAGAAACATGGCTATTGCCGAAGGTATTTCCTATTTAGCGTTTGCATTAACAATGCCTTTAAAATATATCTGGGGAATAAAAGAACCTAACTTTATTGTTGGAAGTGCTCACGGATTTTTATTTATAGCTTTTTGCTTGTTGGTTGTTGTGGCTGCATTAAAATTCAAATGGGATGCTAAAAAAACAGGCATTTTATTACTTTCTTCGTTGATACCATTTGGTACTTTTTGGTCAGAAAAAAAATATTTACGTCACTAATTTGCATGTATGAAAACAAAATTGCTGTTACTACTTGGACTTGTTGTTTTGTCTTTTGGTTGTAAGAAAGGTCAAGCCAACATTACCGTTGAGGGAAATGTTTATGATGCTACTTTTTCTAAGGCCTTGGCAAATGCTCAAATTGTTGTTACAACATCTTCTAAAGGAGAAAGCAAACACATTTTGACAACTCAAACAGACAGTGAGGGCAATTACACATTTGACGTAAAAAGAGAACGTTTTGAAACGCTGAACATCACCATCAGCAAAGAGAATTATTTTGACATTCAATCATCGGTTTTGTTTGATGATTTGAGTGTTAAGAATAAAAATGTGCATAATTTTTCGTCAACAGGAAAATCGTGGGCAAAAATTCATTTAAAACATACAGGCGACAACACAACAAAATTGGATATTGTTAAATCGATTGGAAAATCGGGATGTGAAGAGTGTTGTTCTAGTGATTACCAACAATTTGTAGGGAATTTAGACACCTCTTATTATTGCATCAACGATGCCAACACCAATTTTGAGGTGACCTATTTCAAGCAATTTTCATCAACCAATGGAAAGAAAAATGCCATTACTCCATTCATGGATACGGTTGAAATTTTAATTGAATATTAAGCCCAAACTTTTGCTCCTTCTGAGCAATTTTTACAAATATCAATCGTATTTCTGTTTCTAAGAATCGCATTTCTAAAACCTCCATATCGTTTGGAATGCCATATTTCATCAAAGGTTTGTTGAGTTAGATCGCCTAATTGGTGCAAAGCATCTTTGTCAAAACAACAGGGAACAACTCTTGCATCCCACGTTAGTACGCAACTCGACCACATTCTCCAGCAGTGATTACCCGTTTTCCATTTGAGCGCATAAGTGCCATCGGATTGTAATTTATAGCGGGCATATTTTTCATTTTTAGGCATTAACTTGTTACCGTTTTTATAATCGTAGAGTTGTGCTGTTTTGATGCGCACTTCATCAATTCCCATTTCTTTTCCAAGTGCAAAAACACCTGGTATTTCGTGCTCGTTGGGTGCCACTGCCAAAAATTGAAATATTAAATGGGGAGTTGCTGATTTCAACTCTTTTTTTGCTTCAATCATCCATTTTGCACCCGCAATAACTTTGGTTAACTTGCCATGAACACGGTAGCTTTCATAAGTTTGTTGCGTAAGTCCATCAATGGAAATAATCAATCGATCCAACCCAGATTTTACGATATCTTGCGCCACTTTTTTGTTATTAATAAAATGGGCATTGGTGGATGTTGCTGTATAAATTTTGTGTTTTTTAGCTTCTTTTATTAAATCCAAAAATTGAGGATTTAAAAACGGTTCTCCTTGAAAATAATAATTGATATAAAAAACATGTTTGGATAATTGCTGCAACATTTCTTGGTGTGTTGCTAATTTTAGGCGACCAGTTGGACGTGTAAATTGTTTGAGTCCACTGGGACATTCGGGGCAACCTAAATTACATGCAGTTGTTGGTTCAATGCTCAATGAAAAAGGCATACCACGGTGAAAATCTTTCTTTTTCCAACGTGAATAAATAAACGAAGCATACAATACTACCATATTCCACAACCTACTAAAAGTCAGTTGTTTCACAATATTTATGGCATCTTTTATCTTTTTCACTTTTCAAATTTAGCGTTTATTTTGAACTATTCTTTGCAATACACAAAAACATTTTACGCATATCTTTCCTATTTTTAAGCGATTATTATCTTTGTGGTCATGTGTGGAATTGCAGGATTTATTGACTTCCAAAAAAACTCATCTTATGAAACGCTTCAAAAGATGACCGATACGTTGTATCACCGAGGACCAGATGGTGCGGGATATGAATTATTTCAAACGGAAAATGCTACGATTGGTTTTGGTCACCGTCGTTTAGCAATCATTGATTTAACGGAGCACGGCAAGCAACCCATGCAGTTGAACAATCTTTGGATAACTTTTAACGGTGAAATTTACAATTACCAAGAAATTAAAGCCGAATTAGTGGAATTAGGTCACACTTTTGTGAGTGATTCGGACACAGAGGTTATTCTCCACGCCTACCAACAATGGGGAGATGCATGTTTGCAAAAAATGATTGGCATGTTTGCCTTTGTGATTTTCGATAACAATAAAAACGAGGTGTTTCTAGCGCGTGACAGAACGGGGGTGAAACCATTGCATTATTATTTCAAAGACGGTTTGTTGTTGTTTGCATCGGAATTAAAGGCTTTTCATCAGCATCCTAATTTTCAAAAAAACATCAATCCTCATGCAGTTGCTTCGTTTATGCAATATGGCAATGTTCCTAGTGATGCGTGTATTTTTGAGGATTGTTCTAAGTTATTGCCGGGTCATTTTGCGGTGGTAAAATTGCACTATCGAAATATGTCGATATCGAACTATTGGAATGTGTATGATTTTTACAATCAGCCTAAACTTCAGCTTTCTTTTGACGAAGCGAAGTTGAAAACCGAAGAATTAATTACCTCTGCATGCAACTATCGAATGATTGCCGATGTGCCTGTAGGAATTTTTTTAAGTGGCGGCTATGACAGCACAACCGTTACGGCTATATTACAAAAAGATCGCACACAAAAATTAAAAACATATACCATAGGTGTTCCCGATATTGGCTTGAATGAAGCGCCTTATGCAGCAGACATTGCCAAGCATTTGGGAACAGAACACACCACTTATACGTGCACCCAAAAAGAGGCGTTGGATGTTATTACTGAATTACCTTTTTATTACGACGAACCATTTGCCGATAGCAGTGCAATACCTACACATTTGGTGAGTAAAATTGCGCGAAAAGAAGTTACAGTTGCTTTAAGTGCCGATGGTGGCGACGAAGTTTTTGCGGGCTACAACCGGTATGATTATTTGGAACGATATGGAAAGAAAATCAATGCGATTCCGTCGTTTGCTCGAAAAACAATGGCTGGTTTGATGGAAATTATTCCTTCGGAAGCATTGCCAGTGTTGCGCAACAAATATAACTTTCACAACCGTTACGAGAAGTTGAAAGGAGTTTTAAAAAACCCTTCGCCCACCGAAATTATGTTGAGTTTGAGTCAGCAATTTACCGACCAACAAATTGACCAATTAATGGCGTTTAAGGTAAAGCTGCCTTCTAATTTATATAAAAGTGAGGAATTGAAAAAAGCGTATTTCACGCCACTTTCGTATATGATGGCCATTGATTATCAAACCTATTTGGTGGATGATATTTTGCAAAAAGTGGACAGAGCAACGATGTCGGTTAGTTTAGAAGGACGTGAACCGTTACTCGATCATCGCTTGATTGAATGGGCAGCAACACTTCCCGACAATTTTAAATATAACAAGGGCGTAAAAAAATACATTTTGCGTGAAATTGCGCACCAATACATTCCTGAGCAGTTATTGAACCGCCCCAAAATGGGATTTGCCATTCCGATTGCAAAATGGTTGGCTAATGAATTACGTCCGTTTGTTGACAATTACATCAACGAGGAACGCATTACCAAACAAGGTTTGTTTAACTGGCAATATGTTTCCAAATTGAAAACCAATTTCTATAGTGGCAAAAAAGAATTGGATGTGAAAATCTGGTATTTGTTGATGTTTCAAATGTGGTATGAGAAATGGATGGAGTAAAAAAAGCATTGTATATTTCTTATGACGGCATGACCGATGCACTGGGGCAATCGCAGGTGTTACCCTATTTAGTTGGTTTGAGTAAAAAGGGGGTTCAAATCACCTTGATTAGTTGCGAAAAACCAGAAAAGTTGGAACAATTTCGAGAAAAAATTGAAACCATTTGTCAACAAGCAACAATTGATTGGCATCCGTTGAAATACACCAAACGTCCGCCATTGCTCTCAACTCTTTGGGATTTATGGGCAATAAAACGAAAAGCTAAACAACTCCACCGAACAAAAAAGTTTGATTTGGTACATTGCAGAAGTTACATTGCTGCTTTGGCTGGAATGGATTTAAAAAAACGTTTTGGTTTAAAAATGGTTTTTGACATGCGTGGTTTTTGGGCGGATGAACGTGTGGATGGTAAAATTTGGAATATTTCTAATCCCGTTTTTAACAAAGTTTACCGTTTTTTCAAGCAAAAAGAACGTTTGTTTTTTAGCGAGTCGGATAAAATTGTGAGTTTGACCGAAAATGGGAAACAAGAAATACTTTCGTGGAATTTGCCACAAGTATCCAGCGATAAAATAGTGGTTATTCCTTGCTGTGTGGATACTTCCCTATTTGACCCAACAACTGTAGAAAAAAATAAAACAGAAAAATTAAAAGCTCAATTGGGTATTCAACCTTCGGATTACATTGTGGGTTATGTTGGTTCAATTGGCACTTGGTATATGTTGCCCGAAATGTTGGACTATTTCAAAATATTAAAAAAATACCAGCCACAAGCGCGTTTTTTATTTGTTACCAATGAGCAGCCTTCAACTATTTTGAATTTGGCGCAAGAAAAAGGTATTTCAAGCTCCGATTTATTGATTACAGCGTGTTTTCACAAAGAAATGCCGTTGTATATTTCAACGTTTGATGTATCGGTGTTTTTTATTTTACCATCGTATTCTAAAAAAGCCTCCTCTCCTACCAAACAGGGAGAAATTATGGCAATGGGTATTCCGTTGGTGTGCAATGCTGGTGTAGGAGATACGGATAGCATCGTAAAAATATACAGTGCTGGAAATGTGGTGGAAGAGTTTACCGAAAATCAGTATGAAAAGGCCATGAATTTTACGACAACGTTTAACCAAAAAGAAGCTCAAAAAGGCGCTTTGGAATATTTTTCTTTGGATAATGGTGTGGCGCGTTACTGGGAGATTTATCAAGAAATCATTGGGTAAAACCTTGCTATTCAATTTTTCATTGTAAATTTGCACTTTATTAATTCTGCTCGAGATGAACACAAATGGAAGCGGTAGAGGAAAATCTACCAGAACAAGTAGAGCCAATTCGACGGCTTCAAAGTCGAAATCAACTACAAAAAAAAGTAGTTCAACAGGCAAATCACAAAAGCCTAAATTAACTAACAAAGAAATCAAGGCAAAAAGTCGTTTTGTAAACCTTAAAGACAAACAAAAGAAGGGTGATCCGCTTCCAAGTTTTAACGAAGATGCAATACGCTTGAACAAATATTTGTCGAATGCGGGCATCTGTTCACGAAGAGAAGCTGATGTATTGATTGCAACAGGTGTTGTTTCTGTGAATGGAAAAATTGTAACCGAATTGGGTTATAAAGTGGCGCCAACCGATGTTGTTAAATACGACGAAGAAACGATACGCGCAGAGGTTAAACGTTATGTTTTGCTTAACAAACCAAAAGGATTTGTGATGGTTGCCAATGATCCAAACAGCAAAAAATCGGCGGATTATTTAGTGCGAAAAGCTTGCAAAGAGCGCATTTATCCTGTTGACAGATTGGACAAAGAAACATCGGGGTTGGTTTTATTTACCAACGATGGTGATTTGGCTAAAAAGTTAGTGCATCCTTTGCGCAAAGCTGCTCAAATTTTTGAGGTTGAATTGAACAAACCGTTGAAAAAAGAGGACGTTGAAAAATTAAGATCGGGTGTGGATTTGGAAGACGGCACATCGCGATTTGAAGAAATTGAATTTACCAATCCTTCGTATTTTGAAGTAGGTGTAAAAATAAGAAGCACCAAAAATCAGTTAATACGCAGAACATTTGAAGCGTTGGGTTATACTGTTGTACGCCAAGATCGTGTTGCCTATGCTGATTTAACGAAAAAAGATTTACCAAGAGGTTATTACCGTTTTTTAACCGAAAAAGAAATTTCATTCATAAAAATGTCGCTATGAAACAAATTGCTTTAATTCTCCTATTAGTTGCTTTTTCTTTACCAGCAATGGCGCAGAAAAAGAAACGAAATTTGCCAAAAAATGCTGATGAAAAAGGCGCCTTGTTTTTTTATTGGGGCTACAATCGTTCGTATTACACCAAAAGTAATTTGCGTTTTGTAGGACAAGGCTATGATTTTACGATGGGAGAAGCAAAAGCACACGATAATCCATCAAAATTTGGTTGGCATTATTTTGATCCACGAAAAATAACCGTTCCTCAGTTCAACGTTAGAATTGGATATTATTTCAAAGATCATTGGGCGGTTTCTTTTGGTTACGACCATTTGAAATACATTTTTGCAGACCATAATCAGGTAAAATTATCGGGACATATTGATCCAGGAGTGGACAACACAACGCATTTATCGGGAGATTATGATAATTATGACTTTACAACCGATAGAAATACATTTCATTATGAAAATTCAAACGGGTTGAATTATTTGCGTTTTGAAGTGATGCGTTCCGACCAATGGTATAGAACCAAAAAGAATGGATGGTTTGGCTTTACAACCAATGCTGGGCTTTCTTTGGGTGGTTTATTGTCTTACAACGATTTCACATTTGCTGGTAAAAAAGACATGGTTACTATTTCACTTTCTGGATATGGATTGTCTGCCCATGTAGGCTTGCGTTTTGAGTTTTTTAAACACGTATTTTTACAAGCCAATTGGGGCGGTGGTTTAATGCATCAAGTAAAAGTGAGAACACGCCCGGATGATAAATCTGCATTTGCTCGTCAAGTGTATGGATATATGCAAATGGATGCCGTAATTGGTGCTTTGTTTTACATACGCACAAAAAATGGTTGTGGCACTTGCCCAACGTGGTAGTTATTATTCGTAATTTTCGTAAATACTATCGTTTTTTCAATTTGAACGGGTTTTCAATTATGATATCTGCTGCCAAATAATGAACGCTGTATGGATTTTTATTACCCATTAAATTATTCATGTATCCAACATTAAAAATGACAGGAATTGATTTTGGAGATATGGAATAATGAACCGAAAAACGGCTCTCGCGGTAGTTAAAATCCGTCCAACGGTTAGGATAGTTTTTCTTACTGATGGAGAAAAAATGTTCGGAACTAAAAATCAAACGGTGAATTTTTTGAGCATCCAAATTGATTGTTAATTGCAAACGAACACGTGATCTGAACTGAAAATCTTCACTCACCCTTGAAAAATTAGGTGCACAAAATTTTCGAAAATCATGGCCCAAATGGGTACTAACTTAATTGGACCTTTTTTATAGGTGTAGGATAATCGTGCATAGGTTCTAAACTCTTGTTTTTGTCTTGGTGAATCGTGCGTGTAGGGATAATCATCTAGGTATTCATCTCGGAGACGGTAACTCAATCCAAAAGAATACTGCCAATTGTGATGAAATTGATGATAAAACTCTTGGTTTACCACCAACATAGCTTGTTTTTGAAAATAGCGTAATTATCCGGATTGCTAATACGCCCCAATCCAATGTAGGACATCGATTGCCAACCTTTTCCTTCAATGGTATCTAACTTTTGACTAATACCCAAAGCAAACCACGAAGCTGCTGTTGCTCTACCTAATCCGGGAGGACTAATTTGCGCAACAAGTTCAACAGTTGACAAACAAAAGATTGCAAGACAAACGATCAGTGTTTTCAACTTAATCTGCTATTTTGTCCAACACTTTTCCGTTTTCATCAAAAGTAACTTTCCAGTCTTGTGTTTTAGAGTCCAACTCACACTTGTAAGTTACTTTTCCATTTTCTGTATATTTTTTCACATCGTCAACTCTGTAACCAGAATAATCTTTTGCAATGACTTCTAAAATAGCTTTGGGTAAACTACTTTTTGCAATTTCTTCTTTATGTTTTACCACTTTTCCAGATTTATCATACCATACAGAATGATCGTAACCTGTTGCACCCATTTCAAATTCTACTTTGTATAAATCGCCATTCAGTTCCCACTCTACATCATAGGCTTTTGGAAATGTTTGATGAAATTTATTGACAACCACAGACGGTACTTGACTTTGTTTGATGTCTTGACCATAAGAAACATTTGCAGCTAATATCAATGCAAATGCACTAACTAAAAATGTTTTTATCATATTGCTTGTTTTTATGTATTGCGAAATTAAGCAATCAATAGGATAAAAAGAAAAAAAGCAATACTAGAATAATTCTCATGTAATTCTGATGTTTCGGTATGTAAATGTATATAAAAACAAAAAAACCGCTACAACTAAGTAACGGTTTTTTCAAAATTTAGATTATGAACTTATTGTACCACCAATTTTACAGGCGTAAAATCCTTTTGGTCGGTATTTAAGAAGTATATTCCATGATTCATTTGTGAAACATTGATTTTAAATGAATTGGTTCCACTTTGGATTTTTACTGTTTCTTGGTAAACAACTCTACCTTCCATGTCCGTTACAACTAAATTTACATCTGCTGCCTCTTCTGCACCTATTATTACAGTTGCAACGTCAGAAACTGGAACAGGAAATATTGAACAGCTCATGCTTGTTGCCTTACATTGAGTAGCAATTGGGTAAGAACGCTCGTAGTGATCGTCGTTATCTACAATTTTCAAACGGTAATAGGTTGTTTGGCTTGAAGTGAAATCGCGAGCTGAATAGATTTTTTCATAATGAGAATCACCCGTTGCAGCTACGCTTGTTGCAAATTCCCAATTAATTCCATCAGTTGAACGTTCAACTTCAAAACGGTTTAAGTTTTTCTCTGAAGCAGTTGCCCAATTCAAATCCACAAAACCATCCTTGCATTGCGCGTTAAAAGTAGATAAATCTTTGCCTAAGATTACCAAGCATAAATCGTACATAGGTTGATCTTCTGGCTGATAAAAAGACACATTTACAACAGAAGTAGGGTTATTTGCACACACACCGCCAGTAAATACAGCATTAAATGTTTTTTCTTCTGAAATAACAAAATTGGTTACCGGATTTCCATTTTCATCTTGCCAAACTAAATTTTCTCCAACTGGAACACTTCCGATAAATGCGTCTTGCAAGTTAACCGACTCACCCAATCCTTCACACATTTTTAAATCTTTAGTTATAGGAGCAGTTGGAGCACCACACAAGTTGATAATTGCTGTATTGGAGAAGTTAAATTCACTTTCATTGGTATTCACATCCGTTCCATCTCCCATACTTCCATCTACTCGGTGACCCAAATAACCGTATTTGAATGTACATTGGCGAACAATCATAGTAGTGTGCCCTCCTGTTTCAACTGCCATTAACACGTCATTATTATTCAATCCACGCCCCATATAAACTGGGTCTGATGAAGCTAAATTACCCATACCAATCATTTCACCAGCATTACTTCCCCATGAATACAATTTTCCATCTACAGTCAATGCATTTACAGCTGCGTAATTATTATCGTGCTCTTGCGGACTAAACCATGCAATGTTTTCCATATCGGTATTGGATGCGCTTTTTACTCTTACCCATGAATATCTGGGATCTACTGTAAAATCACCTAATTGCTTAACAGAATTGTTACCCATTGCCCACAATTGTCCATTGGTGCCTAACACATAATAAGAATTATAATTACCATTTGGTGCCATTCCTATCATTTTGGCAGTTAATCCTGATGGCAAAGTAATTTCGGTTGCGTATTGTCTATAAGATGAAACATTATTATCATTAATATAGGTATTATTACCCCATGTATACACCTTTCCATCGGATGTTAAAGCCATTAAAGCATTGGTGTTTCCACGCACAGCAACCACATTATTCAAATAAGGATTACCGTTGGCGGATGTTTTTACACGGTGCCATTTAATATTATTGTTGTTTTCATTTTGATTTGTACCATCTCCATTTTTACTTCCATTGAAAGACAACACCCAAGCTTGACCAGAATAAGTAACAATAGCCAAGGTTCTGTAAGACCCAAAAAGCATTTTTACATCAGAAGGTGAAACTCCAGCAGGCAATCCTGTTGTGTTTCCATTAACTGTAATTGGTCCAAAAGCAGTGGTGTTTTTAATTCCTGAATGAACCAAAGTACCAGGTTTACCCCACACATACAAACCAGTGGTTGTCAATAAAGCAAATTGGTGAACTACAGAAGTTAATGTCCCTGCTGCATAACTTCCCATTGTTACTCTTAAAGGGCTTCCAGTATAATTATACCCATTTGCAGGAGTAACCAAGCGAGGAGCGGTAACAGAAGATGTTCCATTTGCTCTTGCTTCATCTCCCCAAACTTTAATATCGCCATTGCTTTCTTTTAGAATAGTTGCATGAAAACCACAAACAATGTTATCGTATTCAATAGTGTTAGGGTCTGTACTTTTTGTAAATGTATTTTCAGAGCAAGCAGTTTCTGGCTCTGGTAAGTTTGCTAAAATAGTTGTAACATTGTTACACTCATTTGGATTGTCGCTCAAACCACTTGGCCAACTTGGACAATATGCAGGTTCAGCATATTCACCACAATAGGTTGCTAAACCAGCTGTAACTCCAGAAACCGAATTCATTGCAATCACAACAATGTTATTATCGTGCGAGAAATGCGCACCAGCTCCAGCACCTGTAACTGCTTTTTTAACAATGTAGTATGACTTTACAGACTCTGAACCCAAGTATTTGATAAAAGGGTAATCAGTAACTCCTTGGTGGTGTGTGCCACAATTTTCAACAACAGAACCTGCCCACATTTCTAATTTAGAAACAAAAGGACTTGTAGATGGTATTTGCTCTAAACTGTTGGTAATTTTTAAATAGGCTTTTTTGCCTAAGTTTACTATGGCATTGCTAACGGTTCCGTTTCCGATTGTTAGCTTATTCATAGAAACACTTGCTTCGTCAGCTAATTGAAGAGTACCACTAACTGTAACATTTCCAGAAACTGTTAACTTTTTTCCATTAGAAACATACAATTTTCCTCCAGATGCAATCGTTAAACTAGCAACAGTCAAATCAGCTGTCATACAGAACACCTCATTTGATTGAATGGTAGTTTGTCCCGAATACGGAGAAGCTCCCGATGGACATTGTCCAAAAGACAGGCTTATTGTAAAAACAAACACCATCAAAAGGGAAAATTTACTTTTTACTTTAAACATAGGTATTAAAAATTTATTCAATAATAAAATGGTTTGTAAAAAAAAGTGCAAAAGTATATATTTCATATTGATTATTTAACATCAACTTAATAAGTGAGTTATTTTAATTAATAAGTGAGTAAAACGCATAAAAAAAATCCCGACACAATTGCATCGGGATTAAAGTATATATGAAGAAAACTTCTTTATTGCACCACCAATTTTACTGGTGTAAAATCTTTTTGGTCGGTGCTCAAGAAATAAATGCCATTTTTAAGATGAGAAATATCCAAAGGAAACGAATTTGTTCCACTTTGCAATTTCACAGTTTGTTGAAATACATTTCTTCCATCAACATCTGTAATGAGTAAGTTGATTTGTTCATCTTCATCAGCTCCTATGGTTACGGTTGTGAAATCCGATGCTGGAACAGGAAAAACAGTGCAAGAAACTCCCGAAGATTGACATTGCGAAACAATTGGATAAGAACGTTCGTAGTGATCGTCGTTATCTACAATTTTCAAACGGTAATAGGTTGTTTGACTGTTGGTGAAATCGCGAGCTGAATAGAGTTTTTCATAATAAGAATCACCCGTTGCAGACACCCATGACACCAACTCCCATTTCATTCCATCCGTTGAACGTTCAACTTCAAAACGGTTTAAGTTTTTCTCTGAAGCAGTTGCCCAGTTCAAATCCACAAAACCATCCTTGCATTGTGCATTAAAGGCAGTTAAATCTTTTCCTAAAATTGTTAAGCACAAGTTATACATTGGTAAATCTGCTGGTGTATAAAAAGACACATTTACAACAGATGATGGATCGATTGGACAAACACCTCCTTGAAACACAGCTGTATATGTTCCTATGCTATCCATCACAAAATTGGTTACAGGATCTCCATTAGAATCTAACCAAACCAAGCTTTCACCTGCTGGCACATTTCCAATAAATGCATCTTGCAAGTTAACTGTTTGCCCCAATCCTTCACACAATTTTAAGTCTTTTGTAATTGGTGCTGTAGGTGCACCACATAAATTCACAACAGCTGTACTCGAGAAGTTAAAAATACTTTCATTGGTATTATCTTCCGATCCATCCCCCATACTTCCATCCACTCGGTGACCTAAATAACCGTATCTAAATGTACATTCTCTAACTATCATCGTGATGTGTCCGCCTGTTTCAACTGCCAATAAATAATCATTTGCAGCTAAGCCTCTACCCATGTAAAAAGGATCTGAAGATGTTGCCAATCCCATACCAATCATTTGACCAGCATTGCTTCCCCATGAATACAATTTCCCATCTACAGTCAATGCATTCACAGCTGCATAATTATTATCGTGTTCTTGTGGACTGAACCATGCAATACTATCTAAAAATGTTCCGCTATCACTTCGAACATGCACCCATGTATTACTGTTTGTTGTTGAGAAATCTCCTAATTGTCTAACAGCATTGTTGCCCATTGCCCATAAATATTGGTTAGTTCCTAACACGTAATAAGAATTATCAGTACCATTTGGCGCCATCCCTATCATTTTTGGAGCTAATCCTGATGGCAAAGTTATTTCGGTTGCATACGTTCTATTCGCAGGTCCACCACTATTAATATAGGTATTGGAACCCCATGTATACACCTTTCCATCGGATGAAAGAGCCATTAATGCGTTGGTATTTCCACGCACGGCAACTATTTGTTTAAGTGTGATTCCAGAAGATGTACACACTTGGTGCCAAATGATGTTGTTGGAAGCACTTTGAGAAGTTCCATCGCCATTTTTTTCTCCATTAAATGATAATACCCAAACATGTCCATCATCTGTAACAATGGCCAAAGTTCTGTAAGCTCCAAATAGCATTTTCACATTGGCTGGTGACACTCCAGTTGGCAAACCTGTTGGGTTTCCATTAACTGAAATTGGACCAAAAGCATTGGTATTTTTAATTCCTGTATCAATCAATGTTCCAGGCACCCCCCAAATATGCAAACCCGTAGTGGTTAACAACGCAAATTGGTGAACTACTGATGTCAAAGAAGTTCCAGCATAACTACCTGCTGTTACACGCAAAGGAGTTCCTGTATAATTATACCCATTTGCAGGCGTAACTTCCACAGGAGCCAAAACATGTGTTGAACCATTAGCATGCGCTTCATCGCCCCAAACTTTAATTGTTCCGTTACTTTCCTTTAAAATTGTTGCGTGAAAAGCACATACAATGTTATCGTATTCCAAAGTATTGGGATCTGAGCTTTTTACAAATGTATTTTCATGACACGCTGTTTCTGGTTCGGGTAAATTTTGAAGTATGGTTGTTGTATTGTAGCAATCCAACGGGTTATTACTCAAACCACTTGGCCAGCTTGGACACGTGCCTGGCGTTGCATATTCTCCACAATAAACAGACAAACCTCCAGTTACACCGCTAACAGACCCCATTGCCACAACAACGATGCTATTATCGTGTGAGAAATGAGCTCCAGGACCAGCGCCAGTTGCAGCTCCTTTTACTATAAAATAGGATTTAACAGCTTCGAGCCTAAAATTTGATAAACGGATAAGTTCTAGAGCTTGGAAATACGTACCACAATCTTCTACAACAGAGCCCGACCACATTTCAATTTGAGAAACATAGGGTGATGTGGATAAATTTTGTGTGATGCCTCCACTAACAGTTAAATACGATTTTTTGCCCAAGTTAACTATGGCATTGCTAATGGGTTCCGTTACCAATGGTTAAGGTTGACAAAACGCCACCTGCCTCATCAGCAAAGGCTATTAAGTTGCCGCCAACATAAGTTACCAGTAACTGTTAATTTTTTTTTTCATTTGCAACATACAGTTGTCCTCCCGATTCAATAGTTAAACTTGATACAGTAAAATCAGCTGTCATGCAAAACACCTGATTTGACAGAATGGTTGTTTCTCCAGCGTAAGGGGAAGCTCCTGATGGGCATTGTCCTAGCACAATTGTTATGGTACGCAAAGGACAAAGACGAATGTAATTAGTGTCTTCATATCTTTTTCAGTTTTGTGAGTAAATAGTGGTAAAAAAATAAAAATCAATTTATTTTTAACAAATGTAGGGTAAAACGATGTTTAGTTGGTTACTTTTTTTGAATTATTTTTAAAAAAAACATTTGTTACTCAATTAATTAGTAGCAAAATCTTTTGTTATCCTACTTTTTTCAGACCACACTTGAATTTGTAAGTATATAATTTTATTTTCGACCTCATTAAACAAAAGAATTAAATATTGTTTTAAACCTAACAAACTTGTATTTTAATTGTTTGAAGCATAGCACGAAATGAAAGCAACGAAATCAAATAGTATATTGGAACAACTTCGCAATTGGAGATGAAACACCATTATTTGATTTATATAAATTGCACAGAAAAGAATTCATTGTTTGGTCAAAAAGCAACATTTAAAATAAGTGAAGACCAGGCAAAGGATGCATTTCAAGAGGCTATTTTGACGCCATCAAAATGTAATATCGGGTCATTTGGTGAACTTACTAGCTCTGTTAAAACCTATCTTTTTCAAATTGGAAAGCACAAAGCAATAAATATTCAAAAAAAAGAGCCGTTTGACTTACCTGATACTGTTCAATTGATAGAAGGAAAGAAGTAAACCAATACATGGAGGAAGAAAATATAGCATACACCCAAGAACAAATCAACAAAGCCATAGAAAAACTCCCAGCAGTACTGCCAACAAGTGCTTAAATTATACTACTAAAGAATACGATATGGAGAGCATTGCGCGAGAAATGAACTACAAAAAACGCGATGATACCGCCAAGTCGAAAAATCAGTTTGCATGAAAATTTGTTTGCTGAACTTAAAAAATTGTCACTATTATTCGTTTTATGATGAAAGAAAATGAAAATATCGAGTTGTTTGAGCGTTACCGCAATGGTGAGTTGTCGGAAACCGAATTGAATGCTTTCAACGCACGATTGGTTTATGACAGTGAGTTTCAAGAGGAGTTTGAGCAATACGAACAATTAGAAAACTGAATAAAAAATCATTTTCGCACAACTTTAAAATCACAACTTCAAGCGTTGGACGAACAATTGATATGTTGCACCTAAAAAAATCCAACACCATCCGCTTGGTGCAATGGTCTACCTCTTCGTTGCAGCTGCAGCATTAATAGGATTTTTTATTTTTCAATATTTTTCAAAAAACAATCTGCATGAATTAGCTCAACACTATTGGCCCTACGTAGCTGGTTTACTTGTAAAAATGAGCTCAAAAGGCAAGTACGACGAGGCCATGAATGCGTTTAAATTAGGAAAATGGGAAGAGGCCAAAAAACACCTGCAAACTATTGATTCGGATACCTCCAATTATTTCTTAGGCATCATTTCCTACGAACAAAAGGATTTTCAACAAGCCATTAATTCTTTCAAAAAAGTGAATAGCAATTCGGCATATTATTCAGCATCTCAATTTAGAATGGCGCTTGTGTTTATTTTAGAAGACAAATTATTAGAAGCCACAACTACATTAACGCAATTGAACAGTAAAAACACTGTTTATTCTCCTCAGATAAAAGAACTTTTACAGAAATTGGAAGAATAATTTCCTTTCATCCAAAAGTATTTTTAAGCTTTTACAACACCTTCTAGAGCAATGAACTCTAAAACAAGTTGTTTTAAGTTGTCAATAAGCTTTTGAACTTTATTTTGAGTTTTTTATTTTCTGGTGTGTTTTAAACCATCTCATTATCAAGTAGTTCATTATCAGTGTTTTTCAAAAATAATAAATCATCATTTTGTATCAAATAAAAATATTTTTTGATTTGGCACTTACCTTTTGTTTTTTGGAGTGATAGAAATGAAAGTCACACTAAACTTTAAGTGAGATTTACATGAAAACACGATTTTATTGATTCAAATTCTTACACCCCTACCTCCCATAACCACCTTCAATATATACAAAGCTCTTAGCCATGCGCTAGGAGCTTTTTGCATTTAGTTTTTAAACTTTTTCTTTCTCCTTATCCAAACCAACACCAAAATCACCAAAGGTAGGGGGAGCAACCAAAATACAATTGCTTGTTTACCATCCAGGGGTAGCATTTTTTTGAAAACGATTGCATCTCCTATTAATCGGTGACCAGCCCAATAGTAGGGGGCAGCCAACTCTGAAACAGGTGCGTTTTTAACTTGTGTTATTTTAGCAGCTTGCAAAGCCATAATTGAGTTGGAGTCTTCCTTCATCCTATTGTAAAAACGAAAAAATAGTTCGTTCGACGTTTTATCATCCACTTCCCAAAGGTTTGAAATTGTTGAAGAAACTCCTGCCAAATGAAATTCGCGTACAAAACCATCCACTCCATCTTGTAAAAAATGCTTGCCATTGCCAGAATTGCATGTGTTCAACACCATCAAACGCGGAATATTAACTAGTTGATTCAATTCGCTTTGCATCAATTTACCATCACTCAACAGCATGTAATTTAATCCAGGCTCCTCTCCTATCACCGCATGTGAACTGATGTGAGCCACTGCGTGCTTGGAATTAAAAAATGCTTGTTGAGTGGCATTTTCATTAAAAAAAACATGCGTTCCAGCTACTTCTTGCTGCATTTTTTCTCCAAAAGCGGTCGAAAATGGTAAATTGGCAAATTGTTGATTGTTAAACTGCGGACAAAACACATCAATGTCTCCATTCACTTTAATTGGTTGGTTGCTTAAAGAACCAGGAGTTAAAACATAACGAATAGACTTTTGATGCAACAAATAATCCAATTTTCGATAATCATTGGTGTTGATTCCTTTGTCGGAACTTAGCAAAACTTCAAACGGCAAATTATTGAATTGAGCAACAGGACAAATAATCAACTCGGTTTCAGTCAACGGTTTGGAGAAAATTGCCTTATACAATTTACGTGCATTTTGGGTATAGGACGTAAAATCTTGTTCAACTATTGCTGTTTTTAAATGCTTTATTATTGAATCGAGTTGAGACTCCATTTTTTCCAACCGAACTTTGTGTTTATGGATGAAAAGCACATAAAAAACATTGTCGATTTGGTTAAAATGAAAATCAAGCAATACTTGGTTGTTCTTTAATTTTGCTTGTATAGCCGAAATGCTGGAAGAACTTGCTCCATTTTTTTTCTTGTACAAATCATAATATTTGAGCTTTTGATTAGCTTCAAAAAAACGCTTCATTTTTTCGTGTTCAGAAAGCTGTTGGCGCATTACAATTGTAATTTCTTCACTCTGTGGTATGAGGCTATAAATGGCTAAATTTTTATTAATGCTTTTTCCCTTAAAGTTGGTGTGAATACGGTTCCAAACAGTGTTTGCGGCATTATTTACTGCAATTGCTTCGTTGAGATAATCAATATTATGGGGATTTATGGATTGAAACTCAAGCAAACACGTCGTGTAATACTTCAACATCATCAACAAATCAACTTTATTGGGAACTTTTTCAAAATTCATCGATTCCTTGTTGAAATTTTCATAACCATACGCCTTCATCGATAAACGGAAATTCAACAATGCCTCTTGTCTTAATTGAGGGGTAGCTATGGGTAAACTGCTAAATAATAATGCTTTAATAAAATACGTTCGTCCCAATTCATAGTGCTGATTTCCATACAATTGCTGCCAAAGAGAAATGGCTTGATCGTAATAGGCTATTGCTTTTTTTTGTGTGAAATCAACTTTTTCCTTATTCCCAGCTTCAAATTCTGCATAGGTCCAATCAAAATAGGCATTTCCCAACAAATGAAGTGATTTTGCTAAATAATGCTTGTTTAGCTTGTTTTTAACTATAAAATCGACAGATTTTTTATAAAAATCGATCGTTTTTGTATAAATCTTAGAGAATTTTTGATAATCCGAAGCACTTACACTTTGTTTGTAGGATTGCCCTAAAATATTCCAAATTTTAAAAATCTCCAACTCCAATTGTTGGTTGAGCGTCAGCCCATTTAACAACCTTGAGCAACTATCAGCATATTTATTTGCAAGAATTTTATCGTACTTTTCGTAATAATAATTGCTAAAACTTGCGTAGGTCAATGCATGATGGTAATCTTTTTTATTGGGATAAATCTTTAATCGTAATTGTGCCGCTTTTTTCCAATTTTCAAATGCAAAGTCAAAGTCACCGCTCAACATGGCCAAATCACCATTAGTTTGAAACAATTGGATTTTTTGGTGGAGCGTAGTATTTTTTTGCTGAAGGTAGAATTCCACTTTACTTGGAGCTGCTTCAAAATCACCTTCCAACTTTTTTTGCTCAATAATTGAAAAATCAACTTGGCAAAACGCCAAAAAACTCCAAAAAGCAAAGAAAAAGACTACAAGAAACTTCATCGCAAATTATAAAATTGAATGGTGAGCAACTACCTGATTGCTAGGGTGCCTCAATAAAAAAACAATTGAATTGGACTTGCTACGTTCAATAGCACTAAAAGAAACTGTTCTATTTTTCTGATTTGCAAAAGGCACTTTAAGCATAATTTTTACATCAATTTTGAAGCGAGTTAATTAGTTCCATCAATTCTTCAAATAGCTGTTTGTTTTACAAAATTGCAGCATTTTGGGGTAAATGTAATAAAAAGCACCAACAAATACAACCAACTTATAACACGTTTTTGTGTGCAAAAAAATAAAAAAATGCACACAATTAGGAAAATTATGGTTCTATTGAAAAGGTCGGAGGGTTTATTTTATGAACCCATTAAATAACGTGCAGTGGATAAAAGCCTATTTTTCTTACGAAAAACTGATACTTTTTTGCTTTCTTCCTCCTTAAAGTAAACTTTAGTCGGTATAAACCAAAAAAAGCATCGCCTCTTTACAAGGTGATGCTTTTATCAGAGTGGAGTCGGAGGGTTTCGAACCCTCGTCCAAACAAAGAACTCCTAAGGCTTCTACATGTTTAGTTCATGATTAGTTTTCGACGTTAAATTGGACAAGAACACCCAGAGTAACGCTTAACTTCTAAAAATCTCACACCGCCTACGAAGTAAATTTGGTGCCAGCTTGAAAGGATGAACCTCCGTATTCTCTGTTCTTCAAGCTAAAACAAGAGAGAAGGTACTTGTCTAACCTACTGTACTTCGGTCAGATTAAGCTCTATTAACATTCCGTTAATTAAGCAGCAAGTGCGTATGACGTGTTGTCATTTATTGTTTGAGACATGAGATTAACGAGCTACACCACAACGCTCGACATGCTTACACTCAGTCGTCGCATCTGCTGTCAAATCCAATACGACCCCGAATTTCCCTACAAAGATACAACGGAATACTTAAAAAAGTAAAGATTTAACGAAATAAAAACAATCCCTTTCTGTAATTTCGCAACCGAAAGTGCCAATATGACAAAAAAATACCAATACCATATCTTAATGCACCTCATCATTTTTGTGTGGGGCTTTACTGGGATTTTAGGAAAATTAATCCACCTTTCTCCCGAAGTAATTGTGTGGTATCGCGTTATTATTGCCACAATTGGGTTGCTCATTTTTTTGCCACTACTAAAAATTCCAATTCGCCTTGCCAATAAAAAAGACATCTGGAAATTAATTCTGGTGGGTATGATTACAAGCGCCCATTGGGTATTTTTCTATAAATCTATTGCACTATCTACGGCATCTTTAGGAATTTTGTGCCTTTCCACCACTACTTTACACGTTACTTGGTTAGAACCCATCATCATGAAACGCAAATTTTCGTGGCTGGAATTCTTCCTCGGACTGCTCATCATTTATGGAATTTATTTTGTTTCATCCGATTTTAAAGCCGATGAATATGTGGCGCTTGCTTATGGGTTATTGGCCGCTTTATTGGCCGCCGTCTTTTCTGTTTCCAATGCCAAATTAGTAAAAACCATTCCTTCGCCTCAAATCACTTTGTATGAAATGATAACCGGAATTGTTTTTCTCACTTTTATCCTGTTTTTTGACAACCAACTCAACGTAGAAGCACTCAAAATGACGACCACCGATTTTTGGTTACTGCTTTTCCTAGGACTTGTTTGCACCAGTTTAGCCTACATTTTAATGATTAATGTTGTTAAAGTTTTAGGCGCATTCACAGCCTCACTAACCATCAACATGGAGCCTGTTTACACCATTTTTATGGCCATAATTATTCTCAACGAAGATGAATTGCTCAACACCAATTTTTACATCGGATCGTTTATGATTATTGCAATTGTTGTTGCAAACACCATCATCAAAGCAAGTTTTTCTTCAAAAAAAGGATTAAAAGCATAAGTAACGTGTTTTTTTATCGTTCTAAAGTCTATTTTTGTACTATTTTTGAAAATTTACGTTAATACAAAGTAATGAAGCAATTAATTTTGTCGTTAATCATCTGTATTTCCTTTGGTGCAATAGCCCAAAAGGAGAAGCCTATGAATTATCGTAAATTCGACAAACGCTTGTTTCACTTTGGTTTTATGCTTGGTGCCAACACTTCTAGTTACACCATCACACCTAAAAAAGATGCTTTTCAAACCTACGGACTCAAAAGTCTATCGGTTAATTCACAACCAGGCGCTCAATTGGGTATTTTAACAACCTTGCGCTGCGGCACACCAATGGTTCGTTTGCGTTTGTTGCCTTCACTTTCTTTTCAAGAACGCATTATTCACCAAGTTTTTGTAGATCCTCTTGATATAACACAAGAAATCATCAACGATGAGCGCGTGCATTCAACCAATATTGATATTCCACTTTTGTTTCAATTTAGAACATTGCGTTACAATAATTTTACGGCTTATTGCATGGTGGGCGGGCAATTTACAGTTGATTTGCAATCGCAACAAAATGCCACTCAAAAATTTGATGATCCTTTTATCAAAATGAAAAAGTTTGATTATTTGGGGCAAGTTGGTGGTGGAATTGAGTTTTTTGCTCCTTTCTTTAAATTCAGCTTAGAAATTAAATATTCGCACAGTTTTGTAAATGGATTTATTCAAGACAACACACGTGTTTCTAGTCCAATCAACAAAATTTACAACAGTGGCTGGGTGTTTTCGTTAATTTTTGAAGGATAAATGGAAATTCAATTTCAAGTAACGCCCGAACAAGCGGTTGACGAAGCCTTTTTACGTCAGAAAATAAAAACCGACTTAGGTTTAAAAACGGATTTCAATTTTCAGTGGAAAAAACGTTCCATCGACGCGAGAAAAGCAGCAATTAAAATCAATTGTACGTTTGAAGTTTATGTAAACCAAGAAATTCCAGCGTTTGAACCGCAATTTCAACCTCAGAATGTACACCATTCCAAAGAAGTTGCTATTGTTGGTGCTGGTCCTGCTGGATTATACGCAGCATTGCGTTGCATTGAATTGGGTTTAAAACCTATTGTTTACGAAAGAGGAAAAGATGTGCGCTCGCGCCGACGTGATTTAGCTTTGCTCAACAAAGAATTGGTGCTTAATCCAGAATCCAACTATTGTTTTGGCGAAGGAGGCGCAGGAACTTATTCTGACGGAAAGCTATACACCCGCTCCAAAAAACGTGGCGATGTACTAAAAGCCTTAAAATGGTTTGTTCATTTCGGTGCCGAATACGATATTTTGGTCGATGCTCATCCGCATATTGGAACCAACAAGCTGCCCAAAATTATCACTTCCATGCGCGAAGAAATTGAAAAATGGGGCGGCGAAGTGCATTTTGAAACCAAGATGACCGACATCCTTGTTAAAAACAAAGCCATTGAAGCCCTTGAACTTAATCATTCTCAAGTTCGTAAATTTGACTATGTTATATTAGCCACAGGACATTCGGCGCGCGATGTTTTTGAATTGTTGCACAAACGCGATATAAAAATTGAAGCCAAACCATTTGCCTTAGGCGTTCGCATTGAACATACACAAGAATTAATTGATAAAATTCAATACCACGGTCGCTTAAACGATGATTTTTTGCCTCCTTCCTCCTATTCGTTGGTAACACAAGTTGACGGAAGAGGTGTTTATTCGTTTTGTATGTGTCCGGGCGGAATCATTGCCCCGTGTGCAACTGCCGAAAATGAAGTGGTTACCAATGGTTGGTCGCCTTCAAAACGCAACAATCCCTATTCCAACTCAGGTATTGTAGTGGCTGTATATCCAGAAGATTTTAAAGACAAAAACAACCCATTTGTGTGCTTAAATTTTCAAAAAGAAGTGGAGCAAAAATGTTGGGAAGCAGCCGGGAAAACACAAAAAGTACCAGCACAACGCATGTTGGATTTTGTGCAAGGAAAAAAATCAATTGATTTTCCACGAAGCTCCTACATGCCAGGCATTGTATCGGTTGATTTAACAACGGTTTTACCACCGTTTATTGCCAAACGTTTGCAACAAGCATTCAAAGATTTTGGCGCAAAAATGAAAGGTTATTTAACCAACGATGCTGTTTTACATGCGCCCGAATCGCGCACTTCATCGCCTATACAAATACCACGCAACCCTGAAACATTGGAACACGTTGAAATTGCTGGACTTTATCCATGTGCTGAAGGAGCAGGATATGCAGGCGGAATCATCTCTGCTGCAATTGACGGCATGAAATGTGCAGATGCCATTGCAACGAAGATGTAATTTTATTAATTTTGAATCCGAAAATCAATTTATCATGAAAAGAATATTTCAATCAGCGTTATTTATTTTTGCTGTATCGCTACTATTAATCGCTTGTGGAAAAAAATCAACCGCTCGACCTGTTGCCGAAAGTGTTTCGTCTTTCTTAAATGGCAACACAAATATCATCAGTTTTGGAGCATTTAACTTAAACGATGTTTTAAACAAAACGGGATACCAAGATGAACCAAAGAATTAAGATTTTTAACGAGACTTTTAGCCAGTTGCAATCAAGTGTGAATTTAAAAACTTCTGTTTTTATGCTGTAGAAGGTCGTTGAAGAACAATAATCCAGCTGCAACCTATTTGTTTTTAGAAGTAAAAAACAGTGATTCGCTAAAAACTAATTTGGTTAAAAACGGTTTTGAAGTAACTGATAACAAAGAATTTCAATACGTTTCTGATGGCGACATGTGCTTGGCATTTGACAAAAACATTGTAACGGTTATCATTAAATCGGGTATTTCTGACGAAAAAGCATTGTTAACAGCAGTCAGAAAGCGTTTAACTGGAGATGTTAGCACCGGTTATGTTGCCGATATTTTGAACCAAAAAAACGATTTCACTTTTGGAGTTAATTTGGCAAATCTATATGGCACCTCCAACACAGATTTGGCTGATTTAAGTGCTGAAAAACAAAAAGAATTATCCGATATGATGGCCAACTCATTCATTTCTGGAGCACTGAATTTCAACAATGGAGAAATGGCTTTTAAAGTGAAAAATCATTTTTCAGATGCGTTGAAAAACAAATTATTTTTCTTGAAAGACAACAATGCAAAAATTATTGGTAATCTAGGTGCAGGAGCTCCAAAAGCTGGTTTATCACTAAATCTTGATACTAAAAAATTACAAGAGTTCTTGAATGAATATGCTCCAAATGCAATTGATGACTTGACCGAAGAAATTGGTGGTCCTTTTGCACTTGCAATGCTTGCTGCTGATGGTGATATCTCTAAATTAATTGACGGTAGATTGGGTGCCTTAGTTTTTGGTGACGCTAACAATTTGATGAGTGGCTTAACTCCCGACCTTAATTTCTTTATAGGATTGGCAGGTCAAGGCAAAAAATTTGGAGAAACAATTAAAGAACAGTTAGCCGATAAATTCAAGAAAGTTGAGTTAACCAATGCTGGAATTGCAGGTTCTAGCTCACTTGATTTTGTTGGAAACAGCGTTCAATTACCAGCAAGTGCCGCTAATTTTGGAAAAAACTCGGTTGATTTCTTCTTAGACTTAAGCACTGTTGATGCTGCTTCATTTGATTTGGATGGAGGAATGAAATTTTTAGAATTATTAAATAGTGTTTCGTTCACCTACAATAGTGATGGTGGTGAATTAATCATTAAAACAAAAGACAATAAAGACAATATTTTAAAACAAGTACTTCAAAAAGCATTGCAATCTTTTGAAGATCAATTAGCATTTTAAATGAACAACGATTTTATAACATTTAACACCAAGGAATTAGAAATTCCTACATTGCACCGCCATTTGTTGGGAGCTGTGGGTCCGCGCCCAATTGCATTAGCCTCTACCATTGATGAAAACGGAGTTGCCAATTTAGCGCCTTTTAGTTTTTTCAATGTGTTTAGTGCTAACCCACCAATTGTAGTGTTTTCGCCTGCAAACAGTGGAAGAACAGCCGATCCAAAAGATACGTATTTCAACGTCAAAAAAACGCCAGAAGTGGTGATTAACGTTGTTACCTATGAAATGGTGCAACAAGTAAACGTTGCTAGTTGTCCCTATCCTGCTGGGACAGATGAATTTGTGAAATCTGGGTTCACACATTTGAAATCAGAAACAGTTCAACCATTTAGAGTGGCCGAATCACCTGTTCAACTAGAATGTAAAGTATTGGAAGTAAAAGAATTGGGAACAGGAGGAGCAGCGGGTAATTTGGTAATTTGCGAAGTTACACGCATTCATATCTCCAAAAATGTGATGGATGAAACAGGCATGATAGACCAACATAAAATTGACTTAATTTCTCGCATGGGTGGTCCGTGGTATTGCAGAGCCGATAAAAATTCGATGTTTAAATTGGTTCGTCCGTTAACTGTTTGTGGTGTTGGGTTTGACAATCTTCCAGAAGATATTCTCAAAAGTACCGTGTTGACAGCAAACAATTTAGGCCAATTAGCAGTAATTGAAAGCATACCAGACGAAACTGCTGTAAATGATTACAAATTATTGGAATTAAGTGATTTTTTCCTATCTTTAGAACAAAATCCGGATGAATTAGAGTTGGCACTACATCGTCATGCAAAAGAATTACTTGAAGAAGACAAGATTGAAGAAGCATGGATGACCTTACTAGCATTCAACAGATAAAGAAATAGAACAACAAATTAATAAAAAGCAATATGTTTAAAATCACAGGGACCGTAAAAGTTATTTTCCCAACAGCCCAAGTTACTGAAAAGTTTGCAAAACGTGAATTCGTTTTAACTGAATCATCTTCAATGTATCCACAAGACATCCTATTTCAATTAACACAAGATAAATGTAGTTTAATTGATTCAGTCAATTTGAATGACACCATTGAAGTTTCGTTCAACTTACGTGGAAGAGAGTGGACAAGTCCGCAAGGAGAAGTGAGATATTTCAACACATTAGAGGCTTGGCGCATTGAGCGTGTTGGTCAGCCAATGGGTGGAGGAATGCCACAAGGAGGACCATCAGCAATGGATTTTAGCCCTACTCCATCTCCAATTGAAACGGCAACAGCTGAAAGCGAGGACGACGATTTACCGTTCTAATTAGCAAATAGTAGTAGAAAATCAGTAAGGTGTCGAGGTTAACTTGGCACCTTTTTTTAATTTTTATGCTCTAAGACGTGAATTTGTAAGTTTTTTGCTTCAAAATTTACCCGATTGGGGTTCCAAACAAAGAATTTCAATTGGTCGTTAACACTTCTAATTTCGGGCGTTAAAAACAAGGTATCAAAAGTTTGCCAATTTGTAGTTGAATTTTTCATATCAAAAAATACCCTGCCATAATCGCCATTTTTACGATCCATCATCACTGCAAAATAATAATCACGAGCCACTGTATCTGTATATCGATAATCAAAACTGAAGCGCACCCAACAATGGTCTTTTTTAGTTAATTTTTTGTAGGGAATTTTTGTGCTATGGACAAACTCAATGTAGTTTTCACCTTCTTTTAATTGAAACGAAGAATGCTGATTGAGGTATAATTTACTGGTATAATCTTCTGGATTTTTAAGGATATGACTTCCATCAAACTTCGTTCAATCAGTAGGTATTTTTTATCCTCGTCAGTTACTGCTGTTTTAAAGAAAATGCGTTTGTAATAAGAAGCTGTCATGCGTGAATCGTGCAAAATATAATTGCGCAATTGCCACCATTGAAATTGGTTGAGACAATAAAAATAGCGTTAGCATAACAATTGAACTTTGCACTACCAATTGTTGTTTACCAACCCACACAAAGAAAAACCCCATTGCAATTAACAAAATTGGATATTGGGTAATAACTGGACGCATTGAAAAACTGGAACCATACCAGAATTCTGTCCACGAAGCCATGATGTAAAAAGAAATAGCAAATGGCACAAATAGGCCAATAAACAACTCTTTTCGTTGTTTGTACATCGCAACAAAACCAAAAACAGCAAACAACATAATAGGAGTATAAATCAACCATCCTTTACGAAAGCTAAACAAGGCATCTATTATGTGAGGCCAAAAAATATCCAATCCAACACCAGGATTTTTATACGAATCATACAAGATGGAACCCGTTTTTGCATACCAGTACATTATTTGGGGCAAAGCAATCACTAAACAAACTAAAACAGTAATGAGTAATTGTTTTTGTATTCAAGTAAAAAACGACCTCTTTTTATAAGCGATTCAAACGAAGTAACGCCCCACAGCAACGGTAAAAAAACGATTAATACCTCACTTGGTTTTATTAATGCCATTAAAACTACAGAAACACCGATAGCCATCATGTTTTTTAATCGGAAATGCTGATACCATTGAATCGTGTTCCACAGCACAATTGCCAAAAACATAAAAAGCACATTGGTTGTTTCTAAATTTTTAATGGTCATGTGGTGGGCATAATTGGTTCCAACCACACAGATAATGAGCAGTAGTGCTGTTAGTTGATCGGAAAAGAAATGTTTCAGAATTTTTCTTAAGTAATATAATCCTATGAGCGTATAAATCATACAACCAAACACCAGTGAATAGGCATAAGGTTCACTTAATCCATCTTGCGGAAAACCAAGCCATCCAGCCAAAACATGACCAATAAAAAAGAACCCCGAATACATGATAGACATCCCAAACAAGAAAAAATACATGGGTTGGTTATCGGGGGTTGATGAAATCTGGTACAGCGTTCCAGAAAGCTGGTGTTTTTGGTTCAATTCCTCCACCCACGTTCTATCGTTGAGCATCATATCACCTTCAATAAACGTGGCTTCAAGTGGCAGGTAATAACCAAAAATATCCCAAGAAATTTCGTTTTTAACAATATGTGTGGCTCTAAAAACAACTATCCAAGCACATAAAATTAGCAAGGTATAAAGTGAAAGGTTCTTGATTTTCGCCATTATTATTGTTTTTTTTAATATTGACCAAAACTAACAAAAAAAATGAAACCTCATTTGGCTAAAAAAAAGTTTGAAACTTATTAACATCTGAAATCTGTATCAATTTTCGTAGTATATTTGTACACTATGAGCGAAGAATTTATTGTATCAGCAAGAAAGTATAGACCCCAAACCTTTGACACTGTTGTTGGTCAAAAGTCGGTGACGTCTACCTTGCGCAATGCAATAAAAAACAATCATTTAGCACATGCATTTTTATTTTGTGGTCCGCGTGGAGTTGGAAAAACAACCTCTGCACGTATTTTGGCAAAAACCATCAATTGTTTTAATAGAACAGAAGATGTAGAGGCTTGCGACCAGTGTGAATCGTGCAAATCATTCAACGAAGGTGCTTCTTTAAACGTTTATGAGTTAGATGCTGCATCCAACAACTCAGTTGAAGATATTCGAGGTTTGATTGACCAAGTGCGCGTTGCCCCACAAATTGGAACACACAAGGTGTATATCATCGACGAGGTGCACATGTTGTCCAGTCAAGCGTTCAATGCTTTTTTGAAAACGTTGGAGGAACCGCCCAAATATGCCATTTTCATCTTGGCAACCACTGAAAAACACAAGATTATCCCAACGATTTTATCGCGTTGTCAGATTTTTGATTTCAATCGCATTAAACTTAAAGACATATCGGATTATTTGGGTTCAATTGCAGTCAAAGAATCTGTAACCATAGATCCTGAAGCATTGTTTTTAATTGCTCAAAAGGCGGATGGAGCATTGCGTGATGCCTTGTCTATTTTCGATCAAATTGTTACTTTTTCTGGAAATAATATCACCTATCAAAACGTTGTTGAAAACCTCAATGTGTTGGATTATGATTATTATTTCAGGGTGGTTGATTTTGCGCAAAAAGAAGATATTCCAAACACGTTATTGCTATTCAACGAAATTATCGACAAAGGATTTGATGGTCACAACTTTATTGTTGGCTTGTCTGCTCATTATAGAAATTTATTGATTTGTAAGGATATTCGCACAGCAAGTTTATTGGAAGTGGGTGAAGCAACAGAAAATCGTTACATTCAACAAGCAAAAGAAGTTGATTCGCATGTTATTTTACGTTCTTTAGCAATCTTATCCAAAGCAGATGTTGAATACAAGCAAGCTAAAAACCAACGCTTATTGGTTGAAATCACCTTGATGCAATTGTGCTCGTTGAAACAAGAACTTGAAAAAAAAAAGGCTTAACTGATCCCGTAGAAATTCTACCTTTTCCAGGCCAGAAATTACGCGATAAACAAAATAAAATTCCCAGCCCAAAAACCTTCAGTAGCGCCAACCAATCCTTCGATAAGTCAGCGCATGTATGAAAAACCCGAACCAAAAGTATTGCAAAAGGCGGGTGAAAAGCTGGTAACCACCAATTTATCCATCAAAAAAATTGTTGCCGAGCAAACAAATAATCAAGCACAACAAGCGCTATTCAAAATGAACCAGCAGAAGAGTTTACAATAGACCAAGTAAATATGTTTTGGCGTCAGTTTGCCAATCGCATGAAGACGAGGGGAAGAGAAGCGTTTTACAATGCCTTAGTGAAACGCAATCCAAAACAAATTACCAATGTTTTATACCAATTAGAGGTTGACAACAACGTGCAAATTGAAGTTATAAAAACAGATTTTGATCGTTTTATGACGCGTTTGGCGCAACTCCCTAAAAACTTTGCCTTCTTTGTTGAAGTTAAAGTTACAGACAAGCAATCCGAAAGATGTAAAACACTTAAACGGCAAAGATAAATTTGCAATTCTTGCGCGTAAATTCCCTTATATCAACACATTAAAAGACACATTCAATTTAGATATTGATTATTGATTATTCAGCAATGATCAATCGTTCCAAATATACACTGTTTCTTCGTAGTGAATGATAAACATCCCTTTTTTAGTAAAGTTGATGCTATTTTGATTATTTACTTTTGCAACTACATCACCGTTAACCGCATAAATTGTTGCCACAACATTATCTTTGAATTTCAACAATGAATTTGTCGCATCATAGTACACCGTTGTTTGATTAAACTCAAGTGGAATAATCCCATGCGTATGTCTTTGTCCATTAAATTCTGTAGATGTTAAACGGTAATAGTTGACACCCATTTTAGGTTCAAAATCAATCAATTCTGATATTTTAGGGTAGTTGCAGAACACCTCTACCATCTACGTTGTCAATTAAGGTCAATTAACACCGTCAGTGGAACGATGAATAGAAAAATAATCGTTGTTTCGTTCTGTTTCAACACGCCAATTTAAGTAAGCAACGCCGTTGTTTTTCACCGTAAAACTAACAATTTCACTTCCCAACACAATAATTGGATCAAACGCACAATTATTAAGCTTTTACCTTGAGTTGCAGCACTTCCACCTACGGATTAGAACCATACGTGGCATAAGCACCATCTCCGCTTCCTCCATTATAGGAATATGGATTGGTATGTGTTGTTCCATCTGTTGTGGTGAAAGAAACACTAAAGTTTTTAACCCCTGATGAATTTCCAAAGTTACCACCTGTATGCCAAGTATCTCCACTTGAGCCAGATTGTCCATAAATAACATACACAGGTCCTTGACCACACATCGAGCTCCAATCAAAAGCACACACCGGAATATTACTTGGCAAAAACAACATTATTGAATTGGGTGGAATGGTTTGGTTATAGCCATCTAAATAAAGTGTCCCACAACCAGCTTGTGTATTTATTGCAGCTGTAGTTGTAGAATTATTTACAACACTTCCCATAATATCATAAGCTGGACTACCAGGATAATTAATATCAATATTGTTTGAAATCGCAAGCAAACTATACCCTCCTGTATTTGCAAAAACGATTTCTGTAATCCCTTCAGTGACACCAGAACAAGATGGAATACTATTGCATCCATTATAAATTAAACTTGTGATATGTGGTTGTGTTAGCACACAAGGCGCTCCTGTTAATGTGATTGTTATTGTGGTAGTTGAATTACTTGTAGTTACTGGGTTTGAACTAACAATACGAATCAAATAGTTGCTTCCGCTGGCAGTTTGAGCTGGAATGGTAAAATTAATAGTTCCACTAGGATCTGTTCCACTCAAGGCAATGTTTCCAATGGATGTTGGGCTAGCAAAACTCCCCGTTGCGTCTGACAATTGAGCTGTGAAGGTATTACCAGCATTAAACACACCATCAGATGTAAAATCTATAGAGCTATTTGCTCCAGTTGTACAATCTACAGAATAAGAGGTAGAAGATAAATTGGAGGCTGTAATTGTGTTAGACGACAAGCACGATACACTTCCGTTGAGTGTAAAATCATCCAAACGAAATGAACCTGTTACGCTACTCCCTCCTGATAATTCAAGAGTAATGGTAACGGTGCCAGTAAGTAGCATAGAACAAGTACCTGAAGTTACACTTCCACTCGTTGGCACAGTACCAGTACCAACCGAAGTTCCATTTACTTTTAAGTTCCAATTTGTTGCTCCTGTATTACTTCTCCTCGCCCAAAAACTAAAACCACTTAAATTCAATTCGCAACCAGCGGCAATATCAAATGTGAGGGTATAACTAGGTGTTCCCGAAGAATTTGAAATAGACAATGAACTCCCGGTATTTCCACCAATATTACTAAATGCACCAACTGTATTGGTCCAAGAAAAATTGGATAGTTGTGCATCTACTGGCGAAGGAGCTGTTGTATAGGGATTTGCTGTAGGGCTGTCATCAAAATTATACACCAAAACTTGTGAATTTGCACTGTAACAAATAACTAGAAATAATAGTAACAACGTACTTTTCACACCTAAAACATTAAAAAGCATAGTAATTTTCATGTTTCTAATTTATTAAAAAAAATTGATTTGTATCAAAATTATTTAATAAAATAACAAATAATTGAAAGTAGTAAAAAGGTAACTAAAAAGTAATTCTTTAATGTGTTAGTTCAAACTCATGATGTTTTTTAACTGCTTGATAATAAAGAACTAAAGTAAATAGTAGTAGAAAATGGCTCAAATCGTTTCTGTCCCAGTATGGATGAATGTTGAATTTAAAAATTTGTGGAAGGAGGGAGAAGAAAAGCAACAACATAGCATACCACAAATTTATAAAAGAATCGTGGATTTTTGTTTTGTAATAAATACCCAATACACCAAGGCAAAGCACCAA
>JAWKMK010000027.1:0-42368 GCA_041392275.1 Crocinitomicaceae bacterium | reverse complement strand
AACTCGTGATGTTTTCATGTTAATTTTGAATGTTTAGACAAAAGTACTCAAATAAAAACCATTTTTTTAGAAACACTTGCATTAATTTACAATTATCCTTACATTTACTAAAACATTTTAAAAACCCTATTTTATGAGTTATTACAAAACAATTGACGGAAAAAAGTACGATGGAACTTTAATTGAACTTGCAGATGAATTAACTGCAGGTTCTGGTGATGGAAGAATTTCTATGGCTGATGCTGAAAAATTATTGGCAGCTGTAAAAGATGGTGATTCATATACCGACATTGAAAAAGAAACGATGGCTTATTTGCGTGAAAATTACAAATGGACCGAAGCAGCTGACGAATGGTTTAGAACTGAAATCAGAAAATGGGCTGCAACAAAATAAATGCTCCATTTCTTTCGTTATTAAAAGGTGTTATATTAGCACCTTTTTTTTGTTCTACTTTTAAATTACAAACATGAAAATTATCTCTTCCATATTTAACCTTTTAATAATCAGTATCTTTCTCTTCAGTTGTAATAAAGAAGAAAAAATCGAAAAAGCAGCTTTAGAAATGCAAGCTTTTGTAGGTGAAATTTCAGCTTATGCAAAAGCTCTTAAGCCAGGATTTGTTGTCATTCCCCAAAACGGCATTCAATTAGCTTTCAACAACGCAAAATCTGAAAACGGAATCAACTTAAACTACCTTGAAGCAATTGATGGTTTTGCCTTGGAAGAATTGTTTTACAACAAAAAAGCACTTGATGTGGACGAACGTTACGATTATTTGCAAGAACTCAAACAATACAAAAAAATAATGGTGTCTGAATTTGTAAAAAACAGCGATGACATTGCCGATGCTTATCAAAAAAACAACAACGAAAATTTTGCCTGTTTTGTAAGAAGCAATGATAATTATTATTACAACCAAATCCCATCTTCGGTTTATAATGAAAATAGCAACAACATTGCCCAACTAGCTGAAATTAAAAACTTTTTATACCTCATCAATGCAGAAAACTACAGTTCGAAACAACAATTAATTGATGCTTTGCGCAATACCAATTTTGATTTACTACTCATCGATTTATTTTTCAATGATGAACAATTAAGCGCTGCTGACATTGCACAACTCAAAACAAAGAAAAATGGTGCACAACGATTGGTTATTTCCTACATGAACATTGGATCGGCAGAAAACTACCGTTATTATTGGAAAAGCGATTGGAAGTTGCATCACCCCAAGTGGATTAAAAAACGTTACAAAGGTTACAAGGACGAGTACTATGTAGAATTCTGGAATCAAGAATGGAAAGATGTTATATATGGCAACAACGAATCCTATTTAAAGAAAATCATTGACACTGGGTTTGATGGCGTTTTCTTAGACAATGTTGAGGCTTATTATTTTTTATACAAAAACAATTAAGTAATTAACAATAAATATGTTTTTGTAAATATCTTTCTCGCTGATTCGTCAAAAAAATTAAAACGAAATCATAACTTTGCAAAAAAAAATAAAAACATGACTTATATCGTTAAAATTGTTGGAAGACAAATTCTTGATTCAAGAGGAAATCCTACTGTAGAAGTAGATGTTGTTACGTCAAACGGAATTGTTGGTAGAGCTGCCGTTCCATCGGGTGCATCTACAGGTATTCACGAAGCAGTTGAATTGCGTGATGGCGACAAAGCTGTTTACATGGGAAAAGGTGTTTTAAAAGCGGTTGCAAACGTAAACGGACCAATCAACGAAGCATTGGAAGGAATGGATGTAACGGAGCAAAAAATCATCGATAAAGTACTTTTGGAATTAGACGGTACAGATAATAAGTCAAAATTAGGTGCCAATGCCATTTTAGGAACATCGTTGGCGGTTGCACGTGCTGCTGCACAAGAGTCTGGATTACCTTTGTATCAATACGTTGGAGGTGTTGGAGCGGTTACTTTACCCGTTCCAATGATGAACATTTTGAATGGAGGTTCACACGCCGATAATAAAATTGACATTCAAGAATTCATGGTAATGCCTTTTGGTGCTTCTAGTTTTTCTGAAGGATTGCGTTGGGGAACAGAGATTTTTCACAACCTAAAAAATGTATTGAAAGAAAAAGGGATGTCAACCAATGTAGGTGACGAAGGTGGATTTGCTCCTAACTTAGGATCTAACGAGGAAGCAATTCAAGTAGTATTAGAAGCAATTACAAGAGCTGGATACAAACCAGGAGAAGACGTTTGGATTGCATTAGATGCAGCATCTTCTGAGTTTTACAAAGACGGAAAATACCATTTTGAATCAACTGGAGAATCAAGAACTTCTGAAGAAATGGTAGCATTTTGGAAAGAATGGGTTGAAAAATATCCAATTATTTCAATCGAAGACGGATTGGCAGAAGACGATTGGGCTGGATGGAAATTATTGACAGAAACAATTGGTTCGAAAGTACAATTAGTAGGCGACGATTTATTTGTAACCAACACCAAACGTTTGAAACAAGGTATTGAAGCAAACACAGCCAATTCCATCTTGGTAAAAGTAAATCAAATTGGTACGTTAACCGAAACTATTGAAGCAGTACAATTAGCCACTGCAAGTTCATACACTTCTGTAATGAGCCACCGTTCTGGAGAAACAGAAGACAATACCATTGCTGATTTAGCAGTAGCATTGAACTGTGGTCAAATCAAAACAGGTTCTGCATCTCGTTCTGATCGTATGTCAAAATACAATCAATTATTGAGAATTGAAGCAGAATTGGGTGATGCAGCTTATTACCCAGGAAAAAACTTTAAGTTTATTAAAAAGTAATTACAAAACATATAAAATGGAGTTCAAATTGTTGGGCTCCATTTTTTTGTAACGATTTAGTTAAAAAAGCGTTGCTTTTAAAAGCAACTAATACTAAAAACTAACGTCATTGAAAAGACACAACATCAATCAAATGAAAACATTTTTACAATATTAATTTTTAACAGTCTATTTACGTTGACAGTTTTTGGTCAAGACGAAACGAAGTATTTCGCTCAGGGCTTGTTTCAAATTGAAGAAGAATCCACTATTAAAACTATCGAAAATAATATTAAAGGCAATGCAAATGTAGTTGTTGCGCGTTTAGACATCCCAACCAAACGCTTTTTTATTCTTACCAATCAAGCAATAAATGAACAAACTTTAATCAGTTGGTTTGGTGTATATGGAAATACCATAAGATGTGTTCAACAAGGAACATACGGAGTTGATACGATTTACCAATATCCTTTTATAGGGTGCAATGAATAAGCCATGAGAAAACAAACATACATATTACTATTATTCGCCATTATTTCATTAGTTTCACAAGTTAATGCACAACAAATACCAGTAAACTGCGATTTAGCTGTACCGGGTTGCACTACTCAAACTTTACGGTAAATGGAACAAACCCATCTTATAACTATCAAGACTTTGGGACTGGCACAATTTCAAACCCATCAAGTAATCCTCAAAGGAGTTAATTCGGGTTGCTTATTAACAGGAGAAACCGTGTCTACATTTATTACAATTTCCATTGTTAATTCTGGTACTTTAGAATGGTCTTTAATTGGCGTAAATGCTGCTGGAAACCCAACAAATAATGGCTGTTTTGACTGGATTATGTGGCCCAACGTAAACAATAATGGGTGCAATGGCATACACAACAACACATTGCCTCCAGTAGCTTGTAATTGGAATGGGATGTGTAATGGAAATACAGGAATGGCATCAGCTGCCAATTATCCTCCAGGCGCATCAAGTACTAGCTACCAACCGCCATTAAATGTGAATGCAGGCGATCAATTTATTTTATGTTTATCCAACTTTAGCTATACCAACCAAAACGTTAATTTAAATTTCTTTGGCACGGCTCAAGTTACGTGTAATCCAACAACTCCCGACCAAACCATTTGTTTAGGAAGTTCGGCAACAGTTAATATTTTAGCTATTGGGTTAACCAATCCAACGTATAACTGGTTGGTTACAACAGGGGTTTCTAACCCTACCAGTGGTTCCAATGTTATTGTGACGCCAACAGACACAACCATGTATGTTGTTGAAATCACTTCCATTGAAGGTGTGTTTTTGGATACATTTTACATCAATGTAGTTCCACCTCCAACACCCAACGCTGGTCCCGATCAAATTCTTTGTCAAGGTACTGCAATTCATTTAAGTGGAACATTGAGTAATGCCGCATCAACCTATACATGGGGACACATTACAACAGGTATTACACCCAATCCTACGGTTACATACATTCCCAACCCACCATCTTTAACACCAACAGTAGTGGTGAACCAAGCAGGAACTTACCGATTTGTATTAACAGAAAACAATGGTGTTTGTCCAGCTGTTAAAGACACTGTTCAAGTGCTTGTTTCAAAACAACACACACGACTAGTTGGACTGGCCCTTCATGTGCGGGTATGGCAGATGGTACCATTACTATAACCAATCCAGATGCGGTAGAATACAGCTTTGACGGCGGTGTCACGTGGGTAACCAATGCTACACAAGGTGGTTTTGCAATGGGTACGCATGCCGTTCAATCAAGAAATCAATACGGTTGTATATTTAGCTCCAACGTTACCATCACCGATCCTGCTCAATTACAAATTAATGTTTCAAACGAGCACCTTGATTTGTCAAAATGGTTATGCAGATGTGAGTGCGTGGTTGGGTGTACAAGGGTTGAACGAAATTTATCATTGGAGTGCTACTGCAAGTACAGCTGGTAACGTACACTTAGGTCCTTATACTACAGACCAAGTTGTAACAGTATATGCAGAAGGACAAAGCGGATGTTTATCCGATACTCAAACGGTAAACATTACTGTTAGACAACCATTGGCGGGTATTATTTCACCAAACGACACTATTTGTCCTGGTTATCCAACAACCGTTAATGTTGCAGCAATTACAGGAGGTTTGGCACCATATACAATAACTTGGAGCACAGGTGATACACAAACAGGAGTAACACAAATGGAAATTCCTGCCAACCCACCTCAAACACAAGTTTATACAGTTACGGTTAATGATGTTTGTGAGACCACTCCTTTGGTTTTAACAACTCAAGTTTATGTGGCTCCATTGCCAGTACCTTTAATGAGTGTGGTTGAACCAATATTGTGTGAACCTGCAATTTTTGAAATTCACAATGAAACTGACACTACAATGATGTCGAGCTATTCATGGGAATATCCATATGATAATACTGCAATTAATGAACCTGTTATTTTCACCGATGAATTGAGTGCAGGAACCTATGATGTGGCTTTGGTAGTGGTTTCGCCTTTGGGTTGTATAGATTCAATCCGCATGAAAGATTTCTTAACTGTTCAACCAAAACCGGTTTCAAATTTTGCGTGGAGTCCCAACCCAGTGTTAGAATTCAACACAACGGTGTATTTCCAAGATTTATCAGAATTAGCACACGAATACGATTGGAGTTTCCCGGGTGCAACGCCTTCCTATTCGCAAGTTGAAAGACCAAAAGTTACTTATCCTGATGGAGAAACGGGTACTTATCCTGTAACTTTGATCGTAACATCTGAATTAGGTTGTAAAGACACATTGACTCAAAATTTAGTAGTCAGTCCAGAGGTTACGATTTTCATCCCCAATACCTTTACTCCAGATGGTGATGAGTTTAACCAAAGTTGGAAAATATACATCAACGGTATTGATTTGCACTCTTTCAATTTGCAAGTATTTAACCGTTGGGGTGAAATGGTTTTTGAAAGTTTAGACCCTTCCATTGGATGGGATGGAACTTATAAAGGAAAAGTGGTAGAAGCAGGAACTTATGTATGGAAAATTTCTGCACGCGATCGACAAAACGATGGTAAATACGAGTGGAACGGGCATGTTAATATTATAAAATAAAACAGTTGTTTTTCGATTGTTCTAACACATCTAAATTTCTTTATTGATTTATTACCATTTTTGACACATTTGTATTAAATTCGCATCAATTAAAATAGATTCAATAATTTAATATCAAATAACATGAAAGTTACGGTAGTAGGTGCGGGAAATGTTGGTGCAACATGTGCTGATGTTCTTGCTTATCGCGAAATTGCCAATGAGGTAGTTTTATTAGACATCAAAGAAGGTTTTGCAGAAGGAAAAGCATTGGATATTTGGCAAAAAGCTCCAATCAATTTGTACGACACAAGAACAGTAGGTTCAACAAATGATTATTCAAAAACAGCTGATTCAGATGTAGTAGTTATCACATCAGGATTGCCAAGAAAACCAGGAATGTCTCGCGACGATTTAATCGCTACAAACGCGGGTATTGTTAAGTCAGTAACAGAAAATATCGTTAAGTATTCACCAAATGCAATCATCATTATCGTTTCTAACCCATTAGATGTAATGACCTATTGTGCTTACTTGACTGCTAAATTTCCTTCAAACAGAGTATTTGGTATGGCAGGTATATTGGATACAGCTCGTTACCGTGCGTTTTTGGCAACAGAATTAAACGTTTCTCCAAAAGACATCCAAGCAGTATTGATGGGAGGTCACGGGGATACTATGGTTCCACTTCCTCGTTACACAACTGTTGGTGGTATTCCAGTTACTGAATTAATCGAAAAAGATAAATTAGACGCTATCATCGAAAGAACAAAAGTTGGTGGTGGAGAAATCGTTAAATTGTTAGGTACTTCAGCATGGTATGCACCAGGATCTGCAGCTGCTCAAATGGTTGAAGCTATTGTACGCGATCAAAAACGTGTATTCCCAGTTTGTGCTTGGTTGCAAGGTGAATATGGTATGAAAGATATCTATTTAGGTGTACCAGTAATTTTGGGTAAAAACGGTATCGAAAAAATCATCGAATTGCAATTAAACGACGAAGAAAAAGCGTTGTTAGAAGAATCTGCAAAACACGTAAAAGAAGTGATGAATGTTTTAGACACAATGAACGTATAAAACATATTGACTAGTCCTAAATAACTGATACAGATTATTAAGACAATAAATAATTAATTATATCCCAGTAAAGACGTCTTTACTGGGATATTTGTTTTTATAAGTTCTTATTTTAATTTGAACTCCATTATTCGTTGATTATTTGTTTTGGGCATATTGGAAGGTATTTTATTTTCCAAATCAAAGGCACCATATTTTCTTAACCAATTAACAACGGTGGAACGAGATTGAATTCCGTACTTCCTTGCAACACCAGTAACTGAAATAAATCCTGATTCAACTTCTTTAACAACTGCTAATTTAATGGACATTGAATAATCCTTTTGACTACGTTTTAAATAAACATTTTTTTCTCCTTCTTCCATAACGATAAAAATTGTGTATCGCTATTTCAGGGCTAGACATTGGTAATAAAAAAATGGGACATCTTTTCAGACATCCCATTTTGTAAAACTAAATATACAACTTATTATTTTGTTTTTCTTTAGCTAAAGCTGCTTTTACTGCTGCTTGCAAGTTAATTGTACCACCTGTTACAGATAAAGTTCCGAAATCAACAGCCGATTTTTCTCCTGGCTTTTGTTGTTGAGAACCTTTGTAATTTGTTGAAGTGCTCAATAAAATTTCTTTAATTTCCTTCATTGTTAAATTAGGGAAATAAGATTTCATCAAAGCTGCTGCTCCAGAAACCATTGGCGCTGCCATTGATGTTCCTTGCAAGTTCATGTATTTATTGTCTGGAATAGTGTTGTAAATTTCAAATCCAGGTGCAAAAACATCCACTCCTTTTTGTCCGTAGTTAGAAAAAGAAGCTGCCAACTGACCAAAATCTTGTTTTTTAACTTTAGCATAGCGCGTTGAAGCACCAATTGTTAAATAATGATCAAACGGTTTTGTTTGGAATTCATAATTCGAAGTTGGGAAGTTTGGCTCCACATCAATGTCTTTTGCATCATTACCAGCAGCGTGTACTAACAACACCCCTTTAGCGTCAGCATAAGCAAATGCTTCATAAACATCTTTTGCCAATGGTGAATAACCTTTCCCAAACGACATATTGATGATTTGTGCACCATTATCTACCGCATAGCGAATTGCCAAAGCGATGTCTTTATCAAACTCATCACCATTAGGAACTGTCTTAAAGCCATTAATTTCACGTTTTCACAAACACCATCACCACCAATTTTGTTACCTCTAACAGCACCAACAATACCGCCAACGTGTGTTCCGTGCAATGCGTCTGGGCCTTCAACATCTGCATTTCCGTATTTTTTATCGTTGATATTATTTGGATCATCACCAATCAATGCTCTATCATCGTATTCAACATTTAAGTTGTAGTCAAGCATTTGGTTGATTTGATCTTTGCATTTGGATAACTTCTTTTGTTAATTTTCCAGTTACCATAGCCAAAGCCAATTGTTTTAATTGCATGCTTTGAGGATCGTTTGCCTTCCATTTTTTCAAGTCTTTTTCGGTATAATTTTCTTTACCGATAGCAGCGCTAACCATTTGTGGAATTTGGTCTAACATTCCGTCCAATTGGTCCATCTGACCTACATATGGTTCGTATTCTGCTCTTTCATTTGCAACTTCTTCCTTAACTTTTTGATACAATGCAAATTCTTTTTTGTCAGCATCTTTAACAGCAGACTCTTCTACTCCATCATATTTTTTAGACAAGCGAGCCAAAATACGTGTTCTTTCCAAACGAGCATAGTTTTGGTTTTCACCTTTTGCATTCCCTAAAAAGTTCCATCCGTGAATATCATCGATGTAACCATTGTTATCGTCATCAATTCCGTTTCCAGGTATTTCTTTCTCATTTACCCAGATTTTACCTTTCAAATCTTCGTGTTCAACATCCACACCAGAGTCAACAATAGCAACAATAACTGGTTGAGACATACGTTTTTTCAATAGTTTGTATGCTTTTTCTGTTTGCATACCACTTTTTCCATTATACCAATTAAGAACATCTTTTTCAACACTTTGTGCGTTCAAAACGTTCATTATTCCAACTGCAAAAACAGCAAGACTTAATTGAATGATTCTTTTTCTCATATTATTTAATGTCATTAATTTCTTCAAATTTGCGAATAAAAAATGTATTAACTGTTATTTTTTTGTTGGACTGCATTTTTTTTCTCATATTTGGTTTAAATTACTGATAAATGGCAAAGCTAACTTTATTCTTACTCGCTTTTTTTTGCACTTCTACCCTAGTTATGGGTCAATCGGGTGCTTTTGGTTTTAAAAATTTGGAACAAAGTCAAAAAGAACGTGTTTCAACTTATTATCTACCCAATCAAGAAAAATATAGACAAGGAATTCTTAAAAACAATTGGAAAATAACGGCTGAAAATAAAAATTGGATTTATTTTTCAACCACCGCAAATGACTTGGATAAAGCATTTAAAAGTGGTGATATTCCTGATTATTTTATCAAATATACCGTTCCACGTGCGCTCAACGATACAATGCGTGAACACCACCGTGTCAATATGGTGCATAACGGTACTGGCTTAACTTCTGCCTACAAAGGAAAAGATGTTGTCATAGGTTTGGTAGATACTGGAATTGAAACCGATCATCCCGACTTTATTGATGCCAATGGTAAAACACGTATTTTACGCCTTTGGGATCAATCCACCGATTCAAGCTCAAACATTTCTCCTTATGGTTACGGATTAATTTGGGATAGCACGCACATCAACTCCAATTATGTAAACGGTAACGACAATGGAGGACACGGAAGTACGGTTGCTGGTGCTGCTGCAGGAAATGGACGTGCAACAGGTTACAACCAAGGTGTAGCTCCAGAAGCTGATATCATCATGGTAAAAACAGATTTTAACCTGCCCAATTGGCACATTACTGTAGCCGAAGCGTGTGATTATATTTTTAAAGTTGCCGATTCACTGGGCAAACCTGCTGTTGTGAATCTTAGTGTTGGCGATTACATGGGTAGCCACGACGGAACCGACCCAGCAAGTGCATACATTGATAGTTTGTTGGATGCCAAAAACGGACGTATTGTGGTGGCAGCATGTGGAAACTCAGGAAATTTAGGTAAGTATCATTGTCAAGGTCATCCAAATATGGATACCACCTTGGTTTGGTTTAAAAACAACCCAAGTTCGGCTTTTGGAGCTAACAAAATTTTCTTCGACCTTTATTCGGATTTAAGTAATGCCACCTATTCTTATTCATTTAAAGCAGTTCATCCAACAACTTTTGCTACAAGCGCAACTACCATTTATCGCCCTGCATTAGGTTCGATGGGGACACCAATTTACGATACGCTTCGCAATAGCAATGGGCAACGCCTTGCAACAATTGAAATATACACCGAACAAGAAGCGAACAATTTACACATGCAAGTTTTGTTTACCAATGTTGATTCTACATCATATAATTTTGGATTTTATACCATCGGAAGTGGGAAATACGATCTTTGGTCGGGAACTGGTTTGGGGTTCAATGAAATTGTTCAAACACTTCCTTCACCATTAGTTTTACCTGGAATTGTGGATTATCAATTGCCAGATGCTCATCAAACATTGATTTCCAATTGGATATGCTCACCAAAAGTTGTATCTGTTGGAAACATTCAAAATAGATCCAGATATTTAACCAAAGCAGGTAGTTATTACGTTCCTTCAGGAGGCTCACCGGTTGGAAAATTGAGTATCAATTCAAGTAAAGGACCAACACGTCACAACATTCTCAAACCCGATATTGTTGCTTCTGGAGACGTAATGTTGGCTCCTGGACCGCTTTGGTATTTAACCAATCCTGCCAATGACACTCGAATTGATACCGGAGGATGGCATATGGGTAATGGTGGAACATCAATGGCTAGCCCTGTAGTAGCGGGTATTGCAGCATTGTACTTGGAACGTTGTAAAAAAGGCAATAACTTGGCATTTTTAGATATTTTGCGCAATCATTCCAATTCAAACGCTTATTCTGGAACCTTGCCTAACAATGCTTACGGTAATGGAATTATTGATGCCTATAATGTAATTGTCAACCAAGAATTTACAGCAAATGTGGTTGGAGATGCCGTTATGTGTGAAGGACCTGACACTGTTTCTATCCAAACAACTGCTACCATTGGTTCTGTAGAATGGAACACAGGTGCAACAACACCAATTTTATATCAATATATGCCAGGCGATGTATATGCAACTGTTTACAACGAAAATGGTTGTGGTGTTTCAACAGATACGCTCTCAATAACAATGTCAAGCACAGAAACTATCAATCCGATTATTGTTTCAGGAAATTTCACAATTTTGAGTACATCTTCTTCCAATCAAACCTATCAATGGACTTTGAACGGAACGGATATTTCGGGAGCAACCAACGACACGCTGATAATAGGCACCAATCAAAATGGGGTTTACGATTGTTATGCTACTGGCAACGATGGCTGTAAGGTTTATGCAGGTTCGGTTACAATCAACTTAGGAATCAATCCGCTTTCTTCCCAACCGATTGTTGTTTATCCTAATCCTGTTCAAACAAAATTATTTATCCAAACCCAAGCTGAATTGGTGCGTGTTCGGGTAATTGATGTAACAGGAAAAGAAATTGCGGTAAATCGCGATGAAAACAGCATCAATGTGGCACATTTATCCGATGGTTATTACCAATTATTGATTGAAACAACAAAAGGAAATTACCAAACCAAATTCATCAAAAATAAATAGTTAATAGGTTTTGATTTGGTGAGTATTTATTGTAAATTTCGGTGTTAAATCATTTTACAATGAAAACAATCCAACTAAAACGTGTTTACGAAAATTTTGACAACACTGATGGTTTTCGGATTTTGGTTGACCGTCTTTGGCCGCGTGGAATCAAAAAAGAAAATGCACACATCGATTTGTGGTTAAAAGAAATTGCTCCAACAACAGAGTTGCGAACGTGGTATAATCACGAAGTGGAAAAATGGAATGAATTTCAACAGTGTTATGTTGCTGAGTTAAATGCTAATAAACCAGTTCAACAAGAATTGTTAGAAGCGATTCAACAACATAAAAAAATAACCTTGCTTTATGGGGCAAAAGACACTCAACACAATCAAGCTGTGGTGCTAAAAGATTGGTTGAGCCATTACCTGTAAAAATTCATTTGTGCATATTTGAGCCCAAACGCATTCCATTTATTATTCTTTTTGTATTTTCGGAGTCTGAATGAATTTTAGCTCTGAAATATCGTTGTGGTGGTTGTTGCCTTGCCTTTTGCTTAGCATTGGTTTGGCAATTTGGTTGTATTCACTAAAAAACAACGGTTGGGTAAGCGAATTACCTAAAAAATGGCGCTATTTTTTAATCGGATTACGAAGTTTTTCGCTTTTTCTTACCATTTTATTGTTATTCGGTATTGTTTTTCAAGCATTTAAGTACAAAAAAGAAAAACCAATAATTGTTTTAGGAATTGACAACAGTGCTTCAATGCTCAACTATTCCGATTCGGCAAGCATAAAAAAACTGACCAACCAATTGATTGAAGAGGCAAAAAACACCTTAGCCGATAAATTTGAAGTCTTGACCTATAATTATTCAGGAACTCCTTCTGTTTTGGTTGAAAACGTTCAATTTAATGCAACTTCTACTGATTTATCTACTGCCATTGAAAACACAAGGAGTGAATTTTACAACCGCAATTTGGCTGGTATTGTTTTATTTTCTGACGGAAATTTCAATACAGGATTGAATCCAGTTTATGCAGCTGAAAAACTAACAACAACTTCCATTTACTCACTTGGTGTTGGCGATACTATTGCTAAACGCGATCAGCTCATCAAACACATCACACACAATGATATTGCTTTTATAAATAATGAATTTCCAGTAGTTGTGGATGTTGAGGGCATCAAGATGGGAAAAACTGAAAGCGAGGTTATTGTTGAATTAAACGGAAAAAAAATTGCTTCGCAACGTGCAAAATTCAAGGATGGTAGTGCCGATTATGAGCAAATTAATTTTTTATTGAACGCCAATTCACCTGGAATTCATCGTTATGTTGTAAAATTAGCTCACCAACAAAACGAATACAATTACTCCAACAACGAGCAAGCGTTTTATGTGGAAGTTATTGACAGCAGAAGCAAAGTTGTTCTTCTTTCTTCGCACCACATCCAGACATTGCCGCATTGAAATCGGTTTGGGATAAAGACCAAAATTTAGAAGTGAAATTCCACTCTTTAACTGATTGGAATAGAGATTTAAAAAATGTTGATTTAATTGTATGGCACGAGCTGAGCTGAACACTTCTAAAGAAAACATTCAAGCCATTATGAACAATTCTATTTCAAAATTGTTTATTGTTGGTTCACAATCCAATGCAAGTAGTATTCGACAACTTAAAATTGGCGTTGAAATACCATCTGGCAATAATTTAGACGACGTTGAAGGAAGTTTTAACAAAGGATTTAACTTATTTGAATTTAGCGATAAACTTTCAAAAGCGTTTGATTATTATCCACCATTAAAAGCAAAATTTGGAAAAACTTATAATACCTAACAATGCTCAACCATTGACTTTTCAACGTATTGGTCCAGTTGTGAAGAAAGAAGCCCAATTGTTTTTTGCCAATGCGCAAAGTGAGCAAGGAAAATCGTATAAATACGGATTGGTATTTGGTGAAGGATTATGGCGTTGGAAGTTAACCGAATTTGGTAAAACACAAGCAACAGAGGCATTTGATGAATTGTTCTCAAAAATTGGTCAGTATTTATTGGTTAAACAAAATACAGAACCGTTTAGAGTAACATTGCCTACTTCTTTTTCAGAAACAAAAAAGCTGTTGTTGTTGATGCTACGGTGCTGAATCAATCGTTGGAACCTATAACAACATCAACGGTTAATTTTGAATTAGAAAACGAAGTTAAACAACTCTCTAAATACCAATTTGGTGTTGTTGGAAACGGTTATAAATTGGATTTAGGTCAACTAAAAGCTGGAAAATACAGTTGGAAAGCAACAACTACTATCAATGGTAAAACACATGAAAAAGGGTGAATTTGTAGTAAAACCATCGTTTTTAGAACAGGCCGACAATAGTGCAAATCATGCGTTATTAAAACAATTGGCTGTTACAACAGGTGGAGCATTTATGCCTGCTAAGAAATATAAAACTATTATTGAGCAAATAAACCAACGGAAGATTTTACAACTATCAACTACCAAGAAGCAGCATTTGATGATTTAATTGAATATTTCATTGTTTTTATTCTTCTTGTTTTGCTGCTCTTTACCGAATGGTTTTTCAGAAGGTATTTAGGAAGTTATTAGTTGTTTTTATAGTGACACTCCATTATTCGTTGATTATTTGTTTTGGGTATATTGGAAGGTGTTTGATTTTTCCAATCAAAGGTATCATATTTTCTTAACCAATTAACAACGGTGGAACGACCTTGAATTCGTACTTCCTTGCAACACCAGTAACTGAAAAAATCCTGATTCAACTTCTTTAACAACTGCTAACTTAAAAGGACATTGAATAATCCTTTTGACTGCGCTTTAAATAAACTTTTTTTTCTCCTTTTTCCATAACGATAAAAAATTGTGTATCGCTATTTCAGGACTAGACACATATCTCAAACAAAAAGAGGCTGTCTTATTAAGGCAGCCTCTTTTTTAAAAGTGAAAAAATCTATTATATCTTAGTGACATTAACTGCATTTAAACCCTTTCTTCCTTCTTCAATTTCAAAAGAAACTTTGTCGTTTTGAGTAACTTTGTCTTTCAATCCTGTAACGTGTACAAAATACTCTTTTCCTGTTTCATCATCAACAACAAAACCAAAACCTTTTGTTTCATTGAAGAATTTTACGGTACCTTTATTCATTAATTCTATTATTTAATTTGCATAAAGGTAACATAATATTGATAGATTGCATCTATTCTTGAAATTTATTACCGCACAATAATCATTCCCTCTATTGTTTTCTTAAAGCCTAAGTGTTCAAATGCTGGAATTAAATCGTTTCTATCTCTTAAATAAACTGCAACCTCGCCTTTTGCATAATTCAAAACTTGTTGAATCATTTCTTTTGCCAAACCTTTATTTTGATGTTGCTCTGCAACTGCAATGTACACTAAAATATTTTCGGGCATATAGCCTTCCATACCTGTATGATTAACAATTGAAACACCGATTATTTCACCAAACCATTTCTGAACAATTACAAAACCACCAAAAGACATGCGTTCTTTGGTTGCATAATCCAACGCTTTTCGTATGTTTTCTTTACTATTGGTGTCTGAAGAAAATTGGCTACTAACAAACTTAATGATGCCATGTTTATCCAACTCTGTTGGCCTGTTCGTTGCATTGTAATAAATGCTTTCTACAGAAGTTTCATCAATAATTACCATAACCAAGTAGTTTAAAAGTTACTTAAGTCTTCTTCAATAATTAATGATTATTTAGGATATTGCAATTTAAGCATTTTATATTGATTTTTGAATAAAAAGGCTCGTTATATGTGCAAATTACACGTGAAAATGAATATTTATTGCTATTTAACGAAAGTTTGCTATTTGTAAAATCCCATTTCGTCCACATATTGAGCAACAGGTGGCGTTAAAAGATAACGCACATCTTTTCCATTTTTTATCCCATTGCGGATAAACGTAGATGAAATATTCATTATTGGAACATCTTTTAATAAGGTAACAGATGGATGTGTCGCTATGTTGTTTTCAGCGACTGTTAACTCTTCTGAATGAACGCGAGGATAAACAAAAAGTTGGTAATGCTCTAAAATGTATTCGTAGTTTTTCCACTTATGAAACGATGCCAAATTGTCTTCACCCATCAAAAGCACAAAAGTATGCGAAGGATAATTTTCTTTAAGCACCATCAATGTTTTAACCGTATAATTGGGTTGCTCTAAGTGAAATTCAACGTCGGATGCCCTTAATTTTGGATTATCGTCAATTGCTTCTTTCACCAAAGCCAAACGATGGTGATCGGCCAAAAGTGATTTTTTTTCTTTAAACGGATTGTGTGGCGAAACCACAAACCATACTTGGTCCAAATCGGTATTCTCAACCATGTGATTGGCAATAATCAAATGACCAACATGGATGGGATTAAACGAACCAAAGTACAATCCTATTTTCATTGCTTTATAAAATCGGTTACAATTTTTAATGCTTCGTTGCAAGCCGTTTCTAAATGTTCGTTGAGAATAATTTGATCAAATTGATTGCTAAAACTCAACTCATATTCAGCCTTGCTTATGCGCATATTAATTTTTTCTTCGGTTTCTGTGGAACGTGATTTCAAACGTTCTTTCAACACCTCAACAGATGGTGGTTGAACAAAAACAGCCAATGCACTATCGCCTAAAATCTTTTTCAAGTTTAAACCTCCAATTACGTCCACATCAAAAATTACGCAATTACCTTTTGCCCAAATGCGCTCCAATTCGGATTTCAAGGTGCCATAAAAATTATCGGTATACACTTCTTCCCATTCCAAAAAAGCATCTTCCTCTACTTTTTTCTTAAACCCTTCTACCCCAATAAAATAGTAGTCTTTGCCATCTACTTCGTTGGTGCGAGCGGCTCTGCTACATGCCGAAATGGAAAACTCTAATTGTGGAAGTTGCTCCAATAAATAATGCACCAACGTGGTTTTACCTGCTCCGGATGGTGCTGAAAAAATGATACTTTTACCTAATTTATTTAAAGTTGACATTACAATGTGTTCAATACTTGTTCTTTAATTTTTTCTAAATCGTCTTTCATGTCAACAACCAATTTTTGCATTTCAGCATGGTTGCTTTTACTTCCCAAAGTGTTGATTTCGCGACCAATTTCTTGGGCAATAAATCCTAATTTCTTACCCGCATTCACTACTTTCATTGTTTCCAAGAAATAATTCAAGTGATTGGCTAAACGCATTTTTTCTTCCGAAACGTCTAATTTCTCTATATAAAAAATCAATTCTTGTTCCAATCGGTTATTGTCATAATTTGCAGCAGCAATTTCTTCCAATCCTTTGCGAATGCGTTCTTTAATTGTATCTATTCGCTCTCGTTCGTATTTTGGCACTTCATTTAATAATGAACGAATATTCTCAATACGTTGACTAAATTCATTTTCTAATGCTACACCTTCTTGTCTTCTAAATTCATTGAGTTTATTACAAGCTTCGGTAACTAATTGCAAAATAAATTTCTTTTCCTCATCCGACATTTCTTCGTGCTCATTCACAAAAATATCTGGCATACGTATTAAAATAGACAAGTAATCTTCGGTCTTTTGACCAATTGCAGTATTAATCGATTGTAAATCATTGTAATAAGCCTTTGCCAAATCGGTGTTGATGGAGAAATTCTTATTATCACCAGTACTATCAAGATTTAGAAATAAATCCACTTTACCTCTTTCCAATAATTCTGTCACCTTTCTACGGATTTCGGGCTCTAACTCTTTGTAAAAATTGTGAATACGCACACTCAAATCAAGTCCTTTACTGTTTAAAGAGCGAATTTCAATTGAAATTTTTTTTGACTCAAAAGTGCCAGATGCACGTCCAAATCCTGTCATTGACATCAACATAAAACCTATTTTTTAGCAAAGCTACAGAAAAATATTTGTATTCACTTGATTTCTGCGTTGAATAAACTGATACTTAACCACCCACAACGTACAAGCAGCTACGCCAAATTCTATTTTGAAAAAGGTTTAAGCATGAATATTCATGCAACAATTTAAACTATTCATCTAGAAACACAAAATATTCATTTATTGATTTTTTTTCGAAATAATAGTTTAAATTTGGTATATTGGTTTTAAAAAAAGGAGATGAAAAAACAAATACTGCTCTTCCACCTCCCGTGATATAAATTCTGACACCTCGATCGCGGCAAAGGTAACACAGTAGAAGTAACGTATTTACTAAAAAAGTGTTAAAATTCAAAAGACCTCCTCGGAGGCAAGCCCTTTCCTGTTTTTGGCTTTAGTAGTTTTAGAAAGCAGAGTTTATTATTTTATGGCATAAAGCCAATTAAACAATTCTTATCAAGTGCTGAACAACTTAAAATACATAAAACTGTTCAGTCCCGATTATAAATTGGGGAGAAAAGCCTTTGTGTTTTTTACATTTATTTTTGTGTGCTTACATCTCAATGCCCAAAACTTGGTAATGAACCCAAGTTTTGAGGAGTATTACCAATGTCCAACTTTTTCTTATAACATTGAAGATTGCAAATACGTGTTTAACCCTATGTGTACCAATAGCCAAGCGGTAGGATGTATTTCTACACCAGATTATTTTAATGCTTGTGCGAGTGTTAATAGCAATCAGAATGTTCCTTATGCATTTCCGGGGTTTCAAAGTGCAAGAAATGGTCAAGCCTATATTGGTTTTGCAGGATCTACGTTTTTTAGAGAATATATCCAAATTCAACTATCGGAAAGTTTAGTGCAAGGAAATACTTATCCTTTTTCTTTTTATGCTAATTTATCTGATTACAGCAATATTACCACCAACCAACTTGGGTTGAAATTTGTAAATGACTCAGTGCTTTACAGTCAATACCTATGGCAAATAATGAGCCCTGATTGGGTAAGTAATGAATACATTACAGATACTGTTGATTGGCAGTTGTTACAAGGAAATCGTGGCTAGAGGAGGTGAGCAATGGGTAATTGTGGGAAATTTTTATCCTGATACTATCTTTCCTTCTATTCCTGCAGGTAACACTCCTGGTTGGGTGAATGAATATTATATTTATATTGATGATTTTTTCGTAAGTATCAATCCATTAAAAGAACCCAATGTCTTTACTCCAAATGGAGACGGCGTAAATGATTTATGGACAACAGATGGAAATGTTATTAAAATCTCCATTTTGAACCGCTGGGGTAATGTCGTTTTTTCTTCTGAAAACGGTTTTAGTGGTTGGAATGGGAATAATCAAAATGGGAATCCATGTTCGGAGGGAAATTATTTCTATATTCTTGAAAACAAAACAGGCACAGAAGTAAGTACACACAAAGGCTTCATCACACTGATAAGGTAATAATCTTAACAGTCATGAAACGTAAAATACAATTAATAGCAGTTTGTTTGCTGCTTAGTGCTTCCAAAAGTTGGGGGCAAACTTATTGGTTATCTAATGGTAGTTTAAATAATGGTAGTTCAGGTAACAACTTTGGTACTATCAACAACTACCCAATTAACATTTTTACAAACACCACTCCCCGTGCTCAATTCACCACAGGCAATGCCTTAACCTCGTTGGTTGGTAACTCTGGTGATGGGTTACGTATATTTCCAATCCCTAATCAATCTGGTAGTTTAGATTTATTTACTTCTGGAAACAACGGTCAAAACGAAACCCATATTGTTTTTGGTGCTAGTGGGCAAATATCAGGACAGCGAAACCGCTTTGAGTTTTTATCAAAAGCTAATCAAGGATTTTGGTTTGACTTAATTAATTCCAACCAATATTACAAATTCGCAACCAATGCAACCGTACATGCTTTTGTAGGTAATAACCGCTTTTGGAGAATCGGTGATCAAGGCGAAACATCGAATATAAATGCTAGCCGAAGGTTGGAAGTTGTACAAAATGATTGGCAGTTTCGTTTATCTAGAACAAACGGAAGCTATACCGATTTTCAAACAAACGCTAACGGTAATCTTCAAATTCTACCACAAGGTGGAAGTGTTGGCATCAACCTCAATGCAAACCCTACTGCAAACCTAGATGTAAACGGAAATGCACGCATCCGAAACGTACAAGCAGCTACGCCAAATTCTATTTTGGTAGGTGTAAATGCCAATGGGTCGAGTGATGTAAATGTAAGAAGGCTGGATTTTAATGGCAATCCAAATACTTTTCTTTCTGGTAATGGAACCTTTCAAACAATAAATACAACGCCCATCCCAGCGGATAATGGTGTCTCAAGGTTTACATTGTTTGACCCGAACGCTCCCTATCAATTAGGAGATGTCTATTCAAATTTTTTTGTGTCAAACACACCGTTAACGGCAAACAGGCAAGTTAGACTCAATGGAAACAATTTGATATTTTCTGGTAGTGGCAATGTTGGTATTGGTTTAAGTTATCCAACTCTACCAACCGAAGTTTTGGATGTAAATGGAAACGCTCGTTTTCACAATGTTCCATCACAAGGTGGTCAATCGCTTATTTTAGGTTTGCAAAATGGCGCTAACACAAATGATGTTGAATTGTCAAGATTGGCATTTCCAAATGATAACTCACAAGTGTTACTAGGCAATGGAACATGGGGCGCTGCTCCAACAAGCGGAGTAGGAAACTATTGCGGAGCAACACAAAATCCTTTATTAGCAAATTATGAAGTGCCTTTGAATGATAACAATTATTATTTTATTACTAAAAACACTGCTCCCCTATTAGATAAAAACCGCGTTGGAATTGGATATGACTGTTCTGATAATTTATTAGGAAAACTATCAGTATTACAAAGACATTATCAGAGTGTAGCAGAAAACACCTTTGGTGGTCATTTTTCAAATATTGATATAGCAGCAGGTACTTCTGGTATTGGGTATGATTTCACAGGAGTTTATGGAGAGGCTATTGGTATGCAGCCTGATGGTATTAAGGCAATAAATAATGGTGGAATGTTTTTTGCAAACAATGCTTCTATTAATTATGGTGTTTCTTCATTTGCTACTAGAGACGCTTCCTCTCCAAATCATATTGGTCACATAAATATTGGAGGTGTTTTTACAGGAACTAATGGCAAAGGTCAGTCTATTGGTATTCGCTCTACAGGTTCAAATTCCGATATTAGAAATTATGGTGTTGATGGATTTGCCTCTGGAACAGCTTCATCAATAGAAGATATTGGTGGAAATTTTAGAGCAATGGCACCTTCTGGTCTCAATATTGGCGTAAAAGGTGTAGGATTAGGAGGTGATTATGCAATTGGTGTGTATGGATATGCAGATCAAGGCACTTATAATTATGCTGGTTATTTTGCAGGTGATTTGGTTTCAAATCAACCTATCATTCCTTCTGATATTCAATTTAAAGAAAATATTTCTTCAATTACTAGTGCTGATAGTTTGCTATCACTTTTAAATCCTGTAAATTATACCTATAAAACTACTGGAAATGCAACAAGGTTAAGCTTTCCAAGCGGTACTCAAATTGGACTAATAGCACAAGAAGTTGAGCAAGTTGTGCCAGAATTAGTGAGAGAAGTCACACACCCTTCTGATTATGATAGTATTGGTAATGTCGTTAATGCTTCATTTAACTATAAAACAGTAAATTATGAAGGAATCATTCCGTTATTAATTGCTTCTCACAAAGAGCAAAAATCAACAATTGATTCTCTATTTACAGTTAATGATTCATTACAAACACAAATTACTGATTTAAATGATCGTTTAACTCAATTAGAAAATTGTTTAAGTGGTATTTTACCTTTCTTGTGTCAATTAAGTCAACAAGCAATTCAACAAAATGAAACAAAAACACAAGAAGAATTACGTCATTTTATTGATGTGAAACTAAACAATGGAACAACAATTGTTTTAAATCAAAATGTTCCCAACCCATTTGCAGAAACTACAGTAATCACATACACTGTGCCAAATACGGTTAAAGATGCTCAAATAGTCTTTTATGATGCTGCTGGCAATAGGATAAAAAATGTGGCTATTCTTGAAAGAGGAAATGGACAACTCAATGTGTATGGTAGTGATTTGAGTAGTGGTGCTTACACTTACTCACTCATTGCCGATGGACAAGTTGTGGCTACTAAAAGAATGGTGAAACAATAGGGGAATTAACAACCAAAAAGAGTTGTTTTTTGAGACAGCTCTTTTTGACTTGAAAACTTTATGATTAACTCAAGAATTTTCTATTTATAGCTAGTTAAAATTGAATCTAATCCCCCCCTTTAATTCAAGCCAAATTGATAAAACAATGATTCATTTTGAAATTTATCAGTTTGCTTTTGTTTTTTTACAATATCCATTAATCGAGCAACCTCTACAATAGATAATTTACTTTTTGAACCCAAAACTCGGTGTTGATTCAATGCTTCTTCTGCTCGTTTGTAGTTATTTAAAATCAAATTCATAAAAGTTGTATTGTCTAACGGTCTTTTACGAAAAAGAGGGAAATGAGTTACAAAAAAGAGTATTTAACCAGAATTCGATATTGATTTCTTTATCAAATAGAGGTTTTAAATGTGCGTTCAACTACCGCTTTGTTTTTATTGGCCAATTGTCCGCATGCTGCATCTATGTCTTTTCCACGACTACGGCGAATATTCACCACCAAGCCTTTGCTTTCTAAATAGGCTGCAAATTCATCGGTTTTCTTTGGGTCGGCACGTTGAAACCCGACATCATCTATTGGATTGTATTCAATAATGTTGATTTTGCACGGAACACAACGAGAAAATACAACCAATTCGCGTGCATCCTCGATGGAATCATTGAAATCTTTGAAAATAATGTATTCAAATGTTACGCGTGTCCCCGTTTTTTCATAAAAATAAGCCAAAGCCTCTTTGAGTGACTCTAAATCATTGGTATCGGTGATTTCCATGATTTTACTGCGTTTCTCATCATTAGCAGCATGCAATGAAAGAGCAAAATTAAATTTCACGCCATCATCGCCCACTTTTTAATCATTTTTGAAACTCCTGCTGTTGAAACGGTAATACGTCGTGGCGACATCCCCAAACCTTCTTTTGCAGTAATCATTTCGATGGAGCGTAATACGTTTTTGTAGTTCAACATAGGTTCGCCCATGCCCATGTACACAATATTTGTCAAAGGCGTGTTGTATTTTTCCTCTGCCAACCGTTTAAGGTAAGCAACTTGATCATAAATTTCTCCCGCCGATAAATTACGCAACAATTTTAACTTTCCTGTTGCACAAAAATCGCACGATAAACTGCAACCAACTTGGCAAGAAATACACGCCGTCATGCGAGAAGATGTAGGAATTAAAACTCCTTCAACCACTTTTCCTTGTTCAATTTCAAAGGCACATTTGATGGTTTTATCCGACGATGCTTGCTGGTCCACTACCTTGATGCCATCGATGAAAAAATGTTCTTCCAATTTTACGCGTAATTCTTTGCTCAAAGAAGACATTTCTTCAAAAGTATGCGCAACATTCCACAACCATTCATACACTTGCTTTGCTCTGAATGCTTGTTGGCCTAATGCTACCAATTGAGATTTTAATTCTTCCAGCGATAAATCGCGAATATTGATTTTTTCATGTTCATACCGAAGTGCAAAGATAGGTATTTTCTACCTACAAACGGATCGTAAAATGTTCTTTCCGTTGTTGCGGTCGTTTTAAAAGAATTCCCATACGCATCAAATCAATGGAAACATGAAAACGGTTGTCTTGTGTTAGTTTTTGCCAGGCTTCAAACATAGAAGTGCTCCAGCGAATGTCGTCTAGAATAACAAATGTATCGTCTTTCATGTAGGGAAACAACATATCGACATAGTTCGATAAAGCCATTCCATCGTGGTGTCCATCAATAAAAATCACATCGTAAGGCAACAATGTAGTATTGTTCAAAAAATCTTGAAATGTAGCATTCACCAAATTGACATTCTTCAACTGCAATTGCTCAAAATTTTGTCGTGCCACTTGAGCAGTTTGCGGACACGCTTCGACGGTTGTAATTTGAGCAGATGGATTTCCTTTTGCAAAATGCAAGGTACCGATTCCCAGCGATGTTCCAAATTCTAAAACATGCTGGGGTTGATAATAAGCTGCCAATTGGTAAAAAAATCGGGCGTATTTTCCTTTGCTTGAACTGATTTTGAGAATAGAACTTATTTTTCGTTCATTGTTTAATTTTTTAGAACCTGCACCAAAATCAGCAATTTGAATGGTAGAATGATTGTTTTTTAATTGAGAAATTAAATTTTTTATTTCTTTTTCATCTTGTTCATTTACAGTTACTTGCAAACATTTATCGACTAATTCATAAATAAATGGTGAATGAGTGCCGTGTCTTTTTTTGGCTTTCCAATGATATTTTATATATTCGAACAATAGATTCACGTTACAAATTAAATCAATAGACTTCAAAATTACGTATGAATTCGGCAGAAATAATAAAAGAACAACAAAAAAAAGTATTTGGCGAACATTCAAAAGTGGTGTTGTTGCTCCTTGTCGTATCAACGAAGGGATTTACAACTATCCGACAATGAACGAAAAAATACCATTCAACATTTTAAAGCTAGCGAGGCATCGCCACTATATTTCATTCCTGCATCGGGTTCAGGCTCGCGCATGTTTGCGTTTTTGTATGATTTCTTAACACAACCCGACAAAGCAGATTTAAGTGCGGTGGAACGTTTTATGAACCACATTCAAGAATTTGCGTTTTTTCAGATTTTTCCAAACGATCTTAAAGAACGAATTATTGAAAACACGGCTGATGCTGAAGAAATTGCTCGTTATTTATTGAGTGAAGAATTTTTAAATTACGGTAATTTTCCCAAAGGATTAATCCCTTTTCACTTCAATGAACCTTTTGTGTTGAATCCTTTTCAAGAGCACGTGTTGCAAGGAACACGTCTATCCAACGGTAGAGCTAAGTTTCATTTTACAGTGCAACCCGAATTTGAGAAAAACATTAAAGAAAGTATTTCCAATTTAGAAGGATTGACGGGAAAATCGTATCAGGTTTCTTACTCTGTTCAATCCAAAGAGTCGGATTCGTATGCTTTTGATTTGAAGGGCAACACGATCGACCAAAATGGCACTCCTTTTCGCAGACCCGCTGGTCATGGTGCTTTGTTGGACAACCTCAATCAGTTAGATGAAGAATTGATTTTCATCAAAAACATTGATAACGTGCAGCATTTCAGCTATTCCAACTTTTCGATGGATACATGGGCAATTTTAGGTGGTGTTTTGCAAGAATTTAAAGATGAATTACGTGCCATTTACAACCATCCGACAAAAGAAGCGTTGGTTGCAGTAAATAAAAAATACCAATTCTTGTCGCCTACAGAAATTAATCAGTTGACAGACAGTGAAGCAATAAAAAAAATAGTGAATCGTCCGGTTCGTGTGTGTGGAATGGTAAGAAACGAAGGGCAACCAGGTGGTGGACCATTTTGGATTGACGACAACGGTGCAATATCCAAACAAATTGTTGAAAAAGCCCAAATTAACATTCAAGGAGAGCAATTTCGATTGATGGTAAAAAGCACGCACTTTAACCCTGTGATGATTGCGCTTTCAACTAAAGATTTGGAGGGTAAAAAATTGAATTTATTGGATTACCGCGACGATTCTAAATATTTTATTGTTGAGAAAAATCAAAAAGGGCAAGACATTAAATTTATGGAGTTGCCGGGATTGTGGAACGGTGGAATGGCATTTTGGAACACACTGTTTATTGAAATATCTTCGGAAACTTTTAGTCCAGTTAAAACCATTTTGGATTTATTGGACGCTCAACACCAAAACAAACAATGTAAATAATCTAAATTAACTATATGGCTACTGATAAAAAAGTTACGCACGTAGGTGGAAATGAACCACAAAACACCTCAACATCGGGTAATAGACCTGATTTCACGCCTACCAAAGAGGCAAAAGGAAGAGCTACGCAATTGCGCCTAATTGCTGGTATTTTATGGGCATTGGCAATAGGGGCTCAAATTTGGGCAATCAATTTATTGTTCAAGCAACCTGTTGTAATGTGGTTAATCATTACGTTGATTGTGGTGGATTTAGCCTTGGTAATTGTTGGTTCACTTTTATGGAAAAAATCCAACCGTTTAGACCCTGCATCTGAAAAAAATAAATTGTTATTTTTCATGCAAAGTCAATTGGGTTTATTTGCAGCCATCATTGCATTTTTACCCCTTGTTATTTTTATTTTAACCAATAAAAACATCGATAAAAAACAAAAAGCAATTTTGGGAAGTATTGCAGGTGCGGCATTGGTAATTGCTGGAATTACTGGATACGATTTCAATCCACCATCGGTTGAAGAATACACCCAACAAACGCATCAGGTTGAAGATTTGAATAATGGTCAGAATTTGGTGTATTGGACAAAATCGGGCACAAAATACCATTTATCCGATTCGTGTTCCTACATCAACACCGATAAAACCGATGAAATTTTTACAGGAACAGTGGCGCAAGCGCGTGAGTTGAAAAAAATAACAGAATTGTGCAGCTTGTGTCAATCACGTGCTGAAAAAGCAAATGCTACCATTCCAGAAGCAGCAGGAGAAGCATTGGAAACGAAAGAGTGATTTAATAAAGTACAACATAAAACAATCTATGTTGTAAAAGCGATTATTCTCAATAATAAAAAAATAAAAAAGTCTTCTTCTACGTAGATTTTATAGATAGAAGAAGACTTTTGAAAATCATTAATTCAGTTCACCTATCTTTCAAGAGTAATGAAGCCTTGTTTTTCGATTTCTTCTCCACCAGAGGTTAATCCTGTTATTCGATAAAAATAAACGCCTTCTGCTTGTGCATTACCACTAGCATCTTTACCATCCCAAATAAAATTTGGTTGATCAAAGCGTTTAATAACATTTCCCCATCGGTTTAAGATAACACAAGTTAAACTTTCAATTCCATCATAGGTTAGCAATGAAAATCCATCATTTACACCATCATTGTTGGGAGTAAACACATTTGGTACAGTAATATCACATGACAATAACACATCGATATAAAAGGAATCAACAGCAGAAACACAACCTAAATTATCGGCATAAACAAGTATGTATTGATCATCTGTAGCAGTTAGTGTTTGAGTTGCACCTGTTATACCTCCTATTGAAACCCAATAAACAGTGCTGGAAGTTGGTGTTGGCACTACAGTAGTTTCTACAACTTCTCCTTTACAAATTTGAATATCAGCAGGTAATTGAATAGATGGAATGGCATTAACAATCACAAAAATTGAATCCGTTGCTTGTGGACAATTGAGGTAAGAACCTGTTGCATGAACATAAGCACTGTTAGTTGGAGCGACAATTGTTTGACTTCCTGTAGTTGAATTTTCCCAAACATATTGCATTTGAGGAATATTACCAGAAACAGTAAGCGTAGTGCTGCCGCCTTCGCAAATGGTTGTATTTCCTGTAAACGTTAAACTTAATGGTGGAATAACCACAACATTGATTGTATCATAACCCGAACAACCTATTTGATTTGTTGCTTGAACGATGTATTGCGTGGAAACTGTTGGAACATCTTTTATTTGCTGTGTATTAGCCCCAATTGGAGTCCAATTATATGTTAAGTTTTGATTGGATGACGAAGCAGTTAAATAAACAGTATCTCCATAACAAACAGTATCTGCTAATTCAATTGTAGATACTGTTGGTGTGGACAAAACATTTACTAATCTACTAACTAAATCAGAGGTACATCCGTTGGTGTCAACAGCAGTAACCGAATAAAACGTAGAAGTAGTTGGTGAGACATTCAATTCATCGGACTGAATATTCCCAGGATTCCAAGTATAAGTCAAATTAGACGTTGTTGATGAAGCTGTAATTGAGGAAATTTGTCCAACACAAATTGTATCGTTGGGAGTAACAGAAATTACTGGTTTAGGAACATTTGTTACATTTATTGTATCGTAACCATAACAAATGGTCGTAAACGTTACATCATCAATCATAAAGTCATTTCCTGAAATATTTGTGTTTTGATTAAGGATACAAATATCGGCGGTTGTTGACATTCCAGAATTCCAAATTTGGTAAAACTGCACCCATGAACAACCCGTAGTTGGAGGAGAGAATATGGAGCCTATTGTTGAATTATTGATAGAAAATTGCAATTGAGCCACGTTAGCGTCATTCAATGCATTAGACACCCATGTACCAAAATAATAATCTGTATTTGGTGTAACATTAACCGTTTGACACCATAAATTAGTTGGGCTATTAGCTCCATTAACAACCATCATTTGCGTTCCAGAAGGTGGGGTATGATCAGAACATGACATAAAGTTGGTATGAGCAGAACTTGGAGAACTTGTAATAGTATAATACCCTTCCTGAGATAACATTCCGTATGTTCCTGTTGATGAATTGGTATAGGTGTATCCAGTTGAAAAACCAGTATTTCCTTGCTCAAAATCACCGTTCATGATAAGATTATCAGTTAGATCCATCGTTCCAACTTTTACCCAATAGGTTCCGGTTTGTGTTACATTTCGAGTAGCACTTGTTGAATTATTATCCCACAAATAAGAATTAAATGTTCCAGGGTTTAAAGCTATCGATTGTCCTTGACAAATCAATGTATCGTTCCCTAAATTAGGTGATACAGTGCCACATTGAGATAACACAACATGAGTTGACAATGTTGTTACTATACTTAATAAAATAACTAACCTCATGACTATATAATTAACATTTTATATAAGACGAATATTATAAGCAAAAAGTTTAATAAATAAAAAAGGGAGAGATGACCTCTCCCTCTGAGATTTATTATGGAATTAACGTACTACAATTTTATTTGTAGCAGTTTGTCCATTATTTGTTATAACAACAAAATAGATTCCGCTTTCCCAATTAGTTGTATTAACTACAATTGTATTTGAGAATTCAGTTGAATCCATCATTTTAGTACCTGTTGTTGAAACCACAGATACTGTTGCATTGCTAGAATTATCTACTGAAACTGTAAATTGATCTGTAGCAGGATTAGGGAAGATTGCCAAACCTGTTAATTGATTTTCTTCTACAGAAAGATCTGCATACGTTTGAGAAACTTGAGTTGAACCACATTCATTTGTCAATGTTGCAGTAACTGTTACAGTTGCATCACTTGTATAATAATGTGTTACTGTAGAAGGAGCATTCGTCAATGTAGTTCCATCACCAAAATTCCAATCATAAGCATCTGCATTGTTTGCATTTAAAACAGTATATGTAAACGTTGGATAAGCTCCTTGTCTGTAAATACCTGTTGCTGTTGGTGCATCATTAACTGCAATGTTGATATTTCCAACACCAAAACATCCGTTAGCTGCTGTTGCATAAACAGTATATGTACCTGCTGTTGTAACAGTCAATGTTTGGCTAACTTCATTTGTTCCACTCCATACATAAGTTGCTCCAGGATTACCTGCATCAAGTACCAAAGATTCTCCTTGACAAATAGTTGTGTCTGCACCTAAATTAACTACTGGATTTGTGTTTACAATTTCAATAGTTTTGATTTGTTTTCCACAAACAGCTGTTACGTCTTTAGCAGCCCAAATATAATATGTACCCGGCATTAAATCTGTAAATGAAGGAGACAATTGCCAATCTTGTGGTGTAGCTGTTGCATTTTGAGTAATTCCATATTGCATTACTCCAGCAGAAATATTTAAATTATCAATAGCATGACGAAGCGCATCTCCACCTGTACCAGCAGAGAATAAATGTTTCCAATTAGTTACATCTGCATCAAGGTATGCCTGAGGTAATTGAACATTACTAAATACAGTAACGCCATCTACAGTTAAATCAGCAGTACCGTTTTGTTTCATTGTTAAAACAACTGGCACATCTGTTTTACCTTTCCATAATGCAGTGTTATTTGAATATGCCAAAGTTTGAGTACTTGCAGGGCCAAAAGCATTATTTGCTGTCCAACCATACACTAAATAAATTCCTGATTGGTTATTGTTTTCTCCACTATTTTGTGCTGAGTCAAAAGATAAACGCAATTTTGTTCCACGTCCATTATGATTACTACCATTAGAAGTTGGAGTTGCATCATTACCAAATGAATACGTAATACCATCGGCACCACCAGTACCGTAGTTATTAATTGGCATATCTGCAGTTAAGTCAAACGAAATAGAATAAGAATTGTTCGTTCCAACAGTAAAACCTGGCATAGTTAACATCGCACTCCCATTATTACTTGTAGCTGAAGGAGTAAGAACTAAACGATCATCCGTATTAGCAGCATTACCAAACAACTCAAATGCAGTTAAATCTGCAGGTGCATTAAAATCATTAACATACATAACCGTTTCGGCTGTTTGACCAAATGGATTGATTAAAGTTACAGAACCAGCAAGATTATTACAATCATAATTTGTAATTGCAACGTCTTCAGCACCAAAACCAACTACAATTGAAACCATAACAGAATCAAGTGGAGTAGCACATGCTGAATTTCTTAATTGATAGAAGTAGGTATAAACAGAATCTTCTGTTGGAATAAAATTATATGTATTTGTTGCATTCCAAGTTTGAACTTCTGTTGTACCATCTCCATTCAAAAATCTATATTCCCAGTTACCACCATCAACATCTGCAGGGGCAATAACCGTAATTGAAGTTGGAACGTTTGTCTCACATAATTCAGTTGGAGTTGTTGCCACATTTGTTGCTACATTATTATATGGAGTTACTGTAGATTGTGCTGTATTAACACAACCATTTGCATCAGTTCCTGTTACAGTATAAACTGTAGGAGACGTTGGACTAGCATTAACAACTGCTGTGTTTGTTGAGCTTAAGCCTGTAGCTGGTGACCAAACATATGAATCGGCACCACTTGCAGTAATGGCAACCGATGAAGAAGAACAAATTACACTTGTACTTTTATCAACTACAACTGTTGGTAAGGCATTTACTGTAATTGAAACAGGTGTTAATTCTGTGTTATCCCCTGTAAATGAACAACCAATAACCACTCTATAATCTGCAGAGACAGAAACACCTTCTACAGAAAATGAACTCTCTGTTGCGCCGCTAATATCATTCCAGTTAGTGCCATCAAATTGTTGCCATTGATAAGTAATTCCATTATAAAAATAATTTGTTGTTGCATTATCAATTGATAACTCTAAATCGTCATTTACACATAACAAGTTTGAATTTGGTGTAATTGAAGCCAAAACAGGTGCTCCAGCACAATCACTTGGTAAAGTTGCTACAAGTTGCATGTTATTAACATAGTTGTAGCTTCCGTTTGCTGATGGCGGTGAAGCAGGATCAGGGTTTGTACTATCATTTCTATAATAAATACTTCTATTTGTTCCAAGATTTGACACTTGCCAATTGGAATTAGAAGTTGCATAACTAGATTGATTTTCATCAATAGCAACTACTAAATTACTTGTGCCATCCCAAATAAAAGGTGTAGAAAATGTAATTTCATACCAAGCGTTATCACCCGCATTAGTTACTGTACCCGAAAATACTTGCTGTAAACCTGATAATGTTACCCAATCTGATGTTGATGAAAACGAGTTTTTTGCTGTGTTCCCTAAATAAACAACCCATGACGATAAACTATTGTTCAAATTTCCTGTTGTCTTGTAGAATCTAATTTTTTGAAATTTGAGCTTGTCCAGTAATACCTACTGTGTTCAAATCAGATACTGTATAGAGCTGTTGTGAATAGGAATAACCATAATAGGAGGTAATTGGTAAATTTGTCGAAGTACCAGTTCCACTACCGATTTGCACATCTACTGTTTGTGCGAACATTGTTGAAGCTACGAATGACGCAACTACTACTCCAACATAGTTTCTTAAAAAAGTGTAAAATTGTTTCATAATATTGTTAATTAGTGTTGATAAATTATCTACTAAATTGATTTAGTAGATTGTACAAAGATATATCAAATAAAACTTAATAGTATGAGCTCATTAAAAATTTAACACTTCAAAAAAATAAGTTTAAAAAAATATCAAAAAGAAATCTTCTGCTTGCATAATTAGTTTAATACTTGATGTTTCCTTATATTTACTTCTCAAATCATCTTCACCCCATGAAAACAATAGCCGAACATGTCATTGCATTTAACCAATCGTTGGTGTATTCAAACCAATTGCCAGATGGGTTTGGAGTATTGAATCCGTATGTGGACAACCCTGAAACGTTGGTGGTGATGGAGCAGTTTTATAAAAAATATTACAACGACAACAACCAACGCACGTTTATCATTGGAATCAATCCAAGTCGGCACGGAGCTGGAGTTACGGGCGTACCTTTTACCGATACCAAACGCTTGGAAAGTGAATGTGGCATTGCCATGCATTCGGCGCACACGCACGAAGTTTCTTCGGTATTTTTATACAAAGTAATTGCCGCTTTTGGTGGGGCGGAGGCGTTTTATAGCAAGTTTTATATCAATTCACCCTTTCCGTTGGCAATAGTGCAAAAAACAAAAAAAGGCGATTGGGTAAATGCCAATTATTACGATGATGTGCAGCTTTTTGCTACCGTTAAAGAATACATGATAGAAACATTGCGCCAACATTTTGCCATGGGCATGAACCGCAAAGAAGTGCTTGTTTTGGGTAAAAAAAATGCCACTTTCATTAAAAAAATCAATGCTGAAGCACATTTATTTGAAAAAATGACCGTTTTGGAGCATCCTCGTTTTATTCAACAATACAAATCCAAAGAATTCCAATTGTATGTTGACAAATACCTAAATGCTCTTTTTGATGTGGATAACGGTATAAAAAATCACTAAATAATGAAATATACGAATGTATTTTTTAATGCCCAAAACAATGATTGTTAAAGATAAATCCTTATTTTTGGTTTAAAATAAATTGTAAGCCATGGATTTGACAGCACAAATTAAAAAGAATTTAATTTTTAGAATTAGAAATTCTTCTGATTTGAATTTTTTAAATGCGCTCCAAACAATTTTTGATTCTACTGAGCAAGAATTGTATCAATTATCCAACAAGCAACAAACTGCAATCGATAATGGTAGAAAAGATATAATTGAAGGTAAGATTGTTAAGAGTGAAGATGTAATTTCAGACATGCGCCAATGGCTAAAAAAGAAATAATTTTAGCGAAAATTAAACCACCGGTAACGTTCATAGTTAAAATTCACTCATTTATTTAATTCAAAAATACATCAAGTCAATATACTATTTACGAATAATTAAACAAATCTACCACAAAAACGGAATAACTGCTTTTCTTTTTGCTGGATAGTCTTCTCCAAAATGAGAACGATACCATTTGTGGTGCGACAAAGCTCTTGGTACTAAATTAGCAAAAGTCCAAATAAAAAATGCCAAACCTGGCAAACTCCACGTTAAAACTGCAAAACCGCCCCATTCCAATACTTCGCCCAATAAATTCGGGCAACTCACCCAACGAAATAATCCACCTTGCGGAATTTTATAGCCTGTTTCGCCTGGTTTTCGTAAATTGATTAACACTGTGTCCGAATGCCAATTGATGATTAACCCAATAAAAAACAAAACGGCACCAACAATAAACTCGGGGCTGGTTAACCAATCATTGCCATAAACTCTAAAATTACCTAAGAAATAACCAATTAAAAACCCATTTACTAAATTAAAAGTCATTCCCATCAATACAATGGAAAGTGGCATTTTTTTGCCTTTGGTGCGCAAACGAAATGGGAAAATCAAACTGCGATTGAAATAATGCAAGGAAAACAAACCAATAATAACAATATTGGTAGTGGATTGTATAGCAGCATAACGCCCAGTAAAAATAAAAAAGTACAACACTGCAATTACAAAAATTTCCATAACCACCCAACCCACACGGTTGTCAATCAAGGGTCCCCAACTTCTTTTGGTGTGGCGACCATAAGGTGCTGTTATAAATAAAAGTGCAAAAAACACAATAACAGCAATTGCAATCCATGCTTGCGTGAAATAATTGAAAATTTCGTAACTCATTTTGTTTTAATTTTCCCCGTTTCTTTAAACCAATTTATTGTATCAGCAATGGTTTCTGTCAACGGGCGTGGTTGATATCCCAATTCATTTTTTGCTTTATTGGAGCTTACTTTTTGGTTGCCATCTTGCAAAATATCCATATAAACTAGGTCATACAAGGGTGGTTGTTTGGTTAACATTGCCCATAATTTAATAAATGGAACTCCTAATATTGCCATGAAAAAAGGTAAAACAGCCATTTTTTTCTTGCTATTTTTAACATGTAACACCATGTCTGCAAATGCTTTTATGGAATAATAATGACCTCCCAAAATATAGGTTTCTCCACTTCTTCCTTTCTCCAATGCCAATAACGCTCCTTGCACCACATCGCGAACATCTACAAAATCAAACCCACCTTTAACAACAGCGGGAATTTTTCCGTTGTAAATATCAATAACAGCCTTACCGAGTTTTGACGGAGCAAAATCAATTGGGCCAACAACGCCTGTGGGACAAACAACCACAACATGTTGACCGTTTTTTGCTGCTTCCAAAGCCAACAGGTGCCCATCTCTTTTTGTTTGATCATAAAAAACAGATTTATCACCAACAAAAACACGTGTTTCGTTTAATTCTTCTTCGTAGGGACTTTGTTTAAAAACGTGAATAGAGCTAAAATGAACCACTTTTGGAATGTTCAATTCTTGGGCAATTTGCAACACATTTTTAGTTCCCACCACATTGATATCGTGCAATTTTTTATTGAATTTATAACCCAGCTTTATGGCACCTGCAGCATGAATTACGGCATCGCACCCTTGCATCAATTGACGAAGTGAATCCAACTGCAACACATCACCATCTACTTTGGTGAGTTTCAAATCCTTAAGTGCTTTGGTAGAACTACGTACCAACGCCACCACTTCATGCCCTTCTTTGATTAACTCGCGGCACAAAACACCACCAATATGGCCAGATGCTCCTGTAATTGCTATTTTCATACAACACAAAAGTAAAATAAAGATTTAATTATCAAAGCAAAAGCGACAAAAGGTTGGTGATTGATTATTTTCTACCCAAAATACCAATGCACATCAAAATTAATTACTACTTTTAAATAATGAAATACATCATCTTACTGGCTTCTATTGTACTATTTACAAGCTGTAAAACAAAAATTACAGAGCAAGAAATTATTCAAAAACACTTAACACTCGAAGAAACATTGCAATTAATGCTTTCTCCTGAGTATCAACAAACATTGGGCATAGACGAACAAGGAAGAAACTTGTTGTATGCCTATTACGAACAACGAAATTTTAAACCCCTTTGGACCTCAAAAGAAGGATTGAATGAAATTGGCACTGCACTCCATCATTTATTGCAAACACCGATTCAATTTGGACTTTCCAAAAAACGATTTGATTTAAATTGGAGCGATAGTGTAGCACTTCAAAATGAATTGGCAATTGTTTGCGGATTGGCCCGAAGCTATAAAGATTTGCACTACGGCATGTCGGATTCTACGTTGGAAGTATTAAAACCTAATCGCTACGTACCACTGAATTCGCTGGATACATTGCTCGATTTTTCGCAAAAAAAATATGCAGAGAAAATCATTGCTTGGGGTCCGGCCGATACCAACTACCACACATTGGCAAACTATCTGTTTACGTTTGTGCAACAAAACGACATTACCTCCATTCCAGCCACCATAAAACCCGAAAATCAGGATTCAACCAACACCCGTGCACTTACTCAACAATTTTTAGTGCAACACCATTATTTGGATAGCCTCCAACAAGATGATTCACTTTCTTTTGTGCGGGCATTGCGAAGATTTCAAGAAAAAAATTGGGTCAACCCTACGGGAAAAATCGACAACGAAACGGTGCAGGCACTGAATGAAACCAACCTTCACAAAGCACAACGCATCGCCCTTGAAATGGAAAAAATTAGACGAAAAGAAAAGTCACCCAAGCGCTATTTTTTAATCAATATTCCAGAATATAAGTTGCGTTTGTATAACGAAGATACCTTGTGTTCGGAACACACCATTGTTGTTGGGAAATTGGAAAATCAAACTCCCGAATTGAAATCCAAATTACACACCATTGTGGCTTATCCGTTTTGGAACGTGCCCTACTCCATTGCTAGCAAGGAAATTTTACCTGCTGCTCAAGCAAACCCCAATTATTTTGATCGTAACAACATGGTGCTGTTGCGCAACAAAGACACAATAAACCCTTATAAAGTAAAGTGGGGAAAAATCAAAAAAAATAGTTTTCCGTATAAAGTGGTGCAGCAACCGGGTCCAAAAAACTCATTGGGGGTCTTGAAATTTGAATTTCACAGTAAATACGACGTCTATTTTCACGATACCCCTTCTAAAAATTATTTCAAAAAAATTGCAAAAACCTATTCGCACGGATGCATACGTACAGAAAATCCGTTGGAATTAGCAAAAATTGTTTTAGAACTCGACGAAAATCCTGTAACCGCTGACAGTTTGGATAGTTTAATGTTGTTGCCTTTGAAACACCACAAAATTCCAATTAAGAATAGAATACCAATCTTTATTGAATACCACACAGTTGTCATCACTCCTGAAAAAGAAGTGGTGTTGCTCCGCGATATTTATTTTAGAGACGACAAATACATTTATGGTTTGGATTTGTAAAAACCAAGCAATTTATTCAACTTTGTAAAAAATAATAGCAATGAAAATTTGGTTGTATAGCTTCTTTTTTTTGACACTTGTAGCTTGCTCTTCACCCAACGACCAACCGGTGGATTTGGAGGAAATAATGCCCAAAGCAGCTGCCGATAAACAACCAAAAAAAGTTGAAACCGAACAAAAACAACAGTTTACAACTTCGTTGAACCTTGATTTATTAAAAGAAAATGCCATTCACTGGGATTCTGTTTCGCTGAACGAAGAATTAACCATTCCCGAGCGTTTTGCCCCCAAACAAGTAGAAAAATTTGATTATTGGTTGGGCGGAAAACCCATTACCTATTTGCGTTGGAGTTTTAAAGATTCTACCAAATCCATGAATGCTTTTTTAAATTGGATGAATTGCTTTGGAAAACGTTGTTCGATGGTGGAAATTGGCAAAAAAACAAACATTCAAAAAACCAATCTACTTATTTTGCAAAACGACACCTGTATTATTCAATTGCACACGTTGGATGCTAGCTTGAACGAATTAAAAAAATGGAAGAAAATCTACCTTTTGGATAAAGAAAGTAAATGGAATTTCATTTTAATGCAAAGTAAATTCGGCAACGTTGCATGGACCAATTACGTTGATGAGAAAGAAGGAATAATTGCACCCACCCTCACTAAATAGTAAAAATATGAAAATTGTAAACCGTGGATTTTTAATTGTATCGCCTAAAAAACCTTTTTTTGATTGGGCCAACAATTTTGAAGAAGATATTTATTTTAATGAATCGGATGAAGTGGAGCCAACCGTTTATCTAATCGAAGAAGATTTTATAGAGTCGGAGCACGTGATTAAAAGTCATTACAAAAAAATATTTTTGAATGAATTGAGCATGATTACCGAAAATCCAGAAGATCATCCAGAAATAAGCGAACAACTATTTTATGAATGGTTTAAAGTGGTGGACGGAACGACGGTTTTAGATAATCTTAAATCCGATTTGAAACGTTTTGATATCGATTAAAATTTTTCTTGACCGCTCAAGTATTTAATCACTTCTGCTGCTCCCATCAATCCAAACAATGCTGGCGTGTAGGAAGATGTTCCGTAAAATGACTTTTTAAAGTTACTTCCATCGGTCATTTTTAAAGCATCTTTTCGTTGCAATTCACTTGAAAAAACGGCTCTCACGCGCTTGGTATCAATTCCTCGTCGTCGCAATCTATCTTTAAGATGAGCTGCTAATTTACAATTATAAGTAGCAGTTAATCTTGCTATTTTCACAGCAAATGGATCCATTTTTCCGCCTGCTCCTAAATGTGTTATAATTCTGATTTTCATACGCAAACAAGCGGCTATCCATTCAATTTTTGGACTTACAGAGTCAATGCAATCCATCACAAAATCGGGTTTGGTTTCTTCCAAAATCTCCCATACACGCTCGGGTACAACAAATTCTGAAATGATTGTTAAATCTAAATCAGCATTGATGTCTTTGAGTTTTTCGCCCAAAACAACCGCTTTGTTTTTACCAATGGTAGAATCCATGGCCATCAACTGACGATTTTTATTGGTGACATCAAAAACATCTCCGTCAATAATGGTCATTTTTCCAACTCCCGAACGGCAAATAAATTCAGCTGCAAACGAGCCTACACCGCCCAATCCGACCACTAAAACATGTGATTTTTTAATTTTTTCAAGGGCTTCCTTGCCCAACAATAATTCAGAACGTTCTAACCAATCTCCCACTTTGTTTTTTTTTTCAAAAATAGTTAGATTTTAGTTTTTTCAAAAACTCGTTGGTAGTTTTCTAGTAGTTGTTGTTCCAATTCTTCAACCGAAACTCCTCTAATTTGCGCCACCTTTTCATAAATTGAAACAATTGAAATTGGTTGATCGTCGGTTTCTAAAAACAACCGATTAATGGGTATTTCTGGAACTATTGATTGCAATTTTTCGTCGGACATAACCGCAGCTCCAATGCTAACATAAAAACCTTCGTTCAATACTTGTTGTAAAGTAGTTGTTTTTCTAAAACCATGAAAAATCCACGGTTGCTGTGGTTGGTATTGGCGTTTGAGGACAATTGTTTCTTGAATGGCTTTCACACAATGAATAATCAACGGTTTTTGGTGTTTTTCGGAAAGTTGAATTTGTTGCTCAAACCATTGCATTTGCTTATCCCACGCTGTATTGCATATTTTATCCAAACCACATTCACCTACAGCCACACAGTTGGGTTGTTGTATCAACTGTTCTAACTTTTGCAATGAAGTAACAGTTGTTTGTTCCACATACCACGGATGCACACCATACGAACACCAATTATCTGTTGGAATTAAATCCGCATTGATAACAGTGTGAAATTTTTGTGTTGCTTGATGGCTGTGGATATCGATGAACATTTGTGCTTTTTTCTTGCCTTTAAAATTAAGAAAAACACCCTACTTGTTTAATTTTTAAAATAAATTTTTTTCAAGAAAATAATGCAATCATCCTATCATTGTTTATATGCAATCTCTTCGTTTTAAGATTTTAACAATCTACTTCGTTTCACATTTTTTTGTAACATCAAGTGCTAATAGCGTTATATTTAGTAAACTCTCGAATCATGAAACCCTTATTTCTATCAATTGCGCTGTTGGCAAACGGATGTTTGTTGGCACAAAGTAAAGTTCGTACTATCGACGACATTTTAAATCAACCGGAGAAAAAAACCGCAGTTTACAAAATTGCCAATTCCTATCTTAAATCGGCAGTTATCAACATGTCGTTTGGAGAATCTTCGGTGCTATCGGTTATGAACAAAACCGAACTAAAAAGTGCAGATATAGTCCGCATTGATTTAGTTTTCACGGATTATCCCAAAACAATGGATTTGAAAGAATTGAACCGCGGGCGTATCCAAAAAGCATTAGAAATTCGACCAGATTTGGTAAAAGACAGTTTAATTTCTTGGCAAATGGTCCGACAGATGTCGTGCAACAATGAAAGCGAAGCCAAATTACTGTTTCACGGTGTTGTAATTTACTACGTGGCACCTCAAAATGCAGCGTTGAGCCAACAAGAACAATTGGAATACCAAAACTTACCCAAGGATGGTAGTTACAAAGTAACGCCAAAAGATTTAAAATCATTTAAAGATTCAACCGTATTAGCCGCTTTTACACGCAACAAACAGTGGAAACACCCTACCATAGTTGCCGATGTTACTTGTAGCATGTATCCTTACATTTCGCAAACTGCTTTTTGGTTTTTATTGAAAATGAACCGCAAAGAAAATTGCAACATTGTGTTTTTTAACGATGGCGATGGCAAACCCAACCACAAAAAAGTGATAGGACAAACGGGTGGCATTTATAACAAAAGCACCAATCTATATGAAGAATACCACGCACTGTTATTAGAAGCTGTTTCTAAAGGTTGCAGTGGCGATGCTGAAGAAAACGGTATTGAAGCAATTTTGGAAGCGCAAGAAAAATTTCCTTATTCCAAAGAAATCATATTCATTGCCGATAATTATGCCGATTTACGGGACTTTGAGCTCATCTCAAAAATAAAAATCCCAGTGCGCGTGATACTTTGTGGTGTTGAATTTGGCGTAAATGTTCAATACATCAACTTGGCGCATAAAACAGGAGGATCTGTGCACACCATGGAAAAAGATTTGAATAACTTAGTAGACATGTCAGAAGGAAAAACATTTGTATTCTTGGGAAAAACATACATCATACTCAACGGAGAAGTGGTGCTAAAAAGCAATGTAATTAAGCAATCCTAAAGGATTTTTAAGTTGCTATTGCTCAAAAACTGGTCATTTATTGAAAAAAAACTGTATTTTCGGAGATTTTAATTACACAAAAATCAATAAAAACCAATGAGCAATAGCAAATCTCTTAACTTCGTTCAACCTCAAGTTTTGGGTCACCCAAGCGGATTATTCGTTTTGTTTTTCACCGAGATGTGGGAGCGTTTTTCATTCTACGGAATGCGTGTTTTGTTAATCCAATACCTCACCGCTGCTGTTATTGCAGGTGATGCAAGATCTGGATTGGGTTGGACAGTAGAATCGGCATCTGCCTTGTATGGGACTTATGTAATGTTGCTCTACATCACACCAGTTTTTGGTGGTGTTTTGGCAGATAAAGTACTTGGCTCGTGGAAATCGGTTATCATTGGTGCTATCATCATGACCATTGGACATGCCAGCATGGCCATTGAAAGCAATGCTACGTTTTTTATAGGATTGGCTTGTTTGGTATTAGGGACTGGATTCTTTAAACCTAATATGCCTTCAATTATTGGTGAAATGTATAAAAACACACCCGAAAAGAAAGACGGTGGATATACCATTTTTTACATGGGTGTAAACGCAGGTGCTTTCTTTGGAATGATGTTGTGCGGTTACTTTGCAGAGCGCTTTGGTTGGCATTATGGTTTTGGATTGGCCCCGGTATTTTTATGTTGTTGGGGAACCATCCAATTTTGGTTAGCAAAACCATTGTTTGGAACAATTGGCGACGTAAAAAAACAAACTTCGGAAGATGACAACAGAAGATAATTACAAGCATCCCGATGAAAAAATCAGAAATCCATTCAAAAAATTGGATGTTATTTTAATCAGCATTGTATCTGTTTTAGGATTATTATATGCCTTCAACGACCCTATTTCTAAAAATATTCCAGACATGGATATGTTCAATTTTTTAGATATTTCCACAGGTAATGGAGGAGTTTTTAGAGGTCAGTTTGTAGTCATTATTGCAACGTTGATATTGTTTTTCTATTTATTGGTGAGTCGTATTATGCGCTATGGAAAAGTAGTGCGCGATAGAATGTTTGCCATCATCATTTTGGCAGGTTCACTTCTATTTTTCTTCATGAGTTTTGAGCAAGGTGCTTCTTCATTGGTAATTGTTGCCCGCGATTATGTTGACCGTACTCTAGTGGGCAGTGCCTTAACAACATTTAATATCGTAAATGCATTGTTGGCTGTTGTTCCGCTTTCCATTATTTCATGGGTTCTTATCAAATTGGCACGCGCCACTTGGGATAAAATCAGTGTTTCAAACGTTATTTTATTCGTTTGTTTTGCCTTGATTTGGATGGCGGTGTTAACCATGTTGTACAAAGAATTTACAGCAGAGGCTTCTGAAATTACCGTTTCTTGGTTCTCAACGCTCAATTCATTTTTCATCATTCTTTTAGCCTCTTCTATCTCAAAAATTTGGGATTCTAAACACAATCCAGCTGTTGCTTTCAAATATGGTTTTGGATTAATTTTCGTTGCCATCGGATTTTTGGTGCTTGCCATTGGTTCGTGGGGCATTTCCGAAGGAGTGAAAATTTCAATGGTTTGGTTGGTGCTCACCTATTTATTCCATACCATTGGGGAGTTGTTTATTTCTCCGGTTGGACTTTCGTATGTAAGTAAATTGGTGCCGGTGCGCATGTTAGCGTTTATGTATGGAATTTGGTACTTGGCCATTGCCATTGCACAAAAATTAGCAGCAGTATTGGGCGGACAAGTAGAAGCCATCAAAGAATCGTATTCATTAAGTCACTTTTTCTTATTGTTTACGGCCATTCCGTTGGTGGTAGCAATTATCATTATGTTGTTGCATCCAGTATTGAAAAAATTATTACACGGAGTTAGATAATTAATTGTCAGTTATTTAATTTAAACACCTTGTAATTTTTATTCGTTACTTTTTAAAAAAAGTAGTGGAAAAGTATTTTTTTTCTAAAAATTGTTAACTTCACGACTTTCAATTTTAAAACTTAAAAATGAGTACAACAGTAGAAAAAGGACATCCAAAAGGTTTATATCTTTTGTTTTTCACTGAGATGTGGGAACGTTTCAGTTATTACGGAATGCGCGCCATTCTAATTCTTTATTTAACGAAAAAATTATTTGAAGGAGGGTTGGCAATGGATCCGCAAAGTGCAACGTTGTTGTACGGATATTTTACAGGTTTAGTTTACTTCACGCCGTTAATTGGTGGTTGGTTAGCCGATAAATATTTAGGTAAACGCTTGTCG